>NZ_AORI01000001.1 GCF_000367765.1 Metamycoplasma auris 15026
TGAATCACTAAAAGATGCTAGTGAAGAAATTAATGCATATGCTGAAAAAATAAGTTACACAGATACACTAGCAAACTTAGGTATATCAATAAACTCTAAAAGAAATGAAATAAGTAGAAAATTAGAAGCACTAAAAAAAGAATTAATGTCATTAAAATCTGGGGAAGAGTCAAAAATAAAAGAAATTGATGAAAAATTTAAAAATGACACTGAAGAGATCAATCATTTATTAGAATCGGAAAGAAAAGAAAAAATTGAAGTTAAAAAATTACTAACTCAATTTTCTAATGGCTTAAAAGATTTTGATAAATATATCTTATATGAAACTGGAAAAACAAAAGAATCATACGAAACATATTTAAACAATATTATAGATACTTCTGAAGAAATTGAAATTATAGATTCAACAATTGAAAAACTTTCTAAATTTAAGGAAGAAAATGAAAGAAAAAGAAACATTTCAATTAGTAATATCAAGAACTCCTTAAATAAAAAAGAAAAAGAAACTAGCGAAGCTTCCACAACTTTAGATATACTAAATAAAGAATATAATAGAGTAGATGCTGAAATAAGAAAAGAAAACAAAGATTACAATAAAAGTAAAAGTCAAAGTCTTATAAATCTATATACTAAAAATCTAAAAGACATTCAAGGTTCATTATGAGAACTTGAAACTGAATTAGCTTCTTTAATTAGTTACCAAAACAAATTACAAGAAGAAAAAACTGCCTTAGATAAAGAAAACCAAGAAATTGATAAACAACTAGAAAAACTAAATGAAAAAGCAGAAGCAATTAGTGAACTAGAAGAAGAGTATGAAGAAGAAATTCTATCTTTAGAAAAAAAAGCTTATGCATCTGAAAAACTTTTAGTTTCCTACAAAGACAAAATTGAAGAAGCTCTAAAAAATCTTAAATAATCTACTAATATATAAAAATAGACTTAAGGAAATTTGCTTACTATAAGCAGCCCTAAAGTCTATTTTTATATCTTAAAAAAGTTTGCTTATTTCAAAATTCTTCTTAGTCAGTTTATATCTTAGTTTTTACATCTCTAGAATCTAATCAAAATAAGATCTTTCTAAAGACTTTAATTAACAAATTAAAAAACACTCAAGAGTATTGATTTATCTTTCCAATAATTATTCAATATTACTGAATATTCCTTAATATTAATATAAATATACTTATAAACTTATTCAATTTAAAGCATTATATATTTAATAAATTATAATTTAAATTGGATACATCTACTTAATGCTTTTGCTATAAGTATTATAGCCTTGAATCTTGGTGTATCTAATTCAAAAATTTTATTTAATTTATCTGAAAGGAAATATCATGGCCGACGAACAAATGGTTGTTACATCGAGCCCAACAAAGAAAATTGGGTTCTTTGCAGCAATCCTTGTTGTTATTGGTTCAACAATCGGTGTTGGTATATTTCTACGGGCAAAATCAGTTTTAGAAAACTCGGCTGGAAATATATTATGAGCTATCCTAGTGTGACTAATAGCTGGTTTTGCTGTTATTACTCTAGCACTAGCATTAGTAGAAGTAGCATCTGGGCGTAATGACAACTTAGGTATGATTGGTTGAAGTAAGGCATTCAACACTTTAGCTATTTATAAAGCTAATAAGTTCTTCATGACTTACTTATATTTACCACTTACATACTTCTTTATGCCTTACTATGTTATAGTTCAATTCCAAGATGGACTTGACGGATTTGGCGTAACTCCTAACTTCGGCGCAGCAGCTCCTGCAGCACCTTGAATTTACTTTGGAATTGGTTTAGCAATGACAGTTTGAATGTTATTCTCAGCTGGTCTAAGTGGACGTGCTGGTAACATTCAAAACATCATTATAACCTCATTTAAGTTCATTCCTTTAGTAGCTATTGTTATTATAGGTTTCATTTTCTTTGGTCTACGTGTTCAAACACATGACAAAGAATTTTGAAAAGCAGTTAAAGCTACTGACCTATTTAATAGTAAATCTACATCATTCTTAGGTTTAACACCATTCTTAGGAATTTTTGGTTCATTTGCTGGTATCTTCTTTGCTTTTGATGGATTCTATGTATCTGCAGGTATCCAATCAGAAATGAAGAACCCAGAAAAAACACCTGCTGTTTTAGTAGTAGGTCTATTCTCAATCACAGCTATTTACATCATCATTGCATTAGCAATGTCACTTGGTGCTAAAACTGGTGGATTCTATGACTATGGAGGTCTATTAAAACAAAAAGGTCACGGATGAGCATTTGGTGTAATTAACATTTGCATTGCTATTGGGGTACTTGGAGTTCTTAACGGATTCTCAATGTGATGTACACGTTTCGTTGAAGACTTAGTTAAGGAAGGTGAAATTTATCTTCCAGTTAAGGCTTATAGATACATGAAAAATAGCAAGATGCCAATTGTTGGTGCTCTATTCTCATTAATTCTATCTGTTCCTTTAGCATTAGTTCTAACAATTATTGGAGCTTATGCTTACACACAAACTACTTGAAAAGATGTAGATGGAACTTATGGTAAGCACATGAGTGCTCTACTATCATTCTCAGACCTAATGGCTGACTGAATGGCTCTATTCTCCTTTGCATTTATCGTAATGGCTGTAGTTGGTGTTATCGAAAATAGAAAGAAAAACTTCATTGAAGTTGAAAAGAATAAACACACCTTGTGAGCTGGATACATTGCAATCATCATGGTTATGGGAACATTACTATTCAAGATGATTGACCCATTCATTTCCTTAGGATTATCAATTGCTCAAAAATCAAATTCTGACATAATCGGTTATGCAGCAACTTCTGGACTATTCATTGCTTATGTAATCTTTATGTTCGGAGCAACTCCTATTGAAAAAATTCTTGCTCTAAAAAGAAAACAAAGACTTGACGCTATCATTGAAGATAACTATGCACCAGCTATAGCTGACGTTAATGAAGCTAAAGAATTAAACGACCTAGTTTTACAAACATACGAAACTGCTCGTTAATTAAAATTTAAATTTTAATGACTAGATGCTTTAATTAGCATCTGGTTTTTTTATAAACTAATAAAAAAGAGCAAGAACTGCTCGTTTTTAATTGCTTAATAATAACTAATTAATCTTATTTATTAATTCTAAAGTCAATCACAGCTCTCCCAATTAATTCCCCTTTAGATAGCTTTTCAAAAACTTCCCCTATTTGCTCTAAGCTAATTACTTGGCCAACTTTAGATATTATACCTTTTTCACCTAATGCTAGTGCTTCTTTAGTATCTTGTCTTGTACCAACGACAGAACCTAATACTTGCTGTTCGCCTGAAATTGTAGCTAATATGGACAAAGGAAATTCAATTTTGTTATTTTTATCTTTCGGAGGTACTCCTACTAATACTTGTTTGCCAGCCCTACGTAAAATAGACATACCAAGTATAGCTGAGTTAGTTGCAACTGATGTATTAATTACTGCGTGCACACCACCATTTGTAATGCTTTTAATTTGCTCAACTAATGAGAAATAATTAGCATTAAATGTGTAATGTGCACCTTCATTTTTAGCTGATTCTAATTTCTTATTATTAATATCAATAGCAATAATATTTAGTCCCATTGCCTTAGCATATGCTATAGCAAAATGCCCTAGTCCACCAATGCCAATGATAGCAACATAATCACCTACTTTTAAATTAGCTTGCTTAAGTGCCTTGTAACTAGTTACTCCACCACATAATATAGGAGCCCCACCTAAAATATCTAAATTATTTGGTATAGGTAAAACATAATCTTCATTACCAATCGTATACTGAGCAAAAGTTCCTGGTTTAGTTAATGAAGTAACAACTCTAGAAGGACACAAAATTTCTTTGCCTCCTACACAATATTCACATTGGCCACATGCACTAAACATATAACCAATACCCACTCGATCCCCAACTTTTATTTTTTTGCAATTAGGGCCTATTTTTGTAACAATTCCTATTCCTTCATGGCCAGGCACCATTGGATATTTAGGTTGTCTAGGTCAATCATTATTAGCTATATGCAAATCTGTATGACATACACCGCTAGTTTCCAATTTAACTAAAACTTCATTATTTAGCGGTTTTGGTATATCAATTAGCTCAACACTATATTCTTTAGGTCCTTTTACTACGAAAGCTTTCATTTTATTCATCTTTAATCCAACCTTTATACTAACTATTAATAAATTATATTAGGTTATATTTCTTGATGCATGAATGTAGAAAAAATAGTCTTATTTTTTAAAATAAAAGAAAATTAAGCCTTCACAAGACAATAGGTTTAGACCAAACATAGAAAACTTGCGAAGCTATAAAATTGACGTGTTAAACAAAAAAGAATAAAAAAAACACAAGATATTGAAATATGTTCAAAATCTTGCTGATTTACTAGAACTATAGTACTAGATTAAAACCTATAAATAAAGCTTTTAACTTAAATTAAGAAGAAAAAACTATCAAGCAATTTTAGTTTGATAGTTTAAGATTATTTAGTTATTTAGAATTGATAATTTAAAAAAGTCTTTAAGTTTACCTATTCCGCTATTTTTAGCATTAAGTTCAATCGAGTTTAGTATATTATTAATTTCTTCATTGAAACTTGCTCCATAGTATTGGACATCATTTGTTTTGTTTTTATTAAGCTTTAAAAGTAGTAATGTAATATTAAAGTTATTATCTTCAAATAGATTGATTTCTTTTTTGTTTATGTATCGTTTATATGACTTGATTAGCATTTTAGTTTTCTTTTCATCAATGTCTTCAAGGCTTTTAATTTCAATATAAAAATCATGATATTTTTTTTCATCATTTTTATCAATAATTCTAAAAATAAAATCAGGATATGCTTTTAATATTTCATTATCACTATTGAAATATTCTAAAAAAATACCTTGAAAAACAGGGTTTTTGGTTCATACTTTGATTTTGTATTCATCAGTTAGTTCTATAACTTCATAATCTTTAAGTAAACTAATGAATTTCTCTTCAGTGGCTGAATCAAAGTATTGGTTATTTGCTAAGCCTTCTTCATTTTTGTTTAAATAAGCATATTCATTAAATGGTAAATTAATCATATGCTTTCTTAGATCATCTACAAAAAAATCAGTTCTTTCAGGTAGTAAATGGTTAGTTTTTATTTTGTAAACTGCTTTATTGGAATTTGTTTCTTTGTTAACTTTTGTATAAAAGATATCTTTGATTTGACTTAAATAGTTTTTAGCAATTATTAATCAAAATAGATTGATTGAAAAATCATCATAACCAAATGTATTTTGGCGTTTAAAATCATTGTATTTAAAGTTTTCAATAGCTTGAATTGTGCCACTAGAAAAATACATTTTGTTTTTGCTTAAGAAATTCTCTTTAAAAATTTCAAGATCGATGCTGTTGCTTATTTTATCAGTAACAACTTTCTTTTTGCCAAAGTGTTCGGTATAAATTGGGATATATCCATATTTTTGATATTCATTTTTATATTTTTCATACTCATCTTTTATTAAATTTATATCAAGAGTTCGTATAAGCTCATTAACATAATTTTCATTTTGAATCATTTTTTGGATTTCTTGCTTATCAATATATCCAACTTTGAAAGTTTCATTTTTATATTGATCCTTTAAAAAGATATTAATATGATTTTTCCTTGTTTCAGAAACATTTGAATAATAGTAATAATTAAAAGATATCGAATTTTGCTTAGCTTCTTCATTAGGATTTGGATTTCTTTTAATTCTGCCCAGAGTTTGAATACTTAATGAAGCAGATGAAACATTACGTAGTTGCACTAGCATACAAGCACGCGGAATATTTCAACCAGTAGCTGGACCTAATTTAAAAATAACGACATCAACATCACTACTATTTTTAGAAATTGCATTCAATGAATAAGAATTAAGTCTTATATTTGAATCAATATCATCTTCCCCAAAATACTTTACATAATTAAGATTATGAGCCTTAAGAACCTCAAGGATTTCATTAATGTTAGCATCAAATATTTCTTTATTTGATGCATCTTTATTATTAACTTGAATTAACATTGCAGGATTGATATTTTTTAGCGTTGGTTCTTTATCTACATCTGCATATCTATCTTTAATGAATTTAAACTTTTTACAAGCAACTTCTAAAATTTGTTTATTTGTAATTGTTTCTTCTTGAATTTCATCTAGTTTTTCGTTGTATATTCCATTTTTTTTAAGTAAAAGAATGTCATCTTCTTTAAGATCATTTTCAGTTAATGAAATAAGTTCATTATGTCCTTTAGGAGTTGCTGTCATTTTAATAATAAAATGGGCATTTTTTTGAAAAGCAACTTCATAATGTACAGATGCATCTTTTGTTTTGGCTAGTAACTTATCAATATTAGCATTTGAGTCAAGATCAAGAAACTTTATTTTCTTTTCATCAATTTCACCACCAAGGTGTGCTTCATCCCGAATATAAACCAATTTGAATTCTTCATTTTCAATTTGAGATAAAAATGAATCAATTATTCCTTCTTCACTAAAAATTCTTTTTTGTCCAAATGATTGATTACCAAAAATAAGTATTTTATTTTGTTTAGCAAGAATTTGGTAGTGACGGTCTTTGTCTTTGTTAAATTTTTTAGATTTATCACTTGAAGAAGGGGAAGTTATATGTTCAATTTCAAGATCTTTATTGATTAAATATTGTTTATATTCCAAGAAATTAAAATGCATTTGCTTAGGTAATTTTGCGGCTGAAAGCGTTATTATGACAAAGCAAAATTTTTCATGTGGATTTTGCTGAATTAGTTTGTCAATAACATTTAAAATCATAAATGTTTTTCCAGAACCAGTTGGGGCTTGAAATTCAATAATCTTCTTATTTTCAATGTCATATTTCGAAACAATCTTTTCAACTACTTTATTTTGTGAATTAGTTAGTTGCATCATCTTTATCCTTTGAAATAGGTTTTAGGGCATTTAGATTTCTTAGTATTTCAAGATTATTTAATTCAATATTTTTAATGTCAAAGTCTTGTAACTCTTTTATAAAAGTTTTTTTGATTTTTTCATTATCATCAGCATTGCTAAATATTGAGCTATCAAAATATTCAATTTCAAATACATTAAGATTTGAATCATATGGATTGTTTTTCTTAATTCATTTAAAATTTGAGTCGCCATTAGTGCCAAGGCCTTTGTTTATGCGATGTAATCTTTCATAGCAAATGTCTTTACCAATATTATTTTCATTATTTGTTACAAGAGTATAACTTCTATTTCCACCATCTTGTTTATTAAGTTCCATTACTGCATGACCTGTAGTTCCTGAACCTGCATAGAAATCTAAAACTCTAGCGTTTCTCTTCGGATTTAAATTTATTAAAAATTTCAATAATTGCAAGGGTTTAGGAGTTTCAAAATCTGTATTATTTAATATTGATATTAAAAGTTGTGTTCCGTGTGTTGTTGTGCATTCATTATATATATTTGAAAAATTATTACCTTTTTCACGTGAAACAATATCATACGAATTATTCTCATTTTTTGAAACAATAACTTTTTCATAAACTTTTTTAATAGCTTTTCATACTAATTGGCCATCTTTTTTTATTTGTTTAAATTCAATAAATCCATTTTTGTTTAAAAAATCAAATAATTGTTTACCCGGCAGATAAACATATGATTTAGGTTTCTTTATGTTTCTATAATTTTTAAAAAATGTTCCATCAGGTGCTTCTATTAAATAATCTCCACCTTCAGTATATTTAAATTTACTTTTAGATGATCTATGGTCTATGTCCTCTAATTTATAAAAACCTCTTTCATTATAGTATTCATCTTTAAGTGTATACTCTGCGCTATCTACTTCTTTCTTATTTCATTTCACTTTATCTTTGTTTTTTGAATAAACTAATATGAATTCAGTCTCTATATCTATGTTGGCTTTGCCAGCTCCACCTCCTGTATTTTTCTTTTGTCAAATTATATTTGCTACAAAATTTTCTTCCCCAAAAATTTCATCCATTAAAACTTTTAAATAGGCTTGTTCGCTATCATCAATTGAAACAAAAATTACACCATCTTCCTTTAGAAGTTGGCGAGCCATTATAAGTCTTTCATTTAGCATATTTAGTCAGCCAGTGCGACTAAATTTGTCACGGTATATAAATTTAGAAGCGCTTACATCATCTTTTTCACTAAGGTTATTACCATCAGTTCTTGAAGATTCAGTATTATATGGAGGATCAATATAGATTACATCAAACTTAGAAGAAGTTTGCTCTCTCTCTCTCTCTCTCTCAATTACTAATAAATTCTTAAGTGCATCATAGTTTTCTCCTATGATTAAGTAATTTTGGTTAGGATCCATAAAATTACCAAATGATAAGCTATCATTCTTCTTAAGTAAAGCTATTTGTTTTGCATCAACACTTGGTGCAACATCAAAAACAAATCCTAGTTTGATTCTTTTAATCAAAAATTGGTAAACATTTTGTAAATTTTTATCATTATCATCAAATTTACCAAGTATTAATTTGATAAGGTCTTTTTGATCTCCATTTAATTCGTTTGTAAGTTTTAGCTCTTCTGCTTTTTTTAGATATTCTTCTTTTAAGCTACTCATTCTATTTTTTTTCTCCATATGCTTTTTAATCTAATATTTATTATATAAAAAAGCTAGATATTATATGGGTTTGTTTATTGTAATTTTTAATTTTATTCTTACATTATAGTTTGGGGAAATAAAACATAATATGTTAGGATTGTTTTAGAAACATATATCCTTGTTATTAAGCAGATTATAGTATGTTTCTAACTAAGCTTAGGTGTCTTCCCTCTTAGAAAACAAAAGAAAAAATATATACTATAATACAAATGTTCTTAAAAGAACTACATTGACAGTCTAGTTCTAGCTGACCCTCCTACCATTTGAGATGGTGAAACAAGGAGACAGAACTACTATAAACTATTATGTCTATAGTTTTTTTAACTTTTAAAGTCAATAAATTATTTATAGTAAACTATATATCCTTATATATTAGGATGCTTCTATTAAAACAAGTAAGAAAATATAATAGAAGCAAAAAATGTATTTTATAATGGTTACATATAAACATAGTTTTCTTGTTTATTAATGGATTAGTTTCAGCCATCATTTGGTCTTGTATCCAGGTTAAAAAAAGAAACAAATGTAGGTTTAATTACCTACATTTTTTTATTAATTTTAGAATTTGTATAATTGCAAATAATAATCTTGGTTTTACAGAGTTATATACGATTTGTAATAATAAAAATGTTTATATATTTACCAAAGATTAATAAAGAAAATAACCAATTGAAAAAAGGAAGATTAGCAATATCTTGGAAGCATAAAATACATTCTCAAGTTAAAAAAATTATTGGTATATAGTGTCTAAAACAGAAATTTTTTTACAATTTTTTCAGTCTTTTTATCAAAGATTGAAAAATTAAGGGTAATATTGCCCTTTTTATTTCGTCTGCATAAAAATTAGGAACTCTATTCTTAATTAGTAAATAACAAAAAAGAACAAATTAACTAGTAAGTTTAATTATCTAAATCTATCTAAAATTTTAAAAAATGACCAACAAAAACTAATTAAATCTTAATTTTAACCTTTTAATTAAAAACTTCCATTAACTCTTCTTTTGATATCTTTCTTAATTGCCCTAATTCAAGATTTTCTAAACTTAGGTTTCCAATTTTTATTCTTTTTAAATATGTAACATTAAATCCAAAGAATTTAAGCATTTGCTTTACTTGATGAAATTTCCCTTCATAAATACTTAAATAGCCACTTGATTCATTAATGAATTCAAATTTGTATTTTGTAACCAAATAATCATTTTCAATTTTGATAACTGAAGGATAGTGTTTTTTTATTTTGTCATCAAAAATACTATCAATTTCAAAATAATATTTCTTTTCAATTTGAAATTTTGAATTCATAATTTGATGCCCAACTTTGCCATCATTACTAATAATAAGAAGCCCTTCAGTATCTTTATCTAGTCTTCCATAAGCAAAGAATTTCTTTCTATCTAAAGGTAAAATATCAAAAATAGTTTGGTTTTTAGTATCAAAATTAGAAGTGATGTAGCCAGAAGGTTTGTTAAAAAGATAATAACTATAAGCTTCATAGCTAACAATTTCATTATCTATTTTTATGATGTCAACCTCAGGGTTTACTAAGATAGGTTTATCTATTATTTCATCATTAATTGAAATTCGTTTTTGTCTAATGATTTTCTTTACTTTTAATCTTGAAATACCTAAAAATAAGGCAATAATCTTTTCAATTCTAATTTTCATTTTTAAATTCCTTATGATATACAAAAAGAAACATTTTAAATTATTTTAACATTTTAATTAGATAATCCAATTATTGTTTAATTTAGGTTAAAAGTGTTTTTTAGGCCTATTTTATTTTTAATTTTAGAAAAGTTTTTTGCTTGCAAAAAAAAGTTTTTAGAAGTTTTTAAGGACTAACAAAACTTTAATTTACTTTTATTTTTTTAGGACTACAATATATAAATAGAAAAGAAGGTTTGTTAATATTATGAGTTTAATTGAGATTAAAAATGTAACGAAAAAATATGGCAACAAACTGGTATTAGGTCCAATTAATTTAAGTATAAAAAAAGGAACTAGTGTTGCTATTTTTGGTGCCAATGGTGCTGGTAAATCAACATTAGTTGAAATTATTGCTAACACAAAAAATCCAACAACAGGCGAAGTTATTTATGCTTTTCCAAAAGAAAAAATTCCATATAAAATTGGAATTAGTTTTCAATCCCAAGTTTATCCAAATTTTATTAATGTCAAAGAATTAATAAAATTCTATCAAACACTATATAAAGGTATTATTGACAAAGAATATTTCAATCAAATGATTGAAAAATTCAATCTTAAAGAACTTTTTAAACAAAAAATTAATGCTCTTTCAGGCGGTCAGCGCCAAAGACTTAATTTATTTGTTTCTTTGTTCAATAATCCTGAAATTTATATTGGTGATGAAATTACAACAGGACTTGATGTCGAAAATCAACTTGAAATTATCAATCTTTTAAAACAAGAAATAAAAAATAAGGGGATGACTTTAATTTTAGTTAGTCATAATCTTAATGAAATTAAAGAATTATGCGAAAGAGTAATTTTCTTAGATCATGGACAAATAATTGATGATACAAGTGTGCAAGATATTCTTAAGCAAAATGAAACACTTCTAGATTACTATTTAAAAAAGATTAATTCTAATAAAAAAGAAGGTAAATAAGATGTTAAGACAATTCAAAGCAATGTATGGCTTACTTTTTAACTATTGAAGAAAATCATTTCATAATGTCTTTTTTGCTTTTATTTTTCCCATTATGTTTTTATTAATTCTAAGTGCGATTCCAACATTTTCAATCAAAAACTTAGTTCCCAGGCATGATTGCTTCAGCAGCTCCTGTTGTAGGCATTGTTTCACTTGCTATGTCTTTTAGCGATCTAAAAGAAACCATTATTTATAAGCGTATCTCTTTACTTCCTTTAAAACCTTGAATTTTTGTTGCAAGCATTATTTCATTTTATACAATTCTAATTTGACTTAGTGGGCTTTGAATTTTTCTTTTTTCTTTAATTTGATATAAACAACTGCCCCTTGTTACAATCAATTTTGGTTACATAATTCTTGGCATGATATTTCTTTCTATAATTTGTTCTTCTCTTGGCCTAATTGTTGCAACTATCACTAAGGATTACAAGAGTGCAAATGCAATTTCAATGCTTTTTTATTTACCACCTGCTTTTATATCAGGAATGTATTTACCAATTAGTATCATTATAAAATCAGAAGCTCTAAGAATCATTGCTATAACAATGCCATTTAGTTATCCTGTAAGCTTAATTAATTATGGATGAAATAGCAAGCAATCTTTATTATTTAACCAACCTATTTATGTATTTATTTTAATATCTTTAGGAATTGCTATTTTATTTGTTAGTTTAGCAATTATTACTTTTAAATTTCGCAAGAAAAATTAAAATTTCATTCTAAAAAAGCAACAAAAAAACTAGAAAATAAACAATTATTCTTCTAGTTTTTTATTTTATTTTTTTGCCTAACTTAAGATTTAGATGCTTCTTTGTTATCAATATCAACAATGGTATAACGTAATGGTTCACCCCCAAAAGTTTCATCAAAAAGAATTTTTTCAGCGCTGCCTTCTCTTTTATTACCATCCTTGCTTAGAACACCTTCACCCTTTTTTAAAACAGATACATATCTACCTAAATCAAAATCATCTTTAATTCTTTTTTCATTATTAAATAAATCAGGATAGATATATGAATATCTAAAAATTGTTGTTGATATTTTTTTAGTTTTTTTATCCTTTTTAAGATCGGCTTTGAAAATAATTCCTTCTTTGGTAATGAAATGCACTTCTTTAATTCAGTCATTATAAGTATCAGGTTTATTATTTCAAACTGCATAACTATAAATTTGATTTGTTTTTGGACGGTTGAAAGCACCTAGTTTTTGGGCATTTTTTTGGAGGTCTTCATTTAGATGATCAAATTCCCCTTTAAAGCCATTAAATACTTCATAGTTAATGAAAGTAAAGCGGTCTAAGTTAAATAAGAATCAAAGCCAATCCTCTGTAAAAAGCTTATCCAATTTTGAAGAAAATTCCTCATAGACAACATTATCTGTTACATGATGAGACAAAGCGACTGCATTTGTATAATACAAAGCTTCTTTGATTTCATTAAGATAAGCTTCGTCACGTTTTTTTTGGCTTTCAATATATTTATCTCTTTCTTCTTTATTTTCGAAGTTTAATCTTAAAAGCAAATCAATATATTCATATTTTAAAAATGTATTTCAGTTTGTTTCCTTATTATTCTTTGCTTCTTCTTTTTGTGATTTATTAATATTTATATCTGCATTATTTTTATTTATATTTTCCTTAGTAACACATGAAAGAGAAACCAAAGGTAAGAAAGTTAGAAACGGCATTATAACTAAGAATTTTTTATTCCATCTTTTTTTCTTTATTATATGCATTTCAAACCTCCTTGTCAATTAAAATACCTAATGCTGGAAAACCATTATTGTGCACCAAAACTTTTTCGAAACTATCATATCCAGCCTTATCCCCATGAATTACTCCTTGGTGAATGGCATCTGAAAGAATTTTTATTGAAACATCTTTTTTTCTTGCACCAGCTTGTTCATTTCTTGGTGGAAAATAAATAAATTTATCAAAACTTAATTCAGTATTGTCTTTATTTTTTGAAACTAAAATACGCATTAAGAAATCAGATTTTGATAAATAGAAAACATATCTACTTGATTCTTTAGATTCATCGCCTTCTTGAAAATGTATAAAATGGTTATTTTGAAATACTTTTTCTTTTGGTTCATACTCTTCATTTAATTGTTTTATTTTGTCAAGGAATTCTTTACTGTGTGTTGCATATTTTTGGCCATTTTTTCCTTCCTTAGTTGGAAGAGTTCACCAAGTTTCATAAGTTCAAACTGTTTCTTTTAGATTTTGAATGATATATAACCAATTTTTTGCATAAAAATCTTCTAGTTCTTTTTTTGCTTTTTTAGTTTCAATTTGCTCTTTATCTTTATTCTTGCTATCTTTATTTTTTGCTTCAAGAAACTTTTTTGAAAGGTCTTTAAATTCTTTAGATATAGCTTCCTTATTTTCTTGACTTTTTTCAAAAATTACTCTTTTTTCTTCATTAGTTTTAAAAGTCTTTTTAATTAAACTATCAATAAAGTTTTTGGTTTTAACTTCTTCTAGATCCTGAGAACTTAAGGCAATATTAAATTTATCCTCAATTAATTTATTTACTTCTAATGGCAGTTTAGTTGTGATACATGACACTAAGAAATAACTTGGAAGTAAACTAAGTAAAGAACTAGCAATAATTAATTTATTTTTATTCTTCATCAATTAACCTCATAACATATTTATATATCTTAGAATCTTCTTTATTTATCTTAGTTAAAACTTCAAATAGAAATTGGTTATATTGTTCTTTTGCTTTGTAAGCCATATAGTGTTCATCATTGAAAGTGTTGATTATTGTTGTGTCATTTATTTTATTTAAGGTTTGTTTAAATACTTCATTTAGAAGCGATGAATAGTCTTTTTCAAACTGTCTTACTCTTTCGTTTGCTATTTCAGTTTCAAGGTTTTTTAGTTGCTTGTCTATATTTTTCTTATTTTCAAGCACTAATAAATTGGGAATTAATTCAACAACATTTTTTTCTTTGCCATTATCTTTAGTTGTATATTTTCAAAGTCTTAAAACCTTGTTTCCATCATAAACTAAATAAATTGCTTTTTTATTTTTATATCTATCTAGTTTTAATAAGGACTCTTTTATTTTCTTAATTACTTCATCTTTTGTAAAAATATAATCATCTTTTAGTTTACTAAAAGCAATTAGATCAGCTAGTTTAGCATTAATTTTTTGATAAATTGGTTCAATTTTTTGCTTTATTTCTTGAAGTTTTTTATCATCAACTTCTTTAGGTTTTTTGCCTCGCCCTGTTGGTATTAATTCTTGTAAAATTTCATTAAGTGTATCCTCTTGATCAGCTAGAAAGCCATCGTCTTCATTATTCAACTTTTTAATATAATCATTAAAGTTTTTAGAAGTTAAGTTTATTTCATCAGTCTTACTACTATTTTCTGGCTTTTTCTTTCATTCGTTGTGCTTCTTCTCATCTAGTTCAAGTTTTTCTAATATAACTTCCAATTTTGAAATTTTTTGAATAATACTTGCTCCACGAGAAAACTTTGACTTTAAGGTTTTTTCATCCTCATTATCCCAAGATAAAAGTTTTATTATCTTACTAATATCATTTGAATTAGATTCATTAACTAACTTATCAACATTAGACAAAAATTCTTTACTTAATTCAATGTTTGGAATATCAAATTCATAGATTTCTGGAATCTTATTTTTTATTTGTTGAATTAGAGATTGATTTTTGTTTCTTACTTTGATATATTCATCAATTTTTTTCTTATCAGATTCATCTAATAAATCACCATAAGGATGATAGATAAATTTGAATTTATTAATATTATCTAAGCTTCATAATCAATCTTTAGAAAGGGTATTTTTAATTGTTTCGTTAGCATCTCGAATTAAGATTTTAAATTCACCAGTTTCAATAGGATCACTAAAAACAAAAAGTGGTGCATAAATGAAAGCAAATTTTAGGTCATTAATTTTTGAGGTTGGAATATTTTTTTGTTGGGAGATATATAAATCTTTCTTTTCTTTGTTGTTAGAAGAAACAAAATCAAGAAGGGCATTAATTGAAGCAGCTTTTTCGATAGAAAAATCATTAATATTTTTGTTATTGTTTTGATTGGAAGAAGGTTTTGTGTTAGTGTTATTGTTTGCTGTATTTGGGTTTTTTTTGATGCAGCTTATTGTAAATAATGGCAAAGAAATAAAAGAGAAACTAGTTAGTATTTTTAATGATTTTTTCATAAAATAAATCTTCTAAAGATTGATTTTTTTTGCCATTATATAAAATATTTCCGTTATGAATTAAGGTCACAGAATTAACATATTTATCAATTTCAGCAAGAACATGAGAGCTTATAAAGATTGTGATTTTTTGTTCTAGATTTAGTTTTTTTAATAAGCTAAAAAGTTCATATCTAGCAGTAGGATCTAAGTTAGCTGCAGGTTCATCTAAAATTAAAAGTCTTGGATTGTGAATTAAAGCTTGAATTAAAAGGATTTTTTTCTTTTGACCAGAAGAGAAGTTATATGGTTTGTCATGAATTAGATTTTCAATGTTAAATAGCTTTAGATACTTATGAATTTTTTCTTTAATTTCTTCTTTTTTGATATTTGATAAGTAAGCTAGATTATATAAGTATTCATAAACACTTAGTTCTTTAGGAAAATCAGCAACTTCAGGAATATATCCGATAATTGCTTTTGCTTGGGCATTTTTTATATCAATATTATTAATTAGAATATTTCCTTCAAAATTTGTATAAGCCCCAATAATGCTTTTAATTGTTGTTGTTTTTCCAGCACCATTTTCACCTATAAAAGCATGAAAGTCGCCATCTTGGACACTGAAACTAATTTGGTTAACACCACGGTTTGTTTTCCCAAATAATTTTTTTAAATTGTTTACTTCTAAGATTGCACTCATTACTTATAATCCTTTCTTGTATACAATTTGAAAACACCAACGAATAATAAAGCAATAATGCCTAATCAAATTACAAAATAAATATTTTTATTAACAATTAATTTATCTCTTTTAATTGATTTTACTTCCGAGCTTTGGAATAAAAAGTTATTATCACTTTGATTTAATTTATATCTTTTAATAACTTTATTTTTGTTTTCTCCATTTTTTGGAGGTCTGACATTAATATCAGTATCATATGAACTATAGCCACCGATTTTGTAGTTATAACCGCTAACTTTTAGAGTAATTTGGTTATTACCAAATGTTGAATGAATAGGTTTTTTTAACATGGCATCTAATAGGGTTGTATTTTGGTAATTGAAATAAATGTAGTATAGAATACCAACTGCAAAATAGATTTTTCTTTCAAATTCAGTTGCAATTTTTTTATCTAAAATTGCTTTTTTATCAAAAATTGTCACTGAACTATCTTCTATTTTAGTAATTGGATTATCAGGATTATCAGCTCCACTTAGATAAACTGAAGAAGAAATTTTATCTAATAACAATTGATTAATTGCATCTAATTTAGCATTTTTAGATAATTTATTTAGTTTTAATTTCTTATCATTAATTTCTTTAATAATGTTTTTTTCAATGAAGTCTTTTGCTATTTCATTGAATTTTTTTGATCTTAATAGCTCATAAACATATTGTCATTTGATTTTACCTACAATATCAGGAGCATTTGATGTATATTCATCTTCAGGAAAATCAACGTCTTTATTTTCAGCATTTTCTCTTGCATAAATTAAATTTGTATCAATTACATTATCAATAACCGATTTTGCTTTTAAAATACCAGGAACTATGTAATTATCTTGAAGTTTCGTACTATCAAAATTTGATTTAGTTATGTATTTATTTAGAGAAACATTATTTGTTAATTTATATTTATAAGCAATATTGTCTAAGCCATTATAGTAAACATATTTATCTAAATTTGAAAATTTGTTTTTGGAAAGAGATTCAAAAACATTGTTATTTTTTGCATTAAAAATATCAATAAATTGGTAAGGAAGAGATAATCATGAATAAATTTGTCAATCACTAGAAGACTTATTAGCAATATTAACTATAGTTTCTAAGTATTTTTCTTGGCCACCTTCATTATTTTTTTGTCCTTTACTAAATTCTTTATTATTCACACCATTTGGAATAATAAATAATTCATCTTGATTATTGTTTAAATAAAATAATTCAGTATTGCTTACATTCCCTGAAAGATGATTGTTTTTTTCTTCATTTAAAAAATAAGCTGCATTATTGATATTACTTGTTGCGTTAGCTGAAATTAAAGAGCCTCCTAAAGCCAAAGGAATAAAAATTACAAGTGGAATTGTCATAGCAATTTTTTGGTTTAATTTATAACCAATCAATGCAACAAGAAGTCCAATTAACATATAAACATTTAGTCCTACATATAAAAATAAAAAGGAATAAATAAATAAGTTTGCAGGACTATAAATTCCATATAGTGAAATAAGGGAAGAAACTAATAAAATTAAAGACCAAATTAAACCATAGAAAAATAATGTTAATAGCTTACCTAAAATAAGATTTTTTCTTGTAATGGGTTTCGATAATCCAAGCAACTCAATGCCTTCTTTTTCCATGTCTTTAAATATATTTAAAGACTTAATGGAAGCAAAGATAACTGTTGTTATCATCAATCCTAAAATATATAAAAAAGAAGAAAGTTCTTTATAAATTTCAGGAACTACAAATTTAAAAAGAAAGCCAATAATAAAAGAAGCAATTAAAACCAAGGAAGGTAGAATTATTGAATTCTTTCTTTTTAAATTTGTATTAAAAGTAAAAATAGAATATTTTAAAACTGATACTTTCATATATTTAATAACCTTTCTATCACAAGAAATTTTAACATTTTTTTTATTATTATAGTTTTATTTTTTATGCAATTTTTTTATATCTCGTACTTTCTTAAAGAAGCTAAAAAATACTTAAAGTAAGAATGATTTTTCTTATTTTTAAATAACAAAAAATAGGATTGCATTTTTAGTAATGCTAAATCCTATTTTTAAATTTCAGTTTTTTAATCTTATTAATTTGTTTCGTTATCTTTTGAATCTTGGTTATCTTGATTTGGTGTTGGTTGTTGGTTTTTCATGAATTCCATAGCTTGAGCTAATTTTTGTTCAAATTCATTAATTTTCTTTTCTAATTCATCAAAATTCTTATCTTCAATTAACTTTTGAATTTCTTCTTTTTCTTTTTTAATTGATGCAAGTTGGGATTCATCTAATTTCTTAGCTTCATCAGATTCGATTGATTTATCAATTTGGTGAATGATTTGTTCAGCTCTTACTGTTAGTTCAACTTCACGACGTTTTTTCTTATCTGCTTCACGGTTTAGTTCAGCTTCTTGCACCATTTTTTCAACGTCTTCCTTTGAAAGGGCAGAGGTATTTTGAATAGTAATACTTTGTTCTTGGTTGGTTTTTTTGTCTTTAGCTGTTACTTTTGTAATTCCATTAACATCAATTGAGAAACTAACTTCAATTTGGGGAACTCCTCTTGGAGCTGGGGCAATACCACTTAAATCAAATCTTCCTAAGAATTTATTATCATGTGCCATTTGTCTTTCACCTTGGGTAACAACAATTGAAACAGAAGTTTGGTTATCTGCAGCAGTTGAAAAAATTTGACTTCTTGTTACTGGAATTGTTGTATTTCTTGGAATTAAAGGAGCTACAATATCACCCTCAACAACAATTCCTAAAGTTAAAGGAGTAACATCAAGTAATAGCACATCTTGAATATCACCAGCTAAAATAGCACCTTGAATAGCCGCTCCGACACTAACTACTTCATCAGGATTAATTGATTTATTTGGTTTTTTGCCTGTAATCTTAGCAACTAATTCTTGAACGATTGGCATTCTAGTTGAGCCTCCAACTAGAAGCACTTCTGTAATATCATTTCAACTTAATTTAGCTTGTTCTAGTGCATCCATTAAAGGTTTCTTTGTTCTTTCAAGTAAATCAGTTGTCATAGCTTCAAATTCGGATCTTTTTAACTCTAATTCCACATTAATTGGGCCATTTGCATTCATAGCTAAGAAAGGAAGTGAAATGTTAGCTACCATTGATTCAGATAAGGCAATTTTAGCTCTTTCAGCTTCTTCTTTTAATCTTGCCATTGCCATCTTATCATTTCTTGGATTAAAGTCATATTTAGCATTAATTTCTTTAATTAATCATTCAACAATCTTATTATCTCAGTCATCACCACCTAGATGGTTATCTCCTGAAGTAGACAGCACTTCAAAAGTTCCATTTTCCATTTCAAGAATTGAAACGTCAAATGTTCCTCCCCCTAAGTCAAATACTAAAATACGGTGGTTTTCATCTTTGGATTTATCAAGTCCAAATGCAAGCGCAGCTGCAGTTGGTTCATTGATAATTCTAACTACATCAAGACCAGCTATAATTCCTGCATTCTTTGTTGCTTCACGTTGGGCATTATCAAAATAAGCTGGTACTGTAATAACTGCTTTTTTAACAGGGCTGCCAATCTTTTTTTCTGCATAATCTTTCATATAAGAAAGAATCATTGCACTAATTTCTTCAGGTTTGTATTCTTTTTGGTTTGCTTTAATGGTAGAAGCACTACCCATTAATCTTTTAATTGAGGCAATACTATCTGGATTAGTTTCAAGTTGTCTTTTTGCATTTTCTCCAATAATTGTTTCATTATTTTTGAATGCAACAACAGATGGAGTGGTACGTTTTCCGTTAGGATTTTCTAAAACTTTTGGATTATTATTTTCAATAATAGAAACTACTGAGTTAGTTGTCCCTAAGTCAATACCTAAAATAATTTCTTTTGCCATATTTTCCCTTTTAATCTCCTTGTTTAATATATCTTAAAAAACATATTTCGAATTACTCTAATCTAAGTTCCAAAATTATTTTACCACACTTTTTAGCACATTACAAAAAAGAGTGCTAATTTTTTTATTTTATTTTTTTGGTTTAAGTTAGTGCTTTTTTTAGCTAAATTTCCTTAAAGAAAAAAGCATTTTAAAAACTTAAGAAAGATAAAAGTTAAAAAATATGGTACTCAAATAATTTAAATATCATCAAAAATAAGGAAATTTTAAATCTTAATCTTTATAATTAGTTTTGTTAATTTCAAAACATAAAAAAAATATTTAATCTTAATTTAGGAAAAAATATGGGAAATAAAAAACACACAGGCCACTATATTGCATATGTTGTATTATTCTCATTAACAATGATTTGAATCTTTGCAACATTAGCAACATTAGGCTTTTTAGTTAATGCTAGCCAAAAAGCACCAGAAGCAGCTAAAACAACAAGTTTAGTTAGTGCAACTGCGATTGCTTTCTGAGCTGTTTTAGCTTTACTAGGTGTATCTATGTTTATTGTGCAAATTATTGCCACAATTAAGGCATTTATGCATGGTTCAGTTTGAGGTGGAATTCTTTATTTAATAGGTTTTGTATTACCTCCATTTGCTTTAATTGCTTCTGTTGTTGCAGCAGCACACACCTCAAAAATGTAATTAAACCATCCAATTAATTAAATAATTAAAGTAAAAAATGCTTAAATTACTTCATTAGTGCTTTAAGCATTTTTTTATTGTTTTTTTTAGAAATGAAATTAAATTTCTTAGGTTTATTTTTTATATACTTAAGAATATTTAATATTGAATTTTAATTAAGGAAATATAAAAATTATGGAAGAAAATAAGAAGCAATTAGTAGTAATAACAGGCGCAAATTCAGGAATTGGACTTGCTTGTGTTAATTTATTTTTAGAAAAAGGCTATCCAGTTTTAGGGATTGATAAAGAAATTGAGGTAGTAAGTCAAATTAAAGACAAAAATCTTGTAGTATCTAAAGTTGATGTTAAAGATTATGCAAGCCTTAAAAAATCTATTAAAGAAGCAAGACAAAAATTTGGAGATGTAGATTTATTAATCAATAATGCAGGGGTGATGTATCTAGAAAGATATGATAAACAAGATTTAAATGAAAAATATGATATGTTAGATACTAACATTAAAGGTGTAGTTAATGGCATGGATGCTGTTTTAAGTGACATGGTAAAAAGAAACTGTGGCACAATTATTAATATTTCAAGCGTTGCTGGCAGATATACATATAATAACCATGCAATCTATAATTCAACTAAGTTTGCAGTCAATGCTGTTACTGAACAAATAAGAAGAGAACTAGCGCATACAAATATAAGATTTTCTTTGATTGAACCTGCTATTGTGGATACTAATCTTTTAGAAAATACTAAAAACAAAGAAATATATGACGATTATAAAAAATGAAGAGATGAAATTAATGGTGGTCTAAAACCAAAAACAATTGCAGAAACTGCTTTTTATATTTATTCATTACCACAAGACATTTCAATCAAAGAAATTATGCTATCACACACAAATGAAACTGATGTATAGAATTTATTAAACAAAACAATTAATACAATAAAATAAATGTATAAATACTAATTTTAAAAAAAGAAGGGAACAAGTGTTAGATTACATTAAAGAAAAAAGAATTCATATTATTAATATCGTTCTATCAGCTATTGGTGCTTTTAGTTACCTAATTTTATTTATACTTATAATTCCATTTGGCTTTTTATTAGATTATATGGATAGAAGTGAATCACTACTACTAAGTTTAGTAGAAAGTGAATTTGGTGTTACCTTTCTTATCTTATTTGGTTTAGCTATTTTTGGTATTTCAGTAGCTAATTTAGTATTTGGAGTTTTTGGCACAATTTATGCAGGAAAAAATGACTATACAATTGGTCTAATTTTATATATTGTTGGCTTCTTTGTATTTCCTTGCAAAATAATAGCTGCTGCTTTATGTCTTATAAATCTTAAGAAGCTATACACTAAACAATTTCAACAAAATTCCTCTAATCAAGGACAAATTAACAAAAATAAAGAATAAAAAATTGAGGTTAGAAATTACCTCATTTTTTATATATTTCTTTTTGTTTTTCACTAAAAGCATGACCACGCATTTCGCTTTCATACTCAGCGCATCTTTTAACTAAATAAGAAAAAGCATATTCAAAATCTTCAAAGCTTAACTTTCGTATTTTTTCAATTCCTTCTCAACGCCGCCCTTTACTTATTTTATCAGCTACATACAGAATCTTATCTAGCAAGCTTAGTTCAATATCTAAAGAAGTATGCTTTTTAATAGCATTTAAAACTTCTTCATTATCATACTTATATACATCTTTTAATCAATAATATGCAGTAGTTTGATGCAATTTATATACTTCTAAATTGTTTTTATCATAGCCATATTTTTCTAAAAAAGCATATGATTTTTCGATATCTCAAAATTTAGTAATATCATGTGCTAGTCCAGCTTGGTAGGCATTTTTTATTTTGTAATTTAGATTTTTAGCTAACTCTGCTGCATATTCTGCAGTTCAGTGTAAATGAAAGTAGCGAAATTGTTTGTCTTTATTTTTTGGATCAAATAATAGATTTCTTGCAATATCATCAAAATATAAGAAATTTTTTCCAATGTATTCTTGAACTTTGTCTTCGACAACTAAGAAATTACCTTTTTTATATTCTGTGGATGAGTAGTTTCAAACTGGATTATTTAGTAATTTAACATTATATTTTTTAATGTTTATTTTTGAATATTTATTTCCACGATTGAATGCTACTAATTGAACTTTTTTTGCAATTTCATCAATATTTTTTCATTTATTCAATGAATTAATGTTGTCTGTCCCAATTAAAAAATAAATTTCATCATTAGAATATTTTTGTCTAAAATAATTAATTGTGTCAATTGTATAAGAATTACCTTTTCTTTTAGTTTCAAATAAAGAAATTTCCATCTTATCACCTAAAACTAATTCAATCATTTTAATTCGGTGTTCTGCATCAGCATATGCATTTTCTTTCTTAAATGGATTTTTGTTGGAAGGAACAAAAAATAACTTATCAAGTTCTAAATTTGAAATAGCAAATTTAGCTACTTCAATATGTCCTTTATGAATTGGATTAAAACTTCCTCCATAGATTGCTATTCTCATTCATCCTCCAAGTTTAGTTTTTTGTTATAAGACTTTGTATTTTTTCTTAAAAATTTAATGTTTTCAACATTCTCATTGATTTCTTTTTTATATTGGTCTAAAGTTTTAAGTGTATTTTTTCCAATTGCAAAGTTATTTTCAGAAATAATTTTTTCCACAAGATTTTTTGATTGATTTGCAAATAAATCTAAAGAATTATTATCATCAAAAATGGAAACTAATGTATTAAGTGCAACACCAAGGCCTCTTATCTTATTATCATCTCACATACTAATAAATAAACTGGAAACATATTTAAATAAAGTGTCAAAATCGTTTGTTAGCGCTGCCATTTTTTTGCTTTTATGAATCCAGATTCGCTCTTGGTTTCTTATTGAAACTGCAATTTCTTTACCTTCAAGATTTAAATCTTTTGCTCTTTGTGAAATGTTAATCGTAATTGCTCTTAATTCATTGAGTAAAACATTTAAGTCATCATAATCTTCTGACATAAAAGTTTTAGAATTGCTAATGCTTTTAATATCAGATACCAAAATGTGCTCTTTAGTATTTTCACCTTTTAAATCTTTGATAAACAAATAATAGTTTTTACCAAAAATGCTTCTTAATAAAAGATCATTTTCACAATTTATCAAGTCTTCATATGTGTTTATATTGCTATGAATAAGTTTTGGAGCAATAGCTTTCCCTACTCCAAAGATTTTGTTTACAGGAAGATTATAGAAATTATTTTTAATATCTTTTTTAGTTGTTTCTAAAATGCCAAAAGGTTTAGCTTTGTTTGTTGACATTTTTGCTAAAAACTTTGTATAAGAAATTCCAATGGAACATGGCATTTTAAAAATTTCAAGAATTTTATTTTGAATTTCTTTTGCCATTTCAATTGGTGAATGAAATTTTTTAACTTCATCAGTAACATCAATATAGCATTCATCAATTGAATAAATTTCAATTTTTGAACTAAAAAAGTCCTGAATGAATTTAAAAATTTTTTTGGACATTAATGAATATAATTCATAATGAGGCTCAATTACAACTAGATTAGCAATTTTGTCTTTTATTTTATAAAAAGGATCTCCTACTTTAAATCCTTGGTTTTTTACTTCATATGACATGGCTGTAACAATTGCCCTTCTTGAATTTGAGGCAATAACTACTGGTTTATTATTCAGAGATTCATTTTTTGAACGTTCACAACTAACAAAAAATGAATCCATATCAATATGAAAAATAATTTTAGCCATCTAATCCTTTTTTAAATGCACGATAGATTATTGATGCACATTCTAACCTATTTAAATGAACTTTAACATTTTCAAAAACACATAAGTCCCCTAAGTCAATGTTTTTTGCATCAAATTCAGTTTTGTTAATCATTTTAAAATAATTATCTAATATGACATTGATTTCTTGCTTATTTTTGTTAAGCAACTGCTTAATCATTATTTCAATACTAGAAAGAAAAATTGCACAACCTAAAGCATAATAGTTAGCATCAATTAAAATATCATCTTTAAAAGTTAAATGTAATTCAATTTCATCAACACAAACTGATGAATGTTCAAAAATACCACAGTTTTTTTTGTTATCTAACTTGTATTTTGGATTGGCATAATTATCAAAGATAATCCGTTGCTTTTCTTGATTACTATATGATTTCAATGAAGTTACCTCCATTTGCCAAAGTGTCAGCTAAGATATCAATATCTTTTTTTGTATTATACATAGCTAGTGAAACTCTTACATACGAATTACTATACTTATCTATGTTTTTAAATTTATAAGCACAAAAAGCTCCAGAGCGCACATAAATATCACGATTTCCTAAATAAGAAGCAACATCCTGCGATGGGATATTTTTAAAGTTAAATAAAATTATGCCATCGCCTTTTTTAGATGCAATTTCTATGTTTTTTAGTTTTGATAGTTTTGAGTATGCATAATTTGCAATTTCTTTTTCATGCGCAATGATTTCATTCAAATCAAAAGAATTAAAAAAAGAAATTGCCTCGCCTAATTGAATAATTCCAGCAAAATTTGGTGTTCCTGGTTCCCATTTGCTTCCTAATTCTCTTAAATTTCAATCAAAATTATCATAAATATCTTGCACTTGCCCACCACCAAATTTGATTGGTGATAATTTTTTTAATAGCTCTTCCTTGATAGCTAATATTCCAATACCAGTTGGACCATATAATTTGTTAGCTGAAAAAGCCAAAACATCACAAAAACTAAAATCAACTTTGTCATGCACTATTGCTTGTGCTGCATCATTGATTAAAATTGCATTATTTTCTTTACATTTTTTATAAATTAATGCCATATTATAATCAATTTGAAAATTATTAGTTTTTTGCGGAATGACAACTATTTTTGTTTTCTTGTCAATGGAATTAAGAAGATCATTTTCGTCACTTGCATATTTAATTTCAATATTTTTATGCTTGAAGTTTTCAAGAAATGGCACAATAGCTGAAGAGTGGTTGAAATAGCTTAAAATGATTTTTCCTTTATCAATGATTTTAGATAGCATCATGGCAATTTGGTTAAGACTATCAGTAGTTCCCTGGCTAAAAATAATTTCATTATCTTTAGCATTAATGAAATTAGAAACTTTATTTCTTACTTCCTTAATTTTTGAATTAATACTAATTCCTAATTTTGAGTCTGACGTTCTTGTAGAAATTGAGTATTTTTCGTAGTATTCAGATCCTTTATTTATCACAGATTCAGGTTTGAAAGTCAAAGCAGCATTATCCAAATAAACAATATTTGAATTATTTTTAAACATGGGAAAAAATTTCTTGTTGTCTACTTCAAACATTTTTATAATTCCTTTTTTTTAAAATATGCTAAATATTCAATATTCTTTGACTTGTCACCTAAAATTGGACTTTTAATAATTTCTTTTTGCAAAGCAAAATTATTTCTAGCTGCTATTTCAACTATCTTATTTTTAATGTAATCATGATGCTTTTCATCCACATATCCACCAGGTAAAACATATTTCTTGCTTGCTTCAAATTGAGGTTTGATTAAAACAATTAATTGCACATTATTTTTAAAAGTTTTATTACATACTAAAAGAACATGTTTTAAACTAATAAAGGAAACATCACAAGTAATTAAATCAATATCTTCTAAAAATAAGTCTTTCTCAATATTCTTTAAGTTAGTTTTTTCATAAACAACAACTTTTTTGTTAGTACGAAGTGAATAATCCAACTGATTAGTGCCGACATCCAAAGCATAAACTTTTTTGGCATTATTTTCTAAAAGAATCTGAACAAATCCTCCTGTAGAAGAGCCAATATCTAAACAAACTAAATCCTTAGGATTAATTTCAAATTTTTCAAGTGCTTCTTTTAGTTTATATGCTCCCCTAGAAACATATTTTTCTTTTTGATACTCAATTCTTATGTTAACTTTTTCATCGTATTTTTGACTTGCTAAAAATACTTTTTCATTGTTAACATAAATGCGACCTTGCATTGCTAAAGATTCAATTGTTTTTTCATCAATGTCATATTTTTTCTTAATAAGATCTTTTAAAATGAATTTCATAATCTATTTTTTTGCTATTTGTTTTGCTACTCTATCTAAAATTCCATTAATAAATTTATAGTCTTCATTAGGAGATAGTAATTTTGAGATATTAATCATTTCATTAATAACGACTTTTGGTTCATTATAAGTTAATTCATAAATTCCAAAAATAATAATTGCACGGCTTAGTGGACTAATGCGGGATCACTCTCATGAATTTAATAGAAACTTTTTAGCTATGTTTTTTAAAGTTTCATATTTACATTCAATTAATTCAAGAGTTTTCAGCTCATTTTCATTAATCACATTCAATTTATTATTTACAATTTCTTCTGTATTTAGATTGATATCAAAAAGTTCAAATTGGTAAATGTAATTAATGATATTTTTACGAAAATGATATTTTTTGACTAAAAAATTACCCTTATTTTGAATATCTTTTTTAGTTTCCATGTATTACTCCCAAATCCTAATTAATTTAATTTTTTTATCATTTTCATTTTTTGTTAGAGTAAATAAAACTGCATTTAATTCACATTTATTGTTTGAAACTTTAAATGGTGCTCTTGCATCATAACGCATTTTTTGATATACTTCTTCAAAATTTGAACCAATAGCACAGTCTCTTGGCCCACACATTCCAACATCACTAACAAAATATGTTCCCTTAGGTAGCATTCTTGCATCATTAGTTTGCACATGTGTATGTGTGCCAAAAATTGCATCAACTTTTCCATCAACATATAAAGAAAAAACGGCTTTTTCTGATGTTGTTTCAGCATGAAAATCAATTATTCAATAATCAGCTAAGGCTGAATTATAAACTTCGTCAAATTTATCAAAGAAATTGTTTGCAATTTGCTGTTTTCATGGTTCTAATAGTGGATTGAATGTAACACCCATAAATGACATAATTGCAATTTTTTTATTTTTAATCTCAAAAAAACGAATTCCTTGTCCTTCATAACCTTCATCAACATTTATTGGGCGAATTAAATCATTGTTATTAATGATTTCAAGGATTTCTTTCTTTGCTCAAACGTGGTTACCAAGTGTAAATGCATCAACGCCTGCTTCTTTTAGTTCCTTATAATCTTCAGGAACAAAGCCCTTTCTTCCAGAAACATTTTCAGCTTGAGCAATAACAAAATCAACATTATTATCTTTGATAAGCTTTTTAAGATTCTTTTTTACAAAATTTATACCAGGTTTTCCAAAGATATCTCCAAGAAATAAAACATTCAGATTTTCTTTTTTCATAGTACTAAATTATATATAATTTAATACCTTTATAACTAACTTATTATTACTAAAAAATATTAGAAATATCCTAAAATTTCCTAATCTTGAAACACATTTTATTCATTGTTTAGTTTCTCAATTACTAAATTATAAATTTCATCATACAAAGGTTTATTTGTTTGTAGCAGTAATGATAAATTGAGTTGCCCTTGGGCAATATTTTCATTATTATAACTATATCAAGAACCTTTTCTTGTAATAATTTGGAAACTTTCAGCAAGTTGAATTACTTCAGTAACCTTAGAAATTCCTTTTGAAAAAATAATTTCAATTTGTGTGCTTTTATAAGGTGGAGCTAACTTGTTTTTTACTATCTTACATTTAATTTGATTACCTGTTATATCACCATTATTTGTAATATTTTGCACTTTTCTTACTTCTAATCTAATTGAAGCATAAAATTTCAGAGCTTTTCCACCCGTTGTAGTTTCAGGATTACCAAATAAAACACCAATTTTTTCCCGAATTTGATTTAAGAAAATAATTGCTGTTTTATTTTTAGAAAGTGTTCCTGTAATCTTTCTAAGCGCTTTTGACATAAGACGCGCTTGCGCACCAATTGTTTGGTCGCGCATTTCACCATTTAATTCCACCTCAGGAACAAGCGCTGCGACTGAATCAACAACAATTAAATCAATTGCACCTGTTTTTACTAATCTATCCACAATTTCAAGTGCTTCTTCACCAGAACTAGGCTGTGCTAAGATTAGATTTTTAATATCTACTCCTAAATTTTTTGCATAGATTGGATCAATTGAATGCTCAGCATCAATAAATGCTGCAATGCCACCTGTTTTTTGAACTTCGGCAATTGCATGCAATGCTAAAGTTGTTTTCCCACTACTTTCAGGGCCAAAAATTTCAATAATTCTTCCTTTAGGTCATCCACCTATTCCTAGAATATTATCTATACAAAGTGAGCCACTACTAAAAGTATCGGGAATAATGCTAGGTTCCTCTCCTAAAAGCATAATTGATTCTTTCCCAAATTCTTTTTCAATTTCTTTTAGAATCAAACTTATATCAATGGTCTTATTTTCTTTAGTTTCTTTGTTTTCATTCATTTTTTATTGCCTCCAATCTATATTTTCATTATATACCTTTAATAAATGTCTAATTTGGGAAAAATTAGGGAAAAAAGAAAGAAAAAAGTAAAAAAAGAAACATTTTTCTTATTTCTAAGCTTTAAATGTTTCTTCTAGTTTTTTAATTGCTCAGTCTTCAATCTTAAAGGAAAAAGTCACATTTTTAGTTTTTTCATCTTTAACATAAGTATCAATAATTTGGTATGAATGAATTCCTTTGATTGTTTCGATTTTTTTAATAATTTCCTCTGTAGATTCAAATTTTGGTAGAGAAATTGTGATATCTCGAACTTTAATTGGTTCATGTTTATAATTTTTAAATTCAAGTTTGTTATCACTTAATTCATTCAGTTTTATCTCAGCAAAGAAGGCATCTTCTAAATTATATTTAGGATGCATTTTTCCAAGATAACCAATAAGTTTTTCATCTAAATAAATAAAGGCTGCTGCATTTGGATTAAAAATTTCAAGATTTGCTTGTTTAAAAACTAATTTCTTATTAGTTAAGGAAATTAAATCTCTTTTAATTTCATTGAAATCTTTGGAATTAGAAATGATTCCTAAAACATTAGTTTCTCTTCCAACCATACCAATATCAAAATAAGAATTGCATTCAAAACCTTGTTTTTTATTATGGAGCATAATAAAGTTAAGGGAGCTTATCATTGATAATCTAATTTGGGAGTGGTCGTAATTTTTTGCATCAATAGCATTGAGCTTTTCTTGCATTGAAAAAGGATTAAAAATATTGTCTTCAGGCTTTATTAATGTATATGTAATTACATTAGTGTAATTTTTTTGCACTAAATTTTTTATATAGTCAAATGTATTTGATTTTTCATAATTTAGCCGACTTATTTTAGGTTGCTTAAGTGGAAAATTATCATAGCCATAAAATCTAAAAACTTCTTCAACAAAGTCTTGAATGGTTTCTAAATCATAACGGTAATTTGGAAAAGTTACTGCCGAAAAATCTGACTTAAATTTAAAATCAAGTTTTTCAAGTTTACCTATTACTTCATCAAATTTTTTAGTTTTGCAGATATTAAAACCAGCTAATTTATTAATGTAGCTTTTATCTAAAAGAATTGTTTTTTTATGCAATCTTGGAGCATTAATTTGCGCTGAAAAATCAGTTAGATAACTACTTAAAAAGTTATAAGCTAAAATAAGCGCGCCGTTTGCTATTTCTTTACTTGCTCTTTGGGATGAAGCTGTTGCTAATTTGATTTGTTTAGCATTTTTTCTTACATCTGAAGGATTAAAAGAAGCAATTTCAAAAACAACTTTTTGACTTAAGTTATTATATTGGTAATTTTCAAGTCCAATTGTAGCAGCCAAAGCTACTGGGCTGACACCATTAAAAACACAAAGTCCATTTTTTAAATCTACTTCTTTATTACCTAAAATATTAAGTTTCCCTGAATAATATCCAACACTAAATTCATTGGATTCCAAATCATCTTTGTTATATAAATGACATGGAACTCCTGTATATAATAAAACTAAGTTAGTCAAATCAATTGCATTATTAAATGTTTTAATTCCATGTTTTCATAACAACATTTTTTCTTTTATTGAAGCATTTAAATTGAAGTTGGAAGCTTCAATTAAACTAAAAGCATTTGTGTGTTTTAAGTTATTTACTACAAAGTTTGAGATGAGATTATGATTTGCTTTTTTTGGTCATTTAATTTCACTATTGAAGTATGCACTTAATTCTTTAGCCATCACTAAATATGATTGTGCGTCCGCACGATTAGATAAAATCGAAATATCAATAATTCAATCATCTAAATCAAAATATTCAATTGGATCAATATTTAGATCAATTTTTTCAAGTTGAAAAATTTGATCTTGAAATTCAGTTGGAATTACTTCCTTATCAAAGCCAATTTCACTAAGTCCAACAAACATTCCTTCTGATACAATGTCTTGCATTTTTCTTGAAGAAAAAACTAGATTTTTGCTTCTTGAACCTGGGACAAATGACATGACGTATTGACCTTCTTGCATATTTGTAGCTGTAGTTTGAATAATGGCTCTGTGTCCGTCACCATATTCAACTTCACAAACAGTTAAACGGTCAGCATTTGGATTTTTATATACTTTTGTAACATAAGTTAGTTTGATTCCTTCAACATCAGCAAATTTATAATATGATTCAACTTCGAAACCAATTGAGTTGATTGCATTAACTACTTCTTGGACTGAAGTATCTTTTAGATTTGCTAATCTGCATAAATTCTTATAAGAAAAAATCATTTTTACTCCTTATTTAAATTGTTTTAAAAATCTTATGTCATTTGTATATAACTCACGAATGTCATCAATGCCATATTTAATCATTGCAATTCGCTCAATGCCAATGCCAGCTGCAAAAGCACTCATTGAATTAGTATATCAAGCTGCCCTTAGCACTTTTTCATTAAGCATTCCGGCTCCTAAAACTTCAATTCATTTATCCTTGTAAAAAATATCAACTTCAACACTTGGTTCAGTAAATGGAAAATAAGAAGGACGTAATCTTATTTTTATTTGTTGTTCAAAAACATAAGATAGCATCTCTTGCAATGTATAAATTAGTGATGAAAAAGAAACATTGCCAACACTAACTAAATCAAGTTGGGTAAATTGGTGTGTATGTGTTTTATCTTCTTCATCATTTCGATAGACTCTGCCAATGGCAAATTGGGAGAATTCTTGGTTGGCAAATTTTTCTAGTGCTCTTGCACTAATTCCTGTATTATGTGTACGTAGTAACTCGAAATTGTTAAGATACAATGAATCTTGCATTTCTCTTGCTGGATGACTAGATGGGATATTAAGATTCTCAAAATTATATTTATCATTCTCAATTTCAGAATAACTTAATTCAATATAACCATTTAATAAAAGTCATTCTCTAAAACGCATTGCAACTAAATTGATTGGATGAATAATTCCATCAAAAGAAACAGGAGTAGCATAATCAATATATTGGTCGCTTAGTTTTTTTTGGATTTCTAAATTATTAAGTTTTTCTTTTGCAGCATTAAAAAATAATTCAGCTTCGTTTTTTAGTTGCTGAATTTTTTTTCCAATTTCAGCTTTATTTTCTTTAGAAGCTTCTTTTAATTGCGTCATCAAACTTTTTAATTCATCTGAATTATTGAATTGATTTTTTGCAATCTTTAGGTCTTCTAAAGAATTGATTTTGTCTAAGTCAAACATCTTTTACTCCCTGTTTTTAATTTGTTTTCAGTATTCTTTAATTTTTTTCTCTCATCCTTCATTTTGAAATGCATATGCTTGTAAAGAACTTAATTCATTTGGTAAATAAGATTGATTAATTCAGTGATTTGGATAATCATGTGGATATTTATAACCAATACCGCGATTTAATTTTTTAGCTGAAGAATAGTGGGCATCTTTTAAATATAGGGGCGGTTCATAAATATAATTGTTATCAAGTAATTGTCTTATGTTACTAATTGCTAAATATGATGAATTAGATTTTGGGCTTAAAGCAATATTTAAAATTGCAAAACCAATTGGTAAATAACCTTCTGGAAGACCTAGTCTTTCAAATGCTTGAATTGCATTTAGAGTTTGTACCCCACACATTGGATTAGCAAGTCCAACATCTTCATACGCAGCACAAAGCATTCTTCGAAATAAGTCATCGACATTTCCTAACTTTAAAATTAAAAGTCCTCAGTATAAAGCTGCATCTGGATCAGATCCGCGCAGTGATTTATGAAATGCACTTAGTAAATCATAATGTCCATCACCATTTTTATCAGAAAAGAAATTAATTCTTGGAATAATTTCTTTGATGCTTTCAATAGTGATATTTGTATCAGCACTTAATTTGTTGATTAATTCAACAATATTAATTGCGATGCGAAAATCAGAATTAGCTTGGGTGGCTATGAAGTTTTGTATTTCTTTTTTTTCTAATCATGAAATTTGCAGTTTTTTGGCAATGTCAGATAATTTCTTTTGAATTTGGTCTTTGTTAGGACTTTCTAGTTCAATAATATGTGCTCTTGAACGTAGGGCTGGATTTAATTTAAAATATGGATTTTCTGTTGTGGTTGCATAAATACTAATATGTCCATCTTCTAAATATGGAAGCAAAATATCTTGTTTATCTTTATTTAGTCGATGAATTTCATCAATAATTAAAATATCGTTATTTTTAATTTTGATAATTAGATCTTCTTTTTTATCAATGGCAGCATTAAATAAATCATAGTTAACATTCATTGCATTTGCTAGAATATTTGCAATTGTACTTTTGCCAACACCGGGTTTACCATAAAAAATAAATGATGAAAAATCTTTATTTTTTATGATTGATAAAAATAGCTTCTTTTTTGCTTCAGAACAGATAAAATCATCCAAATTATCAGGGCGCATTTGACTTGCCAGATTTATATTCATGTATTTAATTATATCTAAAAAAATACCATAAATTTTTTATCCAAAATGAAACTAAATTATTTATTTTATAAATAATAATTGTTAGTTAAATGCCTAAAAAAAGCAAGCAAAATAAAATAAAAAAATTAAAGCCACATGAATGCAAAAGGCTTTAATTTCTAATTTAAATTAAATAATTATTTTTCGTCTGATGTTTCAGCTACAGGTTTAGTTTCCTTAGTTGCAACTACATCTTTTTTAATGAATTCTTTTTTTACTGAACCAATGTAAGGCAAGATTGCTACTGATCTAGCTCTTTTAATTGCTAAAGCAACAGCTCTTTGGTGTTTTGCACAGGTTCCAGTAATTCTTGATGAAATGATTTTTCCTTGTTGGTTTACTAATTTTGATAATAATTCTTCGTTTTTATAGTCAACATAAACAACAGGAGATTTACTTAAACAAAATTGACATGGACGTTTACGAACAAATAATTTTTTACGAACAATTCTAGCCATTTTTTTCTCCTATTTAAAGATCCCAAGTTAGTCCATCATAATTGATATCGGATTCTTCATCTTCATTTTTTTGTTCATTAGATGTACTATTAGGTATAGTTTGTTTTTTTTCTTCTTCAGAAATACTAAATTCTTTTTCAAATTCACTATTTTTTCTTCTTGATTCTCTGACTTCTTTTGATTCAAGTGGTTGCATACGATCGACACTAACTACATATGAATTAATTGGTTGTCCATTTTGGTCAGTAAATCTTGAAGATTGAAATGATCCCTCTACTAAAATTAGTGAACCTTTGTCTAAGAATTTATTTATGAATGCTGCATTTGATCTTCATGCCACACAAGGCACAAAGTCAGTAACAGGTTCAGTGTTAGGAATTGCATACTCCCTTTGAACTGCAACAGTAAATCTTGAGTATTCAATATTTGATGCTGTAATTCCTTTAAAAGGTTTTGATGCTAATCTTCCTACCAAAATAACTTTATTCATAAAAAGTATCTCCTTATTAGATTTCAAAAACTAAACTTATTCTTCAGTGGATTCTTTTTTAAGTGCTGGTTGTTCTTGTTTCTTTTCTTCTGTTGTTTGTGTTGATTGTCTGTTGTCTTGTCTTTCAAAAGTTCTTTTATTATCAAAATTTCTTCTTACAAATCTTTTTTGTCTTTTTGGTCTTAGACCTTTTTCTGAATCTAGGTTAATTACTAAACTTCTTAAAATTGATTTATCAATATTAAATTTTCTAGTTAATTCTTTAATTAGTTCAGGATTTGTTCTTGTGTGTACAAGGAAATAAGTTGCGTGTGTTAATTTTTTAATTGGATATGCTAATTCAGTTCTCTCTAATCGTTCGAATTTTGTGCTTTTTTCGTCTAGAACTGAAAATAACAATTCCTTCACACTTTCTTCTTTAGATGTAGGGTTAACTAAAATCATAATTTCGTATTTTGACATTATAGTTTTTTCTCCTTTTGGACTTTTGGACCATTTTTTGGCCAAGGAGTCTCACCCTTTTTTTTGTTAAACTTAATAGTTTTTAGACTATATTAACTTAATAATTATATATATTTAACTCTTATATTTAGATATTTTATTACTTTATAATTATCAAATTTCAAACGCTTTTTTTAAATTTATTATTCTTTTAATTTTTCTAGAATTTTCTTAGTTGTTTTGAAAGATATTTTTGCAACATTATATAGTTTTTGCTCACCAAAATCTTTAATGAATTTTGCCCCTAAATCAATGGTCGCATTGCTTGCTCCTAATATAAAAGGGAAACCATTATATTCTTTAGTTTGCTGTTGCATTTTTTGTAGCAAAATATATCTAGCCATCATGGAAGCACAAGCGACATTTAAATATTTTTCTTCAGCTTTTGTTTCTAAAACTAAAGAAAAATTATCTAATTTTAAGCTGCTATTAATTAGATTTTTTTCTTTTAGTGTAACAAGATGCTTTTCTAAATTTGGCTTGGATGCATATTGGTCAATTACAACAATTAAATTCTTTTTTAGGCTTTTTTGTAATCTTAAAATTGAATTAAAATGAATTAATGTTTTTAGGGCATTGTTATTAATTTTTAGTTTTGTTAAGTCATTATAACCTTTTTGACTTAGTGTTGTATCTTTAAAAATAGCTAAATTATTTTGCTTGATAATTTCAATTAATTCAATGATTTTTTTGTCGCTTAATTTCTTGCTATCTTTAATGCCTAATTCTTTTAGTTTTTTTATATTTTCTTTGGGAATAAAACAAGCTACTGAAACAACTGGACTAAAATAATCGCCAACGCCGCTTTCGTCAACACCAATGTATTCTAATTCAAAATCATTCATTATTTTTCTTCTTTACTATAAAAGTTATCAGCACTAACTGTTTTTAGATTTTTATTTGCTTTTGCTCTTTTTTCTTTAGCTAGATTTATATATTTATCTGGGTTATTTAGAAACTCATCAATGAAATATCCAACAGCACCTTCTTTGTTTGTTTGCTTCATAACTACAGTTGAAATGTTCTTAATTGCTTGTTCAGCATTAGCTGGAGCTACTCCGACATTTCCAATATCATACATGCTTAAATCATTGTATGAATCGCCCATAACGATTGTATCATCAATATCGATATTATAGTATCTCATCATTAATGAAATAACTTTCCCTTTGTCAACACCAATGGAAGTAATATCAAATACAGGACTTAAGCCTTCACCTTTGGATCAAGATGAAAATTCACCTAAATCTCCGTATCTTCTTTTTAGATATGTTAATAAATCTAAAACGTTTGTAGTTGGTTGGCAATCAAAAACAATTCCAGTTGGTTTTAAAGGTAGCTTTTCAAGATTAATTGATTCTTTAAACTTGGTTGCTTGATTGAAACCAAAAACTCTTTCAAGATGCGGATCACGATGCATTAATTGCACTCAGTCAGGCCCTTCAATTGCATAGTTAGAAATTTCATTTTTAACTTTTGGATCACCTAGAATATATAGCACTTCGTTTAAATCCAGATATGTAATTGTTGGAATAAAAAATGGATCAGCAGGATTATGAATATGCGCACCATTGTAATTTCCAACAATTGCATTTAAACCTAATTTTTCATAAACAGGCATAGTTGATCTTCATGGTCTACCTGTAATAATTGAAACAATATGTCCTTCTTTAACTGCTCTTTTAATTGCTTCTTCAGTTTTTGGATGCACTGTTCCAGCACCTGAATCAGCTAAAAGGGTACCATCTAAATCAAGCGCAAATAAGAATCTTCTTTGAGTTGAGACTTTATTAAAAGCCATTCCTTTTTCCTTTCAATAGTATTTTTTAATTTATCCTATGTTTTTTTAGTTGGTAACTATTTTTTAGTTAACCAATTAAACGACAAAAAGAGACATGCAGTCTCTTTATGTTACTTTTTAGTTCCAAAAATACGGTCTCCAGCATCTCCTAAACCTGGAACAATGTAATCATTTTCATTTAACTCTTTATCTTTTGTTGCTAAGTAAATATCAACATCAGGAAATTCGCTACTAATTTTATTAATGCCTCTATCCACACCTAAAAGACATAATAATTTAATATTTAAAAATCCGTCATTTTTTAGTTTTTTTATTGTATGAAAGGCTGAGCCACCAGTTGCCAACATAGGGTCGACAACAATAATATAACTATCTTTTGAAACTTCAGGAATTTTATAAAAGTATTCAAATACTTGTTTTGTTTCCTCATCACGATACATGCCAATATGCCCTACGCGAGCTTGGGGAATTAAATTTAAAATTCCATTAACCATGCCAAGTCCTGCTCTTAAAATTGGGATAATGACAATTTCTTTATCTAACTGTTGCCCTTCAAAAAAATGCCCAATTGGAGTTTCTACTACTAATGGTTTAGTTTTGTAATCTCTTAACATTTCATAAACCATTAGTGAAGTAATTTCGTCTAAATTCTGCCTGAATTCATTGTTGCTAGTATTTTTATCTCTTAATTTTGTTAACTTAGCATCAATAAGGGGATGTGAAAATATTTTTACCATAATTTTGTTACTACTTTTTTTTTTTTTTAGTGCGTGTGTTTATTTTTTTAGATTACTTGAATTTTAGTAATTTGAACTATTATCAACTTTGCCTTCCATAATCACAACTGATTTAGAAGTCCCAAGTCTATTTGCACCTAGCTCAACCATTTTTAAAGCATCTTCTTTAGATTTAATACCACCTGATGCTTTTATTAATAGATCATCTTTGGCAATTGATTTCATAATTTCAATGTCTTCAAAAGATGCACCACGGAATGAAAATCCTGTTGAAGTTTTAATAAAATCAGCACCTGATTGTAAAACTAATTCAGTTGCTTTGGCAATTTCTTCTTTTGTTAGAAGTGCTGTTTCAATAATAACTTTTAGAACTTTATTGCCACAAACTTCTTTAATTGCTTTAATTTCGTTTAAAACATATTCATATTGTTTATCTTTGAAACGGCCAACATTCATTACCATATCAATTTCATCAGCACCGTGTTCTAAGGCAATCTTAGTTTCAAATACTTTAACACTTGTAACATTGTATCCTAGTGGAAAACCAATTACTGTACAAATTAAAATATTTGAATCCTTTAATTGTTCCTTAGCATATTTTACATAAGAAGGAGCAATACATACTGATTTAAAATCATATTTAAGTGCTTCTTCAATGATTTTGTCAATATCTTTTGTTGTTCCTGCTTGACCTAAAAATGTATGGTCAATCATTTTATTTAACATTTTTTTGCCTCTTTTTTTATTTCCATTTTTTTATTTTTCTAACTTAGTTTAGCTAAAACTTCTTTGATTTCAAATGGGTTTTTACTAAATTGAATTACGCTTAATAAATCTTTTGCAAGACCAATATTGATTTCTTTGGATGAGTATAAAGTAAATAGCACGTCGCCTTTTTTAACATAATCATTTGAGGTTTTATTCAAATAAATTCCAGCTTCAAAGTCGATACTATCTTCTTTTTTACTTCGACCAGCTCCTAGTTTCATTGCAACTAAACCAAATTCAATTGCTGAATCAATTTTTAAATATCCTTCGTTATCTGAAATAACTTCATATTTGTATTTAGGATTAAATCAATTTTCTTTGTAAACTAAATCAATATCACCATCTTGCGCTTTAATTCATTCATTGAACTTTGTGATTGCTTTTTTATTGTCAATCACTTCTTTAATCATCGCTCTTGCTTCTTGTTCATTTTTTGCTTTATTTGCTAAAAGAAGTAAAGTAGAACCTGATGAATAAATTATTTCCATGAAATCTTTAGGTCCTTTGCCATTCAATGAATCAATGGCTTCAAGAATCTCAATTTTGTTACCAATTGCTCTACCAAGTGGTTTTTCCATATTAGTAATTTCAACAGCAATATTTTTATTTAGTTGTTTACCAATTTGAATCATTAGTTTCCCAAGTTCTTTAGCTTGATCTAAGTTTTTCATGAATGCACCATTGCCACATTTAACATCTAGCAAAATGCTAGTTGAACCAGTTGCTAATTTCTTAGACATAATTGATGCTGCAATTAAAGGAATTGAATCCACAGTGCCAGTGACGTCTCTTAGTGCATATATTTTTTTATCTGCAGGAACTAATTTTTCATTTTGCCCAACAATTGCCATGTTGTGTTTTTCAACAACATTCTTAAATTCAGCATCAGATAGTGAAATTCTAAATCCAGCTATTGATTCTAGTTTGTCAAGAGTTCCTCCAGTGTGCCCTAACCCTCTACCTGACATTTTTGCAATTGTTAAACCTAATGAAGCTAGTATTGGACATAAAACAATACTTACTTTATCCCCTACTCCACCGGTGGAGTGTTTATCAGCAATGACACTATTTAAATAAGATCAATCAATTGTGTCTCCAGAATTAATCATTGCATTTGTTAAGTAAGATGTTTCAACTTCATTCATTGAGTTTAATTTGATTGCCATCAAAAGTGCAGAAGCTTGGTAATCTGGAATATTTCCATTTACATAGTTTTCAACAAAAAACTCAATTTCTTCTTTGCTTAATTCTTGCTTACTTGCTTTTTTGTTTATGATATCAATTATTCTCATTATTGGAAGTCCTTAGCTAAGGATAAAGCTAATTTCATCATTTCATTGAATGAATTTTGTCTTTCTTCACTTGTTGTTGATTCATGTGTCACAATGTTATCTGAAATAGTTAATAATGTTGAAGCTTTCTTACCTAGTTTTTCAGCAACTGTAAATAAACCATATGCTTCCATGTCAACACAAACTGCACCACCTGAAATATCAACTCTATCTTGTGCTGTTTGGTAAGTGTAGAATGCATCTTCTGTAATAATTCTTTCTAGATGCACATTCATATTTAATTCTTTAGCATTTTTTAGAATTAAGTCATTTAGTTCTTTATCTGGATATACAACATTTGTAGTTGGTGAGTCTTTTAAAACTGTATCTCTAAATGTAGTTGATTGGCTATATGTGGAGTTAGCTAAAACTATTTCGTAGTTTTTTAAATCAGCTTTTAGCGAACCGGCGGATCCAATTCTAACGATTGCTTCTACCCCATATTCAGCAAATAATTCGTGTGAATAAATACCCATTGAAGGAACTCCCATTCCAGATGCACAAACTGAAATCTTATTTCCTTGGTAGTATCCTGTATACATAAACATATTTCTTACATTGGAAACTAATTCAGCATTTTCTAAATAAGTATCAGCAATATATTTTGCCCGAAGTGGATCTCCTGGCATTAAAACTAATTTTGCAAATGCATTATCTTTTGCATTTATATGTGGTGTCATTTTAATTTCCTCTTTTCCAAAATTAACTTAAAAATTTTTTTAAATTATTTATATTTTTTATAAATTCCATTAATATTTATCATTTAAATTATATTATTAATTTATTTTATAAAGATACTTTATATCTATTGGTCTAAATGTTGCTTAATTCAATAGATTTTTAAGTTAAATTATCTCTTAGAAAATTTCTGAAGTTTCTGTGATTAATTCAGCTCCTTGGTTAATCAAATCAACATTGCCATCCTTTTTATCATGGTCATTAAATAAAAGACACTGTATATTTTTTCCTTGGTCTAAAAATTCATTGATTAATGAATTATATCTTTGGTCAATTGATGATAATAAAACTAGACTACTACATAAACCTGCACTAATTCGATTTCTTGAAATAAATGAGTTTTTTGTTGGATGAATATCATTAGGAAATTCGGATAAAAATAAGCAGTTAGGATTTTCAAATTTGCCTAAATTTAGATTTTTTATTGCTCAATCAATTCCACAGGGTAACAATATTATTGTTTTGAAATTATTTCTAAAAAGAGTGTTTAGAATTGATTGTTCTAACCCAGGTCAAATTAAATTCAGAAATGTAACATTTTCTTTTTTACTTTTTAATTTGGATACATAGTTATTTATAGATTGCGTTTCATAAGCACCTGTTAAATAGATGCATTTGTTTGTTTTATTAAGAATTGATATATTGCCTTTATAATACAAAACAAATGGCGGCTGTGTGGTGTGCATTAGCTGTTTTGGATATAAATCATCAAGAATTGTTATATATTCAATTTGATGTTTTTTAAAATCTTGCATTCTAAGATTAAAATCATTTTCATCAATCATTTCTTTTTTTAATATAGCTTGGTAAATTTCTTTTCATTCGCCTTTATACTTAAGTGAAAAATATAATAAAATTTCATTCATTTTGTTTGCTCCTTTGATTTCTTAATGCTAATATGCTTTTTTAGAAATTTCTATCAAATGAAGAAAAAATAGCGAAAAAAGAAAGAATAAAAAAAGGCCTTTTTAATAAGACCTTTTTTGCACTATAAACCGCTTTTTGTACTGTGAATTAATTTAGAAATAATAAAGAACATCAATCATTGAACAACATTATGTAAAGGAGTTAAAAAATGGATAACAATCGATTATTTTCTAAAAGAATTATTACAAAATTAATTACACAGCGCCAACTATTTATCTAAGCTATTTTAAAAATAACTTCCTTGCTTTAGTTTGTTTCCCTTAGCAAAGGTTCCCCTACCAAAATTTGGGTTTCTAACTCATGGAGTTTACACCGTTGCACCTTAATTTAATAAGCTCGTCTCTGTTGCACTAGTCGTCAACTTCTAAAAAGAAGGTTGCCTAGGTTTATTAGACCTAGCATGATCACTACTTGCATCACAGCAAGTGCTAGAGCGGATTTTCCTCTACAATTACTTGCAGCAGTTGGCCATGCAAATAAAATTTTACATTAAAAAACTACAAGTAAGCATTTTACTTGTAGTCATTTTTTTCTGCAAAAACTAATTTATTTCTTTAGGATAAAAGTCATCAACATTTAAAGTATTTAACCCTGACCATTTAGATTCTGATTTTTTGCTGTTCAATTTCATGAATTTACCATATCCACCTTCTTTTAGTGTTAGGAGGATATATTCTTTTTTAGATATTCTTTTTGACTTTTCCTTTTCATCTACAGAATATTTAAATTTAAAGTCCTTTAAATGTTGTTCTTTTTCTTTTTCGTTATATCCAGAACTTGTAATAATATAGGTTATTGATTCAGGACCATAGTCATCTTCAGTAAAGTAAACATATTTTTTACCAAATCCTAAAAAACCACTAGTTTCATCTTTCAGATAATTAGTAAATTGGCGACGCTCATTTAAATCTTTAAAATATCCTGCCATTCCATAAAATTTATTACCTACTCCAGGAATTCATTTAAGGTTAGTTCCTTCTTGTAATTCTCACAATAAAGCTCTAGTTCCAGAATATAGATTTACCTTACTTCAATTATCACGATCTTTTGTTTCAGTTTCACGTCCAAACATTTCAAAGACAAGAAAATCAATTGCTACCTTCAAACGATAAACAGCTTTTCATTCATTTGTTTGCGACTTTTCTTTGAAATCTTTTTTGTCTTTAGTTTTTTTCGAATATTCACCATAAATTATTTTAAAAATATCATCGGCAAATTTCAATGCATCCAATGATGGAGTCATATTATGTGGATCATTACTATCGCTTGAATTAGACCCTCTATTAAATGAAAAAATTCCACTAATTGCATTTCCAACTGCATCATTTAATGTTTTCATATTTGTTCTCTTTGAAACATCAGGATTCATATTTATATTTCTAAGTGTTTTGTATAATAAGGAATTAGTAAAGTCACTTTTACCAAATAATAAGTTAACTAGTTTAACTAAGTTTTCTCCATTAATAGGTTTATCTTCCCCTACTAATTCACCTAATATATTTAAGTCTGATAGACTAAATCCAGATTTAATTTTATCTATTGCATCTATTATTCATTTGAATGGTTCTTTTATTTCAAATTTCTTGCTGTAATCAGTTAAGTGTTGTGTAGTTCTTTTTACAATCTTAGTTTTTAAATAATTATTATTAGCTAGATTTTCTAATATTTTTTTCAATAGTTCAGACAAGAATTTTTTGTCTTGTTCGTTTGTATCCTTTAAACCTAGAAAATCAATTAAGCTACTTGCAATATTTTCCATCAATTTATCGTCACTAGATAAGTTCTTAATCAGATTTGGAATATCTCCATTGATTTTATTTGAAACTCTTTCTAATACTTTGTTTAGTATCTCTGAAGATTTATTTTCTTTAATTTCCTTCTTGGATAAGAAATCATCAATAACATTTTTAATTAAATCTTTAAAGTATTGATTATCTAAAAATGCTTCTATTATTGGAACTAATTTATTTGATGATAATAAATCACTTTTAATATTCTTAATTGCCTTAGATAATTCTTCTTTAATTATCTTTGATATAGTTTCAACAGTAGCTTCTCTTATATCTTTATAACCCCCATCAGCCAAAGCACCATTCAAACCTTTTAATGAATTAATAATTAGTTGTTCAAGGCTGTCAAATAGTTTCTTCATTTCTTCGCCTTCACCATTTGAAGAATCGCCACGACCAGGATTGCCAGAAGGACTACTTGAATTTCCATTACTTGGTTTTAAAGCAGCTATTAGCTTAGGTATGTTAGTTGATAAATAATAATATAGAGAAGTTAATTCTTTTGTGAATTGTTCTTTAGAAATTGACTTATCAAATACTGCTTCAGCAGCTTTCTTAAAGAATTCTTCGTTTAGTGTCTCTTTATAATCAAACATCTTTAGTGTTGATAGAACACTATCTTTTATTTTGTTAGAATCAAATCCCTTGTCAAAAATTCCATTGTTTAATAATGAACCAAATATCTTAATAATTAAGTCTGAAAGTCCATCGCTTTTATTCAAATTACTAATTGATCTTGATAAGAATTCTGCAATGTCGTTAACTTGATCATTTATTGAAGTAAAGTTAAATTTCTTACCTACAACTTCTAAAGCAAACTTAATTAATTCTTTTAAGTATTTTTGATCCCCAATTAATTCACTTAAAATGGTTTTAAGTTTTTCATCAAACAAATTCTTATTTGTCTTTAAAAGCTTCGAAATTCATTTACCTATTGAATCTAAATCTTTTAGATTTTCAGTTCCATTCTTATTGTCAAAAAGCGAATTAATTAACTGTGTAATTAATTCTTTAAACTTAATTTCGTCACTTAAAAGAAGTTTTTGCAACTTTTGCTTAGTTTGTTTTGCAAGCTCTTTAACGTTAGAATCCTCTTTCAAAATTAAGTTACTAATATTATCAATTTGGGAACTAATAAAGTTTTTGAAGTTTGGACTATCAATAAGTTTTCCTATTAATTTCCCAACTTCTTTTTTAACTGTATCTTTATTTTGGTCATTAACTTTTGATAATACTAATTGCAGTAATTTAACAATTGCACTATCTTTAGCTTCTTTATTTTCACCAACAATTAAACCAAGTAACTCTTCAATATTATTTTTTTCAAATAACGAACTAGTTAATCTTGAAAGATCATTCTTAAATGCGACTCCTAGTTGACCTAGGTCTTTAATTTCTTTTTTATTTATTTCTTTAACTAAATTAATAAAGTTAGATTTTAGTGTTGTAAAAATCTTTGATTTAGGGAACTTTCCAAAGAATTTATTGATTGCAGGTAGAATAGTTTTTTTATCTTTTTCATCAATTTCAATCTTAAAATTCTTTTTTAAATAAAGAGTAATAAAATCAACAAAGAATTTGTAGTTTTCTTGTTTTTTTCCTAGTTGATTACTTACTTCTTCAACTATTTTAAAGATACCATTTTCCTCAGCATTTTCTAATACTGATAACAAGAATTTAATTGGATTTTCTTTCCTATATTTTTGATTTTCATCAAAAACAATGTTATTGATTGTTTCTTTGATTTTATCAACAACTTCTTTACTTAAAGCTGATTCGTAAAGCCCTTTATATCATGATTTAACTAAGTCTTCAATTGATTTGTAGTTGGAATTTAATTCCAATAATTCTTTTTCTAAACCATTAGCCTTAATTAGATTGCTTAAAGGCATAATAATGGCAAAGTTAGTAAATTTTTCTAAGATTAATTTTGCAAGATTATTATTTAGTCCATCATCAATTACAACTGAAATAAATTTCTTGATATTTTCTTTACCTTCTTGAGTTAAGTCAGCATTATTTTTTTTATCTGAAATATTCTTAATAAAATCAAGAAGAGGGTCTTTGTTATTTATAAAATCAGAAATTTTATCTGGTTCCAAAAATCTTTCTATATCAATTAATGAAGCAGTTAGATGCACCATTCCACTAACATATTTATCTTTGTTAAAGGAAGTTAATTTATCTGGAAGAAAACTAATTAATTTAAAGAATAATTTGTTTCCTTGATTAATTCCTTGTTTGTTATTAAGTGCTAAATTAATAAGGAATTTTTTTGTAATTTCTTGTTTTGGATTTTCATTATTTAGCACAATACTTTCAATAAGAAGTTTAAAAATTCCATAAGATCATTCATTTTTATCTTTTAATTTATTTAAATCAACTGCACTTAATAAAGACTTAATGAAATATTTAACATCAGCGACCTTTTCTTGATGCTTAATTTTATAAAGTCCATCTAAACTAGCAGTTATTTCATCAACTACTTTATTAAATAAATTTTCATTTTTTCTTATTGAGTCTAGCACAAAAGCATACAAATTAATTTGACTTTCTTCTATATCTTTTAAAAGCGCTTTTACAAATGAAGAAAAATCATTTTCTTTAAAATACTTAGCTCTTTTACTTTTATCTAAAAGATTTAAAGAAATTTCATTGATAATTTTTGCGAGTTCTTTATTAATTAAATTCTTATCAATCTTATTAAAGAAAATTTCTTTTAGAGGACCTATAAATAATTTATTAGTTAAAGCATTGCCAAATAAAGATTCAATGATTTTTGGTAAATTTGTTTTTAGAAAATCAAACATTTGCTTATTTTCTAAAAACTTATCATTAAAAATATCTTTCAATAAATTAAAAATGATTGTTTTATCTTCTAAAACAAGGGCAGTTTGGTTTCTTATTTGCTCTAAGGTTGTGTTATGGTGTGATTGTTTTTCAATTAAAGATAAAATCTTAGTATTAGAAGTTTTTAAAAGCAACATGAAGGTAGAAGATTCTAGAATTTGTTTAATTAGGTTTTTAAGTGAGACTAAATCTTTATTGTTTTTTAATAAATCATTAATTAAAGAATAAAAGTCTTTGTTACTAATTCCAATAGATGAAAATAAGCCCATTAAAAGCTTCTTTAATGAATTTTCATTTAAAGAATCTAAATTGATTGCAAATTCATCTAAAAGGAATTCTACTGAATTACTCTTTTTTTCTGAATCAATGATTTCTTTGTTTTGTTCAAGATTTTCAAAAGTATATGGAACATTATAAGCGCCATTACTTGAATCATTAATACCAAAAACAACTGCCTTAATTGTTTCAGGAATTTTGTTAAATAAAAGAGCTATTTTATGATCGGATTTTTCTTTGTTACTAAATAGTAAGTTATATTTATCTTTATCTATTGCCATTTTGGCAAAAATATCTTGACCTAATTTTTTATAAGCGTTTTTATTTGGATAAAAACTTAAGAAATCAGAGCCAAAATCTGAGATATTAGAAATAATTAAGTTTGGATTTTCAAATGAATAGAAATTAATTTCTTTTTCAGATGCAATTTTTTTAATAATAGCATTAAGTTTGTTTGTAGTTTCATTTAAAAACTTAGAAATTTCTTTATTTTGCTCAATTTTTTGTAGATGTAAAAAAGGAGTTAAATAACCTGTTAAATTAATATTAATGTTTGGATTAATTTGTTTAATTGCTTCAATTAGTTTTGGATAATTTGCAGCAATTTCATTTAATCTTTTTGTAATTTCAGCTTCTAAGTTTTTAAGTAGTGTATCTGAATTTTCAATTTGGTTGAAAATTAAGTTTAGTAGTTCTTCTTTTTTAAAAATATCATTAAAACCAAGAGAAATTGTTAAAAGATTAGCATCCTTTAAACTCTGAATTAAATTCTTTTTTTCTAACTTAGAATTAAAAGTTCCAAGTTTTTCATTGATTTTTTTAGTTTTTTCTAAGTGGGATGATTGCTTGTTTTCTTTTGTATCTAAAAGTAAAAGTCAATCATCAAGATTAGAAGCTACTAATCCATAGTTTTTATAGTCTTTTAAATTTGTATCTTTATCTTTTAGCATTGCAATGGCATTTGCTAAATAAGAAGCATAAGAAATTCCAGAAACTTGGTTTGTTTTAGGATCAAAATAGTTATTTATTTTTGAGTTATTTGTATTATTGTGTCCAATAGCATAATCATCACCAATTGCTAAATAACTAATGTTGCCCTTAAGTGGTCTTTGGATGTTATTTTTTATTTTAGCATCATCCTTTTTTTCATCTTTGTTTTCTTTTTTACATGAAGCTGAAACTAAAGGAAGGCTAAGTATTAAAGAAGTTGAAAGCAAAATCTTGCTTACTTTCTTAATCATCTTAGTTGCTTTCATAATAATGTCTCCTAACCTATTGATACATCTTCATAGATATATTGATAGTGTTCTGATCTTGTTTTTTCTTTTCCAAAAAACTTAATTACTTGTGGGATACCAAATTGGCCAATAATCATCAGCGAAATAAGACTTAATTTTCCAGCAATATGAAGGTTTTGATGTGATGTAACACCAGAGGATAGCCCTGTGTTACCAAAAGCTGAACAAGCTTCAAAAATAACATAGGTTAAATTGGTTTGGTTTGGATGTTCAAAAGTTGAATATGTAATAATTGAAAAAATAGTAACTAAAACTGATGCAATTGCAAAAACATTTACGGCTCTAATTAAAATATCTTTTCCTATTTGTCTTTTGAAGGCATTAATTCTTCTAGTACCAGTTATCATTGTTAGAATACTTAAAAAAATTACTGCAATTGTAGTATTACGCACCCCTCCGGCAGTTGATACTGGAGAAAAACCAATAAACATAAGAATACTGTGCACCAAAATAGTTGAATGACTAAAATGTGTGTAATCAACTGTTGAAAAACCAGCAGAACGCGTTGAACTAACTTGGAAAAAGATAGCAAAAATCTTATCCCCACTGCTTCCATAATCAGCATCTCTTCAAAAAGCATTATCTGCTTTGGAAGTATATTCTAAAAGAACTGTTAGACAAAAACCAATTAAGGTTGTAACAATGTAAGTGATGATTGTAAACTTTGTAAAAAGTTGAAATCTATGAACTGCATTGGTTTTTTTTAGCTGAATTCTTCTTCAAATATCATAAATTACAGGAAAGCCAACTCCTCCAATAATAAAGACAATAATAGTGACTGTTTGGAATGCAAAATCCTTATAAAAAGGTTGCAAACTTTTGTCTCCAAACAAATCAAAACCGGCATTATTAATGGAACTTATGGCATGAAAAATCCCTAATCTTAAAGCTTGTGAAAAATTCTGGTAAGGAATTTCATTTTGTGGCATATACACTTGCCCAAAAGCTTTTATATCTTCAGGTCTTGTTACAAAATTATCATTCTTTCTAAAATAAAGAAGCATTGTAAAAATCATTGAAGCAATGGCAGTTGTAATAATTAAAAATGAAATTGCTACCTTAATCATTTTTCTTGTTTCAAAAATAGTCGAGGATCCTCTTTCTGTTTGTGAAACCATATTGCTAAATAAATTTGATCTTAGGCCAAATATTGATTGGAATATATATAACTTAATTGTAAAAATTCCAATTCCACCCACTACCATACTAATGGCAATTAAAAATTGTCCGAATTCATTAAAAGTACTAGATGGCGTGAGTGTTGTTAGACCAGTATCACTAAAGGCAGACGTTGCAATAAATAGCGCATCAATATATTTAATTCCTTTTGGATGATTAGATGCAACATCAACCTTATGAGTAATGTTTCAAAAAAGTAAAAGCGAAATTAAAATTGTGAACAAAATATAGATAATAAAGATATATCTAATTGTTCCAATTTTTCGCAAAAATTTCAAAATCACATTTACTTTTTTTGCATTACTACTCTTAGTTTGCATGCGCTAATTATATTCCAAAATATATAAAATAGTATATTTTATAATATTTTAGAAGTATGCCTAACTAACTAAATTACTTAGTTTTTTAGCTAAAAATGGCCAAAAATTCAGTAATTTTCTTACTAAAATTAAGTTTTCTTTCTGCGATAGAAAACTAAAAAAATATTATGATAATATTTAATAAACATTATTAGTTTTTATAATGGGGTGTAGTATGGGAATTTTTAAAAGAGCAAGAGAAATTTGCATCATTGGAATTGGAAGATTTGGGCAAGCAATTGTTAAAAAACTAATTTCAGATAGTGCAAATAACTTAAGATTAGTTTTAATTGATAATGATGAACATAATCTAATTCAATTTAAGGATGATGTTGACGGTGTTTATGTGGCAGATTGTGCTGATATTAAAACATTAGAATCACTAAATGTCAAAGAATTTGATGTTGTTATTGTTGCAACACCAAATAATATTGAAATTGTTTCAGCACTTTTAGAATTAGGTGTTGAAACAATTATTGCAAGATCCTTAAATTCAAGACATGCAAGAATCCTAAAACAAATTGGCATTACGCAAACAATTTCACCTGAAGAAGAAGCAGGAAAAAAAGTAGCTATTATGGTTTCGGATAATTCCTTAACGCATTTTTCAGAAGATATTGTTGAAATTAAAGATGGCTATGTAAGTACAACAACTTCCATAAAAAATCCAAATATTATTAATAGAAATATCAGTGAATTACCATTTAGAGATGAATATAACGTCTTAATTTCTTTAATCCAAAGAGATAAAAAAACATTTCTACCAAGTGGGGATTTTATTCTTAAAGAAAATGACATGATTACTTTTATAGGAAGTCTAAAAGACATTATTGAAGTAACTGAATTTTGTACAAAAACTAAAAAAAATGGCAAGAAATAAGGGAAAAAAATGAGTTGCATTACAGATGAATTATTAAATAAATTTCAAGAAAATTATGATTCCAATTTAAGCAATAAAGTTATTGAAGGAGCAATCTTCAAAGTTGGTTTAAAACAAAGTTCATTAAATAATGAAATAGTAAAAAAACACAATTTCATATTTTCAAATGAAACAAAAGTTGGTAATATAACTAACCAAAAACAAAGTGGAAGATGCTGAATTTTTGCTGGTCTTAATTCCATAAGAATTAAATTAATGCAAGATCTAAACATCGAAAATATTGAACTATCACAAAACTATTTGCATTTTTATGACAAACTAGAAAAAGCTAATTTTTATTTAGATTGACTTGTAAATGAAGGAATTAATCTAGATAATGAAGATAGATTATTTAGACATTTTAACGATACACCAATTTCAGATGGGGGTTATTGAGAGTTCTTTGTAAACTTAGTTAAAAAATATGGCATTGTTCCTAAGGATGCAATGAATGAATCACACAGCTCCGAAGCAACTAATGATATGGTAAATCAAATCAACTGAAGATTGAAAGCATACACTTCTAGAATCAAAGAATTATTCAATGAAACAAAAAACAAAAACGAAATTCTAAAACTAAAAGAAGAAGCTTTAAGTGATGTTTATAATATCTTAATCAAAACCTTAGGAAGACCACCAAAAACATTCAAATTTGAATACATGGACAAAGATAGAAAATATGTTTCTTTAGAATGCATGAGCCCAATGCAATTCTTTGATAAATACATTGGCAATTTTATTGATGGCAAAGTTGATTTAGTAGCTGATCCAAGAAATAAATTTGCCCTTAATTCATTAATTCAAGCCCCTCTTTCAAACAATATGGTTGGCGGTATTCCTTTAACAATGGTCAATGTTGACATTGAAACTTTAAAGAGAGTTATGATTAACCAAATTAAAGGTGGCGAAGCAATTTGATTTGGTTGCGATGTTTCAACATTTTCAAACCGTGAAGGTATCTTAGATTCAAAATTGTATAACTATGATTTAACTCTAACTAAGACTCCTAAATTTAGCAAAAAAGAAAAATTTGAATCAAGAGCATCGGTTATTTCACATGCTATGAATATGGTTGGAGTTAACTTAGATAAGAATGACAATCCAATTACTTGGAAAGTTGAAAATAGTTGGGGAACTGACAATGGCAATAAAGGTTTCTTTTCAATGAGCGATGAGTGATTTAGCGATTACAATTACATGGCAATCGTTGATAAAAAATACTTAACAGCTGAGATTCTTGAAGCTCTAGATAAAAAACCAACATTGATTTCACCTTTTGATCCACTTTGTGCTGAATAATAAAAATATGCAAGTTATGGTTTGCATATTTTTTGTTTTTAAAGTTCAAAATTATTTATTAATTTATAATTAATAATTATTTATCGTTAGAGGCAAAATGATTTCAATTGACTTAACAAAAATCAAACGATTTAAGCATCTTTCAATTAATACAATTAAGAAGTTTCTTCACCCCATTGAAATCGAAGAATTCAATTGCTTAAAAAAAGAAAATAAACCAGTTTTTTTAGCAACAAGATGAGCCATTAAAGAATGCATTTATAAGATTGATAACTCATTGTTTGATTTTAAGAAATTATTAATAAAAAAAACTAATGAAGGTAAGTATATTTTTTTAGATTTTCAGCTTTCAACAACAATTGAAGATGGCTATGTTGCAGCTGTTGCATTTAAAAAAATTGATTAAGGAGTTTATACTATGAAATTAAAAACACGAATTTTTTGAAGAGCAATTCCACTACTTCACAATCTTACAGTTTTAAAATCAAAGGCAGCAAGAAATAGAAAAATGCCTGAATATTATAAACAAAGTGAAAAGCATTTTTATATTCAAAAACACTGTTCAAATATTCTTAAACATCTAAATGTCGAACTACAAGTTGAAGGATTTGAAAATATTCCAAATGGACCTTGTTTTTTAACACCAAATCATTCTACATACCTGGATCCATTAATCATAGTTTCAGCACTATGAAACCATGGGGATGGATCTAAGAAATCAAAACCAGCTACCTTTGTTGCACGAAACGAAGTGCAAAAGAAAAAAATGATTAAAAAAATAGCTGAATTAATTGATACTTTTTACATTGATACAAATAAGCCAAAAGATGCTCTTGCTATTCTTAGAGAATTTGGCCAATATGTGAAAAGAAATTCAACTTGTGGTGTGATTTTTCCTGAAGGAACAAGAACCAAAGATGGCAAACTACAAACATTTCATGCTGGGGCTTTTTTAACAGCACAATCAACTTATATTCCTTTAGTACCAGTAACAATTAACAATGCTGCAAATGCATTAGATAAAAATCGTGAAGGCAAACTAGTTGTAACAGTTAAATTCCACCCCGTAATTAGACCTCAGCAATTCCAAACACTAGACAAAAAAGATTTTGCTGAATGAATTAAAAGCATTGTTGCATCATCATACATAGACCAAACAATCACTTCTTCTGAAACAATTAAAAATACATTTTCAAAAAGATAAAAAGGATTACTTTTTAAGGTATGAATACTCTTGAAAATAAAAATTCAAGTGAGTTTATAAATCAAAATAACAAACATGTTTTTCGATTATCAAATTTTGATGGTCCACTTGATTTGCTTGTCACTTTAGTTAAAGAAAAAAATATTAGTATCTTTGAAATTGATTTAATTGAATTAGTTACTCAATATCTTGAAATCATTAAGAATATCAAACCATATGAAATCGATATTGCTTCTGATTATTTAATTATGGCAGCCTCACTTTTGCAACTTAAGGCCAAAATGCTTTTGCAAGATGGGCAAGAAGATGAGGAAGTCAAGCAAGAAAAGAAACGTTTGATTGAGCAAATTGCTGAATATGAAAAATTCAAAGAAATTTCAATTGTCCTAAAAGAAAAAGAAGAAAAAAGACAAGATATTTTTTCAAAAGAACCAGAAGAAGCTGATAACTTTAAAAAAGAAGTTGACCCTTCTAATTTAGATGGCTATTCCAGTAGTTCAAAATTAGTTATTACACTAAGAAAAATGTTTGAACGCACTTATTCAGAAATAATAAGAAACATCACAATTTCAACAATCTCAGTAAGCCCTGAACAACAAAAAAGTCGCATCATTAGCCTTTTTAGAAATCGTTTTGAAGTTTCATTTGAAGAAATTTTTGATGTTCCTTCAATGGGGCATTTTGTAATTACTTTATTAGCTATTTTAGATTTAGCAAGACAAGAAATTTTAGTTATAGAACAAAAAGAAGACGAAGGTTCAATAAGAATAACTAAGGGGGATAAATATGAATAATAAAATCATTGAAGCGCTTTTATTTATTCAAGGCAGTGATGGTGTTAGTCCCGAACAAATAAGAGATGTTTTTAAGCTTAATACAATCCAAGAAGGAAAAAAAATGTTAAAAGACTTTAAAACATTTTTTAATAACCAAGACCGTGGTCTTAAGGTATATGAATTTAATGATGTTTATAAGTTTTTAACAATTGAAGCAGCTAAGGAACATATTTCAGATTTATTAAGCATTGCTCGTAAGCAAAAACTTTCCAATGCTGCTATTGAAGTAGCTGGCATTGTTGCTTACAAGCAACCAGTAACACGTTCCATCATTTCAAACATTCGCGGCATTATAAGCGATGGGATTGTTGCTAATCTACTTGAAAAAGGCATCATTGAAGAAGTTGGCGTCGCTCAGAGTCCAGGAAATCCTATCCTATATGGCATTACAAACAAATTCTATGACTACTTTAGAATTAAAACATTAGCTGAACTTCCCATTTTCCCTGAGTTTGATCGTTACTCAAATGTTGAGGAAAATATGCCTGAAAAAGAGTTTAATCTTTTTGATTCCCAAAGAAGCGATACAAATAACGATGGTATTTTTATAAAGGATGATTTAAATGAATAAATTTATTGCAAAAAAAGATGATGTTGGACGTATTCTTTATAAATACATTCTTATTGTTTGTGACAATGTTCCTAAATCTAGAATTGAAAAAATCTTTCGACAAAAAGATATCAAGGTTAATGGAATTCGAACCAATGATAAACAATATAAATTGCAACTAGGCGATGAAATTATTGTTTATGGCCTTTTAGAAATTAAAAAGCCTGAAAAGAAAAATACAGCTAACATTAATTTCAAAGTAATCTATGAAGATAAAAATCTTTTAATCATTGATAAAGAAACAAATGTTGCCATGCATTCAGAAGAAAATTGTTTGGATGACCAAGTGCACAAATACCTTAATTTCAAAAAAACTTCTTCTTTTGTACCATCTTCCATTGGAAGATTGGACAAAAAAACAAGTGGCCTTGTAGTTTATGCTAAAAATTATCCAACTCTTGTAACTTTTGAAGCCGCCCAAAAACATTTTGAAAAAATTTACCAATTTATTTCTGAAAATTTCAATCAAGAAAAACTTGATATCACAGTTCGCCTAGAAAAAGATATTAAAAATGAAAAAATGAAAGTAAATCCTGACTTTGGAATTAAAGCTCATACAATCTTTTTTAAAGAAGGAAACCGTAAATTTGCCCAAATTCTGACTGGAAAAAAACATCAAATTAGAGCTACACTAGAATATCTCAAAGCCCCTATTTTAGGTGATACTAAATATGGTGGAAAAAAAGCAAAACGTCTATATTTACATTCATATTCAATTAAGTTTGCTGCTCTTCCTGAAGAATATGCTGAATATAATGACCAAATTTTTATTTCATATCCAAGATGATAGGAAAAAGTCTTATGAAGATTGAAAAAATTAAGAAATTAGCTAATGATTTATTATTAGAACCAGACAATGAAGTAGTACAGCTAACAAGAAAATTGCTTGCTTCAATTGATAAATCTTTGCAAGAATTAGAATGAATAGACCTAGAAAACATTAAACCACTTTCTCATATTAATGAAAAAGAAGTTGACTTTGAATGTTTAAGAGATGATGAAATAAATCTAGATAGCACAATAAAAAAATCTGACTTACTAGCCAATGCAGCTTCTCATGATGAGAATTTAGTTATTATGAAAAGAGTCGTCAATGAAGAATAAAAACCTTAATGATGTTATTAACAAATTAACTAATGATAAAAATAATGCAGTTAGCATTGTTTTTAATAATGCAAAACTAAATGACAGAGGAATTTTATCTAACTATATTTTTACAATCAAAGATAATTATGCTGACACTAATGTTGCATGTAGAGCTTCTAGTTTATTTTTAAAGACTTTTAAACCTCAGTATAAAGCAACGGCTCTTAAATTATTAGAAGAAGCAGGAGCCGCTTGTGTTGCTAGAACTAATTTGGACGAATTTGGATTAGCTGGTAGTGGTGAACATTCAGCTTATGGTTTAATTAAAAATCCTTTAAATGCTCAATATTTAGTAGGTGGCTCATCTTCAGGAGCAGCTGCGACATTTTATGATGAAATTGATTTTGCAATTGGCTCAGATACAGGAGATTCAGTGCGAAAACCTGCATCTAACATTGGCCAAATTGGTTTCAAGCCAAGTTATGGAGCAATTAGTCGTTATGGGCTTTTTGCATATGCTTCCTCACTAGATACAGTAGCTTACTTCACACATAACATAGAAGATCTCATTAAAATCTCTTCGGTTCTATACAAAAAAGATTTTCAAAATGATATGACTTCTATTGATTTAAGCTTTGATTATAATGATATTAAAGAAATTAAGCCTCTAAAAATTGCTTATTTAAATTGCTTTGACAAACTAAGTCCTTCTGTTGCTTTTGCTTATAAAAAGCTTCTAGAAAAACTAAAAAAAGAAAACATTGAATTAATTGAAATTCAAGAAGATGAAAAACTTTTTAATTCAATTGATGTAATATACAAAGTCATTTCATTTTCTGAAGCTTCATCTAATTTAGCTAATTTAACTGGCGTTGCTTTTGGGCAAAGAAAAGAAGAAAAAGATTGAACTGAAACATTTATTAAAACAAGATCCCAATATCTTGGCAAAATGGTTAAAAGTCGTTTAATTCTAGGCTCTTTATTTTTAGAAAATGAAAATCAAATTAAATATTTTGTTAAGGCTAAAAAATTAAGAAGAATTTTAGCTAATCATTTTACAAAAATTCATGAAAGCGCTGATTTATTTATATATCCAGCTTCCAATGACATTGCTTCCAAAATTAATGAAACTCCAAAATATCAATCATATTTAGATTTCATATTAACTTATGCAAATTTAGTTGGTAATCCTTCTTTAACAATGAAATTAGGAGTCGATAAAGAAACTTTGATGCCTTTTAATATCGCAGTTGATACAAAAATTTATCATGATACAAAGTTATTTGCGCACAGCTTATATCTAAAAAAAATCTTGGAGGATATTAATGAATAGTAGTTGAGAATTAGTTATTGGAATTGAGATTCATATTGAACTCAATACCAAAACCAAAATGTTTTCAAGTCAACCCAATTTGTATTCAGATATTCCAAATATTTATGTATCACCAATTGATTTAGCTTATCCAGGAACACTTCCTTCTTTAAACAAAGAAGCAATAATTAAAGGCATTAAACTCGCTAAAGGCTTAAAGATGAAAATCGATAATTTAGTGCGTTTTGATAGAAAAAACTACTTTTATCCTGATTTAACTAAAGGCTACCAAATCACCCAACAATTTAACCCAATTGGAAAAAATGGCATTATAAAAGCTAAGGTTGATGATATCTGAAAAGATATTTCAATTGAAAGAATTCATCTAGAAGAAGACACAGCTAAATCTCTTCACCAAGATAAATATACTCTTCTAAACTACAATCGATCTGGCGTCCCATTAATTGAAATTGTTTCAAATCCAGTAATGCATTCAGCTAAAGAAGCAACTGCATATGTTGAAGCAATTAGACAAATGGCTCTTGCACTTAATATCTCGGATGCTAAAATGAATGAAGGTAGTTTAAGAGTTGATGTCAATATTTCAGTAAGAAAAAAGAATTCAGACGATTTAAACACAAGAGTTGAAATTAAAAACTTAAATTCTATTTCAAACATTGAAAAAGCAATTGAATATGAAGCTAATTACCAAATAAATTGTTATGAAAATAACATTTCTTTTGAACAATGCACAAAAAGATATGATGAAAACAAAAATATCACAGTTATAATGCGTTCAAAATCAAGTGCAATTGATTACAAATACTTTCCAGACCCAAACATTCCTTATATTAGATTATCAAATGAATTAATTGATTCAATTAAAATTGAAGAGCTACCTTATGAAAAAGAACAAAGATATCTAAAAAATGGATTAAATAACGTACAAATTTCGCAACTTATTAATAACACAAGTTACGCTAATTTTTTAGATTCTTTGAATACTAACGACTTTAAAAAAACAACAAATATCTTTTTTTCAGAAATTGTTTCATATATCAACCAAAATCCAACCCAAAATGATTTAATTCTATCTAATTCAAAAGAAATTTCAAAACTAATTCAATTTGCCATTGATGAAAAAATTTCGAAAAATAATATTAAATTAATTCTTGAAGAAATTAAAAATTACAATGATTTCGATATTGAAAGCATCATTAAAAATAACAATCTTTTTATAGAAAAAAAGGCCATTGATTTGCATGCAATTATCAAAGAAATTTTTAAAGAAAATCTTTCTTTGGAAGCTGAATTTAAAAACAATTTCAATCGTGCATCCAAATTTTTAAGTGGTCAAGTAATGAAAAAAACTAGTGGTAAAGCAGACATAATTGAACTAAATAAATTAATTAAGGCGTTGAATGAAGAAAAAAAATAAAGACTTTTTACAAACTGGATGAGATAAAGACCCAGAGCAACAAGAAGAAAATAAGGAAAATCTTGAGCAATCTAAAGACTTTTCAACAAGACATATTGTTAAAAATAAAAAAAGACAAAACTTGCTTGAAAAAATTATTAAATGAATTATCTATGGCATTCTCTTCATTGCCATGCCTAACTCATTAAGAAGCTCAAAAACAAAAGCAAAAGAAATTGTTAATAATACATATCTTAAAATAAATTCATACGAATTTGCATTTGTACCTGCGGGATTTGCAATGTATATGTTTTTATCCTTTATTCCAACAATTGGTTTAGTTATTGGAATAGTAGGATTAATTAGTCCAAATTATGAAAATGTAATTAAGGTTATTATTCTTGGCCAATTAATTCCTGGGATTGAGCATGTTATTCCAACATTCTCAGGAATTCTAAAGACAGCTGGTGGAGCTGTTACATTCATCATTTTGGCACTTTCAATCTTATGATTATCATCAAAAGGATATAGTAAATTTGTTCTTTCAATCGATGCATTATATGGACACAAAACAACAAATGCTCTTTGAAAAACAAGAATTAAGGGCTTTTTAACAAGTATCATTATTACAATTTCATTGACCATTTTTCTATTAACTTACTCGGCTTTTTTAACTTTTATTTTAGATAGAGTTTTTGATCAAGGTAAACTTTTACCAAATATTAAACTAAAAGATTTACGTTGGGATTTTCAAATTATTTTTTGATTACCTATTATTTTATTTTTACCTCTATTAATTTATTGCTCACTGCTTATTTCTTTCAAATTTTCACCAAATTTCAAAGTTAAATTATCCCAAATTAACCCTGGCGCTTTAATTGCTGCAATCCCAACTTCTTTATATATTTTAATTTTTGGATCCTTAGCGTCACTTATTAATTATCATAAATTTGGCATTGTTGCATCTTTTATGTACATTATTTTACTTCTTAGCATTATGTCATATTTTATTTATACAGGTGTGATTGTTAATGCTAGTTTTTACAAAACCTTTATCAAACTTCCTACCATTGAAAAAAGTAGATGGTTAAACAAAAGAAGCTAAGCTGGTTTTTGTTTTGTTTCAAATTGCTTAAATAAAGAAAATAATAATATATTATTATTTATATTAATTAGTACCATTTTTATTACTTGTAATAAGACTAAAAAATACTAATTTATAAACCTAAAGTTGAATAATAAAGGAAGGATATGAAAGAGAAATTGCCTGGTGGTATTAATCACTATCTAAAGTGAGCAAGATCACAAACAAATATATCTTTTAGAAAATGGAATCCGAAAAAGATTGCATTTGTTGGTGTATTAATTGCTATTTCTGTTGTTATGTTTCTAATTTCAGTTAGAATTCTTCCAATTAGTGCACTTCCTGCATTTAAATTTAGTTTTATTGGACTACCAATAAAAATTACAGGTTTTGTTTTTGGACCTGTTGTTGGAATTATAACTGGGGTATTAGCAGATCTTATTTCTTTTGCATTAGTTCCCACTTATTATAGTGTTTTATATACGCTAGCTGTTGCCACAGCTGGTTTTGTTCCTGGTTTAATTGGCTATTATTTTTTTAATCTAAACGAACTTTTTTTCTCAAGAAAATATCGTATTTACAAATACAAACAAACAATTGAATTCTTTAAGATTCAATATCTCGAAGCACAAGCAAGAAGAAATTCCGAAGACTTGCAATATTTTTCAGAAAAAATAGCTTTCTATGAAGTAAAAGTTATTATTCTTGAAACAAAACAAAAACCTGTCGCTATGATTAACTTTTCTTTCATTTCAGCAATTAGTTTTTTAGTGTTACAAATTATTATTATTCTAGCTATTTTTTCAAAGCTAGATAATTCAATCTTTGAACATAACCGTTTTATTAAGAATCGTTTATTTTATGTAATTCTTACTACTTCTGGTTTTATTGGAATGATTGTTTTTGTCGTTCTATACCGTTTATTCTTAAGAAAAAACTACCAAACTTTTATTGAAGTTATGGCAATCATTACATTTTGTGCTATTTTAGAATTAGTAAATACACTTCTATTAGCATGAGCTGATACTGAAACTCTTAAGACAGACTTCTGGGTGAATTTTACAGGTCAAACGCTAACTAGTCCAATTAAGATATTCTTTAACCTAGCTATCATTTTAGCAACATACAAAGTAGTTGCCTCACTTATAAGATCGAAAGAAGGCAATAGATTTTAATGGATAAAAAAATTACAGGTTTAAGAGTTACAGGACTTAAGAAAAAAGAAAAAAACTGAATAAATAATAAGATTAATTTTGACTTGCTCATTAGTAATCTTAATTTTTCTTTATCTAAGAATAATATTTTAGGTATTATTTCGCAAGATAAAGAAACTAAGGATGCAATTTTTAAACTGCTAACTAATAATAAAATTAAATGAAAAGGCTACCAAGGTTTTATTGAATTCAAGCAAGGAAACAATAAAAATTATTCATTAACATATAAAGATGATGAATACCAAAAAAATCTTGCTTTTGGTTTTGATGATGAAAATCTGTTTCAAAATAAAACAAAAGATACTGTTTTTTCTTATTTAGAACGTTATATTATAGAAAATAACATCATCAATTTTATGACTTCTGTTTTTAAAAAAGGATGACAAGACGTATACCAAGATTCTAAGTACCATTTGCATTTAAAATATTCAGAAATAAATTTAAATTTACAAAAAGAAATTGAACCAATCATTGAAGAAATAAAAAAAATCATTGAGTTTAATTCAAATGATAAATTAAATGACTTTAGTTATAATGACAAAATTATCTTAATGCAAAATATTTATAATCTTATTAAAAATGTAATTAAAATAATTCAACATTATGAACAAGAATTTTTAAGTTATATTGAAGATCGGATTAATGACTATGAAAAAGGTTCGTCCCTTTTAAAATTTAAAGAATATAACTATGCTAGATTAGAATATGAAAAACTAATTAACCAAAATAACCAAAATAAAAAAATCACAATTGACTCACCCCTTTTAAGCAAACTAAAAAATCATCTAAAAATCCTAAAACTAAAAAAGAATACAAAGCTTGAAATTAAAAGATACTTTGATAAATTACAACATGAATTTATTCTAGAAATTGCTTTTAACAAAGCAAATCTAAACAAAAAAAATAAAAGCAATGCTTTTTCTTATTACTATCCAAGATACTATGTCAATAAGACTTTTTATGCGGCTTGCAAAAAACATCTTCCCAAAATTCGATTATTTGAAAAGTCCTTAATTATTGATTTTATTAAAGAAATTTATGACTTAAGAGACTATATTGTTAATGAAATTAGTGCTCTTGGCATTCTCAGTTCCCAAAAACAACTAAAAAACCAAGCTAAATACATTACCAAATCAATTGTTGAAAAAAACATTAAGATGTATGATGAAAGATTTAAGAATCTTATTGAAGAAGAAAGTTCAAATATCATTAAAAAAATTAATAATGAAATAGCAGAACTAAAAAATGAAAAAAAATACAATCATATTAATATTTCCAAACTCAAAGAGTATCAATATGATCTAGAAGAAAAAAAATACGAATACTACTGAAAAATTGATACAGAAGGAAGAAAAATCAAAGCTGAAGCTTCTAAAATATATGCTAATTCCCTTCCTTTTTATAACAAAAATAAAAACAATCTTTTAGTAATTAAACAAAATCTTAATTTTTTACTTGATGAAATTTTTAAAAAACACGCAGAAGAAATTGAAAATATCAATATAAAATCTTTATTTTCAAGTCCTCTTTCAAGAATCTTTTATGATTTACAATCAATGAAACTCCTTCTATTTGATTCATTTCATAAGTTTCATAATTACGAAAAAATCATTAATGATATAAAAAACAACAAAGATGCTTTCTTCCAGTTAATGCTGAAATTAAATATCTATAAAGTTATTCAAAATTCTGGTATGTCTTTGGATAAATTAGTAATGAATTTATCATATCTAACCTTAGATGAAAAAATAGCTTTAGAAATTAATAAGATTTTTCTAAACAACCCCGATCTTATTATTGTAGGTGATTTAATTTCTAAATTAACTAATAAAATTCAACTTGAAACACTCAACAAATTAAATCAATATATTTTAAGTAAAGAAGGTCTTGGCATCTATCTTTTAGACAAAATTGAAGTTGCCTCAAGAATTACTACTGATTTAAATATTATTTATAACTCCATTACAATTGAACAAGGAAAAACAAATAAAATCATTGATAATCCAATCAATCCTTATCTAAAAACAATTTTAAATAAAGAAACTGCTGATACAAAAGAAGAATTGGATAACTTTCTTGAAAAAAGCAATAATGTTGAAGGTATTTTTAAATACGAAATTGAACCTGATCATTATGTTTGATGTAATTGAAGTCAGTTAACTAGATGAGTAGAAAGTAATAATATAAAAAATAAAAAAATAAGAAACCTTCTTTTATTAGATGAAAATCAAAACAAAAGCCCAGCTGAAATAAATGACAAATATGAATTTGAAGAAGAAACAATAATCAATCTCGAAAAATCCAATAAAAAAACGCAAGAGCAAAAAGAAGAAAAAGATATGGATAAAAATTTCGATCATAAACTAGTTGAAAAAAATAGAAATAAAAAATGAGTTGAAATGCAAGCTTTTTCAACTCATGATTTAAGTAAACCTCCATTTACTATTATTCTTCCTCCTCCAAATGTTACCGGACAACTTCATATTGGTCATGCTCTAGATACTTATATTGCCGATACAATAATAAGATACAAACGCAATAAAGGTTTTGATGTTAAATGAGTAGCAGGTAAAGACCACGCTGGTATAGCTACACAAGTTGTTGTTGAAAAAAAATTAGCTAAAGTTGGACTAGATAAATACAAACTTGGAAGAGAAAAATTTATTGAAGAAATTTGAAACTGAAAAACTGAATACTCCAATAGAATTAGTGAACAATGAGCTAAATTAGGACTTGCATTGGATTATCCAAGCGAACGTTTTACTTTAGATAAAGAAGCTAACGAAGCAGTACTAAAAGTCTTTGTTTCAATGTACAATGATGGCTTAATTTATCGTGATACAAAAGCGATTTCATGGGATCCAAAACTTAAAACAGCCTTATCAAGTATTGAAGTTATTCCAACCGAAGTAAAACAAAAACTTTATTATGTTAAATATCCAATTAAGAATAAAAATGAAGATCTTGTTGTTGCTACAACAAGATTAGAAACTATGTTTTCTGACGTTGCAATTGCCATTAATCCAAATGATTCAAGATTCAAACTTCTAATGAATGAAACAATCATTCATCCGCTAACAAAAAAAGAAATTCCAATTATTGCTTCTCAGTTAATTGATCCTTCTTTTGGTACTGGAATTATGAAAGTTTCAGCGCATGCTATTGATGATATTGAAATTATTAAGCAAAATAATTTGGAAATCATTGAATGTATTGATGACCAAGGTAAAATGAATGAAATCGCCAAAAAATACCAAGGATTGGATCGCTTTGAAGCTAGAAACTTAATTGCAACAGAACTAATCCAAAATAATTTGATAGAAAAAATAGAAGACATAGTTTCAAATGTTGGCTATGGTGAAAGAAGTAACGAACCAATTGAAATTCTTGTCAAACCACAATGATTTGTCAAAATGAAATCATTGTCAGAAAAAATTCTTAAAAATCTAGAATCATCAGCAGCTGTAAAATTCATTCCTGAAAGATTTGAAGATGTTTTAATCAAATGAATGGAAAATGTTCATGATTGAACAATCAGTAGACAACTTTGGTGAGGACACAGAATTCCAGCTTGATATAAGGATAATGAAGTAGTTGTACAAATTGAAAGTCCTGGTGAAGAATGAATACAAGATAGCGATGTTCTTGATACTTGATTTAGTTCAGCTCTAGCTCCTTTTGTTTTCTTAGGATGACCACAATCTAATGAACAAATCAAAAGATATTTCCCAACTAGTTTATTAGTTACAGGTTATGACATTATTTTCTTTTGAGTTTCAAGAATGTATTTCCAAAGCTTGCAATTTATGAATGATATTCCTTTCAAACAAGTGCTTCTTCATGGTCTTGTAAGAGATGCCCAAGGAAGAAAAATGTCCAAATCACTTGGTAATGGTATTGATCCAATTTCAATGATTGATCAATATGGTTCTGATGTTTTAAGAATGTCATTAATCTTCAACTGTTCTCCTGGAGCTGATATTAATTTTGGCGACGATAAAATTCAAAGTGCTAGATTATTTATTAATAAATTCTGAAACATTGCAAGATTAATCAAACCAATAGAAATCAATCTTGATGAAAAAATAAAATATGAAAAACTAGATGAGTTTGATTTCTGAATTCTTTCTCAATTTAATCTAATGAAACAAAATATTGATAATTCTATGAATAAATATGAATTTTCAATCATTTATAAGCATATTTATGATTTTATTATTAATAAGTTTTCAGCATGATATTTGGAATTTCTAAAATTTAAAAATAATAACTACTTTATTCATTATTTATTTAGAGAAATTTTAATTACCCTTCATCCATATATGCCTTTTTTAAGTGACTTTTTATTTGAAGATATTTATAAAGAAGAGCTTCTTCAAACTAAAAGTATTGAATATAATCCAAATAAGAATTTTAATTCCAAGAATATTGATAATCTAATTGAATTAATTACGCTTTTAAGAAAATATCGTGAAGATAAAAGAATTTCAAAAGCAATTAATCTTAACTTCTTTGCCGAAGAATATGAAATTAATCAATTAAATGCATTAATTATTAATAAATTATCTAACTTTAGTATTAAAGAAAATACTGATTTTCTAATTCAAAGTTCATTTGCAAAAATTTTTATTGAACAAAGCAAAGAAGATAAGAATAACGAATTGGAAGAACTAAAAAAACTAATTGAAAAAACGAAAAACGAAATTGCTTTCAACGAAAAATTCTTAAATAATCCACAATTTCTTAAAAATGCACCAGCTAAACAAGTTTCTGATAAGAAAGAAAAGCTTGAATTTCATAAGAAAAATCTTCAACTTTATTTAGATGAATTAAAACAAAAAGAAGAATAAAAAATTAGCCTAGTTTTTGGCTAATTTTTTAATAAGTTTTTCTGCATTAATCTTAATTGAATTAAGACTATATTTTTCAATTAGAAAAGTAGCTTCTGAAGATAAAAAAATATTTTTTAAATCAAGGAAATCTTCTTTAATATCATCTAAATGAAAATCAAAGACTAATTGTGCAATTACTTTGTTTCTAAAAGCAAAATCTTTATATTCAATAAATTTCGAAGCCCAAGTGCTTTTAATGTCTTCTAAATTTGCATAAATGTTTTCTAAATTTTGATATTCATTTAAGAGTTTTGAAGCTGTTTTTGGACCAATGCCTTTTATGCCACTAAAGTTATCACTACTATCCCCAATGATTGCTTTATAATCAACGACTTGATATGGTTCAATGCCGTATGAAGTCTTAAAATTTGCATTATCTAATATGAAATACTCATCTTTATTTTTTTTAATAATTGACGTTTTTTCATCAATTAATTGGTTCAAATCTTGGTCAGCTGAAAAAATCAATTTATTTATATTTTTATATTCAAAACATAATTTGGCAATAATATCATCAGCTTCATAGCCATTTTTTTCAATATTTCTTATTTTTAGGGAACTTAAAATTTGTTTAATTAAATCAAGTTGGAAATAGAAACTTGGTTCCATTTTGCTTCGATTTGCCTTATACATATCATACATTTGGTGTCTAAAAGTTTTTTCTTTAGCATCAAAAGCAACAAACAAATGTGTTGGGCGATGTTCATTAATTAAATTAAAAAGGCTTTTAAAAAAAAGCACAACTTCATTTGTTGAAAAACCATTTTCATCCGTAAGCATAATATTGGATTTGTTTAAAGCAAAATATGACCGGTAGGCTAAATATGTTCCATCTATAATTAATAGTTTATTATTCATTATTTAATAACCTTAAAATCTATTAAATCAATTCAGTTTTCTTTTCTTCTTATAAATTTAATTTTTACAATTTTATTTTTTAAATTTTTTAACTCTTCATTGTATTTGTATTGCACGGCAATTACTTTGTAACTTGAATCTTGGAAGTATAAGATTTGTTGTTTGCTTTTATATTTACTTAATTTTTCAACCACGTCCACACATTGGGCAACTAATACATATTCATTATTAATTCTTGTGTTAATTAATCTATTGTTGTCAATTTCATATTTAGATGTAATGAAATAATTATAAGCTTGTCCAAGAAGCTCAATTTCATTAGCTTGCAAATCTTCTTCGTTATCTTGTTTTGTATCTAATAATTGATAATTTGCAATCTTATTAAGAATTTCTTCATTACTCTTGGAAAGATTTTCTTTGATAAAAATATTCAAATTAGATTTTGGATCTAGTTCATCCAGCATCGTTTGTTGACTTAATTTAAAATCCCTAAAAGTCCCAGCTTTAATTAAAAGTTCTTCCGTTGCTTTGCCTAGAGATTTGATCTTAGAAAGATTTAAAATACAGTGTAAAAAGTTTTGATATTGCCCAATAGCATTTCTATTTTCAATAATTAACTTAATTATTTCTGGACCAATTCCTTTAATTAATCCAAGTGGAAGAATAATTTTATTATTTTCAATATTAGCTATCTCAAACGATTTATTTATATGTGGACTAATAAATTCAATCCCCATTGATTTTGCTTCATTTACATATTTAGCAATTGTAGCTTGCGCACCGTTAGCTGATGAGATACATGAAGCATAAAATTCAAGTGGATAATTAGCTTTTAAATATGCCATTTTAAATGTTAAAGTTGCATAAGCAATTGCATGCGATTTATTAAAGCCATAATCAGCAAATTTTTCAATATTATTAAAAATTTCAGTTGCTATATCTTTTTCATAACCATTATTAATTGCTTTATTTATAAATTCATTTTTTATTTGAAGCATTTGGGAAGACTGTTTTTTAGAAATAATTTTTCTTAATAAATCAGCTTCTTCAAAAGACATGTTAGCAATTCTTTGAGCAATTTGCATAATTTGTTCTTGATAAATTATGATGCCATATGTATCTTTTACAATCTTGTTATATTCATTTGAAATTGAAGGAATTTTTTCAATTCCTTTTTTTCTTTTAGCATAATTAGAAACATAAGCAATTGGCCCTGGACGATTCAATGAAATAACAGCAGCAATATCATTGAAACTATCAATGCCAATTTCTTTAAGTCCTTTAATCATTACTGGACTTTCTACTTGAAATACTCCTAACGTATTTCCATTTGAAAGAAGTTCAAAAGTTTTTTTATCAAAATAATTTATCTTATTTCAATCAATCTTATTATTAGGATTTTTGTTGTTAACATAATTTTCAATTTCTTTAATTGTTGTTAGTGTTTTTAAACCTAAGACATCCATTTTAATAAGTCCAAAATACTCAAGATATTCTAAACTAATTTGGGTTTGTAAGAAATCATCAGTGTTTTTTGAAATCGGAATTGATTCAATGATTGGATTTGAAGAAATTACAATCCCTGCTGCATGTGTGCCAATTTGCCGATAGAAACCTGAAATTCTTTCAGTTTCAGCAACAATTTTGTTTGCAAAATTTGCATCCTTAACATTAAGTTGTTCAAGTTCTTTTTTTAGGTAAATATTTTTTTTAAATTCATCAAATAAATTTGTTTCACTTGAAGAAATTAATTTCGAAATAACATTGATTTTAGATGGAGCTATTTCATATGCTCTTAAAACATCTCTAATTGCTGATTTTTTACCTAAGGTAGAAAAAGTTACAATGTTATTAACTTTTTCATAGCCATATTTTTCAATCAAATAATTAATAACCAAATGTCTTTTATCATCTTGCACATCAATATCAATATCCGGCATAGAAATTCTTTTAGCATTTAAAAAACGTTCAAAAATTAAATCATACTTAATGGAATCAATTTCAGTAATACCTAAAACAAAGCAAACTAAAGAACCTGCTGCTGACCCTCTACCAGGGCCTATTGCAATATCATTATTTTTAGCTCAATTGACTCAGTCTTGCACAATTAAAAAATAATTAGCAAAATTTAGTTTGCTTATTGTTTCTAGCTCTTTCTCTAATCTTTTAACATATACTTCATTTTTAAATAAAAGACTTAAGTCATTAGATTCTTTAATTTTTTTAAGAACTAAAAATTTCAAATACAAATGAGATTCCAAATTCTTTTCATTTTCAAAATTTGGCAATAAATAATTTCTTTTTAATATAGGAAAATATAAACTTTGAACCAAAGAATTTGTTTTAGATATTAGATTAGTTATAACTTCTTCTTTAGAATTAAAATCAAAAAATAATGGTGTTCCTAAATCTAGTTGATTTTTATTAGTCATTTTGTTAAGCAACTCAATAATGGAATAATCTTCTAGACTTAAAATATTAAAGTTATTAAATACTAGGATATTCTCATTATTTTTAATTAAATCTAAAAAATTATTAATTTCTTCTAACTCAAGGCCAATATAATAGTTGGAATTTTTGATTATTTTTTTAGTTTCCTTGAAATAACTTAGATGTGGATTTTCAATAACAATAATATCTTTATAATTTTCTAATATCTCATCTAATGTTAGTTTTTTATTGTCCAATAAAAAATAAGAAATAAGTTTTAAAAAATAAAAAGCATCTTCATTTTTAGCAAACAAATTATATCTATATAAAGATCCATCAACCTCCAGGAACACATCAAGTCCAAAAATGGGCTTTAGATTATTTTTTAAACATTTTTCATTAGCCTCGCCTAGGCTAAAAAAATGATTTTTTTCGCTAAAAACTAAATAATCAACACCAGATTCTAAGGCTTTTTTTATTGCATCTTCAACACTTATTGTGCTACTTAAAAAAGAGTAAGTTGTATTTAAATGAACATTTAATAATTTCATAGTTTAATTATAATCAAAAGCAAAAATTAAGTTTCTAATTGAGACTCTAAGAAACTTAAAAAAAGCCTTATTTTTCTAGTTACTGACATATTAATTTGCTGTTTTCAACTCAAATTGAAAAGAGATTTTTAAAATTCTTAATTTATTTTTAAAAATGACCTAAATTATTAGTTTTTTGTTAATAAATCTATGTCAAAAAAGTGTTTTTAAAAATAAAATGCCCTTAATTTAAGATGAAAAATGCAAATGTTTTTTGTCTATAAAAAGGACATTTGTACCAATAAAATCTGAAATTAAAAAAATTTGAGACTTATTGCTTTTTTAGTTTCTTAAAATTATTTACAAGACAGTCAAAAGCTGGATCTAACACATTCTAATTAATAAAAAAAGGAGGTAAAATGTCATGCAAAACTATAAATTTGTAATTGATAATGCAAGTATGATTAGTTCCAAAGATTTAGTTAACTTAAGAACATTTTATACTCCTATAATTGGAAATAATGGTATTGCTTTTTATCATCATTTATATGACTTATATAATATTAATAAAGAAAAAAAATATGATTTATTAGCAACAATGAATTTTTTAATTTTAGATTATAAACAACTAAAAAAGACTAAGGACGAACTGGAAGCTATAGGTCTAATTCAAACTTACCAGGATTTAAATGGTGATCTTCTTTTTAGATTAATAAAACCTTTGAATGCAAATGAAATTTCTAATAATATTTTGATTTCTAGCATGCTTCAAGAAAAACTAGGTAAAGATAACTACTACCAAATTATAGAAAGAAATGCTAGCTATACTTTTGATGAAAATAAATTAAATAACGTTTCAAAAACCTTTTTTGATGTTTTTGAAACCAAAAACTTATTATCTCAGCAAGATAATAGTTTTGATTTTAAATTAAAAAATGATTACCAATTAATTAATTCTTTAAGTGCTGAAGAATATATTCATCACTTTACAAAAAAAGAACTAAGTCCTTCTCAATTACTTATGCTTAAAAAAATTAAGTTAATGAATTTTAGGGATAATGCAATTAATTGCATAATTAAATATTCAATTGCAATCAACAACGCAATTGTATGCAACTATATAGAAAAAATAGCCAATGATTTTGCCAAAAGAAATCTTTTTGAAGCAGATATGATTGATACTGAATTAAACCAAGCTTCTTTTTTTAAAAATAAAAATACATCGCATTCAACATTAAAAAATAAAAATAATCCTAGCTTTGATGATGGCTTTTGTGATGGGCTGGCTTGAGATGATTAAAAGGAGATAAAAAAGAATTATGGATAAAAAAATACTCAACTCCGTTTTTTCATTAAATGATGAATTAGATATTAATAAACTGCGTCAAGAAGTTTTATCTGATCCATACATAAAAAAAGAAATCGAGCGTTTGGAATTAAATGAGCAACAAATAAAAAAAGGCATGGGTATCTTGCAGCGATACCATGATTTTATTTTAGAAAATAACCACAAACCTTATTATGAGTTATATGTGAATATGTATGGCTTTTTAGATGAAGATCACTCCAAAAATCCGATATTTGAAAAATCTAGACAACTTGAAAATTTTTGACTCACTTCAATTACACCACTAGATCCTATTATTGAAAGCTATTTTTTAGAAAACAAAACTAACAGAGTTTTTAGTCCTTTTAAAGCCACACTACAAACTTTCTTAGATAATCTTATTAATACAAAAGAATCCCAAAGAATCAATACATTATTTAAAAACATTGCTTCAAAAGGGATTTTTGAAGACAATATTTGATTATTTGATGCTAAAAATAAGTATGCAAGCAACATTCTTAAATATATTTCTTCTGTTAGTGCTCTTGGATTTAATAAAAGTGTCGCTCTTTTAAATTCAAATGATTTATACAGTTATATTTCTTCAAATCCTGAAGAAAAAAAATCTATCATTTGGCATCTAAACCGTGTTGATGTTTTAATTATTAACAACTTAACTCTTGGAATTAAACCTCAATGATATTTAGATACACTAATCAATATTTTTGAAACACGTGCAGCTAAAAAACTTCCTATTTTAATTTCTTCATCAAGAGATATAGTGTCATCTAAAACAAAACTTTTAAGCTCTTATTATTATTCCAAATTTGACCAATCAAATGATTTGGAAGATTTATTTAAGCAAACAATTTCTGAAAAATTTGAAAAGATTGTAATTAACTAGTTAATTACTATTTTTTTAGTTTTTTTTAGGTTCGGAATGACTTTAATTATTGTTTACTTTTAGTAAAGGCTTCTTTAACAACTTTAAATGTTTCAATAAAGGATTCATCTTCATTTAAATCTTTTTTATCTTCTATAAATGGATAGAAATCAAGTAAATCTTTTAGTGGCCCAACTTCAACCTTATATTCTTTTAAGAAAGATTCATCTTTTAATTTGTCTTTATATTTATTTGATATATCATAAGCTTTTTTAAAATCACTTTTGAATTTAGCAAAAGTTTCTTTAGTCAAATTTAAACTGTTCAAGATGTCTAACATTGTTTTAATATCTTCTTTAGTAGAATCTCTCTTAGGTTCCTTTTCTTTAGGCTCTTCATTTTTTTTAGGCACTGATTGATTGCTGGACTGATCTGAATTCTTATTTGGTTTTACTTCATTCTTCTTATCTTCTTTAGGATTTTGATTTTTGGCAGTTTCTTTATTTAATTCAGATTTTTCTTTATTTATATTATTTTTATTTGAATCCTTATTATCTTTATTATATTCTTTGGTTTCATTGCTTTTTTCAATCTTTTTGTTTGCTTTTGTACAAGAAACAACTACAAGTGGCATTAATGCAGCTACTGCAACAAAACCTAAATAAATTAATGAATTTCTTTTAGTTTTCATAATTATTTTTTGCTTTCAACTTCTTTAAAATACTTGCAATTAGTATACAAAAAGATTGCACTAAAAAGTTTTTTATTGCAAAAATTATGCAAATTTAGTATACTTTTCTTTTTATTTTTATATTCATAATAAATGAAATGTTTAGTCTCAATTTTTTTAGTTCTAAGAAATCTTAGGTTACAATTTTTTTATATTATTTGGAGGTTTTTTTATGAAGAAAAAAAATATTTTTGGAATTCTTGCAGCAGCAAATGTTGTTGCTTTTAGTACTATTGCAATTAGTTGCATCACAAAACCTAATTCCTATATTAAAATCAACAACCCAAATGGTAACTATAATGCAAATATTGCTAATAGTGATGCCTATACAATTTATCCAGATATTAAGCCAAGTAAACCTGAAAGTAATATAAATAAAGAGCTATATAAGGATTTCAATACTCCTTCTAATAATTCTTCAAATACTCCAGTTGAGACTTTTTCTGAAAATTCAAATAATATTCCCAATAATACCCAACCAACTGAAACTCCAAATAATACTACAAATTCAAATTATTCTCCTAATAATCATTCAAATGTAGCACCAGATTTTGATCACAATAGAATAAGTGACATACCTGAATCATTTCTTAAGATAACAAATGCTTCCTATGACATTCAAAGCTTTGATAGAGATTATATTGATAGTGTGACTAAAGAATTTAAGCAAAAAAGTTTAGATGAAGAATCAATTAAAAAAATGATCTTAAATGATTTTCTTCCTATAAATTTCTATTCACATCCAAGATACAAATTACAAACTACAAGTTTATCAATAGGGACTAATGAAAAAGTAAAACTTTCATTGTTTGATACACAAACTAATTCAACAGTTACAGATAATGTCAACTGATACCAAAGATTAAGATATCCTAATACCGAAGTTATCAAAGGTGGTAGTGATAATGACAATACAAAATTCAAACTTGATTCTGATGGGACTATAACTGGTAAAGAACACAAAAATAATGACTATGGTACTACTCAAATTTGAGCCGAATATAAAGGATATTTGTATTCAACTTTCGTTGATGTAAAATCAGTTGAAAATACTAAAAAAGATAAAGAAGAAAAAGAAACTAGAGAAGAAGCTAAGAAAATTGTTAAAAATTGACACAATTTAACAGTCTTAGAAAAAATTACTGAAGCTTATAAATGAATAACAAAAAATGTTAGATATGATTATGACCTTAGTTTAGAAAATGTTTTACTTAATCAAACAGCATATTCTGCCTTAATAGATAAACATACTGTATGTACTGGTTATGCTAAAGGATTCAAAATGCTTTTAGATGAACTTGGAATTCAGAGTCGTTTAATTGATGGGCAAAGTAGTCGTGAAAATGCAGCAAGACATGTTTGAAACTTAGTAGAAGTTGATGGTGAATGATACCATTTAGACCCAACTTCTGACCGTGTTGAAAATAGACGTGGTGGAACTCCAATGACTGAAACTGAATTTAGATTCTTTATGAATACTAAAGATGATTTCGATAAGAATGATAAATTCAACCGTGATATTGGTAAACAAGGAACTCGTCTAAGAAATTACAAATATAAGGAAGCTTTTGTTAGCACAAAGGATGAAGTTCTAGCATTAGTAGACAATACCTTAGGGGAATTAACTAATGCTAAATCTAAGTCATTAACTTTAACATCAGATAATTTTGTAAATGTTGTTAATGCTTTTAAAGAAAGAGGTTTAGAACTTCAGTCTGCTCTTACATTAGCTAATAACAAAATTAATAAAAAAGTTATATATACATTTAATAATAAAGAAATTAATCTTCAAAATGTAAATGTTAATTTAGAACAATATAGCACTGATTCAACTTTAGCCATCAAAGTTAAATTTGATAAAAATGTTGAAGTAGGTGATTTAAAAGTTGGTAACTTCAATGTTGAAAATGCAATGATAAAAGAAGTTAAGAAAGTTGATGGTGGATATCTTTTATTACTTGACCACTTTAAAAACTTTGGTAACATTGAAGTTACTCTTAAATCAATTAAGAAAATGGGATTTAAATTCAATATAAAATCAAATAATAAATTTAATTTTAAAGTTGAAGCGCACACTAAACCAAATGCCACCTTAGAAGCTATATCACCTAACCAAGTTATTTTAAGAAATGTTTCAGCTGGTATGGAATTCAAAAGAAATCAAGGTACATGATATGAAATTCCTAACGATAATTTCTTAGTAAATAATGCAACCTTAGGAACAATTTCAGTTCGTTGAAAAAATAGCAATAAAGTTGATTCATATGTGCAAACTTTAAGTATTGATAGAGCAAGAGAAGTTGATAAACAAGTTAAACAAATTAACAACAATATGCTTATTGGACTTGATTCTTCAATGGAATATAAACTTAAAGATGCTAAAGAATGAACTAATGTAACAAGCCAAGTTATGTCTGATTTAACCAAAGGCATCTATCTAGTTAGAAGAAAAGCTCATGGCAACACTTTAGCTTCTGAAACTTCAGAAATAACAGTCCTTTAATTTCTTATAATAAACAAAAAGCAGAAAATGCATTGATTGCGTTTCCTGCTTTTTTTTACTGCTTTTAAATTATAAAATGGTTTCTTCAGTGAGTTGAATATCAATGTTTTTTAGTGTTTCGCGGTCTGAATCACTTGAGATTGAAGTACGATGTAAAAATAGTCCTGATAGATTTTTTAGTTGTAAATATGCTTGTTTTGCTACTGCTGAATTATTTGCACTAACTGACAATGCAAAAAGAGTTTCTTTTAAATCTAAACTTAGTTGGTTATAGTGTAAGGATTGTTTTAAATTTTGAACTAATTCAATAACAGAAGGTTCTAAGACATCAATTTTCTTATCAATCTTAGCAAAGTACTTTAAGGCATTAAGAACTGCTGCACTATTAGAATTTAGAAGATTTGATTCTTTACCAATAACAATATTATTTTCATCAATTTCAATTGCTGAACAAATAATATTGTTTGCAACACTAAATTCATTTGCTTTTTTAATTGATTTAATAAGATTAATATCAATATCGTTTTCTTTGATTATTTTAGCTAGTCTTGTTACATGAATTTTTGGACATTTATCTTGTTGATAATTGATATTTGTTTGGTAGTATCTTCTTATTATTTCTTTTTTAGAAGCATTTCTTACTACTTCATCATCAATGATACAGAAACCAGCCATATTTACTCCCATATCAGTAGGAGATTTATACATTGAAGTTTGATAAATAGTACTTAGTATTTTATTTAAAATAGGAAATGCTTCAAGATCCCGATTATAATTTGTTGCTTTAATTTTGTATGCTTTGTAATGATAATAATCTTCCATATTTAAATCATTTAAATCAACAGTAGCAGCTTCATAAGCTAAATTAATTGGATGCTTAACGTCTAAATTTCAGATAGGAAAAGTTTCAAATTTAGCATAACTTGATTTGATATTATGCTTATAATCATGGTATAGTTGTGACAATATTGCACTTAGTTTTCCCGAACCTGGTCCTGGTGCTGTGACAATTGCTAATTTCTTATTAATTTTGGTATATTCATTTTTACCAAAACCTTCATCAGAAACAATTAAATCAACGTCATTTGGATAGTTTTTTATCTTATATTGTCTAACTACTTTAATTTTTTTCTTATTTAACTTATTAATAAAAGCATTAATTTCATCGGAATTTTCAAATTGCGTAATAATAACGCTATTGATTTCAAGTCCATTTTTTTTAAACTTATTTATTAGTCTAAAAACATCTTCTTCATAAGTTAGATTAATATCAGATCTTACTTTTTTATTTTTGATATCCAAACTTGAAATGACAATAATCATCTCAAGTTCATCTTTTAGTTTTAAAAGCATATTGAATTTGGTGTTATGTTGAAAGCCAGGAAGTACTCTTGTAGCATGAAAATCATTGAATAATTTTCCACCAAATTCAATATACAACTTGCATCCAAATTTATTAATCCTATTTCTAATTGCTTCCGATTGCAAATCTATATATTTTTCATTATCAAAACCTTTAATCATAAATAAACACCACTTGAGCCTTAAATTATATTTTTAAATTATATTTAAATTAAATTGAAATTTATTAAAAGAAATTCCTTTATTTTTCTTAATAAAAACTAGCATTTTAATTTATTGTAAAATTTTTATATAATGCAAAAATATGAAGATTGAAAGGCAAAAAGAGATGAAATTTAATGAGCAAAGAACGAAGATTGTTGCAACAATTGGACCTGCTAGTGAAAGCTATGAAACAATGAAAGAATTGATTGAAGCTGGTGTGACAACAATTCGTGCTAATTTTTCCCATGGTAATAGAGAAGACCACCAACATAAATTTGATATTGCAAGAAAAATATCAAGTGAATTAGACCGTCCTATTTCTTTAATGTTAGATACAAAAGGCCCAGAAATTAGAGTTGGAAAAATGCAAAATGGCAGCTGCTTAATTCCTGCCAAACAACTTCTATCAATTAGAACTGATAAAGAATCATATGAAAATCTAATTGGTAACGAGAAGCAAATTACAGTTTCATACCGGATGGATTTAGATGTTAAAGAAGGCAATAAAGTATTATTGGATGATGGAAAACTAGTTACTATAGTTAAAAAAATTAAAGATGCAGAAATTATTGTTGAAACAATCAATTCACACATTCTAAAAACAAATAAGAGAGTTAATATTCCAGGTGTTGATTTTTCACTTCCTTTCTTAAGCCAAAAAGATATTGATGACATTGTTTGAGGAGCAAAATACAAAGTTGATTACATTGCTGCTTCTTTTGTGAATAATGCAAATCAAGTTAAAGAAATTAGAAAAATTCTTGATGAAAATAATGGGAAACATATTCAAATTATTTCTAAAATTGAATCCCAAACTGCAATTGATAACATTGAAGAAATAATTCGGGCATCAGATGGAATTATGATTGCCCGTGGTGATTTAGGTCTTGAAATTCCTTTCTATGATGTGCCATATTATGAAAAAAGAATTATTCGTTCAGCAAGAATGCAAGGTAAAGAAGTTATTGTTGCAACACAAATGCTTGATTCAATGGAAAATTCTCCAATGCCTACAAGAGCTGAAGTAACTGATGTTTATTATGCTGTTGAACTTGGTGCTGATGCTACAATGCTATCTGGCGAATCAGCAAGCGGTAAATATCCAGTGCAAGCAGTTAAAGTTATGTCTCAAATTGTTAAGAGAGCTGAAAAAGAATATTTCACTGAATTATTCTATGAAAAACAAATTCAAAAAGTTGCTAATGACCAAAGTTCCAGAATGCTTATTTCATACGAAGTTGCCTCAATTTTACAATCTGGAGAATACAAATACGCAATTGTTTTAAGTCATAGTGGAAAACTATTAAAAGAAGTCGCTAAATACCGTCCTAATGCGTATATTATTGGTGTAGTAAGCGATGATAAACTTGTTTGAAGTTATGGCGTTACTGCGGGAGTATTTTGTGAAAAACACTCCGAAGCAGTAAGAGGTTTAATCAAACACGACCATGAAGCTGGACGTCAAATTCTAGGTGCATATGGCGCTAGAAAAGGTGATAAATTCATCGTTGTTGATAGTTTAAATATCACAATGCATGAGTACTAAAAAAGAATTAAAAAAACTCCAAAACCTATGTTACTTACTTATTTAGGATTTGGAGTTTTTTATTATACCAATTTAATTAAATTTGAATACTAAAATGAGACTTATACATGTATTAGTATCAAAAAATAGTGTACAAATCTATCTAGTAATTTGGTAATTTAAATTACCTTTCTTTTCTTCTTTTTTGAAATGTTCTTTTAAACGGCTATCTTTGATTTCTAATTTAACAACTTTTTTATTATCTTGAGAGGATGGAATATAGAAAAATAGTTTTTCTGAAACACTACCAAATTTTAGATTTTCAGGCAAGGTTAGATTTTCAAACTTATTCATAGCCAAAGCTGATTCTTCAATTTCAATAATGTTACTTAAATCAATATTGCTCAATTCATTATTAGCAAAAACACCGCTGCTTAGTTTCTTAAGACTTTTTAGTTTATCTAAATTAACTGAAGTAATTCTATTATTTTCAAATGCATTTTTTCCAATGCTAATAATTGATTCAGGTAAATCTAAGGAAGCTATTTGATTATTTAAAAATGCACTATCTTTAATAGTAGTTAGATTGCTTGTTGTCTTATCAAATTTAACTTCTTTTAGACCTAAACCTTCAAACGCACCATTTTCAATACTTTTAATGCTACTTGGTAAAATAATTTTTTCAATATTAATAGTTCCAGTTGGACGGTCAAAAATTCCTTCTGGTAATGCAAATTGTGGGTTAGAAAAATTAGTTGAAGTATGTGTAAATAAAATTCTTAGTGCACTAGCAGAAAAAGCAGCTTGCGGAATACTTGTTAGATTTGTAGCTTTGCTTAAATCTAGTGTTTTAGTTTCCTTATTGTAATTTGTAATTCCACTGTTTCCTAAAACATAACTTTTTGCAAAGTCGTTAGCTTTTTCTCCCTTACCACATGATACAACAAAAGCAGAAGCTATGATTGGTGAAATTGAAGCGATTGATAATAATATTTTGTTTGAGTATTTCATAATTGCTATTTATTTTATCATAATTTAGCAACAAAAAATATCGAAGCTTAATTTAAAAATTAAGCCTTAATTAAGCATTATGATTTTTTCATTAAGTTAATAATAATTTCAAACCTAATTTAGTATAAAAAAACTAATTTTAAGGCTTAAAAAATCCTTTTAATTTCACTAATTCAATTTACTTAAGAAATATTGATTTTTCAGCCTTAAAAAACAAGATTTTTAGTGAAAAAAAATTAATAAATTAAGTTGAAAAATCAATAAAGGCTGACTTTATTTAAAAGCAATTTATAGTAATATAATAATTAATGTATATTAATGGAGAAAACATGAAATTCAAACGTATATTTTTTATTGTAACAGATGGATTAGGTATTGGACCTGAACCAAGACAAGAAGAATTTGGAGATAAGGGAGCAAATAGCTTACTACATGCCTCAGAAGCGCTTCCTTTAGAAATTCCAACATGAAAATCACTTGGAATTACTGAAATTGCAAAAGTTGCTGGACACAATGCAAGAGTTAAAAAACCTTTAGCTTATGTGGGAACTATTCATGAAATGTCAAATGGAAAAGACACCTTAACTGGACATTGAGAAATGATGGGAATTTATACAAAAACCCCTAACCCTCAATTTACAGAAAAAGGCTTTCCGGATGATTTAGTAGCTGAATTATCAAAAGCTTGAGATGGAAGAAAAATCATTGGTAACAGAAATGCTTCAGGAACAGTTATTTTAGCTGAACTTGGTCATCAACATATGGAAACTGGAGATATGATTATTTATACTTCTCCTGATTCAACCTTACAAATCATTGGTGATGAAAAGACATTAGGTGTTGAAAAATTAAATGCGTATGCTAAAAAAGCAAGGGAAATTTGTTCATCAAAACCTGAATGAAATGTTGCAAGAGTTATTTCAAGACCTTTTGTTTATGAAAATGGTAAATTTACAAGAACATTCAACCGCCATGACTTTGCTAACAAACCTACAGGCCACATTATCATGGAAGACCTACAAAAAGCTGGTATTGAAGTTGTTGCAGTTGGAAAAATCAATGATATTTTTACAGGAGTTGGAGTAGATAAAAACTACGGTCCTGCTTCCGATGATGAAAATATGGACATTGCAATTGATATTGCAGCATCAGATTCAAAAAACCAATTTATTTTTGTAAATCTAGTGCAATTTGATAGTCACTATGGACACCGTGAAGACCCTGTTGGATATAGTCAAAATGTTTCAAGATTAGATATTAAATTAGCCAAGTTAATCAATGCAATGAAAGAAGATGACTTACTAATTATGACTTCTGACCATGGTAATGACCCAACATTTGGCCCAGATCACACAAGAGAAGCACTACCTCTAACTATATTTTCTAAATCATTTAAGAGTCCAAAAGTTTTAGGTACTCTAAAAGGTTTAGGTACAGCAGGTAACATTGTTGCTAAAAACTTCGGAGTTCCACTTGTAGAAACTGGTGAAGATATTTTTGATATCCTAGTATAATTTAATTTATACTAAATTAAAGCAGGTAAAAAGGCCTGTTTTAATTTAGTTTAAAAATCAAAAAATCTATAAAATTATTAATTATGAAGAAACTAGAAAAAATTACAACACAAGAAGAAAATTTCGCCAAATGATATACAGATGTAATTCAAAATGGCGATTTGATGGCATACGGTTCTTCAAAAGGTTCAATTATTTTTAAACCTTTATCGTTTGGAATTTGAGACAATATTCGTCTAATTCTGGATAAAGAGTTTAAAAAAATTGGCGTTAAAAATGTCAATTTGCCGCTTCTAATTCCTGAAAGTTTGCTAAATAAAGAAAAGAATCATATCGAAGGTTTTAATCCTGAACTAGCAACAGTAACTGAAGTTGGTGGCAAAAAATTAGCTGAGAAATTTTTTATTCGGCCAACTAGTGAAGTTTTATTCGGTGACTTTTTTAAAAATGAAATTGAATCCTATAATGACTTACCTTTAATTTATAATCAATGAGTTAATGTTCTAAGATGAGAAAAAACAACTAATCCATTTTTGCGAACACGTGAATTTCTTTGACAAGAAGGTCATACAATTCATAACTCACAAAAAGAAGCTGAATTATTAACTACAAAAATGTTAGATATTTATACATCTTTCGTCCAAGATTATTTAGCGATTCCTGTTATTAAAGGACAAAAAACTGAGCATGAAAAGTTCGCTGGTGCAACATATACTTATACCATTGAAGCAATGATGAAAGATAAAAAAGCCTTGCAAGCAGGAACAAGTCATTATCTAGGTCAAAATTTCACAAAAGCATTTGATATTACATTCAAAAATAAAGAAAACAAACTTGAAAATCCTTATGGGACATCTTGAGGAGTTTCTACTAGATTACTAGGGGCATTAATTATGACACATGGTGATGACCGTGGCATAATTATTCCTCCTAAAATCGCTCCAGTGCAAGTTGATATTATTGAATTATTTGCAAACAAAGATCCTAGAGTAAAAGAAGTTTCTTTACAAATATCAAACTTATTAGAATCTAATGCAATATCAAATGAAATTGATAATAGCAACAAAAGTGCTGGTTTCAAAGCGGCCAATTCCGAAATTCATGGCACTCCATTAAGAATTGAAATAGGACCAAGAGATTTAGAATCTAATTGCGTAACCTTGGTTAGAAGAGATACTCTACAAAAATACCAAGTCACAATTTCTGATATCTTAGAAACTACTAAAAAACTACTAGAAGATATACAAAATAACTTATTTAATCAAGCTAAATTAAGACTTTTAGATAATATTAAAGTGGCTAATAACTACGATCAGTTTAAAGAAATCATTAATTCAGGATACTGAGCCATTGCAAAATTTTGCTGTGATGAAGCAGCTGAAGATGAAATTAAAAAGGAAACTGGCGCAACTTCTCGTTGTATGCCATTCAATTTAGATATTGAAATACAAAGTAATAATTGCTTTTATTCCAATAGAAAAACTGATAAAATTGTAATTTTTGCAAAATCTTATTAAGGTAATTTAAGGAGATAAACATATGTATAAAAAATTATTAAAAGAAGAATTAAATAACGCACATTTAAACGGAAAAGCAATCGTTGCTTTTAGAGCTACATGATGTGGTCCTTGCCAAATGATTGGTCCAGAATTACAACGTCTTGCAAATGAAAATGATGATATTAATGTGTTTGATTTCGATGTAGACCAAAATGTTGAATTCGCACGTGAAATGGGAGTTAGTGTAATTCCTTCATTATTCTATTATTTAGATGGTAAATTAGTAAATGCTACAAAAGGCTACTTACCAGTTGAAGAATTAAAGAAACAATTTATTCAAAAATAATAAATAAATTATGATTAATTTTAGACCAAAAGCCTATTTTACAGACTTAGATGGTACTTTATTAGATTTACCAAAAACAAAAGAAAAAATTAGTGAAAATAATTTGCAAATCTTAAAAGAAAAAAATGACTCTGGAATTCCTTTCATCATTGCCACTGGCCGTTATGCTTCTGATTTTGTTTTAGACTTAGCTAAAAAGACTAATTCTAAATATGTAATCTGCCAAAATGGTGGAATCATTGTCAATTCAGAAGGACAAATTATTGCCAAACATGAAATAAATAAAGATACAGTTATTGATATCTTGAATTTAATCAAACAAAAAAATTTGTTTTTCATTTTAAATAGTGGTAACACAATTTATGGCAATAAAACCAAATTGAAATTAATTAGACCATGAGTGCGAAGCATGACTCAGAAAAACTATGATGATTTAGAAATCATTACTGATTGCACTAAAATAATTGTTTTTGGTACAACTAAAAAAGGAATTAAAAAACTTAAAGAAGAATTAGAAAAAGAATTCAAAAACATTTCAATCTTTATTGTTTCAAAAGGATATGCAATTGAAATCAATGATATCAATGCAAGTAAAGGCAAAGCAATTGAATATGTTTCTAAATTACTTGATATAAATCCTAAAGAAGCAATTCATTTTGGAGATTCAGGCAATGATACATCCTCAATTCCCTATGTCGGAGCTTTTGTTGCAATGAAAAATGCCTTAAGAAATGTTAAAAGTCAAGCAGCATGAGTTGCTGGATCTTATAAAAATTCTGGTGTCTATAATGCTGTTAAAAAAATTGAAAATTCGAATTAATTAATTGGATATAATTTTTATGTATGTATTAATTTAAATCAAAGATTTAAGTTAATATAGTGCAAAAAAGGAGAGAAATGAAAACAAAAATAGCTATTAATGGCTTCGGTAGAATTGGCCGTTTAGTTTTTAGACAATTAATTAATGACAAAGACCTTGAAGTAGTTGCAATTAATGACTTAACTGATGCCAAAACATTAGCACATTTATTAAAATATGACACAGCACATGGAACCTTTGATTTTGAAATTAGCAGCAATGAAAAAGCAATCGTTGTTGATGGTAAAGAATATCTAATCTTTAGTGAAAAAGACCCTAAACAATTACCATGAAAAGAATTAGGCGTGGATATTGTTGTTGAAGGAACAGGAAGATTTTTAACAACTGAATTAGCTCAATTACACATTGATGCAGGAGCTAAAAAAGTTTTAATTACAGCCCCTTCAAAGAGTGCTGAAGTTAAAACAGTTGTTTATTCAGTTAATGAAGATACACTAACTAAAGATGACGTTATTGTTTCAGGAGCTTCATGTACAACTAACTGTTTAGCACCAGTTTTAAATGTTTTAGAAAAAGAATTTGGTATTGCTAAAGGTTACATGACAACAGTTCACTCATACACAGCAGACCAAAGACTACAAGATGCTCCTCACTCAGATTTAAGAAGAGCAAGAGCAGCAGCTTCCAATATGATTCCAACAACAACTGGGGCAGCAAAATCAATTGGTAAAGTTATTCCTTCCCTAAAAGGTAAAATGAATGGTATTGCTTTAAGAGTTCCTACCATTACTGGTTCTATTATCGATTTAACTGTCGAACTAAAGAAAGATACCACTGCACAAGAAATCAATGCAGCAATGAAAAAAGCAGCATCAGATTCTCTAAAATATACAGAAGACCCAATTGTATCAAGTGACGTTATTGGTTCAAGCGCTGGAGCAGTATTCGATTCCCAACTAACCCAAGTTCTAGAAGTAGATGGCAAGAAATTATATAAGGTTTATGCATGATATGACAATGAATCATCATTTGTCAGCCAATACATCAGAACTCTAAAGCACCTTGCAAGTCTAAAATAAAAATAAAACAAAAAATTAGCCTTTATTTAGAGGCTAATTTTTATTTGCATTTATTTAAAAAGTACATCAAAGATTTCTTCATAATATTTAACAGGTATGAATTCAACTTCTTTTTTAACTTCGTCAGGAACATCAATTAAATTTTTAGCATTATCATATGGAATAAAAATCTTTTTAATACCAAATTGTGCCGCAGCTAGGGATTTTTCTTTTAATCCTCCAATTGGCAGTACTTTTCCTCTTAGTGTAATTTCACCTGTCATTCCAACATTTGCTGGAACTGGTTTTTTAGATAGAGCACTAATTATTGAGGTTGTAAATGTTACCCCTGCAGATGGACCATCTTTTGGAATTGCTCCCGCTGGTACGTGAATATGAATTGATTTATTTTCAAAATCAAAATCAATTCCAAATTTTTCAGCATTTGCACGAACATAAGCAAGGGCAATTTGTGCTGATTCCTTCATGACATCTTTTAAATGCCCTGTTAGTTTTAGACCTTCTTTTCCTGGAAAAGTAGTCACTTCAATTGCTAGAGTAGAGCCACCAAAACTAGTATATGCTAGTCCATTAACAACACCTATTTGGTCTTTGTTTTCATTTTCATCTTCTTCGAATTTAATTGGGCCTAAGAAATCAATAATTACTTTTTCATCAACTACAAATTGGTCTGCAACTTCCTTATCTAAAATCTTTACTACAATCTTACGGGCAATACTATCTAATAAACGTTTTAATTCACGCACTCCGCTTTCTCTTGTATATGCATGAATTAGAAACTTAAATGCCTCATCTGAAATTTGCATTTGTGATTCATTAAGCGCATTTTGTTCTAATACTTTAGGCATTAAATGCGTTTTTGCAATTTCAATTTTTTCTGATGTTGTATATGTTGAAAGTTCAAGTAATTCAACTCTATCAATTAAGGCTGCAGGAATGCTATCATAATAGTTTGCAGTTGCTATGAATAAAACTTTTGATAAGTCATATTCTAAATCTAAGTAGTGATCTTGGAAGTTTGCATTTTGTTCAGGATCTAAAACTTCTAACATTGCACTTGTTGGATCACCTCTAAAATCAGAAGACATTTTATCAATTTCATCTAGTAAAATAACGGGGTTAGAAACTCCTGCTTTTTTAATTGCAGAAATAATTTTTCCAGGCATAGCTCCCACATAGGTTCTTCTGTGACCTCTAATTTCACTTTCATCCTTTACACCACCTAAAGAAACTTTAATGAACTTTCTTTGCAAGGCTTCTGCAATAGATTTAGCAAGTGTAGTTTTTCCTGTTCCAGGAGGACCAATTAAAGTAAGAATTGGAATGTTATTTACTGGATTATTTAGAGTATCACCAGTTTTGTGAACAAATAAATTCTTATCTACAAAATGTTCACTGTCATTTTTAATTGCAAGATATTCTTCGTTAGCATTTTTAGATTTTGTATGAGTTAAAACAGAAATAAATTCAAGAATTCTTTGTTTTGGTTTTTCTAAACCTGAATGATGTTTATCTAAAACTTTTCTAACATGATTTATATCAATTAATTCTTTGCTTACTTTTCTTCATGGCAACGCTAGAATTAAATCAATATAAGTTTTTGTAACGTTAGCTTCTGGACTAGATGCCATCATAGAAGCAAGTCTTGCTTGTTCAGCTTTTAATGCTTCTAGTACATAAGTAGGAAATCTTTTACTTTCTTCTGGATCTTTTTCAATATTTTCAGCATCATTACTTGCTTCATCACTAAGCATGGATCTTAGTTGTTTAATTTTTTCTCTAACTAAGAAATCTCTTTGAGAATTTTCCATTTCTTCATTCATTTTTTTGCTTAGTTCAAAATCAACATTGATTGCTTCAAATTTTCATGATAATCTTGAAACTATTTCATTAATTAAAGCATCATTTTTTAGTGGTAGAAGTTTTAATAAATCTTCTCTTGTTAAATGGCTTTTAATTATTTTTATAATTGTTCAAATTTGTTCATTTAGCTGAGGTTCTTTGTATTCTTTAATTTCTTCATTAATAATTTCATTTTTAATGAATTTTCTAAGAGTTTCAGCAACTGCAAAATCAAAAGTATTTGGACTAAAGAATTTATCTTCGCCTTTAGGAGCTGGTTTCTTAGCAATGAAATCATCTAGTTTTTTTAGTGATTTGTTTAAGTCTTCGATTGAAACTAAATTTTTAGTATTAATAATTGGTTCATATTCCATTAAAACTAAAGGGCTGTTTTGATTAGTTTCTTCTAAACGTATTAAATCAGTGATTTTAACAACTGATGCACAATTTAATTTCAAAGCATAAACGCCATTGTTTTCAAGCGGACTTTTTATTGATGCAACTACTCCATAATCTTCTAACATATCCTTGTTAGTTATTTCAGGTTCATTAGCAAAAGCATCCTTAATAAAAGCTATAACGATTTTATTTTTATATTGACTTTTATTTTCAATGCTTAAATTCATTGCTAAAACTGAATTAGGTTTTCCAACTCTAATTTGATCTGAATCATATGGCAGAAGAATTTGCTTTTTAATTGGTATAAAAGGTAATATCATTTTTCCTCTTTCAAATTTGTTTTTATTTTAGTTAATATCTTGCAATATTGTTAATTTTTAAGAAAAAAATAGGAATTATTTTGCAACAATAACTAGCGCTGGCTTAATTACACGATCATGTAGTTTATAACCAATATTTTTAATTTCAATAATTGTATCTTTTTCTAAGTCCGAAGTGACTAATTCATAAACCTGATGAATATTTGCATCAAACATATCACCAATATTTGGAATTATTTTTGTAAGTCCAGCATTGATTAAAACATCTTCAACTTGTTTGTAAAGCATACTAAATCCAACTATAAAATTATTTAAAACTGAATTATCAATTTTTTTGGCAGCATTGATTGCAATTTCAAAATTATTAAGTGGCAAAATCAGTTTTTCTAAAAATGATTGCAAAGCATACATTTTTGCTTCTTTGATTTGTATATCTTGGTGATCAGTTGCTTTTTGCTTATACTCATTGATTGCTTCTTGTGCTTTCTTTTGAATACTCATTACTTCATTTTTAAAGATATTAGCATCCAAAATTGCTTTTTGCTTTAAATTTTCAATTTCTTCATTTAGTTTCTTAATTTCATTTTCTTTAGTTTCAAGTTCACTTTGAATTTGTTTTAAATTATCTAATAAGAATTGATTTTTTTCAAGAATGCCTTTTTCTTTTGGACTTACTTTTCTTTTGGAAATTAATTTAAGCTTATAAACAATTTTTTTATTTTTTAAAACTCATTCAGATTCACTTTGTTTTTTACCATTACTAATAATTTCAAGAATTAATGGATCAATTTCATCATAATCATAAATATAAGAGAACTTTTTAATTTCTTCTTTTTGATTTGAATTATCTTTCTTTCTTAATTCAAACAAAAGATTTTCATATTTTTCAAAAATTTCCATTAGTTATCTCCTTTTTTAATTAGTATTGATAATAAATCAAGTGTTTCAAGGGATTCTTCAATATCAATATTTTTAGGCCCCATGATTGATATTTCTTTAATATTCTTATCATTTTCAAAATCAATTCTTTTACTAATAATATTTAGATTTTCTCTTGAGAAATCAAGTTTGATTTTGTTATCTTCATCTAAATTATTTTCAATTGTTGACCAAACGGAGTGTTTTTCAATTAGTTCAAGCAGCCCGACTAATTCTTCTCTAGAAATATTTTTTGATAAAATCATGGCATCTTTGTTATATGTTTTGTTTTGGGTTTTTTCTTCAAAAACAAAGATTGTTTTAATAAATCTTTCAAGAAGGCGTTCGTAGTTGCCAATTCTTTCTTTAAATAAAGGAAGGAGAGCTTTTGCTCTAGTAGCTAGTTCAATCATTGGTGTATCAATAAGACGTTCTTTAAATAATCGAATTGCAATTCTTAAATCATTAAGTTCAATGCCTTCTTCAAAATCAAAGAGTTTATTTTGCACATTTCCAGAACTAGTAACTATAACAATAACAGCAGATTGCATATCAAGGGGAGTTAGTTGAATACTTTTTAGTTTTTCATCCTTATTATTTGAAGTTGCAACAACAGTAAAATGCGCCATTTTGCTAATTAAATTTGCAGCTTCATCCAAAGTGGTATCAACACTCAATCTTTTTTTAATTAGAATATCATTAAGGCTTCGATTAAAAAATTTTTTTGGATTATAGGCAATATATTTTGTGTAATACTCAAGTCCAAAAGTTGTAGGAATTCTTCCGCCAGAAGTATGCGGTTTTTCTAAAAAACCTTGTTTTTCTAGCTCTGACATGATATTTCTAATTGTTGCTGATGATAAATCTAAATTTTTTGCTTCAACTAATTTTTTAGAACCAACCGGCTCGCCAGTTTCAAAAAAAGTTTCAACAATCATTTTAAAAATATCTAGATGACGACTTTTTAAATCCATAATTGAAATAATAAAATAACTCCTTTTAGTTTTATTATCTCAATAATTTTAGCACTAAATTAGCACTTTAACATTTTAATTGCTAAATTTCTTTAAATTCAGTTTTGATTCTTCTTTGTTAACTAATCTAATATAGTTAGGGATGTGCTTTAGAAGAATTATAATTGAAGCAAAAACTAAAATATAACTATGGGATCATAGTGGGATATCTCTATTAATAAATGAAAGCACTCAGGTATCATAGTAATATGGAATAAAACTTAAGAAAGCAAAAATTACAGCTGAAATAACAGAAGTTAGGGATACATATCTAATAATTAAAACTAAGGACAAATAAAATAAGGCTAGCATTAAAAAAGTAGTTAAGTCAAAAGCTAAGATCATGCCAAAAAATGTAGCTACACCCTTCCCACCCTTAAATTTAAAAAGACAAGGAATTATGTGTCCTATAAATGCTCCAAGTCCGCCAAAAAGTGGAATTATAAATTTAGTACCTGCATTATTTAAATAATTTTTAAATAAGAAAACAATCATAGTTGGTATAAATGCCTTCAAACAATCAAAAGCAAAAACTAAAATAGCAAACTTAATGCCAAATACTCTAAGAGCATTAGTTGACCCTGCGTTATGAGAACCATGCTGTCTAATATCTTTATTTCATTTTTTGGATATTAAAATACTTATATTAATTGATCCAATTAAATATGAAATAAGAAAAATGATTAAATTTATTCAGACATATTTTCAATCAAACATATAAAAATAATACATATTTTTATATAAAAAATATGGAATTTAAGAAATAAGAATGCATAAGGTATAAATACTTAACCTAAATAAAAAAGTGATTTTAAAAGTCTTAGTTTTAGCTTCTAAAATCACTTTTTTATTTTAAAAATTTAGTTTGTTTATTTCTTAAATTCTTTTTTTACATAATTTGAATTAAATAAATAAAGTAAACTGCCTCAGTCTAAATCAAAAGCAACTATGTCACCTGGTTTGTAAGTAATTTTGCTATCTTGGGCATTAATAATTAAATGATCAGAAGAGCCTCCTAAGATTTTTAGGTTTTTATCTCTTGGAAACATTGCATCAAACATTGTATCTAGTTTTCCAATTCCTAAAATTAGTCTTTTAATATCACCAATATCCTTAAAATATGGCACATGCCCAAAAGCATCAATCCCACAAGCTCCAACTGGTAGAGAGGACTTATAATCAACCTCAATTACTTCAGCTTCGCAATAAAAAGCATCACGATACATTCCATCTATAGTTAAGCGATACATATCTTCAGTGCCAAAAATCATTGCAAATCCCATTCTTAAGAAATTAATTTCTTTAGGCATTCTATTTTCTCAAACCATATGTAAACTTAAGGAATTTCCTCCTGACATGTGGCTTAATTTAATTTTTAATTCATCTTCAATTTCATGTTGTAATGCAACAAATTGAGCCATAAGTTCATTTGAAGGAATTCTTGCACCATAACATCCAAAATTGCAACCTAAACCAATTAGTTTAACCCCTTGTAGTTCATTTATTTGTTTTGTTATTTGCAGCGTTTCTTCTGGTAGATAACCTTCTCTTCTATCTCCTAAATCAACCATTAAAATAATTTCATGTGGTTTAAGATTTCTAGAAATAACATATTCACTAATTTTCTTAATAACATTAATATCCCCTTGCAACGATGAATCACATAGTTCAAGCATCCTTGGAATTTCAGAAATCATAGGAATTCTTAGAAGCTGCTTGTGACCTGGTATATCTTTATAAACTTCAAAATTATCCAGTCTTGAATCACCAAAATATCTAATTCCAGCTTCATAGTATAGTTCCACCATTCTTTTATTGCCACAAAATCCTTTAGTAACAGCTAAAACTTCGATACCTTTTTTACTACAGATTTCAATTGCTTTTTTAACATTGTTTATAAACTTCTTTTCATCAATAACAATTTTTAGGAAAACTCATATATGCCTTCTTTTTTTAATAATTAATTTAGTTTAGTTTTCTATAAATTAATTATATTTGATATTTACAACCCTATTGATAATGATTATTTTTTAGCATTCAAAAAACTTCATTTTTATTTTTTTATTGCCTAAAAAATAAATAAAAACAGATTGAAATTCAATCATTATTTCCAATGAATTTAAATCTTTTTCAATACTTTATTCAATCATTTATTGAATTATTTACTTATAATTCTTGGTTTAAATAAGATCTATAGGTCAATTATTGAAATTAGATCTTAAATACCTAAAAACTAAAATTTAATAGGAGATAAAATGATTAAGAAAATTGCATTACTACTAAGTTCATTTGTAACAATTAGTCCAACATTGATTGCTGCATCATGTCAAAATAGCAATAATGCCAATGTTGACAAATCAAATGATCCTAAAGAAAATAAATCAGAAAAAACTGCCAATGAAAAAGATACAAAGCAAAATTAAGGTGGTGTGTATACAACTCCAAAGTCAACTCCTGAAGGAATAATACCTGAAAAGGAAAATGAAAATGAAACTAATAGGGGGGGGGGTTGAGAGTCAACCATCTACTCCTAATTTAGGTGGTGAAGCTGAGTCAGAAAACTCATTAGGTGATTCTTCTTCAGGTATTGAAACTCCTGAAGAAAATAAACAAGAAGAACCACAAACTCAAGGTGATTCTTCAAATGAAATTACCAATGAATTACCGAATGAAAATGAAAAAATCCATAAGGAAAATGAAGATTTTTTCAATAAAATAAAGAAATACAATAAAGAAAAAAACGAAGCCTGAAAGGGTAAACAAGGTTCTTTAGGTCATAAGTTTGAAGACCACATTCGTAACTATGTTGATCTTGTTGGTTTTTCATCCCGTTTATTTGAAATTGTAGGTGACATAGCTGACTATAGCACATATTCAGAGTACAGACAAAAAGAAAACTATACCGATTCAGAAGCTAAAAAAGATAATTCCAACTGAGCTGAAATAGTTAAAAACTATGAAAAAATAATGGATCCTTATATTCCTAAACTAAAAGAATTCGTTGAAAAAAACATTAAGTAATTTTCTTGATCAGTTAAGAAAAAATCTAGGTCTAAAAAACCTAGATTTTTAATTGATAAAAATTAATTTTGCTGTATTTCTTACAATAATATTTTTATTTTGTAATAAGTCATAAGTAAAAGAAATCTCTTCTTTGCTAATTATTACTTTAATTAAATATACTTCTAAAAAAATTCAATCTTTTTCTGAAATATTTAGTTTATTTTCAACATATTGATTTTTTTTCATACTTAGACTTTGGGCTGCATAACTAATATTAATTTCATCATCACTAACATCTAGTACACAATGCATTCCTTTTTTATCATCAAATTCAATATGACTGAATTTGCCTTTTTCTTCTTCTAAAAAATCTACGTATTCTGTTTCAATGACTTTTTCTTCATAAGTGCTAAATGAAGAAATTAAAACGTATTTTAATTTCATTTTGAAAGTCTTTCAAAAATGATTTCTTTGCCAAATAAAAAGATTGCTTTTGCTAATTCGGGCCCATGTTCTTCAAGAGTAGAAGCAATTCTTATTGGCATAAATAAATCCTTACCTTTTAGATTTAGTTTTTGCTTTGTTTTTTCAATTGCTAACTGAATGTTTTCAATGCTAAAACTTCCTTCTTTTAAATAACTAAAAAATGTTTGAACTACTTCTAAGTTAGGTATTTCTAAATTAGTTTCTTTTTTTGGAGAAGTATATATTAAAAGGTTATTTTTAATTTCATTGATAGTTGCAGCTGATTGCTTATAAGTATCGACAAATAACTCATTTCATTCTGCTGAAAAAGGTGAATTAATTTGGCTAATTATTTCTTGGTTATCTGTTTTTTTCATATATTGTTTTGAGAATCATTCCATTTTTACAATATCAAATTTTGAAGGAGATTTTGAAAGTCTTTCATAATCAAAATTCTCAATTAATTCAGCATGACTCATAATCTCTTTACTATCTTTAGAAGTCCAACCTAAAAGCGATAAGAAATTAAAGATAGCATGTGGTTGGTAACCTTCATTTTTGTAGTCTTCAATAAATTGTTTAAGAGTCTTATCTCTTTTAGAAAGTTTTTTACCTTCCATATTTGTAATGATAGTTAGATGTCCAAAAATTGGCATATCCCAATTTAAAGCTTCATAAATAGCTAGTTGTTTAGGAGTATTTGTTATATGTTCTTCACCTCTTAAAACATGAGTTATTTCCATCATATGATCATCAACTACGACAGCAAAATTATATGTAGGATATCCATCACTTTTCATGATAACAAAATCCCCAATATCATCACTATTAACTTCAATTTTGCCACGCACTAGATCATTCCAAGCATAAACGACATTCTTTTTTAATCTTAAACGAATGGAGTATTGATTGTTATCATCTCTTTTTTTTCTTTCTTCATCTGAGATTTTTAGTCAATTTTCATCATATCTAAATGAGGCAATTTTGGCTTCTTCTTGTTCTTTTCTTTGCAACTCAAGTTCTTCAGGTGTGTCATAAGCTTTGTAAGCTAAATTTTTTGCTAGTAATTTATTAATCACTTTTTGATAAATATCAAGTCTTTCGGATTGCCGATAGAAACCATATTTTTTATTTGGATTAAGAGGACTTTCATCTGGAATTATACCAAGTCATGCAAGATTATCTAGTTGGCTTTTTTCACCACCTTCAACGTTTCTTGCTACGTCTGTATCTTCTAATCTAAAAACAAAATCACCTTTGAAATGCTTAGCAAATAAATAATTAAATAACGCCGTTCTAGCGCCTCCTATATGCAAATAACCTGTGGGACTTGGGGCATATCTTGTTCTAACTGTTTTCATAAATTTATTCCTTATCAAAAACTAAAACGACTGGTTCTGTAATATTTTTTCAAGTTTCTTGACTAATAATACCTTTTACAAAAGGTCATGGTGCTTCTTCTTTTCTATCAGCACTATATGGCACATTTAAATGCGCAGCAGCAGGACTTACAATATCTCTTACTCAATTTGGCGCTGCTTCATTGGATTTTTCAATTCAATATAAAACAATGTAAACTGCTTTAGGATTATTTTTGTAATCTGTATATTTTTTTCTTGTTGCAACTCCTGGAATATTTGTCACTAATTCAGGATATTTAAATGAATAGATACGATAACTGTGTGGTGCAGTTAAATTATTAAACTTAAGAAATTCAAAATTTCCTTTGATTTTAGGTTTATGTTCTTGGTTATGTTTATTATTCAACACATTTGGATTATTATCTTTAAAAATACTATAAAAAGGATCAGAAGGATCAATTGGGTTAAAAACTCCAGAGCGATTTGTGTTATAAAATTCCGAAGCGCTGCCTTTAATAATTCTTTCATTATTTTCATTTATATAGCTATATTTGCTATCTTCTTTAATGGAAATTGTTGGGCGATCATATCCACAAGTTGCAGCTAAAACTAAGGGAGATAAAGTTGCAGTAACTGCTCCTAAAAAAGGTAAACAAAGTGATAATTTTTTATATTTGTTATTCATAACAAATAATTTTAAACAAAATAATGTTTTTCGCTTTTTTTTCGCTAATTATCTAGTTTAGCTGCTTTTGTGTTTCACAATTAGATTATGCAAATACGAATTCAAGAAGACATTAAAGATTGCGGACTTTATGCCTTGCAAGCAGTATACAAATTTTATTGAAAAAAATGGCTTGATATCAATAAATTAAAATACCTGTGTCCTTACTCACAAAATGGCATATCAATTGCAGATTTGATTGAAAGTGCAGAGCAACTTTCAATTGAAATTGAGCCATATAAGATTGCTTTTGATGAACTTATTTCAATGCAAATTACAAGCCCTTGTATTTCAATTATCAAGATTGATAATTTTATGCATTATATTATTATAAAAAATATTAAAAATGGCTACGTAGAAACCTATGATTCAGTTAATGGCAAAAGAAAAATTAAACTCACTATTTTTAAAGAAATGTATACCAATATCATTCTTTTTACTAAAAAGAAAAAAGAAAAGAAATCCAATAAAGAATTTATTGAAAAATTTCGTCTTCCTTTCAAAATTTATTTTGGTTTTATTTTCTTTTTAATCCTTCTTAGTTTAATCATTGTTTCACTGAATTTCTTTTTATCATTTATCAATAAGTTTATTTTTCTATACATTCAAAGTTTTGCATGAAACAATGCTTTAAAAAGTATTCTTTTTTTATTTTGAATATCTATTGCTTCAGTAATAGCTAATTTAGTAAGTGCTTTGTTTTTAAATTTTTTAAGGATAAATATTGCTAAAAAAATAAAAAATAATTTTATTTCAAAATTAGAAACTGGTAACTACAACCAAATAACTAAGATTGAACAAAACGAAATTATTTTAAGGTATTTATCAATCAATATGATTTCTAATTTTTATGCTTCAATTTTAATCTTTTGGCCTACGCTTATTTTTACATTATCTTTCTTAATTCCGCTTATTTTCTATGTGAATTTGCATTCAATAATAATTATTTTTAGTAGTAATTTAATAAAGGTGCTATTAACTTACTTAATTAATTCAAGAATATATCTAGCCTCAAAAAAATTGATTACTACTAATCTTAATGAAATAAATGAATTAAGTTTTTTAGCCAAAAACTATGAGCCTTATGGGAAAGAAGTTTGGAAAAATGTTTCCTTGTTTAACTATTATGACACACTCAATCTTAATGCTTCAATTGAAAAAACAATTAATAAACTAAATGCCTTAAAAAACTCATTATATTCATTTTTTACAATTATTAGTAATAGTCTTATATTTTTAATTTTTATCAATATTAAAAATAGCAATATCTCAGATCTTCTTTTTATATTCCAATTGCAATCACTTTTGAATGAGCCTCTTAACAATTTTCAAACATTTTTAACAGAAAAAAAGATTAATAGAATCAACATTGAACGTCTCTTTTTTATTCTGAATATTCCAAGCAATCAAAATATTGAAAAAGTGTCTTTAAATGAAGAAATAAAAATGATAGAAATTAAGAATTTAAACTTTGGTTATTCATCTAAAAAAATTATTTCAAATATGAATTTAAATATTGATTCAAACTATGTTCTTGAAGGAAAAAATGGATCTGGAAAAACGACATTTTTAAAAATTCTTTCTGGTTTATTTTTTGATTTAAATAATAGTGTTTTAATTAATCAAATTCCGATTGAAAAGATCGATAAAGATTGAATTGCAAATAACATTTTTATGATTGACAAAGATAATAATTTTCCTAATGTTGATTTATATACTTATTTGTTTTTTGAAATACCTGAACAACAAAAAAATGAAATACTAAAAAACAAAGAATTTATTAGTCTTTTAGAGAATTTAAATCTTGATTTATTTGCAAATTTATTTATGTTAAAAAACAAACTTTCCATGGGACAAATTCAAATAATAAAATTGCTTCCTTTGATGATTAGAAAATTTCAATTAATTTTACTCGATGAGTCATTAGAATTTATTGCAAACAATCTTCTTGAAAAAATAAGAAATTTAATTTTAAAAAAACAAAAGACTTCAATATTTATTGAAGTAAGTCATACAAATAGATTCATCACAAAAGACCACAAAATTTATAAGTTTTTATAAATATTTAATATTTTTTTTCATTAATTTATAATTATGCGTATGAATAATTTGAATATAAAAAATTGCAGTCTTTTTGCATTTAAATTTAAGGAAGATTTTTTAACTATTTTAGCTGAGTCAAAGAGGGAATTTAATGCCCCCAAGGACATATCAGTTGACTTATTATTTGTAACTAAATGTAAGATGAAAAAACTTAATTTCTTACACCGCCAAAAAAACTATACAACTGATATTTTAAGCTTTCCCTTAGAAGCACAAAAAGAACTCGATTTTTTAGAATTATTGGAACTTGGACAAATCATAATTTCACCTTGAAAAATAATTAAACAAGCTAAAGAATTTAATCATAGTTTAAGAAGAGAATTTTGTTATATTTTTGCCCATGGAATTGCACATTTATTTGGCTTCGATCACCAAACAGAAGAAGAAGCTAAAATAATGAACCAACATGTAGAAAATATAATGCAAAGATTAAATATTACAAGATATTAAAGTGAGGTTAAATATGAAAAAAGTTTGCTATGTTGGCCTTATTGGCAGACCTAACGTAGGCAAAAGTACATTATTAAACAATATATTGAATTTCGATTTATCAATTGTTACTAATCTAGCACAAACAACTAGAGATAATATCAAGGGTATTTATAATGACCATGATAGTCAACTTATCTTCATTGATACACCAGGAATTCACAAAGCTGAATTTCTATTATCTGAAAAATTAAATGAAAAAAGTTATAAAACACTTAAAGATGTTGATGTTGTTTTATTTGTTACTGCTGCAAATGAAAAATTAGGCACTGGCGACAAATACGTAATTAATAAAATTAAAGAAACAACAGATGCAAAATTAGTTGCTGTTATAACTAAAATTGATTTAATAGATAAAAAAGAACTACTAGATGAAAAAGCAGCTCAACTAAAAGAGCTTGGTTTTTTAAGTGTATTAGGTGTTGGCTTAGGATACAAACAAACTTATTATGATTTGGTGGATGAAATTAAAAGTTTTGCTTATCCTTCAGAATTAATTTATGAAGAAGACCAATATAGCGATGTCTCATTGCGTTTTATGGCAAAAGAAATCATTAGAGAAGCTGCAATCAATAATCTATATCACGAAGTTCCTCACTCAGTTGCAATCACAATTGATGAGTTTATTGAAAACGAAAATGATGATAGCGTGCCATATAAAATCTATGCTACTATTTTTGTTAAAAGTGAATCACAAAAAGGTATTCTTATTGGAAAAGGTGGTTCAAAAATAAAAACAATTTCTATGTCTGCAAGACAAAGAATGATTAGCGTTTTTCAACACCCAATCATATTACTTGTAAAAGTTAAAGTCGATGAGAACTGAGTTGATGATGAACAAAAAATTAAAAACGCAGGTTATTAGATGAAAAATCTTTTTTTAACTCATCGGATTAAATTAATTCTCCTCTCGATTTTATTTTCTATTTTATTTATTTTGTTTTTTGTCATTCTTTTTGTTAAATTAAGTAACCCATACAAGGTTAGCATCTACAATTATGAGTCTTATTTAAGTAGGCCTATAATTGATAATCTAAAAAAGAATTACTCTTATCATGTGTTTAAAAATCTTGATGAATTTACTCGCGCAATTAAAAATAAAAAAGCCGTTGCTGGTGTTCATTCAGATTACCAAATAGCACAATTAATTCTTGAAAAAGAACTAAAGAAAATAAACTTTAAAAAAGTTTTCGGCGATGATTTTAAATACAATGAAGATGATTGACAAGATAAGAAAAATCAAGTCTATGCTTTATATCCAGAAGAAGTAATAAATCAATTTGAATACTTTAATAACTGAATCATTGATGAAATTAAAAAAATAAATCCAAAAAGAGAAACAAATAAGCCTTATGTTTTTTATGATAAGAATGATAAAAGCAAAGCCATAGGTTTTGATATTGATTTGGATGGAAAAATTGATAACTTCTATGAATACATTATTCCATACTTCACACTTGACAAACTAATTGCATATAACCCACAAAATACTGATATTGCTAAAAAAACAAGAAATAATCTTGTAGAAAATGCTACTTTTGATGATATTGTGGATGGAAAAAGTTGAACTGAAACTTTATCTAAACTTGTAAAAAAATACAAAAATCCTAACATTTATTGAACTCATTATTTTTTAGATAATGCAATGATCGGGCAATTTTATACACAAGATAAAAATAAAAATCAATTAGATAAAGATGGAAAATGAATTCTTTATAATCTTAAAAATTACAGAGATGTGTTTAATGACTTTAGTAATTTAGTTTTAGAAACAACAAAAAAATCAATCGAAGATACAACAAGAAATAAATTAGTAACAGATGGTCAAGAATTAGTATCTTCAATTATAGAACCTAAAAGAAATAAGGCTGATATTGCTATTATGTATAATGGAGATGCACTTGATGCTTATTATGGACAAGATAACTTTGCATCATTACCTGAAACAGATAACATTTCCTTTGTAAGACCAAATTATAGTTATCTAAATATTGATGGTTGAATCATTTCAAAAGATACAAATGATAAACAAGCAGACTTACTACTAGAAAATCTTCACGATAACCTTTATAAAGATGCATCATTTAATGTTGCGCAACTAGAAACACAATATCTTAAAAATGTTTTAGAAACATTAAATGAAAAAGATTCATCAAAAAAAGATTTCTATATAAAAAATCTTTTTAAAGATAGCAAACTCGAATCTCCTAAAACATTAGAAGAAATAGATAAAGAATTTTTCAAAGAAAGTTACTCTTCATTTCAAGATGCTTGGGAATCATTTAACTCACCATTTATCTTAAATTTCCATCATATCAATTACACTCCAAGTTTTAAAAATACAAAAGATTTCTTGAAGAAATGATATTTCTTAGATGAAGAAAAAACTCCTGATAAAAAAGCCTTAAAAATCTTTGATATAAATGACACAGAAACTAAAGAAAAAACAAAGTTTAGAGCATATCAACCTCTAAGTCTTGAATTAAAGACCAAAATGATTGAATACTATTATGAAATAACTAATTCTTAAATTTATTAATAAATTGAAAGGAAAAAATGGAAAAGAAAAAAATCAAAAAAGAAGATTCATCCATTATTGAATTAGTTGACGTTGTTAAAGAATTTGAAGATAAAACTGTTCTTGATAATGTTAATCTACAAATTAATAAAGGTGAATTCATTACTCTTTTAGGTCCTTCTGGATCAGGTAAAACTACGATCCTTCGTATTATTGGTGGTTTTGAATGAGTTACACGTGGTGAAGTTAAACTACATGGTAAAGATATCAAGGATTTATCCCCACACAAAAGAGATGTATCAACCATTTTCCAAGACTATGCCCTTTTTAGCCATCTTAATGTTGAAAATAACATTAAATATGGACTAAGACTTAAGCGAATTAAAAAAGAAAATGTTCCAAAATCATTCAAAACAAAACTAACATCCCAAAAGACTAAATGAAAAAAATACGCTCAGCAAAAAATGGCTGCGCTTGATAAAGAATTTGAAATCTACGAAAAAGAATTAAGTAGCAACACTAAGCTTTCAAAGAAAAAAAGAGAGAAATACCAACAATGAATTGATGACATGGATTTCAAATATTCATATTGAGAAAACTATGTTGATTTAAAAACTGAAAGCTACGAAAAAAGATTTTTAACTCGTCCTATTAGCAATGCTGAAATGGACAAAGAAGTTAAAGAAATTATGGAACTTGTTGGTTTAAGCGGCAACGAAAAGAAAAATGTTAATTTCCTATCTGGGGGAATGAAACAAAGAGTTGCTCTTGCTAGATCATTAGTTATTGAGCCTGAAATTCTTTTATTAGATGAACCTCTAAGTGCTTTAGATGCAAAAATTCGTGAAAAAATGCAAGTTTTATTAAGAGATATCCAACAAAAACTAAAACTAACCTTTATTTTTGTTACTCACGACCGGAATGAAGCTTTGCAACTAAGTGATCGTATTGCTGTTATTAGAGATGGTAAAGTTGAACAATTTGCTACTCCAAAAGAGTTATATGACTATCCTATAAATAAATGAGTAGCCAATTTTATTGGTGACTCAAATTTCTTTGATGCAACATTTTTAGAAGAAAATAAAGTTAAATTTATTTCCAAAACATTTGAAACAATTCATACTGAATTTAGTCCAAATGAAAAAGTCGATGCTTTAATTCGTCCTGAAGATATCATTATTACTAAAACAAAAGCAAAAGCAAAACTAACTGGGGAAATTATTAAATCAACCTATAGTGGAATTTATTACAATTATGATATTAATGTTAAAGGACATATCATTAATGTTAAAACTCCATCAAAACATGATGTCGGAAAAGAAGTTTATTTAACTTGAGATGTGGACGCAATCCATTTAATGAAAAAGGATAAGAAATTTAGTGAACAAGAACCTGAATCTTAATTCTAAAAAAGAAATTAAGATACCCAAGAAAAAGAAAACTTATTTCACATCTCCAATTCAAAAACTTCAACTTTCATTAATTATTCCATACGTTATTTTTACAATTCTATTTATTATTCTTCCAATGGTTTTTGTTTCTATTTATGCATTTAAACCACTTGAAGGACAACAAAAACAACTAGAAAACTGAGCAATTGCTTTAAGACCTTCAACATGAGTTATCATCGGTAGATCACTTCTAACTGGTGGTATTGCGGCCATTTTAAGCCTTATTATTGGCTTTCCTTATGCCTACATTGTTTCACGTTCAAAATATTCAGTTATTAAGATTTTAGGATTAACTTTAATTCTAAGTCCTCTAGCTATTTTTACAATCTCAAAAGCTCTAGCTGTTAGAGGTTTATTCTCAGCTATCTTTGATGAAAATCATTTGAATAATAATTTCTTTATTATCTTTGGGATGGTTTATTTGTATCTACCTTTTATGGTACTTCCTTTATACCAAGTGCTAAAAGATATGCCTAATAATATTCTTGAAGCATCCCAAGATTTAGGCTATTCAAAATTTAAAACTGTTTTTACTGTAATTATTCCTTATTCTGCAAAAGCAATTTTAAGTGGTTTAGGAATTGTTTTAATGATGGCTGCAACTTCCATTATTATTTCAGACAAACTACTACCAAATGGCAGCCAAAAACAATTAATTGGGAATTTAATTAATCAATTTGCAAACACAGCTAATCCATTTGATTTGGCAAACTCATCTACTTTAGTTATTATTACTCTTTCAGTGCTATTAGGCATCTATGGAATAATTTATGGTATTCCATATCTAATTTCAAAGAAAAAACAAGGAAGTCACTATGAATAAATTTAAAAGTTTTCTTAAGTACTCATATGTGTTTGTAATTCTTGCATTTCTTTATATTCCAATTATTTTTGGAAGTATTTATAGCTTCAATGCCCCATCTGACAAAGGGATTTTTTCAGTAACCACCTGAAATCGAACATCTTTTGAAGCATATAGAGAATTATTTTCTAAATCAAACTTATTAGCATTTGCTAACTCATTTCTTTTAGGTCTTGCTACTTCCGTTTTAGTTATTTCTTTATCTTTACTTACAGTTTTTGCTCTTTGAAGACACAAAAACAAAGTAGCGCGTTCATTTGTCCAAACTACATCAAATATTCCTTTAATTAATCCTGATGTTATTACTGGATTAACGCTTGCTATTGTTTTAAACTTCCTTTTCTTTGGTACTCTTAAGGCTACTAGTGAAGGTTTCTTTAGAGCTATTATTGGGCATACTGTTATGTGTTTACCTTATGGAATTCTTATTATGCTTCCAAAAAGTGACAAATTCTCAAAAAACGTTTTTGAAGCAAGCCAAGATTTAGGTTATTCAAAATTTAAAACCTGATTCAAAACTTATTTTGTTTACATGTTAGGTTCAATTGGTTTTACATTTGTAATGACAATGACACTTTCTTTTGATGATTTTATTATTACAAGAATTGTTTCCAATACCCAAACCTTAGGAACTAAGTTATACGAAGGACAATTCCAAGCTTGGTCGCTTGCAATTGGTGCAATTTCATTAATTATTGTTATATTTTCAAACACAATATACATTGTCTTTAAAAAGAGTCAAAATATTAAAACTAAGAAAACCATTTTATTAACAAGAAGACAACAACAAAAAGATTTTTAAGGAGGTACTTATAAATTGCATAGAAAACTTTTTAAAGCTTTAATCTTTTCTTTTGCTAGCATTCTAATTCTATTTTTATTTATTGGTTCCTTAGCCTTAAAATTAAACAATAAATACCGTCCCAGCATTTATAACTACGAATCATATTTAGCTCCTGGTATCATTAAAAAACTTAACCAAAATTACCACTATAAACAATTTAAAGAAGTCAATGAATTCACACAAGCTCTTGTCCAAGATAAAGCCATCGCTGGTGTTGGTAGTGACTTTCAAGCAGCGCAACTAATTCTTGATAAAAAAATTAAAAAAATAGATTATTCAGTTGTTTTTGGGGATGAAAACAAAGACTGAAACAAACGTAAAAACTTATTTACTGAAACAATCCAAAATCATCTTGAAAACTTTGATCAATTAATCTATAACAAATTAGCATCAATGACAGAAGATGATTTAAAAAGAATTGGCTTTGAAATTGATCCACAAAAAAAAGCTTGAAGAATGCTTGATGAAACAAAAGCAAAAAATGAAAAAGAATGAGACCATTTTGCTGATTTCATTATCCCATATTATTCTCAAGACAAAGGTATTGCTTATAACATTAATAAAGACACAAGACCGCATTTAAAAGACCTAAATGACGATGGTGAAATAGAAGAATTAAAAGAAGCCAACCTTAAAAAAGATTGACTTGATATTTTTAAAATTCTACATAAACATAACTACCAAAGAATTGGCTGAACTAATGCTTATGTTGATAATTTAATGATTGGCGCATTCAATTCTAGAAAAGAATGAACAAAAGAATTCACAGCAAATGGTGAAGGAAAACTTTTTGACTTTAATGAAAAAAATTACAAAGATGCAATTGATTCTTTTGTTAGTTTTGTTAAAAATGCATCGGGTTATGAAATAAGAAATACAATGCATAATTTCTTAAGTGGTGATGGTCTTGAATTAGTTAATCATTTAATCGAACCAGCTTCGGGAAGAAGCGACGCAGCTGTTGTTTATAATGGTGATGCCTTAGATGCATATTATTCAAAAGATAATTTTGCAAGTGTTGAAGAAGGAAAAATTCGTTTCATTCGTCCAAAACATAATTACATTCTTATGGATGGCTGAATTATTTCTCATAAATTAAGTGAAGAAGATACCAAGAAATTTCTAGAAGCTCTTAAAGAAAATGTTTATCATAATAATGCAAAATTCAATAAAGAAGATGGATTAATGAATCTTGAAGAAGAATTCATTGCAAAAATTATTGAAAACATTGGTGATAAAGAAATAAAAGAAGCTAAAGAAATTCTTGCATCAATATTTGAAAATGAAGAAGCAAAAAAAGAAATCATTGAACAATTAAACAAAAATGAAACTTTAAAAACAACTGACTGAAACAAACTAGATGAATGAACTAAGAACATTAATCCAAAAGAAGTTGATAATAAAAAATTCAAAGATTTTCTTCATATAGTAAGATCACATTCAGACGATGGATACAAACTTTTTGAAGATATATTTAGTGATGTTTTTTCAGATATTGAACTTTCAGAAATAGGAAATTTTGATTACATTTCATATACTCCAGCAGATGCTTTAACTTATGCATTTATTGATAAATGATACTTTGGAAATGATGAAATTGCAAAAGGTATTTTTGAACAACCTCATCCAGAAAAAGATAGTGAATACCAACTATTCACATATCCTCTAATTGAAAATAATTTAAGAACAAAAATTGTTTCATACTACTTTGAAAAAACTAAAAACTAATTAAATTAATTTCAAAACATTGACCATTAATTCATATTCTTTTTTTCTAAAAGAAATTAAATAAAAAAAGGCTAATTTTCAATTTAAATTAAGCCTTTTTTGTTTTTTATTGGAATTTTAAACACAAATATTCTTATCAATAATTAAGATGATTATTTATCCAAATTCCTATATCCTAAACGCTAGTAAAATAATTAAGTATAATTAATTATTAATTAATAATATATTTGAATTAAAAAGGAATATTAAATAGCATTATGACAATTAAAGAATTATTACTAAAACAAAAAGAAAATGCGATTTCTGAAGGTCTTAAATTGAGTATTGAAGGTTGAATTGTTTCAAATCGGGGAAATGAAAAAATTAGATTTTTAACAATAAATGACGGAAGTAGCATTTCTAATCTACAAGTTGTTGCTAAAAATGAAGATATTGAAAAATTTTCAATATCAAATATTTCTTTAGGAACTTCTTTGGTTATAAATGGTTATATCCATCTAACTCCAAATGCTAAACAGCCTCTTGAACTAATCTTAGAATCACTTACAATCATTAACTCAGTTGATGAAGATTTTCCTATCCAAAAAAAAGAAACTTCGCTTGAATTCTTAAGAGAAATTCCTCATCTAAGAAACAAAACTAATCTTTTTAAATGCATAATGTTAATTAGAAATTCCTTATCCTTTGAAATTCACAAATACTTTCAAGAAAATAGCTTCTTATATATGGCATCACCTATCATTACATCTAATGATGGCGAAGGCGCTGGCGAAACTCTTTTAGTAGATGATGAAAATAAAGAATATTTCTTCAAACAAAAAGCATTCTTAGGAGTAACAGGACAACTACATGCGGAATCCTATGCTCAAAGTTTTAAAAAAGTTTATACATTTGGCCCAACTTTTCGAGCTGAAAATTCACATACTTCAAGACACCTTGCTGAATTTTGAATGATAGAACCAGAAGTTGCTTTTTATAAACTTAAAGATATTGTTTTGCTAGCTGATGATTTATTAAAAACTGTAATTAAAAATACTATTCAAAACTACAATGATGAAATGAATTATTTAGATTCAATAAATCCTGGTTTATTAGATAATCTAAACAAGTTTCTAAGTAATAAATTAACAATTATTGAATACAAAGATGTTGTTGAAAAACTTAAGGAATTTAAAGATCAATTTATAGAAAAAGATATTCATTTTGGCATGGACTTAGCTTCAGAACACGAAAAATTCTTATCTGAACAAATTATTCAAGGCCCAGTTGCAGTTATTAATTATCCTAAAGATATTAAAGCTTTTTATATGTATCAAAATGATGATAATCAAACTGTTGCAGCATTTGATTTATTAGTGCCAGGAATTGGAGAATTAATTGGGGGCAGTCAACGGGAAGAAAGATATCAAAAACTTCTAGATCGTATGAATGAAATCAAAATTCCAATTAAGCCTTTGCAATGATATTTAGATTTAAGACGCTTCGGTTATGCGCCATCTTCTGGTTTTGGTATTGGTTTTGAAAGACTTATTATGTATGTAACAGGTATTTCTAACATAAGAGATGCAATACCTTTCCCAAGAGTTGCTGGACAAATAAAAATGTAGGTTAAAATATGAATAAAAATTTGACAATCATAATTCCAATATATAATCCCAACATTCAAGTTGATAAGATTTTACACAACATAAATAAGCAAAAAAATAATAATTTTGATGTTATTATAACAATTGACAATCCAACTAATGAACAAGTTTTTGAACTTGATAAGTTGCAAACTAAGCATAAGGAAAAAACTAAAATTATTATTAATTCAGCACACCAAAACCTTGATTTAACACTGAAAACCGCAATTGATTTAGTACAAACTCCTTATGTTCATATCCTAAAACAAACTTATAAAATAAAAAGTGAATTCATCCAACATATTAATTCTTTTTTAGAAAAACTTAATTATCAACCTGACATTATTGAAATTCCTTTTTCAAAAAAAGAAAACATATATTCATGTTACAAAGATGAAATTCTTCCTGAGCTAAATATTATTGATTTAGAAAAAAATAATTTGCCGCTTGCTTTAGCTTCATCTTCAAATTCAAATTACATTATTAAAAAAGAAATTATTTCTGAAGTAATTAAAAAATCAAAAATTAAAAATCTTAATTTCGAAAGTGCAACTAAATTTATTTTTGATTGTTTATTAAAAGCTAAGTCATATGTTTATTACAAAAACACATGAATTAGTGATCTAAATGGCAAATTTATTTTATTCAATATCAATTCTTTAGTAAGAGTTTGAAATGCTATTTTATCCTCATACAATAAAGATGATATTGATAAAAAAAATGCTCTTATTTTTGCAAATTTAATTTCATTTTGCTACTATGTTGCAGGTTATTTAGGAGTTTTTAAAATCAAAAACGATCCACTAAAAGACAAAGTATATAACAACATTAAAGCTGCTCTTCTAAAGGAAATCAAAACTCAAAAAGAATTTTGATTAAACGAAATCAAAACTAATCCTTACTTTAAAAAATTTAAAATTAATGATTTAAATAATTTAACAGATGGTTTTAGTAAAAAATGAAACTTAATCTTTAAGAAATTTACATGATAATAAAGAAAAACATTCGCGCTAATTTTTGAATTAGATTGCTTGCAACTTTGATAGATTTATTACTTTTTGTTATCTTTTCCCTTGCTTCTTCATTTATTGTTTTCAATTACAAAAAAATGGATTTCTTTACAAACAATATTATTTATAAAGAAATTATTTTCCGCATTTGGTTACTTGCAATTATTCTTTTTATTATTCTAGAGTACATTTTAATTCCAATACTTCTAAAAGGCCAAACTCTTGGAATGTTAATTTGCAAAATCAAAATTATTTCAGTAGATAAGCAAAAAAAATTATCTAAATATATTTTTGATCGCCAACGTTTATTTGCTTTACTTTGAATCTTTGTTTTTTTAGCTTTTATGCTTATTTCAGCTGATGGTTTTCTTAGTGCAGCAAAAGGAAATAAACTTAATGTTGCCCAAAAAATTATTCTAAGCATACCTTCAATGCTAGCCACTATTGCAATAAATATTGAATTTCTTATTCTTCTTTCAGGCATTAGTGCAACAAGGTTAAATTGGAATGATAAATTATCAAAAACAGAGACTGTTTGAAAAAATAAATTTGAAGAATTTGAAGAAGAAATAGACAATAAGTTAATTCTTCCAAAAAAAAGAGAACTTCCCAAAATTAATTGGTTTAAATAGCTAATTATAGCTATTTTTTAATAGTACTATTCCCCACATACTTAATAAGATATAATTAAATAAGTTATAACATCAGGAGGATTTTATGCTAGATTTAGATAATTTAAACGAACAACAACGTAATGCTGTTCAATATAATGAAGGGCCTCTGCGAATTATTGCTGGTGCAGGCTCAGGAAAAACAAGAGTTTTAACATACAAAATTACTTATCTAATCAAAGAATTAGAAATAAATCCTTTGCGCATTTTAGCCCTTACTTTTTCTAACAAAGCAGCTAACGAAATGAAATCGAGAGTTGCTAGTCTTCTTGATGATGAATCTGAATTGCCAACAATTACAACATTCCATTCCATTTGTGCAAATATCTTAAGACGCGATATTCATTTTTTAGGATATAGCAATGATTTTCAAATTGTTGATGAAATTGACCAGAAAGCAATTTTAAAATCAGTTTATGCTGAATTAGAAATTTCAAATATTGAATTTAGCTACAATTCCATCTTAAGCTTCATTCAAAACAAAAAAAATGCTTTATTTGATTTTTTAAATATTGAATCAGAAGAAAATGACCCAACAATTTCTGAAGAAGAAAAAAAATCACTTCAAACAAAAGAATTAATTTATAAAAAATACCAAGAAAGACTTGAAAGATCACAAGCTCTTGACTTTGATGATCTTTTAGTTTTTGTTTATAAGTTATTTTATGACCCTAAGTTTTATCGTACTGCTAACAAATGAGCTAGAAGATATGATTATTTATTAATTGATGAATTCCAAGATACAAGCATAATTCAATATAAGATTCTTCAAAAACTATGCTCCACTAACAATCTAACAATTGTTGGTGACCCAGACCAAACAATTTATAGTTGAAGAAATGCTGATATTAATATCATTATTAATTTTCATAAAGACTATCCAAATGCTCTTACTATCAAATTAGAAGAAAACTATCGTTCAACAAAAACAATTCTCAAATATGCTAATCGTCTTATTACAAATAACAAAATTAGATTAGACAAAAAACTATATACATACAATGAAGAAGGCGAAGATATTGATTTCTTTAGTGGTTATTCTGAAGAAGATGAAGCCAGATGAATTGCTCAAAATATCTCAAAACTAAAAAGAAATCGTATTCAATTAAAAAACATTGCTATTTTATTTCGGACAAATAGTTATTCAAGAGCTATTGAAGAAGCATTAATTAGAGAAAATACAATTTACAAACTTTTTGGATCAATTAAGTTTTACCAAAGAGAAGAAATCAAAGATGCCTTAGCTTATTTAAGAGTAATTCATGATGGCAATGAATTAATGTTTCTTCGCATTATCAATAAACCATCAAGAAAAATAGGTGAAGTTACAATTGAAAAACTACTTAATTTTGCACGTGAAAGAGGCATTGATTTATTTAGTGCAATTGAAAGCCATTTTGATGAAATTCAAAAAACTCTGCACATCTCTTCAATAACAATTCAACAAATAGCTAATCTAGTAAACAACATCCGCTGAGCTAGAGTAGCGCTTAAATCTAATTCAATTAGCATTATGCTTAAAGAATTTATGCTACAAGTTATTGGCTACTTTGAACCTTTTAAGAATGTTGAAGAAGAATATGAAAGCAAAAAAGAAAACTTCTTAAGTTTAATTAGTGCTATTGAAAGATGAGAAACTAAAAATAAAAAGGGCAGCATTGATGAATATCTACAAGAAATAACACTAATTACTGATAGAGATGTTGAAGATGATGCTACAAGTTTTGTATCTTTAATGACAGTACACAATGCCAAAGGTCTTGAATTTGATTATGTTTTTATTTGTGGACTTGCTGATGGGATTTTTCCTTTAAGAAGATCAATAATTCATTCCCCTCATCGTGAATTTACTTTCATAAGAAATCTAGATAACTATAAAGAAGATATTGAGGCTCTTGAAGAAGAAAGAAGATTGATGTATGTAGCTATAACAAGAGCTAAAAAGAAATTGCATTTATCATATGCGATTAATCGTTCTGGTTTTACAAAACGAAGTCGTTTTATTGACGAACTTGGACTTCGTAGTAAACAAGATTCAATCAATCTTGCTTCAGATTTTGCTTTTAGTAAAGAAAATGATTTGAATAATGCTGATTTAATCGTTGGAGATTGCATCATTCATAAGACTTATGGAAAAGGTGAAATCATCGATCTAGTTGGCTCAATTATTACAGTTAAATTCCAAACTAATAAAGTAATTAAACAATTTGAACGTTCTCACCACTCAATTAAAAAATGGGATGGTAATCTAAATGAGTTCGAATAATGCTTTGATAATTCTTATTTTATTGCTTATTAGTTTAGTATGTGTTATTACTTTTTTACTTATTTATTTCATTGACAAAAGAAAATGAGATATCAATAATACTAATGGACTGATTTTTTTAGAAGTTGATATTGAAAAACAAAGAATTAAATATCGTAGCGATATTCAAAATCTCTATACTCAACCTTTCTTTTTAAAAAAACTTTCATTATGAAATAAAAAATGAAAAAAGCTTGAATCGTTTTTAAATTTATTAGATAAAAAAGCTTCCTTTGCATTTGAAAAAGCTCTTGAAACAAGAAAGAATATTATTATTGATTTTAATAAACAAAAAAATAAATTATCAACTAGTATTACTAAAGTAATTATCGAACTTAACTTCATTGATGATAATAAACTGCTTTTAAATCTAAGTTGAAAAGAAATTACAAAAGTTGAAAAAACAATCATCGAAGGACTAAATACAAATATCAATTATTTGATTAATCCTGAAAATCATTATGTTGCTTGCGTATTAATTTTAAATATTAAAAATATCAATACTTTTGATGGTTTAATAAAGATTTTTAAAGACTTATTTATGCAACAAAAAATCATTGGAGTTAAAACTATTTTAGATTGAAATAAACTCTTTTTTGTTTTCCCTAAAAACAAATTCAGTCTAAGCAAAGCACACAACATTATTCGCATTATCAAAAACTATTATTCTTATTGATATAGCAGCTTCTTTAAATCTTTTTATGCCTTTGATAGTTCGCTTCTTCTAAAAAAAGAAGATACATATGAAGCTATTTCTAATTATGAGCTAATCTTTGATTATTTGAAACTTGATTTAAATTTAGAAAACCCTTGATTATCAAATAATTTTCTTGTTTCTGAAGACTTTAGTGCTTTTAAAAATAAATATAATTCAATCAAAAAATATCTTCAAGAAAATGCTATTGATACAAAACAAATCTATCTAAATGATTTAGAAGATTCAAACAAAAAATTAGATATTCTTTTAATTGATAAAAAATTCAAAAATGAATTTAAAAATTTTGATAAACAAAATAAAGAACTTTGAAATTCATTTGATTTGTATAAGAATTACTTTTTAAGTCTTTACAAAAATTTAAATAAACAATCTTTTGATAATAAAATTCTCAACATTCAAGATTTTATTTTCAACACTATTGATAATGCCACAATTAATGAATTAAATTCTAATTCCAAAGATTTTCTATCACTTATTAAAATTAATAGCAAAAAAACTCTTGCTAGAACAAAGAAAAAAGTAGAACAAATAAAAGATATTAATAAGTCTTTTAAAGCAAAAATTCGTTTAACTCAAATCAATGAAAGCATCATTTTAAATATTGGTTCTTGAATTGATATGATTTGAATTGATGAAGAAATTGTTAAAAAAATTGATGACCCAAGTATTACTATTTTTCTAAAATTTCTTTTAAAGAAAGCTGAAGAATTAAAAATTTCAGTTGTATTTGAAAAAATGAACTACAAGAATTACAAAAAAACACTTTCTTTCAATAACTTAAAATTGTTTTATACAAAAAATAAGATTGATAAAAAATTCGCTTCCAAAAAATAAAGAAAGGTAATTTATGAATAAAAAACTTATAAAAGATAACTTTTTTGAAGCAATAAATGGTGAATGACTAGCTAAGCATAAAATTCCAGATAACAAATCTTCCGTAGGTTCTTTTGAAAGACTAGATGAAGAATTGGTTAGATTAAAAATTAAGCTTTTAGACAAATGAATAAAAGATTCTTCTGATATCAAAAACAATCCAACTCTTTTAGAGATGGTGAAGTTTTATAAGTTATTTACCAATTGAAATCAAAGAAGAATAAACGGAATTAAACCGCTTCTTCCAATTCTAAAGCAGATTGAATCTCTGCAAAGTTGAGCTGATTTAGAAAAAAATTACAAAGATTTTTTATTTGCTGGCTTTGAGCTTCCTATTCCTTTATTCATTGAAACAGATTTTAAAAACTTCGAACAACAAATTCTTTTTGTTTCTTGCCCTAATGTTATTCTTCCAGAAAAACAATATTATGCAAACGAAGAAAAAAAGAATTCAATGTACAAAATTTGAACAGCGATGGTAAAAAAACTTCTTTTAAAAATCAACAAAGATACTAAATGAGCTGAAAATCTAATTAACAAAGCACTTCTATGAGATTCAGAAGCTGCTAAGTATATTTTATCTGCAGAAGAATGAGCAATCATTACAAATATCTATAATCCAAAAAAAGTTTTTGAATTTGATACAAAAATTAAAGAACTTAAATTATCAAATATCATTAAAAGTATTTATAACAAAGAAATTGAAGATGTAATTTGTGTTTCAGACAATTTAGCAAGTGACCTATCTAAATTAATTACTGCACCAAATTTTGAAAACTATAAAGCTTTTTTATACATTAACACAATTCTTTCTTTAGCTGCTTTCTTAGATTATGATAGTTTAGTTATTGCTGGAGAATTCTCAAGAGCTTTAAGAGGACAAATAAAAGCACAACCTAAACAAAAAATTGCAGTTAAACTTGTAGCTGATGGTGTTTACAAAATGCCTTTTGGTAAATACTATGGTGAAACTTTCTTTGGAAATGAAAACAAAAAAAATGTTGAATCTATGATTACAAAAATGGTTTCAATATATGCAAATAGATTAAAAAATAATGATTGATTATCACAAACAACAAAAGAAAAAGCAATTCTAAAACTTTCAAAAATTGGTGTTTATGTAGGTTTCCCTGATTTATATGAAGAATACTATGACAAATTAATTCTTAAGGAATATGAAGGCTATAATGACTTACTTATGAATGTTATGGACTTCCAAAAAATTGAAGGTGAATATAGATATTCGCAATATGGCAAAAAGAAAAATAAAGACTTATGGTCTATGACTCCTGCCATGGTAAATGCCTACTATAACCCAACTAAAAATATCATTGTTTTCCCAGCTGGTATTTTACAAGCTCCTTTCTATAGTAAAAAACAATCTTCTTCAACAAATTATGGTGGAATCGGTAGTGTTATTGCGCACGAAATATCACACGCATTTGATAATAATGGTGCTAACTTCGACGAAGTTGGAAACATGGTTAACTGATGAAGTGAAAAAGATAAAGAAGAGTTTGACAAACGTGCGAAAAAAATGATTGATTTATTTGATGGCAAAAAAACAGAAGCAGGAAAATGCAACGGAAAATTAACTGTTTCAGAAAATATTGCTGATGCTGGCGGAGTTTCTTGTGCACTAGAAGCAGCAAAGCAAGAAAAAGATTTCAGTGCCAAAGAATTTTATATAAATTATGCAATCAATTGAAGATCAAAATATCGTAAGGAATTACAAAAACTTTTAATTGATACTGATGTGCATGCGCCTGCTATTTTAAGAGCTAACATTCAAGTTCAAAACTCCGATGATTTCTATGATGCTTTTGATATTAAAAAAGGCGATAAGATGTATCTAGCTCCAAACAAAAGAGTTAAAATCTGATAATTAAAGCAAGTTAATCCTTGCTTTTTTTATTTCCTCTAAAAATAGTAATATGTCAATAATTTCTTAGTTTTTTGCTTTTAAAAACATAATTATTGACATTGTTTTCTTCTTAAATTAAGGAACTTTTTAAATTTTTTTAATTAATTACATTTTTTATTAATATTATTAATTTAACAAACATAAACTTTACTTTCCCATATTATTTTTTTATTTAGAAATTAGGAATTCAAGATTAAAAAAAACAAATTATTCATATAAAAAACAAAACTTAATTTATTCTATAATTTAATCTATGAAAAATATTTATAACGATACAATAGCAGCTATTTCTTCAGGTAATATTAACCAAGCTATCTCTATAATTAGAATATCTGGACCAGATGCAATTGAAATAATAAAAAAAGTCTACAATGGAAAAATTGGAACTGATAAAACAATAACTTATGGATATATTGTGGATCCAAATACTAAAAAAGTTGTAGACGAAGTTTTAGTTAATTTCTTTATTGGAAATAAAAACTTTACTGGTGAAGATACAATCGAAATCAATGCGCATGGTGGAATAATAGTTACAAATAAAATTTTAAATTTAATTCTAGCTAATGGCGCAAGAATGGCTACTCGTGGCGAATTTTCCAGAAGAGCTTTTTTGAATGGAAAAATTAGTTTAGAAAAGGCAGAAGCAATAAACTCTCTAATACATGCACAAACTAATATTCAAGCAGAAATAGCTATTACTCAATTCAATGATAAAGATGCAGAAATTATTGATAAATTAGAACAACAACTTCTTATGATTATTTCAATCATCGAAATAAATATCGATTACTCAGATTACAATGATATTGAACAGATGAATAGTAATAAATTACTAACTATGATTACTAACTTAAAAAATAACATTGAAATCATCGTAAAAAAATCTGAAAATGCATCTGATGTTTATAATGGAATAAAAGTAGCTATTGTAGGTCAACCTAACACTGGAAAATCATCAATTTTAAATAGATTATTAGGTAAAGAAAAAGCAATCGTTACAGATATTGCAGGAACAACAAGAGATATTGTTGAAGATACTTATGAATTGAATGGCATTCTATTTAAAATAATTGATACAGCTGGCATTAGAAAAACACAAGATAAAATTGAATCAATTGGAATTGAACGTTCAATAAAAGCAATTGAAGAAGCTAAAATTGTTGTACATCTAACAAGTCCTGCGCACAAAGAAAACGAAGAAGATAGATTAATTAAAGAATTATCAAAAAATAAAATTTATATTCCAGTTATTAACAAAAGTGACCTTTTAAAAGAAAAAGCACCTGCTAACTATGTTTTAACATCTGCAAAAAATGGATATCTTTGAGAGCTAAAAAATGCCCTTATAAAAAACTATCTAAACTTAGATTATGAAGATCCAGAATTAATTTATAACACAAGAAGATTAGGACTTCTAAAGCAATGTATAAATGAATTAAATAATGCAATTGAAAGTCTAAATGCGGGATATGGACCTGAAGTTGTTATTTTAGATATTAATAAAGCTTGAGGAATTCTAAGAGAAATTCTAAATAAAGAACATGATAACGAAGCTCTTTTAGATAATATGTTTAGTAAATTCTGTTTAGGTAAATAATGGAAAATAAAATTGAATTAAAAAAAGGATTAATTCTAAAAAATATAAAAAACAATAATTCTTTATTTGATGGTTTAAGTTATGAAGGACTTTGCATAATTAGAGATTTTGAAATCCCTATTTTTGTTTATAATCTTCTTCCTAATGAAAGTGCAAATATAGAAATAACTTATTATTCAAAAAAATGTTGTTTTGCTAAAGTTATAAAACTTTTAAATGTTTCAAAAGAAAGAAGAATACTAAATGAATATGAAAAATTACTTTATGAAAGCGGAAGTGCTCCACTTCTTTCTTTAGATTATTCTAAACAAATTGAATTTAAAGAAACATTAATAAAAAAACTATTTGCAAGAAACTTAAATATAAAAGAAATTAATCCAATAATAAAATCTCCAAAAGAATTTTTTTATCGTAACAAAATAACTCTTCAAATTGAATACAAAGAAAATGAAATTTTATTTGGTTTTTTTAAGAAATATAGTCATTCATTAATTCCGCAAATAAATCTCTTATTAGCTAATAAACAAATAAATAACTTTTATAAAAATATACTTCTAAATCCACAAACAGAAATAGATATTAAAATCAAAGAAACAATCTTTTCTTTGGGGCCAAATAAAATAACTTTGCGCTCAAGTAATTTAGATAACAATATAGAAATAGTGTTAAATATCAATAAAAAGATTGAAAAAAGATTGATAGATGAATTAATCGAACTTAATAAGCTTAAGAAAAATTACAAAATTAGCATCTTTGATGAATTAAAAAACAAATGAATTAATTTACTAGAGCATCAAGGAATTAAATATCAAATTGATAATATATTTTTTGAAGTAAAAAATGATAGTTTTTATCAGATAAATGAAGAATTAGCGAAACTTATTTATAAACAAATATTAGATTGAATCCCTAATAAGAATCTAAATATTGTTGATGCTTTTAGTGGCGTTGGAACAATTGCTTGTTTCATTGCTAATAAAACAAAAAAAGTTTATTCAATTGAAATAAATAATAATGCAACTACACAAGCAAAAAGAAATATAGAAATAAACAAAATTTCCAATATTGAAATTATTAATGCTGATGCAAATGAATGAATATCAAAAAATAAAGAAGCAATTGATTTAGTTATTTTTGATCCTCCAAGAGAAGGCTTAAAAAATAAAAGCATTGAAGCAATAATCCAATCACAAATAAAACAGATTATTTATTTAAGTTGCGATCCAAAGACACTAATTAGAGATTTAAAAGAATTTACTTATAGTGGATATTCAATTAAAAAAATTCAATCTTATGATATGTTTCCCCAAACACCTCATATTGAAACACTTGTTTTGATTGAAAGAAAAAATGAGACTTAACAATCCTTTGTCTCATTTTCTTAGGTAAATTCAAATCAAAAATAAATTAAATAAGCCAATTAAAATTTCATCTAATACTTAACAAAACAATAGAAAGTTTTAATACTTTGCTATTAATTTTTTCTTAAGTTTTTTATATTAAAATTTATATAAATAAATAGAATTAAACTATTAATTTTCTAGGAGAAATAATGGGTTTTTGGTCAAATTTAAAAGATAAACTTTTTGGAACTAAAGAAGAAAGAATTGCAAAAAAACAAGAAAAAATTGAAGCAAAAGAAAAGAAACAACTCGAAAAAGAATTAAGAAAGAAAAATAAGTTAGACAAGTATATAGCTGGCCTTTCAAAATCAAATTCTTCTTTTGTTGAAAGCATCAAACAACTTCAAAACAAACACAATAAAATTGATGAAGAATTTTTTGAAGAACTTGAAGAAATACTAATAATGGCTGATATTTCAATGAAATTAGTTCAAGTTATCATTGAAGAGTGTAAGAAAGAAGTAAAAAACGAAAACATAATTGATCCGAAATTAATAAATGAAATTATTGCTGATAAGCTTTTTACAATCTATACGTCTAACTCAATAGTTGATACAACTTTAGATGTAAAAAAAGGCAGAATTAATGTTATTTTAGTTGTTGGTGTTAATGGGTCAGGAAAAACAACTTCAATCTCAAAAATAGCTTACAAACTAATTAATGAAGGTTTCAAAGTCCTAATTGCTGCAGCAGATACATTTAGAACAGCAGCAGTTGAACAACTTGAAATATGAGCAAACAAAGTTGGCGCTGATATAGTTAAGCCTCTTCCTAATGAATTAGATCCAGCTGCTGTTGTTTATCGTGCGATTGATAAAGCTAAAGTTGATAATTATGACATTTTAATCATTGATACTGCTGGAAGATTGCAAAATAAAGTAAATCTAATGAATGAGTTATCTAAAATAAATAAAATAATTAGTTCAAAGGTTGAAGATGCTCCTCAAGAATCACTTTTAGTCTTAGATGCAACAACAGGGCAAAATGGAATTTCACAAGCTAAGGCATTTGGTGAAGCTACAAAACTTAGTGGAATTGTTTTAACGAAAATGGATGGAACTTCCAAGGGTGGAATTATTTTAACAATTAAAGATGAAATAAATTTGGCTGTTAAATATATTGGTCTTGGTGAAAAAATTGAAGATTTAGAAGAATTTGATTTAAATTCATACATTTTTGGGTTGATGAAGGGTATTAATGAATAATGCAAGACTTAGAAGAAAGAGATAATTTAATAAAATTATTTGAAAAATATGGTCAACTTTTAGCTCAATCCCAAAAACAAGTTCTTTATTTGTATCTTTTTGAAGATTTATCTTTTCAAGAAATAGCCAATGAGTTAGCAATGAGTCGCGCTGCTGCATATGATGCACTAAAAAAAGGTAAGCAAAAATTATTGCTTTTTGATAAAAAAATAAATGCAAAATCTTTATAAAAGCATTTTAAGTTAAACTAATATATAATTTTGCTTAGATTATATACAAATATTTAATAGACTAAATTTATATAAATTTAGTTTAATGAGGTTATCGTGAATTATAAATATAAAAGAATTTTAATCAAATTATCAGGTGAAGGGCTAGCGAATAAAGATAAACATTTAGCAATTGACTATGAATTGGTTAAAAAGTTCGCAAGTCAATTAAAGACAATAATAAACAATAATGTTGAAGTTGCAATTGTTGTTGGTGGTGGAAATTTCTGACGTGGCACTAGCGCAGCTAAAAACGGAATTAATCGTGTAAGAGCTGATTATATTGGAATGCTTGCAACAACAATGAATGCCTTAGCTCTTCAATCTGGTTTTGAAAATAATGGATTAGCATCACGAGTTTTATCTTCATTAACAACCGATCCAAAAGTTTGTGAAGTATATATTAATGAAAAAGCAAAAAAATACTTGCGAGATGGAGAAGTTATTATTTTTGCCGGCGGAACTGGGAGACCTTTTTTTACAACAGATACTGCTTCAACATTGTATGCATCTGAGATTGAAGCTGATGCAATTCTAATGGGAAAAAACAATGTTGATGGAGTTTATGATAGTGATCCAAAACTTAATAAGAATGCAGTTAAATTTGACAAAATAACATATGATGAATTGCTTGAAAAAGATTTAAGAGTTATTGATCAAACAGCAGCCTCGATGGCAAAAGATAATAATATTGACATAATTATTTTTGATATCAATGAAGAAAATGCACTGCTTAGAGCAATTGAAAACAAAATCCCAAATACAGTTATCACAAAAAAATAAAGGAATAGAATTTACAAGGAAAAAGTATGGAGTTGAATTTTTATATCGAAGAATTACAAGAAGGCATTGAGAAAACTATTAACAATTTTGAACACCAATTATTAAAAGTTGCTGTGGGAAAAGCAAACCCAACATTGATTAATAAAATTAAAATTAATTACTATGATTCATGAATGAATTTAGAAGAACTAGCTTCCATAAGCCCTAATGGCCCATTAGAATTATTAGTTAAACCATATGACATGGGAATTCTAAAAAACATTGAAAAAACCATTATGGATCAAAAGCTAAACATCACAATCGTTAACGTAGGTCACCAACTTAGATTGATATATCCACAAATGACTACTGAAAAACGTGTTGAAATGACTAAGGTTCTAAATCAATTATCTGAACAAGCAAAAGTAGGAATTAGACAAATTCGTCAAGATACAAATAAACAAATAAAGGCAGATAAAGAATTATCTGAAGATTTGCAAAAGAATTTCTTAGACCAAATTCAAAAAGAAATTGATAAAGCAATTGAAAAAATTAATAATCTAGTTAAAGTAAAAGAAAAAGAATTAATGACAATATAATCTTTTCTTCTTAACTATTTTTATATCAATTTATATTAAAAAATAGGATAAAAAATGAAAGATATAAAAGTAAGATTAAAGTCTGCAATTATTTTGTTATTAATACTTATCCCTTTCTTATTTGTAGTATATTATGGAAAAATTTCAGGAAAAATAATTGGAATTGTCTTCTATTCCATAATTTCAACATGAGCTGTTTATGAAGTTATTTCACACCGGATTCTAAAAAAATGAGAAAGTATCATAATTGCAATATCTAGTGTTTTAATTTGACTAATGCCGCTTGATTGATTTTTAAATCAACCAAGTCAAATAGAAACCAATTCATTTCTTAATTTAGCAAGCAACACAGGAATTAATGCTGCAAGTCTAATTGCGCAAATTAAAGAAACTTTATTTTTTGGATACGATTCAATAACAAAATTTAGAGTGTTGCAATTACTAATTTTAATTACCTTAATTTCTTTCATTTATATAATTGAACTTTTTGTTTCAAAAGCAAAGTTAAAAAGAAAAATAAATTCCTATTTAATTGTTCTTTTTGTAACATGATTTATTCCTTTAGCATTCAAAACAATTTTTGTTTTTAATGCCGCAAATATATATTTATTATTTGCTATGGTAACGATTCCAATCTTTACTGACTCAATGGCATATGTTGGCGGCTCATTAATAGGACGTAAAATTATCAAAAGAGGTTTTGCTCCAACAATAAGTCCTAAGAAATCTTGAGAAGGCGTAATTATTGGTTTTATATCTGGTGCTATTTTTGTTTTTATTACAATGTACTTAGGGCATCTAACAAAAAGCAATGAAATATTTAGAGTATTTAGTAATTGGAAACAATTAGTTGTAGGTTTAATAGTATTGCCAATTGCTTCAATTGTTGGAGATTTGATTTTTTCAGGAATAAAAAGAATATTAGGAATTAAAGATTTTTCAAATTTAATTCCAGGTCATGGTGGTTTCATGGATCGATTTGATTCAATGTCACTTGTTGCCATCTCATTAGCTGCAATTCTATTGATTAAATAATTTTTAAGGAGATATTTTTATGCTTGATAAAAGTTTTGAAAATCTATGTAAGGAAATAAACTTTAAGCCTTCAGGTGTTTTTGAAGGAACAAAACTTTTATCTGTGCAACCTGCCTTAGCAACTCTTAAAAATTGAATTTTTGATATTCAATTTGAGGAACATATTGAAATTTCGCAATATCTTGAATTTAAAAAAGCCATGCGCCTTAAATTTCCTGATTGCAAAATCAATTTAATGATTCAAAATGTTATCTTAGATAAAAAAGTTATAGCTGATTATTTAAAATACACAATTGAGACTTCATTTCACAAATTACATTCAATTTCAGGGTTTATTAATCCTGAAATTTTAGACTTAAATGATAATCAAATAACATTTAATATTCCAACTAAAAAAGCCTATGATGCATTTAAAAATTTTGATACTGAAATCAAATTATGTCTTGCAAAAATTGGCTTTGAATTCCTTATTCCAATCTACAAATTAAATCAAAAAAAAGAAACCAATGAAGGCAAAGAAATTGTTAAAGGACTAATTAATTCTTTTGATTCGATTAAAAAAGAAGAAAAAAATAAAACTTCAAACAAAGAAGAAAACAATCCTTTTTATAGCAAAAAAAGAAATAACAATCAAAATCCTATTGAAATGAGTATTTCTGATGCTCTAATAACTTTTGAACAAATCAAAGTTATGCTTAAGGGTGAAATTTTCTTTTTAGAATATCGAACAACAAATACCAATAGAAGAATTTTGAATCTTCGAATCTCAGATTACAAAGAAGCAATTGCTATCAAATGCATTCAAGATATCAATGATGAAAAACCTAATTTAAAAATAGGGGATACAATCTATGTCCAAGGACTTCTAAGTGATGATGCATATACAAAAAGTAAATTCATTCTTACTTCTGGAAAAAATTGGTATACACTTACTGAATCATTGATTTCTTTAACACCAGACAATGAAAAAGAAAAAAGAATTGATTTAGCAGTCAGAACAAACATGAGTGCGCAAGATGGAATTTCTTCTCCTGAAGAATATATTGAAGCAATGGAAAAATTAGGCCACGAAGCAATTGCTATTACTGATTTAGATAACGTGCAAAGTTTTCCTAGTTTCTATAATCTTTTAAAGAAAAATAAAAAAATTAAGCCAATATATGGAGCTACTCTTTCAACAATTTCAAACAAAAATACAATCTTTATAGGTTATAGAAATTTCAATCTTGGTGATGCTGAATATGTTGTTTTTGACCTTGAAACAACAGGGTTATCTTCAAGATTTGATGATATTATTGAATTTGGTGCTTCCATCATTAGAAATGGCAAACAAGTTGAAAAAATTCAATTCTTTTTAAAAACAAATAAGCCATTGACTGAAAAAATCAAAGAATTAACTAACATTAATGAATCAATGTTAGCTAATGGTTATGAGCAAGAAGAAGGCATTAGAAAAATATATGAAATTTTAAATAATAAAATAGCTGTAGCTCATAATGGGAGCTTTGATATGCGAATGTGCTTCCAAAAATTCAAAGATTATAATTTGGATATAAGCAATCTAGTTTGCATTGATACATTAAGAGTTTCTTATTTACTTGATACTGAAGATAGACTGCATAAGCTTGAAAGAGTATGTAAAAGATTTAATATTGCTTATGATGTCGCTGAAGCACATAGAGCTGATTATGATGCTAATGTTTTAGCACAAGTTTGATTACGCATGATATCAAGACTTGCCTTAGAAAAACAAATATTTAATGCAGAGCAACTATTCAACTACGACACTTCATTATGAGCTAAAAGAAAAAGACCTTCCGAAATAAGAGTTTTAGCTAAAAATCAAAAAGGTCTAAAAGAACTTTTTAAAATTTTATCTAATTCGTTAACTGATGATTTTGCAGAAGGTCCAAAATTCTATATAGAAAATAAGAATAAGTATCCTAATCTTTTATTTGGTTCAGCAACAAATCAATCGCTTCTTTGGGACAAAGTTTTGTTTGGAACTGATGATGAAATTCTTGAAGAAATAAAAAACTTTGATTATATAGAACTCCCTCCTATTGAATCATTTATTTATTATGTTAAGCTAGAAGATATATCTTGATCTGATTTGAAATTTGCATACAAAGATTTAATTGAAAAATGTAATGTTTTAAATAAAATGTGCGTTGCCACTTCGGATGCTAGATATGTTTATGATTATCAAAAACAAATTCATGCAATCTATATTAATGCTCCTTCTTTAGGGGGAGGAAAACATTGACTAAAGGGAAGAGCGCAACCTGGATTTAAATATCTTACAACCAAAGAAATGATTGGCCAATTTATTTTTTTAAACGACGAAAAAATAATTAAGGATATTGTTATTAATAATCCAAAAAAAATTGCAAGTCAAATTGAAGATATTCAAGTAATTAAAGATAAATTATATGTGCCAAGTTTTGATAATTCTCCAATTAAACTAAGAGAATTAGTTTACAAGAATTTATATGAAAAATATGGAAATAATCCAGATAAAAAAATCATTGACCGTGTTGAAAAAGAACTAAATCCGATTATTAAATATGGATATTCAGCAATTTATTGAATTAGTCATAAATTAGTAAAAAGATCTAATGAAGATGGTTATTTAGTTGGAAGTAGAGGGTCAGTTGGTTCTTCTATAGTTGCAAACTTATCCCAAATATCTGAAGTTAATCCCCTTGAACCACATTATTTATGTTTAAAATGTAAGTATTTTGAATGAAGTGATAATCCAGAAATTTATTCAGGATGAGATTTACCTGACAAAAGATGTCCAAAATGCAATGAAATTCTTTCAAAAGATGGACATAATATTCCATTTGAAACATTTTTAGGTTTTGAAGCAAATAAAGTTCCTGATATTGATTTAAATTTTAGTGGGGAATATCAACCTACTATTCATAATCTTGTTAAGGAATTATTTGGTGAGGATCATTCATTTAGAGCTGGCACTATTTCTAAGATTGCCTTAAAAACAGCTTTTGGTTTTTGTGAAAAATATATGCATGAAGAAAGAAAAGAAGAAATTCCATGGTCAAGAGCTTTTTTAGATTTTTTAGCTTCCAAAGCAGCTGGCGTTAAAAGAACAACAGGACAGCATCCTGGCGGAATAATTGTTATACCAAAAGAATTTGATGTTGAAGATTTTACGCCGGTTAATTATCCAGCAAATGATACTAATAGCAGCTGAAAAACAACACATTTTAACTTTGAATCCATTCATGATAATGTTCTAAAACTTGATTTACTTGGTCATGATGATCCAACAACAATTAAAATGCTTGAAGATCTAACTGGTATAAGTGTTAAAAGTATTCCAAAATTTGATGAAAATGTAATGAAGTTATTCTATACTACTGAATCAATGAAAATAAGTCCAAGCATGATCGATAATGAAACAACTGGTGCATATGGGCTACCTGAGTTTGGAACTAGTTTTGTGCGAGGTATGTTAAAGGATGCACAACCTAGAACATTCAATGACTTAATTCTTTTAAGTGGACTTAGTCACGGGACAAATGTATGAGCTGGTAATGCTGAAGAATTAGTTAAAAAAGGCTTCAAATTAAAAGATTGTGTCTGTTGTCGTGATGATATCATGCAAGAATTAATAAGAAGAAAAATTGAACCTTTAGTTTCTTTTGAAATTATGGAAAGAGTACGGAAGGGAAAAGGTTTGAGTGCTGAACAAGAAGAACTTCTTATTAATAATAAAGTTCCTGATTGATACATTAATTCACTTAAAAAAATCGAATATATGTTTCCAAAAGCTCATGCTACAGCCTATGTTATTATGGCTTGAAGAATTGGTTGATATAAACTATATTATCCACTTGAATTTTATGCTTCGTATTTTTCAATTAGACCAGATGCTATTGATATTGAAGTCATGGCTAATGGATATAACAAGGTTAGTGAAGTTTTATATGATTATAAGAATCGTAAAAATGATAAAGCAAATCCACTTTCAACAAAAGAAGCAGCACTAATTACAACATTTGAAATTACTAAAGAAATGTATGCAAGAGGTTTTAGTATTCAAAATGTTTCACTTGAAAAATCAGATGCTAAAAACTGAATTGTTGATAAGAATAAAAAATCCTTAATTCCGCCATTTAATGTTGTTGATGGCCTTGGAGATACAGTTGCTGAATCAATTATTAAAGCAAGAGCAGAAGCACCTTTTCTATCAATTGAAGATCTAACTGAAAGAGCTAAAATTAACATTAAAATTTGTAATGAATTAAGAAGACTAGGCATTCTAAAAGACCTAAATGAAACTAACCAAGTTGAACTATTTTAAAAATAAAAAAGCAATCAAGTTTAATTACTTAAGATTGCTTTTTTATTGAAAAGATTGAAAAAAGATTGAGTTTTTATTGACTTATAAGAATATTTCTTGTTATTTTTGGTTAGTTATTTAACAATTGTTTTTAATTTTTTTAATGCATCAATAGCAGCATTAGTTTCAGCTTCTTTTTTAGAGTAGCCAATTCCTTCACCATATTTAACTCATTCAAACATTACAGTAGCGCGGAATGTGTTGTTAGGGAGTTTTTCAGTTGTATATACAACATTAGAAGTGCTTGATTGTTGGAAGTGCTCTTGTAGCACATTTTTTGGATGAGAATGTTGGGAATAATAATGTGAATCAAATGTTTTGCCTAGTGTTTGCTTAGTGACTTCCATTGCAACATTAATGCCAAAAACAACATAGATAGCACCAATAAAAGCTTCATAAAGGTTTGAGATTGTTTTTTTATTTATGCCATTAATAAAGGCAGCTTTTGAGTGACGTAAGTATTTAAATAATTCATATTCTTCAGCTAAATCAGAAAGATTATTTTTATCCACAATAGAGCTTCTTAATTGTGTTGCAAAACCTGAATCTCAAGAAGGATTTTTTTTGGCAATTCAAGCAGTGACGATGAATTGTAAAACGCCATCACCAATGAATTCTAAATAGTCATTGTGCTCAGCGCTCTTATTTTCATTTGCATATGATTTATGCGTAAAGGCAGTTATTAAAGTATATTTTTGTTCTTCTGAAAGATAATAAATATTTAGTCCAAAATTCAATAAAAACTTAGATAATGAATTCCAAAAAATTTGGTCTTCTTTATTCAATCTTGTCATTATTTATGTTACTCAATTCCTTTTTTAATTCATCCATAAATGTTTCTTTATCTAAGATATTTTTAATTTGGTTCAAGGCATTTTCAAAAGCAATTTCATCTGAACCACCATGTGCTTTAACAACGACTTTGTTAAGTCCAATGATATAAGCACCTCCAACATTACGATAATCAAAATCGTCCTTCATTTTTTTAAGACGTTTTTTAAGAAGAAGACCGCCTAATTTGGTTAGGAAATTGGTTTTAATAATATCTTTTAGCATCTTTCCAAAACCAAGGAAGGAAGATTCTAATGTTTTTAAAAAAACATTTCCGCTTTGCCCATCAGCTAGAATAATATCAATTTTTCCTTCGATTGCATCTTTAGGTTCAATGAATCCATAAAAATTGATATCTTTGTTTTCTTTTAGAAGTTTATAAGCTTCTTTGTTTAGAACACTTCCTTTATATTCTTCACTTCCTATATTTAAAAGCCCAATACTTGGGTTATTTTTTGTATTAAAAATTAGTTTGTAGTAATGATTTGCTAAAATAGCTCAGTTATTTAGATATTCAGCCGTAGTTTCAATGTTAGCACCTGCATCTAAAAGTAGAGTATGCTTACCTATTAATGTTGGAAGAATTGGCATAAAAGCAATTCTTTCTACATTATTAAGTCTTTTGATTTTTAGCATAGAAAGAGTTGTAAAGGCTCCACTATCACCACTACTTAAAATTGCATCATAATCATTTTCATCTAGATAATTAAATGCATCAAGCATTGAAGAAGGAGTTTTTAGGGCTTCTCTTGGGGATGATGTAAGATGAATGATATTTTTTGAATCAATAATTTCAAAAGCATCCTCTGCTATTAGATTGCTACTTTTTGCAAGTTCGCTTTCAATAATTTCTTTATTACCAACTAAAGCAATTTTGTAATTAGGATTTTTTAGTTTGAAAGAAATAGCGCCCTTAATTGCTTTATAAATTCCATTATCATTATTCATTACATCAAAAACGATTTTTTTCATTACTTACTCCTTATTCAGCCGCAATTAGATATGGATAAATTTCTTGTCCACCATTATGAATTTCAAATTGAATATCGAAATTAATTTCAATGTAATTCTTTAATTCATTAATGTCAGCTTCAGTGACACCTTGACCATAGAAGATTGTAACTAATTGGATATCTTCAGTAACAATTTCATCAAGTAATTTATAAGCTGCCTCATTAAATGTTGTTGCTGTATTAGTTAATTTACCTTCAGAAATAACCATATAACTTCCAGCTTTAACTTTAATGTTATTTAGTTTGGTAGTTTTAATAGAAGGTGCAATTTCACCATAATGTACATTTGTTAAAGCTTCTTTCATTAACATATGATTATCTTCAGGGTCATTTTCTTCATTAAAGTTATATAAGATACTTAAACTTTGTGCTTGAGATTTAGTTGGAATAATAATAATTTTTTTATCTTTAACGATTGTAGAAGCTTGTTGGGCAGAAAGAATAATATTAGAATTATTTGGCAAAATAAAGATTGTTTCAGCATTAATTGATTCAATGGCAAAAATGATATCTTTAATTGAAGGATTATTAGTTTGACCGCCTTCAATAATATAAGAAGCGCCATTTTCTTTTAAAAGATTAATAATACCAATTCCTGTGTTACATGAAATAATGGCTGATTTTTTGGGTGTTTTTGTTTCAGTTTCATTTGTTGTATTTTTTTTGGCTAATTCATTACTATTTTTTTTACCATCATTAGCTTGCATTGTCATATTTTCAATTTTGATTTTGACAAATTGACCTAAGTTATCAACTAAATTTAAAATGTTTCCAGGTTTAATTGCATGAATATGTACTTTTAGATATGAATCATCCTTCACAACAACAGTTGAATTTCCATGTTTTTCTAATTTTGCAATTAAATTTTCACGATTGAATTTTTTTGGTTTTTTAAGTTCAATAATGAATTCAGTGCAATAACCAAACTCTCCTTCAAAAACTTCATCATCTGAAATGAATTTATTTACTTCAAGACCTTTATCTAACAATGAAATAGGATTACCTTCAAAATATGAAAGTATTCCTTCAATGATTGCATATAGACCTTCTCCTCCTGAATCAGTAACGTTTACTTCTTTAAGAACAGGTAGTAAATTAGGTGTATTATCGCAACTTTGACGCGCTAATGATAAAGCAACTTTTAGTACATCGATTGTATCTGCATCAATTAAAACATTTTCTTTTAAACCTTCTGAAGTTTCTCTTATAACAGTTAAAATGGTACCTTCAACTGGTTTTAAAACAGCATTGTAAGCAAACTTGGAAGCTTCTTCAAAACCCTTAACTAAATCATATGCATTGATTTCTTTTTTATTTTGAAAAGCAACTGAAAACCCTTTGAAAATTTGACTTAGAATAACTCCTGAATTTCCTCTTGCTGAAAAAAGCATATTTTGTGCAGCTTTGGAAGCTACTTCAGATATTGCTAAATCTTCATCTTGTCTTATTTCTTCGATGCTTATAATTGTTGAAGCCATATTAGACCCAGTGTCGCCATCAGGAACTGGGAAAACGTTTAATGCATTAATAAGATTCTGTTTATTTTTTAAATTGTATGCTCCAGATAAAAGAGCATTTAATCATTCATTTCCAGTTATTTTGCTCATTATTTAATTCCTTTAATATAAACGTTTAATTCAGCTATTCTTAGATTTTTTTCTTTTAGTTTGTAGCTTACAATTTGGTATATTTCTTCAACAATTATTCTTGCATTAAGATTGACTAAAATAATTAAGCCAAGAGTTAAATCAATTGCATTTTTGGCTTTTTCACTTTTTTTAACAATAAGGCCATTGTTTGCAAAATCAATGTCATTTTTTTCATCAAGAACACAAAAATCCACAACGCCAGCAATTGAAGAAATTCAGCTTCTTATTTCAGTTTCAAGTAGATTATAATTCATTTAAAAACCTCAATTATTTTTTGACATAGCTTCTTTTAATTGGAAACATTGAAGTTAGTTTAGCAACTTCTTTTTTAATGACTTTCTTTAGTTCTTCATTTTCATATTCTCTAAGAAGTTTATCAATTAGGTTAGCTAGAATAATAAATTCATCTTCACCAAAACCTCTTGATGTCATAGCTGCACTACCAAGTCTAATTCCACTTGAAACAAATGGACTTTCTGTATCATTTGGAATTGAGTTTTTATTGACTGTTATGTTGCATTCTTGCAAAATATTTGCAGCAGCTTTTCCAGTTAGTCCATACGATTCTTTAACATCAATCATAAATAAGTGATTTTGTGTTAAACCTGAAATAACTTTTATCCCTTTGTTAATAAAAGTTTGGCAGAAGACTTTTGAGTTTTTTAGAAGTTGTTTTTGGTAATCAATAAATTCAGGTTGTAATGCTTCATAAAATGAAACAGCCTTACCTGCAATTTGGTGGAATAAAGCTCCCCCTTGGTATCCTGGGAAAACAGCACGATCGATTTTTTTTGCAATTTCTTCATTGTTAGTTAAAATGATTGCGCCTCTTGTTCCTCTTAGAGTTTTATGAGTAGTTGTCATAATAACGTCAGCAAGTCCGACAGGAGATGGATGAAGACCTGCAATAACTAAACCAGAAATATGGGAGATATCAGCAAATAAATAAGCGCCAACTTCATCAGCAATCTTCTTAAACTTATCAAATTCAACAATTTGGGAGTAAGCTGAATAACCACAAATAATCATTTTTGGCTTAACTTCTTTGGCAATTCTTAAAACTTCATCATAATCAATGATTCCATTTTCATTAACACTATAGCTATATGATTCATAAAAAATACCACTGAATGAAATACGATATCCATGGGTTAAATGCCCTCCAGAATCAAGAGATAAGCCTAAAACTTTTTCACCTGGCTTTAGAAGTGCCATATAGACTGCTGCATTTGCTACAGAACCAGAATATGGTTGAACATTTGCGAAGTTTACATTAAATAATTTCTTTGCTCTTTCTTGGGCTAAAAGTTCAACTTGGTCAATGAATTCACATCCACCATAATATCTTTTGTTAGGATATCCTTCGCCATATTTGTTTGTTAAACATGAACCAACTGCTGCAAGAACATCTTCAGAAACATAATTTTCAGAAGCGATTAGCTCAATGTGTTCAGTTTGTCTTTTGTTTTCATTTTCAATTATGTCAGCTAATTCTTTGTCATTTAGTGATATCTTTTTGTACATATTTTTCTCCTTACATTAAAGAAAATAAAATATTTTAAATAAATTTGACTAGTAAAAATAAAAAAACTAAACTTTATTAGTCTAGTAATGATTTTTGTTCTTTTTCTAGTTTTTCTTCTTCAATTCTTCTTTTAGTTTCTTGTTTTTTTTCAATGCTTTTAATGATTAATAAAATTGGAAGTGCTAATAACCCAAGGCCAACTGCTGGTAAAACTCGATAAATTCAATTATCAGTTCCAGATGAAACCATAAAAGAAGACATTGCAATTGCAAATGGAATTAAGAAAGTTAAAGTGCTTTTTTTAATAACCTTAAATCTAAAAATAAGTAAGCAAACAATTGCACTTTGTATAATTGCAACTAACAATGCAACAGGCAGCAATAAATCTCATCTTCCTCAGTTTTTTGTTGCAGGAAAAGCTCAGCCATCTTTACCAATTAAAATAAAAATTGTAAAAGATGGAATTGCAATAAGAAATAAAGAAATTAAAGCAACTTTTCATGAATGAGAAAGCTCTTTCTTACTTCTTTGAATTTCAAAACTTTTATAGTTATTGATATTTATTTTTTTATTCTTCCATTTTTTATTATTTGACATTGAATACTCCGTCTATTTAAATAAATAAATTTTACCAAATATTAAAAGTTCTTAATTTAATATTTGCATAGCTTTTAATATTAATATTAAAAGTATAAAATAGATAAAAAAACTAATTATTAGTTTTTGTTTAAAACTATAAGTTTTAATATTAGAATATATTTAAACATTTTTTTCTTACTATCTATAATTATAAATTAGTTGTATAAGATAAAAAACTGATGATGAATTAGTTATAAAGACAATTGGAGACTAAAGATAATGAAATTAATACAAGTAGAAGCTCATGGGTTCAAGTCTTTTGCAGATAAAATTACGCTGAAATTCAATGGTGGTGTTGTTGCTATCATTGGTCCAAATGGCTCAGGTAAATCAAACATTAATGATGCTATCAGATGAGTTCTTGGAGAAAGTTCTTCTAAAGCATTGCGTGGAGATAGCATGGAAGATGTTATTTTTGCAGGTTCAAAAACTGAAAAAGAAATGGATAGAGCTGAAGTAATTTTAACTTTTGATAACCACGATCGTGCTGTTGATATTCCTTTTGATATTTTTACAATTTCCCGTGTACTAAACCGAGGGCAAGGTTCAAATGAATATTATATCAATGGAGAAATTGCGCGTCAAAGAGATATAAAAGACATTGCTATGCAAAGTGGGATTTCTAAATCCTCACTTGCAATTATTAGTCAAGGAACAATTTCAGATATTGCTGAAGCCTCTTCGGAAAGAAGAAGAGAATTTTTTGAAGAAGCCTCAGGAACTTCTATGTATCGAGCAAAAAAACAAGAAGCAATGCGGAAACTAGAAAGAACTGAAGAATCACTTAACAAAATTGGTATTGTTATTCAAGAGTTAGAAAGACAAATTAAACCCCTTCAAAAACAAGCTCAAAAAGCCCAAGTATATAGACAAAAAACCAATGAGTTAAAAAATATTGAAGTTTCATTATTGATTCATGATTATTTAGATTATTCAGGAAGATTAGAAGACTTAAGTGCAGATTCAGCTATATACAAACAGCAAAAAGAAGACCTAGAGTTACAAATTAAAACTTATTCAGATATCTATGCTAAAAAAAGTGCTTTGATTGCTAATTTAGAAAAAGATATTACAAGTTTAGGACAACAAATTGATGATATAACATCAGAAATTACTAATCTAGAAATAAGAGCAGCTAAAGAAGAAAAGCATCGTGAAATGCTTATTAATAACCAAATTATTATTGATAATAAACAAAAAAAAGCAGCTCTAAAAGAAGAATTGAGTTCCTTGTACACAAAGATTGAATTAATTAAGGAATTCATCAAAGATCAAAAGAAAAAAAATGATGAAACAAATGAAAAAATCATTAACACAGTTGCAAAAAAACAAGAAATTAAAAACGAATTAGATCTCCAAAAAGATAGGCTTCAAAAAATTAATTCGAAACTAGATTATCTAATCAATCTAAAAAATTCTAAAAATAATCTTCATAAAGGAACAAAAAATATTGTGCAAAATGCACATTTATTTAAAGGATATAAGTCCTTGGTTTTAGATATTCTAAATGTTCCAAATGAATATAAAATTGCGATTGAAACAACGCTTGCAAATGCACTACAAAATATTGTAGTAGATACTCCTGAAACAGCTGTTAAAGCCATTGAATTTCTAAAAGAAAACAACGGTGGAAGAGCTACTTTTATCCCACTTTCTTCAATTAGTCCTAAAAAAGTTTTAGAACACTACTATATAGCAGCCCAAACCCAAAAAGGTTTTCTTGGTTGTGCTGCTGATTTAGTAGAAGTGGATAAAGAATATGACACATTAAAAAGATTTTTATTAGGTCATATTCTAATTGCTTCTAACATTGAAGCTGCAAATAGAATCTCAAAATTACTTGAACACCGTTATATGGTAGTTACTCTTGATGGAGATGTTATTAGAGTTGGCGGTATTCTAAGTGGGGGACAAAAAGAAGAAGATTCACATTTATTAGGAATTGATGAACAAATTAAAAACCTAGAAGTCCAAAAACCTAGTTTACTTAAATTTATTTCTAAAAAAAATGAAGAACTTATTAATCTAGAACAAGATGAAAAAAATCTTGGCAATTTATTTTCAAATATTAGTTTGGATATTGTTAAACAAGAATATCAACTGAAAACTACACAAGCAAAATTTGATGAATTAAGAGTGCAATATGAAAATATTGCTGATGAAAAACTTGATGAATTAAGCACAATTGACATTGCTGCTGAAATTCAAAAATTAATTCTTGAAAAAAGTAATTTAATTGCAAATAAGAATTCCCAAAACGAATTGCTACAGGCAACAAAAAAAGAACTTAGCGATGCCAATATTAAAAAGAATATTGCAAATAATGAACTAAATGCACTGATTACAAACAATGCCAACAAGATTGCTGAAAGAAGCCATGCTGAAGTAATGCTTAATACCATTACACAACGTCTTTCAGAGCAATATAATATGCTTTTTGAAAGTGCTAAGGAATTATATAATCCTGAAATTGATTTTGAAGCTGCAAGAAGAATTGTTAATGACCTAAAAAATGATATTAAAGAATTAGGTTATGTCAATCTTTCATCTATTGACCAACTCCAAGAAATTGAAGGTCGTTATGATGAACTTAAAAAACAAGAATATGACATTGTTGAAGCTAAAAAAATCATTGAAGAAGTAATCATGGAAATGGATAAAATTATCATTGAAAAGATTACTGAAACAGTTAATTTAGCCAACATTGAATTCAAACATGTTTTTTCAAAAATGTTTGGCGGTGGAACTGCTGAAATAAGATACACTGATCCAAATAATTTATTGGATAGTGGTATTGATGTTATGGCGCAACCTCCTGGAAAATCAATTAAAAACATTAAGTTATTTTCAGGAGGTGAAAAAGCTTTAATTGCTATTTCACTACTATTTTCAATTCTAAAAGCTAAGCCACTTCCTTTATGTATTCTTGATGAAGTTGAAGCAGCACTTGACGAAGCTAACGTTATTAGATTTGCTGAATTTCTTCAAAGTTTAAAAGAAAATACACAATTTATAGTTATTACGCACCGTCAAGGAACAATGGAAAGAGTGGATAAACTATATGGCGCTACAATGCAAAAAAGAGGTGTAACAAGCTTTTTTGGAGTCAATCTAGCTGAGGCTAAGAAGCTTGTAAATTAATAAAAAAGATTGCAAAAAAAGCCTAAAAAGCTGAAAAAAATTGTTGTGATATAATTTAAATGTAATAAAGGAAAAATATGTACGGACTAGTGTTTTATTTAAAAAAAGAAAACTTAATTAGAGAATACTCAAAAGCTCATGAAGGAATAAATTCCGAAAATTACAAACAAGCTTATGAAGATATTCGTGATATTTTAAGACACTATGGTTTTCATTGATTATCAAACAGTTTTTACTTTTCACGTTCCATAAATAATCTTTTGCAAATTACAAAAGCACTGCATCATCTAAAAACAATTGAATGATTTAAAAAGTCTTTAGTATCTTTACATATTTTTAAAATGGAAGACTTATCAATCTTTACAGATTACATAATTGAAGATGAATCAAAATAAAAATGAGATATTAACAAAAAAAGATATGAGTTAATAGCTCATTTTTTAATCAATAATGAAAAATATTTATTTGATTTTTAATTAAATCAAATCAAATATGTTGAAAATCAATGAAAAAATACAATAGTTTATAATTAAATTATCTTTAATCAAATCTACAAGGAGGTTTATTTTTATGAAAGTAAAATTTGGTGGCAATGATGTTAATCTAATAGGAAATGAAATTAAAGTTGGCGATATTTTTCCAGACTTTAAGGCAGTTGATTTAGATTTTAATGACTTTTTATTAAGTAGTTTACCTAAAACAAAAAAACTAATTTTATCTATTCCTTCAATTGATACTGGTGTTTGTGAAACTGAAACAACAAAATTTATGAATTATTTCAGCAACAAAAATTATCCAGTGATTGTAATTTCGCAAGATCTACCTTTTGCTTTAAGTCGCTGATGTGCAATTAGAAATAATAAAAAAATCCAAACTCTAAGTGAGTTTAAATACAAAGATTTTGGTAAAAAAGCAGGCGTTTTATTAGAAGGAAGTGAGCTGCTAACTAGAGCTGTTTTTGTTTTAGATGAAAATAATAAAGTGTTATATGTTGATTATGTTAAAGTAGTTGGTCATGAACCAAATTATGAAGAAATCTTAAAGTTTTTTGAAGATTAAAAAAGTATCTCTTTCAGTTTTTCGGAAGAGATTTTTTTATTTTTTGGTGTTGAAGAAGTTTATAATAGTAATTTCCCAAAAATAACGCTATAGTTTTTGCCTTAAAATGGTG
>NZ_AORI01000002.1 GCF_000367765.1 Metamycoplasma auris 15026
TTATAAAAGTATTGAGAAAAGGAACTAAGTTTGGAAAATTGTAAAGTTTTTTGATGAAAAATTGTAAAAAATTTTCATAAAATTTTGTAAAAAAATATTTTGGAATATTGTAAAATCTTTAATAAAAGATGCTTAATTTAAGAAGAAAGTTGATATATTAAAATTGGAAGAAAGAATGGAAAAAAACTATAAGCCAAGAATTATTGAAAAAGTTGTAGATAGATTTTTTGTTGTTGCAGGAGCAATATGTATAGAAGGGCCAAAATGGTGTGGTAAAACTTGAACTTCTTATTTTAAGTCGCAATCTTCCTTTTTTGTGGGAGATCCTGCAAATAATTTTGCAAACCGTGAATTAGCTCTAATTAATCCAAAACTTATTCTAGAAGGTAGAAATCCAAAACTTATTGATGAATGGCAAGAAGTGCCATCTATATGGGATGCAGTTAGATGACAAGTAGATTGAGAAAATAAAAATGCTTTATTTATTCTAACAGGATCATCTACTCCTAAATATAAAGGTGTACTACATAGTGGTGCTGGAAGAATTGCAAGAATTCGAATGGATACAATGTCTTTGTATGAATCAAATGAATCAAGCGGAGTTGTTTCACTAAAAGATTTAAGCAATCAAATAGTTAAAGAACAATTAATTGAGCCTCTATCTTTTGAAAGACTGGCATATCTTGTTGTACGAGGGGGATGACCTAAAAATATTAATAGCTCAGTTTCTCAGTGCCATTTGCTACCTAATTCATATATCAATACCATTCTTAATGAATCAATTAAGCAAATTGATAATTCAAAATATGATCCCTTAAAAATAAAATTAATTCTTAAATCACTAGCTAGAAATGAAGCTACTTTTGTTGCTGAAGATACAATCATAAAAGATATTTCTATAAATGATAAGAAAACTATTTCAAGACCAACAATCAATAAATATATAGATGTCTTAAATCGGATGTTTATTTTTAATAATCAAAAACCTTTTGCATTGAATCTAAGATCATCAAAAAAAGTAAGAAGCTCTGAAAAAAAACGTTTTTGTGATCCTTCTTTGGCTTGTGCGCTTTTAAATGTTACCCCTGATAAACTAATTAATGATGTTAGATTATTTGGTATTTTATTTGAATCTTTAGTAATTAGAGATTTAAGAGTCTATGCACAAGCAATTGATGCAAAAGTCTTTCATTATAGAGATTATTTTGATAATGAATTAGATGCTGTTATTGAATTAAATAATGGCGAATGAATGGCAATTGAAATTAAATTGTCGGCCGCGCAAGTTGAACAAGCAGCAACAAGTTTAAATAAAGCAGTATATAAAATTGTTAATAATAGCAATAAAAAACCAATTCTTAAATGCATAATCGTAGGCATTGGTAATGCAGTTTATAAGAGAGAAGATGGAATTGTTGTTATTCCTATTAATGCACTAAGGGATTAGAAAAAATTAAATAAAAAAAGCAAGATGTTGAAATACATTCAAAATCTTGCATTTTTATTTTAAATATAATAAGTGATTAGAATTTATTAATTAATTTATTTAGAAAACTTGCAATAAATAATGCAGTAAATTAAATTTACTTTCTCTTAGAGATTTACTTACTTTTTTCTTTGTACTTTGAATAAGTTTCATTCACTTTAGTTTTAACTTTTTCAAATAATTTTGTAAAGTTACCTTTTTCGATTTCTAAGTTTGTAGGAATGCCTATGCGGCTTGCGGAGTCTAGGAGATCAAAAATATCGGTAATATCATCATGTGATAATCCCAATGTCTTAAGAAATTCTGTATCATTACTAATTAATTGTTTAGAAATTGAGTCGGCTTCATCGCTTAGTTGGCTAATTGATTCTGGTTTATTTAAATGCTCTTCAATATTATTATACTTTTGAAATAATTCATATATAGTGCCTAATTTTTTTTCTGAATCTGCTGAGCCTTTATTTCCTTCAATAGGTTCAGATCTACTAGTTTCATCGTTAATAGTCCCTCTAGCTTCATCTGACATTTCTTCATTTCCCCTATACGAATCTTCGTTGTGAGTACTGTTTCTATCATTAGGTTTGGCATCTGACGATTTAGGTGAAGATTGAGAACCTTTGTCACTCATGCTTCCACCTTCTAGATTTGTGTTACCTTCAGGAGCGGTTATCTCGCCATCATTTGAAGATTCGCTGCCACTATGTGGACTAGGTTTATCACTAATTGTCATTCCATTTCTAGGAGTTTCATTTCCTGCTGTTTCAGATGCACCTGGAGAACTTTCATTTTCAGGTTTTTCACCCTTTAATTCTTTTTCACCCTCAGTTTTACTTTTCTCATTTTTATGGGAAAGTTCAGCTTCAGCTTTAGAATTCGGTTGATCATTCATTGGTCTTTCAGTGGTTCCCGATTTTCCTTCGTTTTCTCCATTCATACTTGGAGTACTATCGGTTTGTGGATTTGATTGAGTACCAGAATTAATAGAATTATTGTCGTTTTGGTTATTATTGATATTTGAGTTACTTTGGTCTTTATTTTTGTTAGATTCTCCATCTGTTTTAATAGTTGAGGAAGAATTTGAGGTATTACATTTTGCAGCAACAAGAGGCAAAATGCCCAATGTATAAGAAAGACCAAATATAAAAAATGCTTTGTGTAATTTTTTCATAAGTGCCAATTATACATAATTTCCTTTTTTTTTTTTTGGCGGAAATTAGTCCAAAAACACTGAAAAATAAAGAAAAAATGGGAAAAAAGCTAAGTTCTAGCCTCTTTAGTGGGAGAAGTAAACAAAAAATAAGGGATGCATTTTTAAGGTTTTTAAACATTAAAATTAATAAAAAATATATCGACCTAATATCGATATATTGAATGTTTTGTTTCATTTTGCAATTTTCAAATTCTATAGTTTGCAATATAAACTAATTATTTTTTCTTACTATATTCTTCATAAGCTTTAGATAATTTTGTCTTAACTTTTTCAAATAATTTAGTAAATTTTTGGTTAGCTTCGTTTGAGCCAGGAGAAGTTAAATTTGTAACATCATCAAATATAATGGTAAGATCATCTATGTCTTCTTTTTTATATCCGAATTTTTCTAAAAATTTTTCGGTTTCTCGATCAAAATTATTAATTGTTTCTCCGTATGTAGAATGAAACTTGTTCTTTAATTCTGTTAGTTTAACATTATATTTTAATTGTTCTTCTATTTTTGCGTATCCACTAAAAAATTTGTATAGAAGTTCTAATAATTTTTCTTCCTTAGATTTTGGAGTTTCTGTATTACCGCTAGGGCTATTAGAATGATTTGGCTGATCTGCCATAGGTAGGTCAGTGTGGTTGGTGCCCCCCCCATTTCCAGGTTGAGTTGTTCCACTACCACCTCCAGGAGTTGTATTTGTTCTCCCTTGGTCTGATGGTTGGCTGCCTTCAGATTCTCTAGGAGTTTTAGGTTCCTTAGGTTCTTTTGTAGTTTTAGGACCAGTTTCACCATCTTTAGGAGCTGTTCCTTCTCCAGGTCTGCTTGCTCCATTGTCAGAGGAATTTGCATTTCCATTATCTGGGGTAGTTGCACTATTATTTGAACCGTTTTGATTACTTGAGTTTCCTTGGTTATTTTCTGGTGTAGTTGAACCTCCACCTTGTTCACCATTTTGGTTGCCAGATCCAGAATTGGTATTAGCATTACCATCTGAATTATTTTTATTATCATCTTTGTTATTCTTGTCATCTTCTTTATTGTTAGTTGATGACGAATTTGTAGTATTACATTTTGCAGCAACAAGAGGTAAAGCACCCATAGATGCTATTGCTCCAAAAATGGTTAAAAATTTACTAATTTTTTTCATAATGCATAATTTTATATTTTTTAGATTTTTATTTTATAAAAATCAAAAGAAAATAGGATCCTAAAAAAAGTTTATAAGACTAAAAAAACCTTATAAACTTGTAACTTTTTTAGTGATTTTCTATAGTGTTTTAATGAAAACTAAAAGTGGTTTTTACTTAATTACTACTTTAAATGATTGCGAGGCAAGTTGGTTGTTATTAGCTTTAACTCTAATGATATATTCGCCTGGATTTAGCTTCATTTTTGTAGTATTGATTGGACGTCAGGAAGTTTCGTTTTTGTTTTTATATTCCATTGTTTTATCTATACCAACTAAGATATTATTGTTATATATTTTTAACTCCCTTTCTAAGTCTTTTCCTTTAGTAATTGGAATTTTTATAATATCTGATTCTAGTTTATTATTCGATCTTTTAGTTCTTATTGACAAACTACCAATAACTATGTTATTGATAATTTGGTTATTACCTTCAATATCTTTTCATTCACTATTATTGTTTCTATATTCCATATTAGAATTAACATTACTTAATCTAATTGAATTTTCATCAAGGGATTCTATTTTTGGAGATGGAAGATCATGTTTATTTACTTCAAAACTAAATTTTTTAGTGCTGTTAAAGCTAAATTTATAACCGAATTTCTTAATGGAAGAAAGTTCAATATCTACTTTACTATAACTGTTAAAATGGTCAAGAACTAAAGTGTATGTTAAATCATCTTCTTTGATTGCTTCTTTAACATATGCATTTTTAACAATAAAGTTTCCTGCTTTTAGGGTTATATCTTTTAAAGGTTTATCCAACTTAATTTTTAGTGCATATTGGTCGCTTTTTGAGTTTAAATTTGAAGGTCGTTCAATTGTAACTGATATTTCTTTGTTACTTAATGTTGAATTAGGCTTATTCTGATTTAGATAGTAAGTTATTTCATCATAAGTTACATAAGGTAAAGGAAGTTTTGTGGGGGATCTTTTTTCATTTAATTCCAATTTGTATTCATCAAAAACTTCTCTAACATATTTGTAAGCATCTTTTGGAATATTTAGTTTGATAAAAGAAGGAAGTTTTTCTAATCCGCCTAATTCTCTATCGATTGCAATTATTGCATCTTCCTTAGAATTAATATAGTTTTTAGTTTTTAGATTTCTAAAACGATTGCCCATTTTTAGAATGCCACGATTGAAAACACTTTCTTTAATGAAATCATTATCATGCATCATAAAGAAATTAAAAGTACCTTCTTCACTTTTCTTTTTTTCATCAGCACGATCAGAAGTAGCATCTACGTGGTATCATTCTCCATCTACTTCAACCATATTTCAAGCATGCCTTGCAACATTACCAGTTAAATATCCATAATTTGCTTCTCCTGTAATCAAAGTGCATGGAACATTTAACTCATCCATAAGCATCTTAAAACCTTTAGCATAACCTGTGCACACTGTTTTTAGTTTGACAAGTGCTGAATAGGCACTTTGGTCATCAACTAAATTTTCTTGGGAATAATCATATTTAACATTTTTAGTCATTCATTTGTAGGCTTCAGTTATTTTTTCTAAAACTGGAAGATGCTGTCATTTAGAAGCAATTCTTTTAGCTTCTTGCAGTGCCTGATTATTTTCTTTATTGAACTTAGTTAAATCAACTGAATCAACATCAACTATTGTTGAGTATAAATAACCTTTGTAATAAGCTCAAACTTGGACTTTACCTAAATCATTGCTAATGTGTTTTTTACCACTGATAGTGCCATCTTCCTTAAGATTTAATTTAATATCATCAGCATCAAGTCCAGCTTTAAGAACTTCTTTTTTAGCATATGGATTTCTTTGGTATCATACAACCTTATCATTTACAGGTAAATTAGTTTTTGTATCAATTAACTTTAATTTGGCTGTTTTTATGCCATCTGAATCAAGATGGATATTAGGATTCTCAATTGCATAATTAGGATGTGAATAAAAATTAGAAGGAACTTGGTTATTTAGAATCATTGCTTCAATTTCTTGTTCAGAAAGAGATTTTTCAATGAATTCTTTGTTTGTATTTTTTAAATAGAATTTATCTAATTCAAATAAAGAAGATTGTGTATGAGAAATCTCTTCAATAGTTGAAGTAGGATTTAAGTTTGAATAGTTGTTACTATTATTTGGATTAGGGTTTCTATTATTGTTATCTTTGCTGTTTGAATTTTCACTAGAATTATTATTTGAAGAATCTGGATTAAAAGGAAAAAATGATTGATTTGAATCAATCTTATTATTTGAATTGATTATTTTATTTTTGCTTTCACAGCTTATTATTACTAGAGCACTAGAAAATGAAGCTACTAGCAAAAAATTCAATAATAGTTTCTTATTCTTCTTCATAACTACTCCTAATTTTATATTTATTTATCATCATAGCTTAATTGAATGGGATATCAATTAGTTTTTATTTAGATATAAATATTATTGTAGATGAATAGATATGCCAAAAATAAAATAATTATTGAAATTTATTGTTTTAGTTATTGTTTTCTTTAATTAATTTGTTGTAAGCCTTAGTAATTTTTGCTTTTATTTGATTGAATAAGTCAATAGCTTTTTTCTTATTATCTTTAGCATTATTAGTGTCGGTTAGAATGCTTGAGAACAATTCAAAAAGATCACCAAATTCGCCTAGAAAAATATGATCTAATTCATATTTTAAAAAGAAATCTCTGTCATTTTGGTTTGTATAATGAAAAGCTTGGTATGCAGGATCTAAATCTTCGCTTAACTTATTTGTTGCTTCCTTATTATTCAAATTTGCTTCTATATTTGAATACTTATTAAAGGCACTGTATACCAAAATTAGTTTTTCTTTTGAGCTTAATTTTTCTGGATCTATTGGTTTATTATCTTCTTCTTCATCTACTTTTGGGGATGTTGGATTGGATGGAGTTGAAGGAGCATCGTTATTAATATTATTGTCTATTTCGTTAGGTTTTGAAGGCGATGCTTCATCTTCTTCCTTTGGCTCTTCATTTTTATTTGGTTCTTCATTAGTATTTGGAGTATTTGAAGAAGAATTATCATCCTTTCCATCTATAGTATTATTAGTTGTGTTATTGTTTTTATTTGAATTATCATCATTATCTTTTTTATTACTTTGGTCATCTTTATTTACTTTGGAATCATCATTAGAAGTAGTACATTTTGCAGCAATTAGAGGCAAAACTGGTAAAAAAGATGCGGCTCCAAGAGCATAAATAAATTTATTTAACTTTTTCATAAAATGTAATTTTATACATAAATTAAGAAGAAAAATGAAATTTAAGAAACACTAATGAAAAAAGTATTAAGTAATTAAGAATAAATATAAAAAACTTGCTTTGCATAAGAATATGTAGCAAGTTTTTTTGTTATTACTTTATTTCAAATACTTCGATGTATTCTTTTTCTTCTTTTGTAACTTTGTTATCCTTAATTGTAATAAGTTTTCAATGTAGACTATATTTATTTTCTTTTTCTTTTTTTAGATAGATACCTTTTCTAACACCACCACCCTTAAAGTGTCATCCAATATTATGATTAGTAGATCCATGTGTGTTTATGTTTTCTTTATTTTTTAGAGATGAATTAATTTGGAATGATTTAACTTCTTTAAGGTTACTTCTTGTTCCAAACTTAATTACTCCTTTATCAATTGTTATTGCGCCAAACTTATTGTTTTTTAGAATAGCTTCTAATTCATCTTTTAGAGTTTCTTTATTTGTTATTTCAAATAGATTACCTTTTTTTGAATATTCATATAATTCAGGCATTTTGTATTTCTTAGAAATATCACTGTCATTGTTTTCTTTATTTGTATTTGAAGAAGAAGTACTCGTTTCGTTTTTGTTTTCTTTTTTAGTTTCTTCTATCTTATTTTTTAAAGTTTCGATTGCTTTTTTAAACTCATCAGAAGTTTTTAATTTATTTAGTTCTAATCTAGCATCAGAAAATAATTTTTCTAGTTCTAATTTGGTTTTAGCATCTAAATTATTATCTTTACTAGTTTCTTTTTCTAATCTAGATATTAGTTCCTTAAATTCTTTCTTTTCTTTTGGTTCTTTTGTATTGCATGATGCAGCTAAAATAGGAAGTGCTATTGGTATTATAGAAGCTGCTAATGCTAAAAATTTAATATTCTTCTTCATTTGTTTTTTGGTTTATTTTTGATTATTCTTTCCTTATTTTCTTTTTATTACTTTATTGCAATTTAGATTTTATTATTTTTTAAAAAAAGACTAAATTTTTTAAAAAAAAAGTGTAATTTTTCTACTTAAAATAAGAAGAAAATAGCAACTTGAAAGGTTTTTTATTACAAAAAATATATCGACTTGAAATTGATATATTTAAGAGGTGATAAAAAAATACTATTTCTATCAGTTTTTCATCTTTTTAAGACCATCTTTAGCGTCTTGAATGTTATCCATTAATGAGGAAACTTGTTTATTAACTTTAGCTAATTTTGCATCTTCTTCTTTTTCAATTTTTTCATAGTTTGCAATAGCTTCATTAATTATCTTATTAGTTTCTTCTTCTATTTTTTCTAACATGATAGTAATTATTTTTTCATCTTCATTTATTTTGATAAATTTCTTATTATATTCTTCTATTTTTTTACTAATAACTTCTTTATATTTCGTTAATTCCTTTAATTCTTTTTCTAATCTCTCAACATCTTTTTTAGAATTAGTGATTGCAGTATTTTTATCTAATAAATACTTATCAATCATAACTTTTTCTTTTTCATTTTCTTGAATTGCTTTTTCTAAGATATCAATTTTTTTCTCAATTGCTCAGCCTACATGGTTTTCTAGTTTGTTAAGTTTAGTTGTTTTTTCTTTTTCTAAATTCATTTTTGTTTTAGTAAATAGATTAATGTCATTGATATTCGATTTAATTCTCTTTTCTAATCAAAATTCGTATTCATAAAATTTGTCATTACTAAAATCTCCAATGAAACTAGAAGAATGGATTCTATTCTCAATATCTTTCTTAGTTGCATGTAAGTAGAAATTTTCTTCCTTTAATTTGTTTAATGTTTCATTTATTTCCTTAAAAGAAGATTCATAGTATTCATTTTGAGTTTTTAACTCTTCTTTCAGATTATCGAAATTTAAAACTTTTAATAAGTTTTTTTTATTCAATAACTCTTTTTTGTCTTTTTCAATCTTGTTTTCTAATTCCTTAGACTTAACTAATTTAGCATTATAAATGCCAATGTCTTTTGTATCTTCTTCATACTCTTCTTTAGCTTCATTTAAAAATGTCTTAGTTTCTTCAAAATCTTCAATAATTAGTTCGTTTTCATCTTGAATATCTTTAAATTCACTTAAAATAATAGACTTTAGTTTTTTAAGTATTTTTGCTTTTTCATCAATTTTTTTCTTGTATTCTTCATATTCTTCTTTAGCGTTTTTTATTTTTAAATCTCTAACTGAAGCATAGGATTTTTCTTTTTCATTGCTTACATGGTCAGCTTGCTCTCTTTTTTCTAGGAATATGTTCAATAATTTTCTAAGAGAACCTTGTAGACCAAATATACCTTCTTGGTCTTGTTCGTATGTAGGATGCATATATCTATTTTTGATGTCATAGCCAGTAGGACTATCATTGAAGATTGCATCTCATGAGCTTGTTTTTGTTACTCCTGAATTGTTTGGAGTTGGTGTTGGATTAGTTTGATTTCCAGAAGTGTCATTATGTACTTCTTCAATTTTCTTTTTAAGTTCTGCTAAGGCTTTTTTAAAATCTTCAGGTTTCTTTAGTGTTTTATCTTTTTTTTTAGCATCAGCAAGAAGTTTTTCTAATGCTTCCTTTTGTTGTAATTTTAGTTTACTTTCAGTTTTTAATTCAGCTTCTAATTTAGCAATTTCAGCCTTAAATTCCTTTTTTTGTTTAGATTCTTTTTCGCCACATGAAATTGCTAAAATAGGTGTTGTAATTGTTGCAATTGTAGTTGCGCTTAATAATAATGCAAGACTTTTTTTCATAGTTATTTTTTTGTTTTAGTTAATGCTCTTTCTTTCAATTTTTCTATAAGTTTTTTGTGTTCTTATATTCATATTGTATGGAG
>NZ_AORI01000003.1 GCF_000367765.1 Metamycoplasma auris 15026
GGCCGATTTTGAGTCTAAAAAATTGATTTTTAGTCTCAAAATGAGTTGAAAATCAGTCTTTTTAATAGAAATTGAGAATTTGAAATTGCTGTGTGTTTTTCTATGTTTAGAACGATGAGATTTTGTGTAATTAGTGTTGTTTTGTAAGAATGATTTATTTAAGCAATATTGGCTAAATAAATAGTAAAAAATCTCAGTCTTGCTGAGGTTTTTAAAGTATTTTTTGTTAATTTTTATTAAATGAAATAGTAGTTACTTTAGGAATTGAAATATTTTGGTTATGAGAAGAAAGAATAAAGTTTAAGTTGTAGTATAGTTGAATAAATACCTTTGTACCACCGTTTGGTTTAATTTCAATGTTTTTGAATTCTACATCGAGGTTACTGATTTCGAAAAATTCATTTTTCCCTTTAAATAAATCTAATTGAGTTTCATTTTTAATCACATCCTCAATCGGACTTGTATTACCATACAGTTTGATTATTGAATGTGTTTGCGATTGCAATTGCGCATTTTCGTTATCTTCATTAATCATTCTTAAGAGATTTTTATTAGGCATATTGTTTATATTTAGGTATTTAACTACTTCTTGTAAACTAATAGATTGAGATTTATTGTATTCGTTTTGTATTCTCTTTATGAAATTCTTGCCTTGAGTGTCAGTTGTATTAAGATTAATATCAAAATTTTCTAAATATTTAGAATCAAGTTTTTTGAATCCTGTAAAGGAAAAAATTCTTGTTTTGGAATGATACTCCTTCCCATTATTTTTCATTTTTAAATTAAAAGAAATTTCTAAACTACCAGCTAAATCATTAACTGTAATTCTTTGGTTATCAAATTCAATATGTTCACCATCTTTGTTTTTAAAATAGTCATTTTTAGTATTATCTATTTGAACAAAGTTGTCAACAATTTTGTGTGATTTTCTATAAAAATGTAAAAACGATGAAGGAAACATATTTTTTAGTATATCTTTCTTAACTACTATATGTTTTTCAATTATAAAGTCAAGAGCTTCTTTTTCAGATATTATAGTATTACCAGAAATAGGCTTATTGAATACTTCAAGTCTTTCTTCAATATCTTTTTCTTCAGTGCCTTTTTCCTTTGCAGCATATTTAGATACAAATGTAAAAATAATACTTTTTTTATCCGAAGAAAGTCTTGGTTGCCCCTCTTTAGCAAAGAAATAATTTTTAGGACTTGTTTTAGTAAGAGATACTAAATTCAACTTTTGATGAGAGGTTGAAGAAATGCCTTCAATTGTTATATAATCCAACAATTCATTATCTTTTAGTTCTTCAATTTTTTTGTTAGTTTCAAATAGTTTTTCTTTGTTAAAAGTTAGAATGATGTTTTCTCTAGTAAATATCTCAATCTTCTTAAATCCACTTAATTTAACACTCTTATTATTGAAAATATTATTATCAATTTTGATTGATAATGAAACTTCCAATTCACCAACTTTTTCATCATAAGCTTCAATTTTAATATTAGAAATTTCAACTTTTTCTTTAGTATCCTTCTTACTTTCTTTTAATAATGAAATAGCATCAGTAACACTTAGATTACTTTTTAGATTATAAAGACTAATTAATCCACCAAACTTATCAACACTTATACCATTTAATTCGAATTTTTCTTCTTTCCATTTTTTATCTAAATTAGGTTTAGGAGCTGGATTTGGGTTTGGTGTTGGTTGTGGATTAGGTTGTGGAGTTGGATTTGGTGCAGGATTTGGATTAGGATTTACTTCTGGATTTTTATGCGGACTTTTTTCTTCATTTTTATTATCTTCGCATCTTGCAGAAATGATTGAAATAGGCGCAACAACACCTAATAAACTAACTAAAATTAAACTATTTTTTATATGTTTCTTCATAATATATACATTTTACTCCAAATAAATAATTACTCAATTTATGAGGTTTCTATTGAATAAAAAAACACTAATTCAAAGAACTTGAATTTGTGTTTAAAATTACTTGATAAATTCTTTTTTCATATATGGAATTAAAACTTTTGGAATAGTGATACTTCCATCATTGTTTTGGTAGTTTTCTAATATGGCAGCGACTACACGATCAATTGCTAAACCTGAGCCATTAATGGTATGAGCATATTTAGTTTTATTATCTTTGGTGCGGTATCTTATTTTTGCTCTAATTGCTTGAAAGTCTTTATAAATTGAGATTGAACTTGTTTCACGATATCTTTGTTCAGATGGAATTCATAATTCTAAATCAATAGTTTTAGCTGAACCAAAGCCCATATCGCCAGTGGATAGAAGAATTTCACGATAAGGAATTTCTAGAAGCTCTAAAATGCTTTTAGCATCATTGACAGTTTTTTTTCATTCTTCAAGAGATGATTCTTCATCTACAAATTTCACTAATTCAACTTTGTGAAATTCATGTTGGCGAATAATACCTCTTGTATCACGTCCGCCGCTTCCAGCTTCGGAGCGGAAGCATTTAGTATAAGCTACATATTTAATTGGAGTATCTAAATTAAGAATTTCATCATAGTGGAAATTAGTTACAGGAACTTCAGCAGTAGGAATTAATCATAAATCTTCATTTTCAATCTTAAATAAATCTTCTGCAAATTTAGGTAGTTGTCCAGTGCCATATAGCATCGAAGAATTAACTAGATGCATTGGCATAATTTCCTTGTAGCCATTTTTAATATGTGTATCTAGCATGAAATTTTCTAGTGCTCTAATTAAAGCAGCACCATCATTTTTATAAACTACAAATCTTGATTTTGCTAGTTTAGAGGCTCTAGCAAAATCAATGATGTCAAGTTTTGATGCAATTTCATAATGCGGAAGCACATTTTTAACTAATCCACGACCTAAGGTTGCATGCTCTTCTAAACAAACATTAGCATTTTCATCGATACCAACTGGCACATCATCATAAGGTATATTAGGAATTTGAAGTCTTAAGTTTTCAACTTCGTCAATGATTGCTTTTGTTTCCTTGTTAATTGTTTCAATTTCCTTATTCACTTCCGCTACTTCTTCCATTAACAAAGAAGCATCAATTTTATTTCTTTTTTTAATGCCAATTTCTTCACTTAATGCATTTCTTTTTGCTTGCAGTTTTTCAAGAGTATGAATTAATTCATTTCTTTTTTGCCCCAATGCAAAAACCTTATCTAAGATTGAATGATCAAAGTTTCTTGTTAGAAGTTTTTTTGTAATTTCATCTTTATTTTTTAAAAGATATTTCAGATCAATCATAAGTTTATCTCCTTAATGTTATTTAAATTTTATACTTTTTAGTTTAAATTTCTTTGCTCTTATTTAAAAGAATAAAAAATAAAGAGTAACATATAAAAAGCCCTAAAAAAAGGCTTTATGTTACAATTAAAAAGATATGGGAATACCTAGTTATCAGGTAATTGGAAAATTTAGTAAAATCTTATGACAATCAAAAGACGCAAGCATTTTGATTGTGTCTTTTTATATTGAAAAAAATGACGAAAAAAATCCAATTAGCCTTAACAAATATGGCAGCATTTCAATTACTTTTAAAGATTCTTCTTTTAGTAAATTAGGTTTAATTCTAAATGAAGAAAGTTATGAAATTGTAATTGTACGAAACGAAGCTTCCAAATATCCAGATAGTTATCTTATTGATTTAAATAATTCTAAATTCAATATTATAAAAAAAGATGAATCAGCTAATAATTTAAATTATTTAAGTCGAATTTTGAAGCTTCCTATTTTTAAAAATATTGTTGATTCAAAAATCAATATTTTAATCAAAGAATTAGGTGAAGATTTATTTGAAAGAATTCTTAATGATAGCAGTATCCATGGTAACTTGTTTGGTATTAATCAAAATGATTGATCTGAGTTTAAATCGATTATTAAAAACAACTATCCATTTATTTTGGATATAAAAAATCTTTTTAGAATTAATGTTAGTTTTAATGCTTATAAGCAACTAGCAAAGAAATTTGCAAGTTTAGATGCATTTTTAGAAGAATACAAAGAAAATATTTATCAATATTATTTTGATGCTGAAGATGATAAAAAAATAAGAATTTCAGATTTAAATAAGATTGCTCAGGAATTTTCCAAAAAATCCGTAGCATTTAAAAATGCAACATACTTATACTATTTTTTATCAGAGTATTTCTTTAGTAGTGGAAATACACGAATAAAAAAAGATTTATTAAAAGAAACTTTATTTAAATATACTAATGATCCAAATCTAATAAGAATTGACGAGGAATTTGCCAAAGCAAAAGAGTTTTTAATAAAAAAAGTTTATTTAGTTGAACTTGAATATGAAGATTCTATTTACTATACAACTAGAGATATTGTTTATATGGAAAAATATATAGTTAATAGGTTAGTTGACTTAAGTAAAAAGAATCTTAATTTCAATATTGAATATAAGATATCTTCCCATTTTGATTCAATGCAAAAAGAAGCTATATCTAAATCTCTTGAGCAAAAAATGGTTTTAATTACAGGTAACCCAGGAACTGGAAAAACACTTATTATTAATGAAATAATTTCTTTACTTTTAAACAAATATCATCCTAATGATTTAGCAATTTTAACTCCTACAGGAAGAGCAACTATTAATATCAATAACAAACAACAAAAAATTAAAGCCCAAACAATTCATAGCTTTTTACAATGGGATGCTGATGAAAATTATTTTTATATTTCAGAAAGAAATCCAATGGAAGTTGAATGTTTAATTATTGATGAGTTTTCAATGGTTTCGCTTGATCTTTTTTATTCTCTTATGAAAGGAATAAAAAGCAAAAGTCTAAAAAAAATAATTTTAGTAGGTGACAAAGACCAACTGCCAGCTATTGGTCCTGGTTACCTTATTAAGGATTTCATTGAAACTCAAATGTTTCAAACGATTTTTTTAGAAAAAATCTATCGACAAGCTGAAAACTATGAAATTATTCAGGATGCCTTAAAAATTAATGAAGGAATTATGCCAGAATTTTTAGGCAAAAATTCGCAGTTTATTTCTTGTGATAGAAAACTTCTTAAACAAGAATTAATCAAAAAAGTGCAATGATTACTAAAAAAAGGTTATTCTAAAAAAGAAATAGCAATTCTAAGTCCTATGTATAAATATGAAAGTGGAATTGATGAATTAAATGAAGAGCTTAATGCTTTTTTTAGAAAAAAAGAAAAACAAGAAATAATCAGCTACAAAGAAAGAAATTTAGCTTTAGGTGATAAAGTTATTAATCTTGTTAATGATCCAAAATTAAAGGTCTTTAATGGCGAAATAGGCTATATTTCAAAATTTATATATGGAACTTCTAAAAGCAAAAAAGAACAAACTCTAAGTCATATTACTGTGGAATTTGATTTTAATGAAAAAGATGTTACTTATAAAAGATCAGCTTTTTTTGAAAATACTTATCCAGCTTATTGCACAAGTGTTCATAAATACCAAGGTTCAGAAACAAAAGCTGTTATTGTTGTTCTTTTTTCAGAAGCAAAAAAACTCCTAAGTAAAAAACTTATTTATACAGCAATTACAAGAGCAAAGCAATATAGTGTAATAATAGGTCAAAAAGAAGCTCTTGAATTTGGGATAAAAAATGATAGTGATTCAAATAGAATTACAAACATTAAATACTTATGAAATAAAAAAGGAGGAAATTAGTTTATGAAACTTAAATTGATTGTTGGACTAGGAAACCCTGGTGAAGAGTATGAAAAAACAAGACACAATGTTGGTTTTATGGTCATTGATGCACTCTCTAAAAAATTACAAGCGCCTCTTAAAGAAAAAAAGTTCAACGGGATTTTTTATAAAAATAGCGAATTTATTTTAGCTAAACCTCTTACTTATATGAATAACAGTGGTGAATTTGTAAGAGCACTTGCTAATTATTATGATATTTTAGTGGACGATATTATTGTTGTTTATGATGATTTGGATACTAATTTAGGCAAAGTCAATATTCGTCAAAAAGGTAGTGCTGGTGGACATAAAGGAATGAGTAGTATTATTTCGCATCTAAATACTGAAGAAATAAAGCGGCTAAAAGTTGGTATTGGTCGCGATTCAAATGTCATTGATTATGTATTAGGTAAATTTAGCTTCGAAGAATTTAAAACTATTGAAAAAGTTATTGATTATGCTTCTGAAGCTTTAATTTCCTTTATTTATAATGATATAAGATACGTAATGAACCATTTTTCAAAGAAGAATTATGAATAGTAACATAGATAAGATTCAAACTTTATTTTTTAATGAATTTGCAAAAAATAAAATTGATTTAAATCAAACATTCATTTTAGGAATAAGTGGTGGCCCTGATTCCATGTGAATGCTTAATTTAATGAAGAAAAAAAATATTATTGTTGCTTGTGTTAATTACAATCACAGAGAAAATTCAGATATAGACCAAAAAATTGTTGAAGATTTTTGTGCAAAGCATCACATTAAATATGAACTGCTAATCTTAAAAAAAGAAGATGAAAAAGAAGTGGGAAATTTCCAAAAAATCGCAAGAAACCAGCGATATCTTTTTTATGCACAAGTTTATAAAAAATACGATGCTGATTGCTTGCTATTAGCACATCAAAAAGATGATTTAATTGAAACTTATTTATTCCAAAAACAAACCAAAAGAAACCCAAGTTTTTTTGGAATTAAGCAAACTAATAAGTTGCATAACATGAACATTTTTAGACCAATGTTGCACTTGTGATACAAAAATGAAATCATTGATTTTTGTGCTACATATAACATCCCTTATGCAATTGATTATACAAATAATCTACCTATTTATACAAGAAATAAAATTCGCCTTGAACTTAAAAAAATAAGTAACTTAGATAAAGATTTACTTGCCAAGCAAATTAGTGAAATTAATAGCAAATTAACTTCAAAAAATAAAGAAATTGAGACTAAATATTTATTTTTTGAAGATAGTTTTTTTAGCTATAAAACCTTAGATTTCAATGATAAGGATATCAATGAAATTCTTTTTATGTATTTACATAAAAATATTGCAGACTTAAAACTTTCAAAAAATAAAATTGAATCCTTTAAAAAATTTCTTTTGTCCCAAAAAAATTACAAAGCTTTTTTAGTCAATGATAATACTAAAGTAATCAAGGATAAGGGATTTCTAAAAATTATTAAAACACCTAAAAACTAACTTTTCTTTTATAATTTTTAATATTCTATTAAAATAATAAAATTTAAATTAAAAAGGAGGCATATTAAGAAGTCATGGAAAAAAATAACAAACCAACTCCTCCCAGAGAAAAAAGAAGACTAGGTATTTTTAGTATCATTGGAATTTTTATTGGTATTGTTGCACTAATTATTTTAGTAATGATTGCCATTGAACAAATTCGTGCTGCTTCAATTAGATATCAAAGTCCAAATTTCTTATGAGATGTAGTTAGAAGAGTAGCAACTGATAACCAACTTTATATCTCAAGATGAGCTGAAAATCCATATAGGGATGCAGTTGAAGTAACAATTACAGGGATTCCTAAAACACTTACAGAAATTCTTGGATATGAATATCCATTTAAAAGCTATTCATTTACTACGCATTTAAGTGGAAATCTATATCGTACATTACCTGAAAGTGTTATTAATATAGTTAATGCATCATCAACTGATAATAAATTTAGTACATACGCAGGTGCATTGCAATATATAATTAAAGGGCCGAATGCTAAAGGAGTTATTGCTGCAATTCCAGCACCAAGTCCAGGTATTTTTGCAAGATATATAAGTCCTGCTCTAAACGTAATTTTCATTGGTGTAATTATTCTTTCTATTATCTTTAGTGTTAGATCAATGGCAGGACGTGGCTTAGGTGGCGATATTGTTGGTTTTGGAAATAAATCCTTAGCACAAAGAGTATACTCAGACAAAAAGTTTTCTGATATTGCAGGAAATGAAGAAGTTAAAGAAGAAGTATTCGAGTTAGTTGATTACTTAAAGAATCCTAAGAAATATGCAGCTGCTGGAGCAAGAATTCCAAAAGGTATTCTTTTAGGAGGTCCTCCAGGAACAGGGAAAACCTTAATTGCTAAAGCAACAGCTGGAGAAGCTAATGTACCATTCTTCTTCATTTCAGCTTCCAATTTCGTGGAAATGTTTGTTGGTCTTGGAGCTAAACGTGTAAGAGACATGTTTGAAAATGCAAGAAAAGAAGCTCCCGCAATTATTTTTATTGATGAATTAGATGCAGTTGGAAGATCTCGTGGTGCTGGTATTGGTGGTGGTAATGACGAAAGAGAACAAACTCTAAACCAATTACTAGTTGAAATGGATGGAATTAAAGAAAATAGTGGAATTTTAATTATGGCTGCAACAAACAGAACTGATGTTTTAGATCCAGCCTTATTAAGACCAGGACGTTTTGATAGAGTAATTACAGTTAGTCTTCCTGATGTTAAAGAAAGAGAAGCTATTTTAAAATTACATTCAAAAGGCAAACAAATTGATCCAAAAATAAACTTTGCTCAAGTAGCAAGAAGAACTCCTGGATTTTCAGGTGCTCAACTTGAAAACGTAATTAATGAAGCTTCACTTTTAAGTGTTAGAGAACGTTCTAAATTTATAACACTTGATCAAATTGACGAAGCAATTGATCGGGTAATGGCAGGACCTGCGAAAAAATCAAGAACAATTTCTGAAAAAGAAAATATTGCTGTTGCATACCATGAAGCAGGACATGCTGTTGTTGGAATTAAGCTAAAAGGCGGTAATAAGGTTCAAAAGATTACAATTATTCCAAGAGGTCAAGCTGGCGGATATAATCTAATGATGCCTGAAGAAGAAAAATACAACCACTCAAAATCTGAATTAATAGCAATTATTACTTCATTTATGGGAGGTCGTGTTGCTGAAGCTATTATCTATGGTAAGGATAATGTTTCTACCGGAGCTAGTGATGATATTGCCAAAGCTACAAGTATAGCTCGGAAAATGGTAACTGAATGAGGTTTATCTGATTTAGGTCCAATCAAGTATGAAGAAGATGCTTCAAATCCATTCCTTGGTAGAGACTATATGAAAAATGCTTCATTTTCTTCAAAAGTCGGTCAAGAAATTGATGAAGAAATAAGAAAAATTATTCTAGCCGCTGAAAAGAAAGCACACGAAATTATTTCAGCAAATCGCGAACTACTTGAATTAATTAAAGACGCTTTAATCATCAAAGAAACAATTGTTGCTGAAGAAATTGAATATATTGCAACAAATATGAAATTACCAGAAGAAATGACAACAACTAAAGAACAGTTAAAAGAAGAATATTCTGAAAATGATTTCAATACATTATTCAATGAAGTTTCTGGCAAGAAACAAATCGAAGATGACAAATATAAAGATGATTTAGATGCAGAATTAAAGAAGCATTCAATGGATAATAAAGAAGAAGTTAAAGAAGAAAAAGACGAAGAAAATAAGGACGACATCAAAGATAACAAGGATGCTTCTTTTGAATAATTCTTATAATTCCTAAAGCAAAAAGTTTTTTAATGATTTCTTTTTAAATTAAGATGAAAATGGCAAAAATAAATTGCCATTTTTTCTTTTATTTTAGTTTTTTAATTATGATTAAATAATAGGTATAAAAGAATATCAAGGAGAGATATAAATTCAAATTAAAATATGAAGAAATATTCAAGTTTAATAGCTTTTGCAACAATTCTTATTGTTTTTAGCTCATTGCTTTTAATTTTTCCGCTTTTTCATCTTCTAATAACAATTCAAGCGTTTAACTTAGTAGCTGAAAAAGCAAATAAGATATCAAGAATTCTTGTAATTACAAGTATCCCGTTATTTGTTATTACAATAATTTTGTTATCAATCATTGTTTCAAGAACACCAAATGAAAGTGGTTTCCGCACACCAACTAAAACACTATTAAGTGCAGTTATTATATTTGCAATCTTACAAACATTTTTATATGTAATTATTCTATCAGATAATATTGCACTTGCCATTCAAATTCCATTTGTTAAATTTGGATCTGAAACACACATTAATTTAATTAAAAATAGTCGTTCAATATCACATTTTGTACTAAATTTAGTTATTGGAATCATTGTTCTTGTTAATGCTAACAAAATACTAAAAGTATGTAAAAAGAAATCTGAAGAAATGCAAATTCCACAATACTATGATACACATATGTATAATGAACACTATATGGAATAAAATCATTATTTAGTATTACAAAACTTATTTAAAATACAAAGCTACTAAAGATAGTTAGACTTTGTATTTTTTAATTGTTAAAAGAGTAATTAAACTTAATTTTAAATATAGGTTAAAAATGCACTTTTCAACTTAATTTAAGATGATTTTTGCACCAAAATCAG
>NZ_AORI01000004.1 GCF_000367765.1 Metamycoplasma auris 15026
TGATGGCAAAAAAGCATTTGAAGCTGAAATTGCTAAATTAGAAAAACAAATTAAAGAAGATACTAACTTAAAACCAGAAGTTAAAAAGAAACTAGAAGAAATTCTTGAAGAAGCAAAAAAAGAAAAAGAAACACTAAAAACTTCTGATGAATTTAAAGAAGCAACTAAAAAATTGAATACTAAGGTTGAAGAAGCAAAGAAAAATACTAATCCTAATCCTGGAAACCAAAGTGGTGGACAAGGTGGAAATAATACTACACCAACAAAACCAGTTGATAAAAAACCTAAACCAAGTTTAGAAAAAGTAAGTGCTTGAAATGCTGCATTTAATTACAGTGTAACAGGAGAAGATATTGGTAGACGTTTACCAAATTCTTGAAAAGAAAAAAAAGAATATGATTTTTGAAAAAATCTAAATATTGATGCAATTATCAATTCTAGTGATGATAAAAAACCTGCCACTCCTCCAGCAACACCAATGCCACCTGCTAATAAACCTGCAGAAGAAGACACTAACCAAGCTGAAGTTGATAAAGTAGTAAAAGAATCAAAAGATATTCTTGTTTTAGGTAAAGAGGCAAAAGAAGCAATCGAAGAACTTAAAAAAGATACTGATAATAAAAAATATACCCTTTGATATGATAGAAACAATACAAAAATTGTTATGTCTGAAGGAACAAATCCTCCATTTGGTAGAAAGTTTCACGGTAAAAAATGAGAAATTTTTGATTTTGCTGAAAAGGTAAAAAATATTGGTAAAGACATCCAATTAGTAAACAGCACAGCACCAACCTTTAAAGTACAAAGAAATAACAAAGAATTTACTAACTTATCAAGCAAACTAGATTTCAAATTTGATGATAAAAAAGAAAATATAATAGTTGAATATAAAATTGGTAAATTTATAAAAGGCAAAGACCCTAAAGTATCTAAAGATAAAAATACATCAACAGTATCGTTAAAAAAATAATAATAGATATTATTAACTTTAGAAGATAACTAATAATAATCTTAACTAATAAACTGCTTGTAACACTGCATAAGCAGTTTATTTTTTGTTGTGTTGGCTTTCTTATAACAATCAAGATTCTTACTAAATACTCTCTTATTTTTCTTATTTTTACAAGTCCCAAATAAAGCCACATTTTCCTTTATTTTCATCTCAATTTAAGTTGAAAACTAAAAAAGTAAACATTTTTTTAAGTCAAATAATAAAATAATGTTAGAAAGAATAAATAAGAATAATAAAAAAGAATAAAAGGAAAACTAATAATATATAAAAAAATATGAAACGAAGTTTTAGATTTTTATTATTAAGCGCTACAATTGCAACAATTAGCATCCCTGTTTTAGCTGCTTCATGTGAAACAAAAGCACCCAAAGAAAAGAAGGAATTTGAAGCAGAAATAGCTAAAGTAGAAGAATCTATTAAGGACACTACTCTATCAGCTGGCAAAAAAGTGGAATTAGCAAAATTAGCCTCTGATGCGAAATTACAGTTAGATAAATTAAAAACCCAAGAAGATTTTAAAAAAGCATTAGAAGACTTAAAGCAAAAAGCTGACGAGATTAAAAATAAACAAGAAGAAAACAATGAAGGTAATGAAGGAAAAAAACCAGCTGAAATTAGTGAACTTGATGAAACTTCAAAGAAGCTAAAAGATATTTTAGTCTTATCAAATGATGGAAATAGAGATAAGTGATTAGCTTTATTAACTAAGAGTGAAAAAGATTATACTCTTTGATATGATAGAGATAATAAAAAGATTGTAATGGTAAAAGGAGAAAAACCTCCATTTGGATCTAATAAAGATGCTGAACAATGAGTTCTTTTTGAATTAAAAGATGATGCTAAAGGAATGTTAACTGATGGAAGACAATTAGTTAATGATAAAGAACCTACATATGAAGTAGCTAAAGGTGACAAAACATATACTAATCTATCAACAAAACTAAATTTTGGTATTGATAAACAATTAAATTCAAACAAGTTTGATATCTATATAAGATATAAAGTAGGTAAATTTATTAAAGATGCATCTCCATTAGTATCAACAGAATCAAATCAATCTAAAGTTTCTTTTGAAACTAAAGAATCTGAAGAAAGTACACCTTCTCCAAGTACACCTCCTTCATCTACTCCAACTCCAGATAGAGGCGATAGTTCAAGCCCTGCAATGAAATATAAGATGCCTGAGTTATATAAATTCTCTGAGGAAGGTAATCTATTTGAAGTAAAAGAAATTAAACAACTAAAAGAAGAACTTGAGAAAATATTAAAAGGTAAAAATCAAGGTTCATTAAGAATTGATAAGGGACTTATTAAAGCAACTAGGGATAAAAAATCAGAATTAAAGTTCTTAAAATTTAATCTAGCCCTAAAAAAATTCCCTAATGTTAATACTCATGGAAATACTACAGCTAATATAGGTTGAATATTTGGTAGTTCTAATAGAAAAGGAATATTTCTAAAAAAAGAAGATGATAATAAATACATTCTAAAATGAAAACTTCTTATTAAAGATGAAAATACAGTTTCAGATAGTGAAAAAGAATACAGTCAAATAATTGAAATAAAATAAATAATTTCGTCTACTTGTTTTCTAAATTTAGGGAACAAGTTTTCTTTGTTTTACTTTCATAAGACAAAACAAATAAACTTGCATGCAATATTCTATAAAGACTTAATTGTCACTTCCTTCAATTCAAAAATTGTAATTTTTTTATTAAAACAATCAAAAAGTTGTAATTGTTATTAAAATAAACAAAAATAATAGAAATTTAGAATCATAAAAAAATTAAGAAGGGAAATAACCTAATACTAAATAAACGATGAAAAAAAGTTTTAAGTTATTATTAGCAACAGCTGCTATTACAACAATCGCAACACCTCTTCTAGCTGCTTCTTGCAACACCAAAGAATTGCATGAAGAAATGCAAAAAAAAGATTCGTATAAGCAAACAAATAAAGACAATGATTCTTCTAGTACATTAAAAAGTGACAAAGATGGAAAAGATAAGAAAAATGAAAAAAATAGTGAAGAATCTAGTAGTGGTAAGCTAGTAACTCCAAAAATCCAACCTCAACCTGAGACAATTTCGCCTGCTGATGGACCTAAGGAAGAACAACCTAATGAAATGGATGAAGTTGTCAAAGATCTTAAAGATATACTTACATCTACTTTTGCACATGAAGATCTTGATGAATTAAAAAAATTCAAGAAGGATAGTAGTATTTATTCTCTTTGGTATGATAAAAATCAAAGAAACATAGTACTATTTAAAGGCAAAGAATCACCTTTTGAAGAAAAAAATAAAGAAGAAGAAAAATATGCAATATTTGGTCTAAGTGGAAATGCAAGTAAAATTAAAGGTGATATCCAATTAGTAAATGATAAGACTCCATCAATTAAAATGGATAAGGATGGCCATCAAACAGTTGTTTTGTCAAATCAATTAGACTTTAATATTTTTAAAAACGAAGAAAATGACAAATTTTATATTGAGGTTAAATATAAAGTTGCCAAATTCTTAAGTAGCGAAAATTCAATAATATCAACAAATTCAAATAGTTCGTCTCTTCTAGTAGAATTGAAATAATAAACTAAATAATTTACAAAAGTTCTTAATAGAATTGCTAATTCTAATTAATTAGGCTACCAAAAACTTTCAATATTAAGTGGTAGCTTATTTTTTATGTTCTTAGTCTGCTATGTTTTAAAAAAAAAGAAAAAACTTCATTTTTTTGCTATTAATAATAAAATTTGACATAAACAAGAAAATAATAAGAAAGTAAGGAAGTGAAATTATGAGAAAAGGTCTTAAATTTTTATTATTATTAGCTCCAATTACTACACTTGCTACACCTATTTTAGCTGCTTCATGTGATAAAAAAGAATCTAATCAAGAAAAAAACATCAAAGACGATTCGAAAGAAAAGAAAGAATTCAAAGAAAGAATAGAACAAGAAGAAGCGAACTTGAAAAGTAATCTAAGCCTAAGTGAAAAAGTTAAAAAAGAATTAGAAGCCTTAATTAAAGATGCAAAAGATAAGTTAGAAAAATCAATGAGTCCTAAGGAGTTTAATAAGACTAAAGAAGAATTTAATAAGAAGATTGAAGAGATAAAAAAAGAAGAAACAAAAAATAAGCCTGAAGTTCCAAAAAAACCTACTGACTCTGAATCAAACAATCAAGGTGGAGGGACTAATAAACCAGAAGGTAACTCAATGACACCTGGAGATGGTAAGGAACCAAAAGAAGAAAAAAAACCAGAAACTGAAGAATCTAATCCACCTGCAACTCCACCAACAATCCAACCTACTCCTCCTTCCGAAGCTATGCCAAGTGACCAACCTGGGAAAGAAGAGCATGAAGAGATAAATGAAAAAGATCTTACTGAACTTGATAAGATTGCTAAAGAATTAAATGATATTTTAATTAATGCTTCTGCTATCGAAGATTTAGAAGAGTTAAAGAAATTAAAAGATAATAGTTCAGCATATTCTCTTTGATATTCTTCTGTGGAAAGAAATATCTTGTTAGTCAAGGGTGATAAATCACCTTTTGCAAAGGATTTTGATAAAGATAATAAACTTGTACTATTTGCACTGCAAAAAGCAGATCAAATTAAAGACAATATACAATTAGTAAATGATAAAAATCCTATTATAGAAGTGAATGATGATGATAAAAAGCAAAAGCAATTATCAAATAAATTAGATTTTGATATTACTAAGAAAGAAAAAAATAAATTTGATATTACACTTAAATATAAAGTTGGAAAAAAACTTGGAAAAGAAATAGATCCAGAAGTATCAAAATTGTCAAATCAGTCAACTATAACAATAACTTTATAAATTAAAGATATAACTTATTGAATGCATCAAAAATAAACTGCCAAATACTTATCGTCATTGGTAGTTTATTTTATTAAAAAATTCTAATAATATAAATATAGATCTAATATTTCAATGCTTTCTTCTGCATATTTAAAAATTTTAATTTTCTTCAAATTCCAACTTAATTTATACCTTTTTTGTCAAATAAAACTATATTTCCATAATCTACAGCCTTCACTTGTGGAGTTTCTTTTTTTGATAAGAAATTTAACTTTCTAGTATGAGTATGAAGCTTATCAAAAGGATCTTATATAGATAATATTTTAGGCAATCATGTTATAAACATAAATCAACATTTTAATAATGACTAATTGCTTTTTCCTAATACTAATTTCGTAATTCTTTCATCAAAAAAAGTAAAAAAATTGCATTTAATATAAAATAGACAAAAAAAGAGAATTTTAGAATAACACAAAAAAACAAGAAGGGAAATAGCAAAAATTAATTTATTATGAAAAAAAGTTTTAAGTTATTATTAGCAACAGCTGCAATTACAACAATTGCAACACCTCTTCTAGCAGCATCATGCAACACAAAAGAATTACAAGAAAAACAAGCATTCAAAAGTTTAATTGATAAGATAGAAAAAGAAGTTAAAGATAATGCAACTCTAAAACAAGAAACTAAAGAACAAATAGATAAACTTCTTGGCGATGCCAAAAAGAAATTAGAGGATAAAGAAAAAGAAAATGATCCAAAATTCTTTAGTGAAGCAATATCCGAACTAAGCAATAAATATGATGAAATAAAGAAAAAAGATCCAGGAAATCAAGGCAATAAAGACAAAGATTCATCTACTCCATCAAAGAGTGAAAAAGATGGAAAAGGCGAAGACACTGGGAAAGAAAAGAAAGATGAGAAGAAGAACAAGGGTGAAGAAGGATCTGGTGCTGGTAAACCGGTAACTCCAGAAACAACTGACACACCACCTTCTACACCATCTACACCAAAACCACAACCTCAACCAATACCAAAATCTGAACGAGAACCTAAGCCTCCGGCTGATGAACCTAGAAAAGAAGAACCTAATGAAATGGATGAAGTTGTTAAAAATTTACAGGATATTTTTACTCCTTCATTTGCACAGGAAGATTTTGATGAATTAAGAAAATTTAAAACAGATAGTAGTAGTTATTCTCTATGATATGATAAGGATAAAAGAAATATAGTTCTAATTAAGGGTAGTGAATCACCTTTTGAAGAAAAAAATAAAGATAAAGATAACTATGCAATATTTGGTCTAGGTGGAAATGCAAGCCAAATTAAAAGTAATATCCAATTAGTAAATCATAATAAGCCTGCAACTATAACAAATAAAGATGGTCATGAAATAGTAACTTTGTCAAATAAACTAGATTTTAGAATTTTAAAAGATGAAGGAAACGATAAGTTTTATATTGAAATTAATTATAGAGTTGCTAAATTTCTAAACAATGAAACTTCAATAATATCAACAACATATAACAAATCAAGAATTTTAGTAGAATTAAAATAACAAGAAAAATAACCAAATAATACTAAACTATCAAACTGCAATTGTTTGGTAGTTTTCTTCTTAATTTAAGAGGCTTTTAATAAAAATTAGAAGTAAAATTAAAGAGTAGAAATTACAAAAAAGAATAAGATAGAAAGATAAATAAGGAAAATAAAAAAATTAAAAGTTAAGATGAAAAAGAGTACTAAGTTTTTATTAGCTTTAGGAAGCATTAGTTCCTTAGTAACATTACCTCTTATTGCTGCAAAATGCAATAAGACTGAAGAAAAAAAAGATGATAGCACTAACAAAACAGATAACACTGGTAACAAGACCGATGGATCTTCGGAAAATACAACTGAAACTAGCGATGTAAATTCAATTGTTAAAGATTTAAAAGATATCCTTGTTTTAGTCAAAAGTGAACAAGTCAAAAAAGTACTAGAAGAATTTAAGAAAGATAGCAAAAGTTATAGTCTTTGATATGATAGAAAATCAAAGAACATAGTTATAACAAAAGGAAACCACGCTCCATTTGGAAGAAACTTCAGTGGTGAAAAATGAGATCTTTTTGAACTTAATGACAAAGGAAGTAAAATTGATGGTAATTTTCAATTAGTTAATGATGAAAAACCAATATTTAAGGAAAATAAATTATCTGGCCAATTAAACTTCACTTTTGATTCTAATACTCAAAATATAACAATTAAATACAAAGTTGGAGAATTTAAAGGGAAAGATAATACTCCAGAAGTTTCAGAAAAAGCTAATGAATCAACCATATCACTAAAAGACTAATTTCATTTGATTTAAAAATAAACCACCTGTGATAAAAAAACAGGTAGTTTATTTATTTCATTAGTTTTTTAGAATCTAAACCTAAATATAAAAGACTTATTATGTTCTTTAGATATATAAATTAAATAATCTACAAATCTCCCTTTTCACGCAAAATCTTTTTAATGTCACTAATAAAGGATTTAGCAAAAATACCTTCTTTGTTTTTTCTTTTTTTCTCAAGGACATCAAGTTCATTATAAATTTTGTAAATAAGTTTTAGTGGATATCGAAAATCAGTGATTGATTTTTTAAAATCATGTCAATCAACGACATTGAAATCATCTTGCCCATAACATTTGATATCTAAATCAAAGTCAATGTATTTAATAATTTCATTTTCAATGAAAAAAGGACTTGCAAGATTGATATAGATATTATTTTGGTCATTGCTATTTAGTGTAATCATTGCATTGTAAAAATGTTTTTTAGAAAAAACAAACAACATTGGTGTTGAAACAATTCAGTTAATATTTATTTCTTGTACTTTAGTTTTCATTAATAGAACAACAACGAATTCGTCCCAATTAGCAATGATTTTGCAACCTTCATATTGCCGATAAAGTGTGCCATCGTATTTAAAAGCTTGGATGGTTGTGATTTGGCCTAACTGAAAGAATTCTTGTTTTTTGTTTATTTTAAATTGTTGTAATGTGTCATGAAAACTCTTATTTTGATTAGAATTCATGTGCCACCATATTAGAAATTTTTAAATTAAGTATTACATTTATATAAGAAATTAAATAGATATTTAATTAATTATCAATTCAATTATAAACAATATAAATGAGTTTTTGGAAAATGATTTTTTATTCTTTATAAGACCTTAAGATACAATTATTATTTATGAGACTTAGATTTAATAAAGAAGCTGAAGGAAGACTAAAAAACTCATCTTTTTGTATCAATGAATTTCCTTATAAGTTATCTTCTAATAGTGTTCTAGAAATAGGTATGGGCAAAGGAAAAATGCTTTCTGAATTAGCTTTGTTGCATCCTGAAATTTCTTATATTGGTCTAGAAAAATATTCAACTCCAGCCTTAAGTGCCCTAAAAAAGATTGAAGATAAGCAACTTACAAATATGAAAATTCTTCTAGGTGATGCAGCAAAACTCTCTGAATATTTTTTAAATAAAATTAAAGTTATTTGACTAACTTTTAGTGATCCATGACCAAAAAAACGCCATTATAAAAGAAGGTTACTATATAAAACTTTTTTAGAACAATATAAAAATCTTCTTGACAAAGATGGAGTTGTTTATTTTAAAAGTGATAATGAACAACTTTATTATTTTGGTCTTGAACAACTAAAAGAATTTAATGCCAAAATAATTTATCAAACAGAAGACTTCCATCATTGTGATTTTCCAATTGAAAATATTCTAACTGATTACGAAAAAAAATTTAAAGAACAAAATAAAAACATTTATTTTATTGCTTTTAAATTTTAGTTTTATAGTATGGCTAATATGCCATACGAATTTTTTATATTTGTTTTTGGTATAATATATTACTAAGTAATATATTAGGAGTTTAATATGTTGTTAGACGATGAAAAAAATCTTGAAGAAGAAAAAAAACAACAGTCGCAGTTAGATGAAGATGAGTACTATGTTGCTGATGATGAAATCAAACGTGTTTTTTTAGATGAAAGCAAGAATAATATTGAAGAAGAGGAAGATGAAGAAGAATATATTCCTCAAAATAAAGATGACTATGTTGTACAAAGTCAAATTCTAGATAATGAAATTAATGGATTGAGACCTGCTGATTTAGCAACGGTGATGAAAAGTTCATTTTTAGAATATGCAATGAGCGTTATTGTTTCAAGAGCACTTCCTGATGCAAGAGATGGATTAAAACCAGTACACCGTCGTATTCTATATGGAATGAGTGAACTAGGAATGTTTCATAATGTACAACATAAAAAATCAGCACGGATTGTTGGGGACGTTTTAGGGAAATATCATCCACATGGAGATAGTTCTGTTTATGAAGCCATGGTAAGAATGGCGCAAGATTTTTCACTTCGTTATCCTTTAATTGATGGACATGGTAACTTTGGTTCTATTGATGGGGATTCTGCTGCTGCAATGCGTTATACAGAAGCTAGAATGTCCAAAATTGCCAGTGCAATGGTTGATGGTATAAAAAAGAATACAGTTGATTTTGTTGATAACTATGACGGAAGTGAAAAAGAGCCAGTCGTACTTCCTGCAAGATTTCCTAATTTATTAGTTTCAGGTTCTTATGGAATTGCTGTTGGGATGGCAACTAGTATTCCACCACACAATTTAAATGAAGTTATTGATGGAGTTTGTGCGCTAGCAAAAAATCCAGAGATTACAATTGCGCAGTTAATGGAATATATTAAAGCTCCTGATTTTCCAACAGGTGGAATTATTTTTGATAAAGAAGGACTAATTAGAGCTTATGAAACAGGAGTTGGCCGTGTAACAATTCGTTCCAAAGCAACCATTCAAGAACTAAAAAATGGCAAAGCAAAAATTATTATTACTGAAATTCCTTATGGCAAAAATAAATCTGTTTTAATTGAAAGCATCGGTAATCTAATTAAGGATAAAAAAATTGAAGGAATTTCTGATTTTAGAGATGAATCCAACCGTGATGGAATAAGAATTGTTATTGAAGTTAAGAAGAATTTTGTTCCAGAAGTAATTCTTAATAAACTATTTAAATTAAGTGAATTCCAAACTCGTTTTTCATTTAATATGGTAGCCTTAGTTAACAATGAGCCCCAAAAACTCAATCTAAAAAGTGCCTTGCAAGTTTATTTAGATCACCAAATTAATGTTGTGACTAGAAGATTACAATTTGATTTAGATAAAGATTTAGCTAGAGCTCATATTCTTGAAGGTCTAAAAATCTGTGTAGAAAACATTGATGAAGTTATTGCAATTATAAGACACTCCAAAAATGATGCTGAAGCCCAAGAAATTTTAGGCAAAAAATTCAATCTAACTGAAATTCAAACAAAAGCAATTGTTGACATGCGTCTAGGAAGACTAACAGGACTTGCAATTGAAAAAATGAATGAAGAATTAGATTTAGTTCACCAAAGAATAGAAGAGTACCAAAAAATCTTAGCTAACAAAGATCTTTTAATTGATCTAATTATCAAAGAGTTACAAGAAATTAAGCAAACTTATGGCGATGAAAGAAAATCTGAAATTAATTGACAAGAAATTTCAGATATTAATAACGAAGATTTAATTCCAAGAAAAGATGTTGTGATTACTATAACAAGAAATGGTTATCTAAAAAGAATGGATATTGAAGAATATAAAGAACAATCACGTGGTGGCATTGGAGTTTCGACAACTAAAATGTACCAAGATGATGATATTCAAGATATTTTAGTTGCCAATACACATACAGATTTATTAATTCTTACAACAAATGCAAGAGTATACCGTTTAAGAGGCTATGAAATTCCAATTGGTACCAAACAATCTAAAGGAATTCCTGTAATTAATATTATTGGCACTTTAGGAGAAGATGAAAAAATTATAAAAATCTTAAGTGTTGATGATAATGATTATGAAAAGAAAAAATTCTTATTAACAGCAACTAAAAATGGAATTATTAAAAAAACGCATTTATCTCAATATAAATTAATTAATAAAAATGGTAAATATGCTTTCGGGCTAAAAGAAAATGATGAACTTGTTGATGCTATTGTTGCTTTTGATGATGAAGAAATTTATCTAGCAGCAAGCAACAATAAAATCTGTAGATTTGATATCAAAGATATTAATCCAATGGGAAGAATGGCAGCTGGTGTTATTGGAATTAAGTTAGAGCAAAACGAAAAAGTAGTTTCCATTTCTTCTTCTTCCGAAGGTAAGTACATTTTTAGTTTAGGAACAAATGGTTTTGGAAAATTAAGCTTAGCTGAAACTTTTAGAAAAACAAAAAGAAATTCAAGGGGTGTTATTGCTCTTAATGAAACTAAAGCTGGTGAACTTATTTATTCAGGAGCAGTTTGAGGTAATGAAGATATGATTGTGATGACAGATGATGGCATCAGCATTCGTTTCTCATTAAAAGAAGTAAGCATTATTGGAAGAAATGCAAAAGGTGTTAAGCTTGTAAATCTTAAGAAAAGAAATGCCCAAATTGTTGCTGTTGCAAAAGTACACAATCAAACAAAAAACAAAGATTCTAGAGAATTAACTGAAAATGAATTAAAGGGTATAGAAGAAGATAATTCTTTCGAAGAAAATATCCCATCTGAAACTGAAGAAAAAATCGAAACACAAGAAATATAAAAGAAAAGTTTATTGGTATTATTCCAATAACTTTTTTATTTTTTTAGGTTTTTCTTAACGAAAAAAAGCATAAAAAAACACCTTTTTAACAAAGGTGAATTTTTAATATGTAGCTATTTTTCTTGATTCATAAAGAACTTTATTTCTTACAATAGTTAATACTGGGTAAATGTGAAATATTATAATTGTATAAATTGGAATTTCTAGTAAGCCTTTAAAAACAATTGGAATCATAAATCTTACATATCATTCTGAAACTTTTCAGTTAGCATTTCTATAACGGTTACGATATGTTATATAAGCATATGGTCCTCATAATCATCTAACAATAACTAAAATAACAAAAACAGTTATTAGGATGTTAAAGAACAAAGATACTGCATATTTTCTTTTGTAATCATAGGTTTTAAAATAAATAACTAGTAGAACAAATGTAGTAATTCAAATACTACTGAAACCAAATGCAGAAATACCTGCAACAATGTTTAAAGGAATTTTCTTTTTTAGTGATGTAGCTCCTTCACTAGTAGGAAGCTTGTTATAGTTAGCAATAACAACACCAATAAAAATTCCTGTTACTACTAAAAGGAATGCAATTCCAAAAAATCATGTGCTTGATTGATCCTTGGAAAAAAGTCTCATAAGAAATCCAGTTAGAAATGGAATGACAACTAGAACAATCGCATACTCAAGCATCCAAGTTCCAATTCCTCGAAACAAGATATTTACAAAAACGTCACTTATAAAACCAAGTAAAGCACCTTTTCAAGGACCTAATACAAGTCCAAAAATAACTGCAAGTGCATATGTAGGAGTGATATGAAAAACACCTTTAAAAGCATATTTTTCAAGAGCATGAGCAATAATATAAAGAGCTAAAAACACTCCAAAAAGCGCAATTTCATAAACTGTTAATCGGTAGGATTTTGTTTTAATATTCCGATTAACATTATAGATTCATTTTATAAAGAAATCAAATACCTCTTTTTATTAAAATTTAAAATTTAACTTTTAAATTGTAATACTTTTTTAGTTATTAACTAATCAATAATTCAGAAATTGTTTTAACCATTGCAAACATAGGTTTTTCATTGATATCAGCAGTTCCGGCAATATCAAAATGAATATATTCAACATTGTTAGTAAATTCTTTTAGAAACATTGCAGCTGATGAAGAACCAGCATTACCACTGAAATCAGTATTCTTTAAATCAGCAACAATGGAACCTTTAATATACTCTGCAAAATCATTATCAAATGGCATTCTTCAAACTAATTCATGTTGAGTTTCAGCTGCCTTTTTAACATCTTCTCAACCTTTGTCAGTTGTAGATCAAACACCTGTGTAAGTTTCACCTAAAGCCATAATCATAGCGCCAGTTAAAGTTGCTACGTCAATTAATCTAGTGGCTTTTAGTATCTCTGCGCCATAGTATAAACCGTCCGCCATAACTAAACGACCTTCAGCATCAGTGTTATTAACTTCTACACTTTTTCCACTCATTGAAATTCAAACGGAATCAGGAGTAGAAGCATCACCATTCACTCTGTTGTCAGTGATACACATAATTGCGGCTATATTTTTCTTTGGTTTGAATGTCGCAACGCTTTTCATAACAGCAGCTACAATAGCAGCTCCGCTCATGTCATATTTCATGCCATTCATGTTACGCCCAGTTTTAATGTTATAGCCACCTGAATCAAAAGTGATACCTTTTCCAATTAAAGCTGTTTTTTCATCTGAATCTGGGTCACCATTGTATTCAATCACAACAACTCTAGGTTCATAAGTAGAACCTCGATTAACTGATAAAAGAAGTCCCATTTTTAACTCTTCAATAGCTTTTTTATCTAGAAGAGTAATTTTTAGATTGTCATATTTTGATAATTCTTCATATGCTAATGAACCTAATAATTCGGAGTTTAGGATATTTGGAGGAGTAGCTCCTAAATTTCTAGCTCAATTTTGTGCTTCCATTAAAACTACTGCTTTTTTAACTGTATCTAAAAGCATCATTGGTGGATTTTCAAATAGTAGTGAAATGTTGTTTTTGTTTTCTTTTTTGTAAACTGTTTTTTTGTTATAAATATCTGCGGCAACAAAATTAATTCCTTTAATGAAAGCATCAGTTGTATGGAATTCACAAATTTTTTCATCAGATTTGAAAGTTTTAAGGTCAACTTGGTAGTCTCTTGCTGCAGTTTTTGCTAAATGCATTGCAAAATCATACATTTTATCAAAATTGATTTTGTCTCTTTCTCCCATGTAAACATAGGAAACTTTTTCATTTAAGAAATCAGTAATTGCAAATTCATTTTCAACAACATTAGTAGGAATTTCGTCATTTTTATAAACTGCTTTTAGTAAAAAAGCATCATTACGTTTTGTGTCTAATTCTTTAATTAATTGCATCTTTTATTATTCCTTTCAATCTAAATGTTATTTTTGTTTAGCTAATTCAACTAATGTAGAAACTAATATACCAAATCCCATACCTTTGTCATCCGATGTTCCAGCAATGTCACAGTGAATGAAATCAACATTGTTAGTAAATTCATTTAGAAACATAGCTGCGGAGTTGGAATCTGCTTTGGAGGCACTGTTGTAGTTGCATAAATCAGCTACTAAAGAAGCTTTGTTAGTTTTACCAAAGTCTTTATGCATTGGTAGTCTTCAAACTTTTTCGTGCGCAATGTCAGCAGCATTTTTAAATGCTTCTCATCCTGCATCATTTGTTGCATAAATACCTGAAAAAGTTTTACCAAGAGCTCTAATCATTGCCCCAGTTAAAGTGGCAACATCAACAATTAAAGAAGCTTTTAGGATTTTGGAAGCATAGTAAATTCCATCAGCTAAAACCAAACGGCCTTCGGCATCAGTGTCAGTTATTTCAACACTTTTTCCACTCATTGAAATTACTACTGATTCAGGAACTGTTCCATGTGTATCAATAGCATTATCAGTTAGCATCATTATAGCTGCTACATTTGTTTTTAGTTTAAGTTGGGCAATTGCTTTGATTGCATATGCAACAATTGCACTACCACTCATATCGAATTTCATACCTTCCATATGGTAGCCTTTTGTGTTATATCCACCAGTATCAAAAGTAATACCTTTTCCAACATAAACACTTTTTTCTTTTGATTTTTTATTACCGTTGTATTCAATAACAACAACTCTAGGTTCATAAGAAGATCCTGCATTAACTGCAAGCAATAGTCCCATTCCTAGTTTTGTAATTTCTTCTTTGTTTAAGATTTTGACACTTAAATCTTTAATGTTGGCAAAATCTTTTTCAATGTAGTTAGCAATTCATTCACTAGTAGCAATGTTAGGTGGAGTAATTTGTAAATTACGAGCGCCTGAAACATTTTTAGAAATAATTAATAATTCACTAACAAAGCCTTTGTAGCTTTCATCTTCTAAATATAAAGATAATTTTATTTTTTTGTCTTCTTCTTTTTCTTTCTTTTTTGCTGAATATAAATTTGCATCAAAGAAAACCATTCTTGTAATGAATGCTCTTAAAACTTCTTTTTTATCTAAAAAAGGAAGTGAGGCAAATGATTCAATATCAATTTGGTAATTTCTTCTTTTTAAATTAATGATATAGTCCACAATTTTTAAAAAAGAATAGTAATCATTAACTTCTTTAGATAAATAAATGTAAGCAACATTTTCATCAAATTTTTCAGTAATGTTTTTATGTGTCATTGCTATGCAAGAACAAAATTGTTCTCCTTCATAGGCAACTTTTAATAACATATCTTCATTACGTTTTGTTGAGTAATTTGAAATCATTAAAAATCCTTTCATTTGTTATTTTTCAACTCATTTTAATAGTAAAAAAATACTATATTTATAGTATTTATATATTATAAACTTTCTAATAAATAAAGAAATAAAAGGTTATAAATTAGTTTTCTAGTATGTATTCCAATCAATGGGTTCTTTACTTAAACTTATTAATTTGTCATTGATTTTCTTAAAAACAAATGAATGAAAAAATCCTTTTTTAGATGAAAGAGGAGAAGGGTGTGCAGTGCAAAAAACTAAGTCATTTTTAATATTTAGATCTTTAATGAAATTTTGTGCTTGTTTGCCCATTGCTAGAAATAGAATTTCGTTATTTGATTCCAATAATGTCTTTAAAAGATTAGTATTAAAGATTTCTCAACCTATATTTTTATGGGCTAAAGAAAAACCTTCTTTAGTAGTTAAAATATAGTTAAGGAGTAAGATTCCTTGTTTTTTCCAGTCTTGTAAACTGTTACTTGAAAAAATAGAATTTGGATAGCAATTTTTAATCTCAGCAAATATATTAGCTAAGGATTTAGGAGTTTTTTTATTATTTGATGAAAAACAAAGGCCATCAGCATTTTTTAAAGAAGGATAGGGATCTTGTCCAATAATTACAAGTTTAAGATTATTAAAATCAAGGTTATTAAAGCATTCAAAAACTAAGTTTCTTGAAGGAACCAGGTCTTTTTGGTTTAAGAGATTTTCAATATTTTTTCAATATGGAAGATTTGTTTGGACTTTTAAAAACTCCTTAAAATTAAACTTCATGTAATACTCTTTTTTTACCTTCAAATTGGTATTCAATTAAGTATAAAAAACCATCAGAAAAAGCAATTTTTAAAGGAGTTTTTATTTTTTCTTGCGTAGCACGATAGATTTTTAATCTTTTATTGTTATGTATAATAAAAGCCCCAGGTTGGTCATTAAATGCTCTTATTTTATTAAGAGCTTCATTTGTTTTCATTTCATTAAATAACTGAGCATCTTCATTTTTTATTTTCGAAGCAAAAGTTACTAAACTTTCATCCTGAATTCTTCTTTTGTAATTGCCATTATAAATATCAAAAATTCAATCTCCAATTACTCTGGAAGTTTGTTCTGCAAGTCTAGAAAAAAGATCAAGTGCTGTATCTTCTTTTTTAATTCCAATTTTAAATTCTTTTAGAATATCGCCAGCATCCATCTTGTCAACCATTTCAATTAAAGTAATACCTGTTTCTTTTTCATCATTTAAAAGAGCATGTTGAATAGGAGCTGCTCCTCTGTATTTTTCTAAAATGCTTCCATGCACATTTAAAGGAAGAATTTTTGGTAATTTTAAAATACTTGTTGGAATTAATTGTCCAAAAGCAGCAGTCATAAAAAAATCAAATTCAAGTGCACTTAATTCTTCATAAATTTCTTTTGTTTTGTTAGGTTGAAATAGTTTGATATTGAATTCATTTGCAAGGGAGGCAACAGGAGTTAAAAGGATATTTTTATTACGGTCAAATTCTTTGTTTGGTTGAGAAATTAAGGCAACTACTTCAAATCTTGGGTCCTTAATTAATGATAAGAAAATTGTTTTTGAAAAATTGCCTGTTCCAGCTAAAACTAATCTTATTTTTTTCATAAAAAAAATTATAAAACAAATTAAAAAAGCTAGGAAAACCTAGCTTAATAATTAATAGTCTTCAATAGAATAGTAGTATTTATTTTCTTTTTTATCTTCATTGATTTTAAATCATTGATATCTAGCAGAAGGATTTAGGAAGTTGCTGCGGAATGTTGTTGTTTTTCTTTGGTTATTTGCTGCAAACTTATAGAAATTAGATCCAATATTATTTTGAAAATTATCATTTAGTAATGAAAAAACTTCTTGTTCATCATCTTCATTTTGCTTTTCAAACTTATTATCGTTGTTCTTATCAATTCAAAGTCTTATATCAAATTGTTTGTTTTTAAATTTGCGAGTTAGTTCTGAGTAGTCAAGATTTTTTGTGTAATATGAAACATATTGATAATCATCATTATTTGGATAAATTCATTTTTCACTATGATAATTTTTTTTGTTTTCTTCTTCATTATGATAACGATAAATTGAATTTCAGTTTTTCTTAGTTACAAAATTAAAGGATTGAAAATCAAAAGTAACTTCTAAATAGTTTTTTTCATTATTTTTTTCTACTAAAAGTAATTTAGGATTTAATTCGTTTAGTTTTTCAAGGAATTCAGCTCTATTGAATTTTGGTTTTATATTTGAAAGATTTAAATTATTTTTATTATCTAAGTTAGGTTTATCAAAGAAATCCTTTTTAATTTGGAAATAGCCGCCGAAGTTTAGTTGATTATCTAGACTAAAAGGCTTGAAGTTTAAATTAGCAAAACTAATTAATTCTCGATATCCCATTAGATCAATATAAGATTGAAATAGACCTCTTTGAAATTTATTTCCTGCATTTAAAAAAGGTTTATTAATTAATCTTGGGTCTTCATATTTAACATTTGAAACAAAGTTTTCAATTTGTTCTTTGAATACTCAATTAGGAGCAAAAGTTACTAATTCATTGCTTTTTGAAATACTAATATTTTTTAGAATATCAACACCAGCAGCACTAAAGACTAGATCCTTATGGTTATCTTTTAAGAAATAAAAGTAGTTATTAAACAAAACTCTTGGATCATAGAATCAATCATTTGGGCCTAGTGATAATTTGATTAATTCTCTTGGGATTAATTCCACAAATGAATATAGATATCTAAGTTGTTTAAGGTTAGTTGGATTAGCAAAAGCAATTGGAATATCTTTGTTGTTATTAAAGAAATAAAAATTGGAATTTAGAATTTTATATCTTTGTTTTTCTTCTTCAGTTAAATTTGCATAGTTAGCTACTTTAAATAAATCATTAGCACTAAAGTCTTTGTATACTGGGATCGCTTTTTCTATGTAATTAAAATCGTTTGAATTTCTTAGATATATGTTTTTTTCGGTATCCTTAATTTCATGATAGTGTAGATTATTTCTAAAGTCAGTTAGAAACTTTTTGTTGTTAATTTCTTTTTTAACTGTGACATCTCTTCCAAAACCATGATTATGTGGATCACTATAACTTACTAAGGAATTATCTGATAGAGGATCATTTTCCTTTAGAACTTTATTATATGAATTATCAATATGATGCGTGTATTCATGCATAATAGTTCCAAAGATATATTCAACTCTTTTAGCAATGATGAATTTCTTAAAATCATTATTTCTATATCTTGATAGAGATTGAATATTATCTTGCAGCAGACTTCTAATTGGAATATAAATCTCTTGAGTTGCAGGAAGATATATACCATTAGCATTTAAATCTAAATCAGCATTAAATGTATCATTTATTCTTATTGCTTTTAGATAATTAATTTCAGGTCCAAAAAGTGCTCTTTCCTTAAACATTGTATTAAGCAAAGACATTCCAAGTTCACCAAGGAAATATTCTTTTTTATTATTAGCAGTTAAATAAGGCTTTTCAATAATTGTAAGATTACCAATCTTAAATGAATGATTTTGTCCTTCTTTACGATTAAAAATCAATTCGTCTTTATTGTTTTTTTCAATAACAATATGCGACTCATAATTGGAATCATCAATCTTAGCATATGTGACTTTTAGAAATCTATATGTAAGATAGCCAATGCCACCAAGAATACCAAAGGAAAAAATTGCTAGCAAAAGCGACAATCAAAGAAATTTAGAAACATGACGTTGTTTTTTTTCTTTCATAATGCAATTGATTCCTTTCGTTTAATTTAAGTTTGATATGAAGATAATATTTTAATATTAAATTTAAAAAAATTTAAGATTATGAAACTTAAGTCTTGTTAATTTTTTAGTTTACTTTATTAATTATTCTAGTACTTTAAATGATGTTGTTGCTTCTTATTTTAATAATTTTTTAGTAACTATATAATTTAGTGTATGTTAAGAATTATTTCAGGGAAATACCGTTCAAGAATCCTAAAACAACCAAATAAACAAACAACAAGACCGACCCTAGATCGCGCCAGGGAAGCAATTTTTTCTTCCATTCAATTTGATATTGAAAATAAGGAATTTTTAGATTTATTTTCAGGCTCTGGTTCTTTTTGTTTAGAAGCGCTTTCGCGGGGAGCTAAAAAAGCAATTAGTGTTGAAAAAGATTTAGAAGCTTACAAAATAATTTGCCAAAATAAAAATAATTTAAAAGAAAATAATCTTGAAGTTTATAACATTGATGCGCTTACTTTTTTAAAAAGAAATTTAGATAAGAAATTTGATTTTGTTTATTTAGATCCGCCATTTGTCCAAAAAAAACTTTTAGTTGAATGTCTTGATATGCTTACAAGTAATTCTATGCTTAAAAAAGAAGGCAAAATAATTATTGAAACAGACTGAAAAGATTTTAATTATTCAAATAATGATTTTCTTATTTCAAAAGTAAAAAAATATGGCAAAATTTGTATATATTTTATAGAAAAGATATCTTAAATCTTTCTTATTTCTAATATTTTAGCAATTTTAGTGCTTTAATTGATATACACAAAAAAAGGAGGAAGCAAAATGAACAAAAAAATTATTATATTTTCAGGCCCAAGTGCAGTTGGAAAAGGCACAATTGAAAAGTCTTTGTTTGCAAATAAAGACTTAAAATTAAAACTTTCAGTTTCAGCAACTACGAGAGAAAAAAGAGAAGGTGAAATTGATGGTGTACATTATTATTTTGTGCCTTTTGATATTTTTGAAACCTTTATTAAAGAAGAGAAGTTTTTAGAATATTCAAAGCACTTTGATAATTACTATGGTACTTTAAAGTCTGAAATTCAAAATATTGCTACATTTAGAAAAATTCCTTTTATTGAAATTGAAACAAACGGTGCAAAGCAAATCATTGATATGTATAAAAAAGAAAATAAAGAAGCAGAAATTTGTTCAATTTTCTTAATGCCTCCTTCAATGGCAGAATTGCGTCGTCGTATGCAAGAGCGCAACACTGAATCAGAAAATTCTGTTTTTAAAAGATTAGATAAAGCAAAAGAAGAAATTGAGTTATCTTATATGTTTGAACATGTTATTGTCAATTATTCAATTGATGATACAGTTGCGCAAATTGAAAAAATTATTAAAGAAAATTTCAACCATATCATTAATGATAAAGAAGAAATTAAAGCTGAAAGAAAAGCTTAAATTTAAAAATAAATTTCTTAAATGAACATCAATAAAAGGTGTTCATTTTATTTATATAATTTAAATAAATTAGATTTTTATATCAAGGATTTAGGCAATGTTAGAAAAATTAGATGGTTATATAAATGTCAATAAACATTTTAAGAATTTCTTTTTAATTGCAAACACAAATTCATTTCTAATTTATTCTTGCATTTATAAAAAAAATGAAAAAAAAGTAGTTATAAAAATACTTAAAAAAAATAAATTAAATAACAAAGAAGAAATACAAAAATTTAAACAAGAATGTCTTTTTTTGCAAGAAATTAAGTCAAAAAATATAGTTAAGATAATTGGCTATTTTTTAGGACAAGATGAACTTTATTATGCCATGGAATTAATTGAAGGACAAACTCTAAGAAGCCTAATTAAAAATCAAAATCTAAACCTTTTTTTAATTATTAAAATTGCTATTGAAATTTGTGAAGGATTAAAAGATATCCATAATAAAAATATCATTCATCGTGACTTAAAACCAAGTAACATCATGATTGATTTGAATCAAGAAACTCTTAAGATTATTGATTTTTCAATTTCAATAAAAGAAGGAAGCAAAATATCTAACATTCCAAACAAAATAACAGGCTCAATTCACTATTTGGCACCTGAATTAATTTTGCAAGCAAAAACCATTACCAAACAAGTTGATATTTATGCTTTTGGAATTATTTTGTTTGAAATGATTAACCAAAAAACACCTTTTTATTCTAATGATTATAAAGAAATTATGCTATGCCAAGTTAATAAAGAAATTCCTAAAATTTCTAATCTAGAAAATCCAATTTTAAATAAATTACAAAAGATTATTGATAAGTGTACAAAGAAAAATCCAGCTCAAAGATATGAAAATGTCAATTTGATTTTAAAAGATCTAAATGCATGTTTGAATACTAAAAATTAATGATAGTAATTTATTAGATAACATAATAAAGATAACAACTATAATAATAAAATAAGAGAAGTAAGAAGGAAGAAATTTATGAAGAGTGGAAAAATTATTAAATCAGTAGCTGGCTTTTTTGACATTAGGGATTTTTTGGATAAAAAAGTTTATAGAGTTAGAGGCGGCGGCAAACTTAGATTGCTTGATATTAAACCAATAGTAGGCGACAATGTTGAATTTGAAGAAGAAGGTTTGATCCATCATATTTATGGAAGAAAAAACTTCTTTATTCGTCCTAAGATTGCAAATGTTGACCAAGCTATTGTTGTCATGTCACTAGTTGAACCTGATTTTAGTGCACAACTTGTGGATAAATTTCTTATTATTATTGAAAGCAAAAATGTTGAACCTATTATTGTTTTAACTAAAAAAGATTTAACTTCTACTTCAAAAATTAATTTCTATATTGAACAAGGCTACAAAGTTTTTGAAATCAATTATGAAAAAAATACTGGCTTTGAGGGTCTTAGAGATATTTTTAAAAACAAGACAAGTTTCTTTGTTGGACAAACTGGTGTAGGAAAAACTACTTTAATTAATTATTTAGCAAAAACTAATTTTGAAACACAAGCAATTTCTAAGGCACTAAATAGAGGAAAACACACTACTAGAGAAGTAAGTCTTATTGAATTTAATGGCGGAGAAATTATTGATACACCTGGCTTTTCTTCCATTGAATTTGATTTGACAGTGGATGAAATGCCAACTGCTTTTAAGGCCTTTAAAGAAGCTTCAGTGCGCTGCAAGTTTCGAAGTTGCAAACATTACTATGAAGATGAAAAAGATTGCGAAGTTAAAAGACTTGTAAAAGCTGGCATTATTAAACAAGAAAGATATGATAACTACATTAGTTTCTTAAAACGTATGTTAGAACCTTCCTATTAATAAAATAAAAAAGGCATACTAAGGAGAATATAAAAATGCAATACAAAATAAGCCCATCAATTCTAGATGTGCAACCTGATAATATGGTTTCATATGTGTCTTCTTTGATTGAATGAGAAGTTAGCAATGTGCATTATGATGTCATGGATGGCATATTTGTACCAAATAAGGCTCTCGAGTTTGAAAAAATTCAAGAAATAAAAGAGAACTGTAAAAAGCATACAATGGATATTCATCTTATGGTTGCTGATGTTTTTAAATATTATGAAATGTATAAAGAAATTGGCGATATTCTAACATTTCATTATGAAGCTTTTAAAAACAAAGATGAATTTTTAAAGCTAGTTCAATTTGCAAAAAAAGATAAAATAAAATTAGGGCTGGCAATTAATCCAGATACAGATATAACTAGTATTTTTCCTTATTTAAAATATCTAGATTTAGTGTTAGTTATGAGTGTATTTCCAGGACTTGGCGGACAAGTTTTTATTGAAGGAACACTTCAACGTATTAAGGCATTAAAAGAATTTATTACACAAAATAACTTAGATCTAATTATTCAAATTGATGGAGGGATTAAAGGACATAATATCAAAGCTTGTTATGATGCTGGTGTAACTTTGGCAGTAGTAGGCTCATATTTAGTTAAAAACTTTTCAAAAAATGAAGTTAAGCGTTTAACTAATTGAGATAATAAAATTTGATAAAAAAATGAGCTTCTTTTAGTTTATAAGAAATCTCATTTTTTGTTTATTTTTAAGCAATTTTAAATGTTGCACTTATATAAGTGTGGTCACTTAAGACACCAGGTTTTCAAATATCTTTAGTGTCCTTAATTTCAACATTATGTTTTCTAAATAGCTTTCTAATTTCTTGATCTTTAACTACTTTATAAAGGTCAAATACTTGTTTATCTATTAATGCAAAATTTGATTTATAGAAGATTTTGTCATATGGATTAGTGTAGTTTTCACCTTTTCTGCCAAGTGAGGATCTATGTCTATGAGCATCATCAAATACTGCTTCATAACCACTGCTTCCTCCATTTCTTTTTAATCAATCAAATGCTAATTTTTCTTTTCCTAGAGGTATATTAGTATCTCCCCCAAAAAAGATACTTGCTTCTTTGTCACTTATATTTTTAAAATATTCTAAGACTTTTTCAAGATGTTTTGCTTCACGGTATTCAAATGTTCCCATACCATTTAGCATGTTTTCACCTAAGTCATCTTTAGCACCAGGACCATCAAAGTGGTCAAATACAAATGTCATTTTTTTATCAGGTTTTAATTTGTATCTAAATTGCACTCCATAAGGAGGTCTTGCATACTCAGCATTTTCATTATCTAAGAAGTCAGTGAAAATTTCTTTGTAGCTATAGCCTTTACTACCATTACTAAATTCAATAGGTTCAAATTTATGTTTGTTATAAATGATTGCAACAGCTTCGTCAGAACCACGATTAAACATACTTCCCTTTTCTTTATTGGATACAATGTATGAATACATGTTAGAAGGGCTTAGTTTGTTCATTTCATCCACAATATTCTTTACGCCATTAGGATTTTTAACTTCAGTTAAACCAAGAATATCAAACTTTTCTTTTTCACTTAGAAGAGCAATACGTTTTGTTTTATCTTTTTGATTATCATTTCCTGTAAATTTTAGGATATTTCAGTGACCAAGTTTAAATTCTCCATTTCCTAAAGAAATATTGTCTGTTGGAGGATTTGAAGGAGGAGTTTCAGAGTCATCGTCACTAGGAGAAGAAGAGTCATCATTTCTTGGCGGAGTTCCATCATTTGGTGGTGTTTCTTCATTACCATCATCTGGTTGTGGTTCATCTATTTCGTCATCAGTTCCATCTTTAGTAAATGTATATTCGATGCTAATTGTTGATTTATTTTCACTTTCTGATACTATTGGGCTACCATTAAATACAAATTTACCAACCTTGTAAGTAACTTCTAAATCAAAAGTTACAGTTACTGATGATGTATTTTCATCAGTGAACTCAGATTTATTTAGGATTTTATAATCTAACATTGCTGATAGATTAGTATATTCACCTTTTTTGTAAGTAGGTTTTGTAGCATTTACTAATTGACGTTCACCATCAATATTTTTTATCAATTGATTATAAGCATCATTTGTAAGTTTTAAAAACTCATATCTATCACCTGAGTAACTATCTCCGAGAGGAATTATGCCTTTTTTAGCAATTAGAATATGTTTAGTAGTTCTGTCATATCACAAATTATGATTTCCATCTAGGATTCAATGCACCATTTTACTATAGTTTTTATCACCTTGATTTTTTAATAGAGCATTGCCAAGATTGCTAACTATTTCTTCTTCCTTTTCACCAACTGTTGAACTTTCATCATCTGAAGGAGAAGATGGATCTGGGTCTTCAATAGGATCTGGTGCAGGCTTTGGTTTAGGTTTTTCAATTGCAGCTTCAGAGCTTCATATTTCCATTAATTCACCAGTTAGCTTAACTGATTCATTAATATGTGTATCAAGATGTTTCTTATATCTATCAAGCGCATCTTTAGTTAAATCTGCATAAGTGTCATCAAAGAGTTTTTTAGTATCAGAAGAGGCAAAAATCTCATTTCAAATTACTCTATTATCATTTCAATTTTTATCTAGAATTTCTTTAACTTTATCATCTAGGCGCTTATTTTCTTTTTCAATATCTTTAGATGAAGGATGAAGTTCAATGTCTAATCCTGACACTGAATCACGATACATTCTAGCCTTAATTTCTTTAATTAATTCAGAAACTATATCTTTTGTTATTTCTTCATTTAGTTTCTTGATTTCTTCTAAATAAGCATCAACTCATTTTTGTTGCTTTTCTAGATCAGCTGCTTCAGCTTTTTCAATATTTTTCTTATCAATTTGCTTTGTTAGAATATTAAATAATTCGCCAGTTAGTTTAGCTGATTTAATTGCATCTAACTTAGTTTTCTTTAGATATCATAAAAATTTGTAAACATATCTTTCCAATTCTTCTTTAGTTCAGTGAATATCAATATCTAGTCCAGAGGCTGAATCATTGTATATCTTAGGTAATATTTCTTTATCTCTTTTAGCCTTTTCAATTTCTTTGTTATATGGATTATCAAATAATATTCCTGTAATTTCAGCTGATTTTTTTTCTAATTTTGAAATTTCATTTTTATTAATTGGATTAATATGCATTCATGGAATTATTTCATTTGAATTAATAATTGCAGATGTTGTTTTTATGAAATTATCTTTCGTTGAAATAATCAAAGAAATATCCTTTGATTTTTTTAGTACCTCTTTAGCTTTTGTAATTTCTTTTTTTAATTTATTTATCTTACCTTCACTTAATGGATGTTTTTTATCTTTAATTCTATCTTCAATCTTTTTTATTTCTTTTTCTAATTTGTTTTTTTCTATTCTATCTTTTGATGGTATAGCTAAAGCAACAGTTGTGCCTACACTAACTGTTGCAATGCTAAGTAATAGCTTTAATTCTTTTGTCATGTCCCTTTTTTGCTTGTAAACCTAAATTTAAACCTTCAATATATTTTGCATTATACAAAAAAAAAAAAGGCCATAATTGCAAAAATCATCTCAAATTAAGTTGAAAAGTGCATTTTTATTAGGCAATTTTAAGGTCTTTTTTAAACAAATATTGCTAAATTAAAATAAAAAACGAGCTTCATTAGAAACTCGTTAAAAGTATTATTAAAACTTTTTTATTAGACTAAGTTATATTAATAAAAAGTAGATAAATGTAAATTAATAGTTTATCTGGTTATTTTATTTTAAGCAATTTTAAATGTTGCGCTTATATAAGTGTGGTCACTTAAGTAACTACCTTTTCTAATTAAGTCAATGCCATTAATTACTACATTGTTATCTTCAAACAGTTTTCTAAATGCTGAATCATTAACTACTTTATAAAGGTCAAATACTTCTTTTTTTATCAATTTGAAATTTGATTTGTAAAAGATTTTGTCATATGGATGAGAGTATCCAATTCCTTTACCATCAAGGGATGATTTATTTGCATCTGAATCATCAAAGACTGTTTCATAGTCACTGCTTCCGTTGTATTTTTTCAATCAGTCGAATGCTAATTTTTCTTTTCCAATAGGTATATTAGTATCTCCCCCAAAAAAGATACTTGCATTATCATCACTTATTTTTTCAAAATGTTTTAAGACTTCTTCAAGATGTTTTGCTTCTCGGTATTCAAATATTCCCATGCCATCTTTTTTTCCTTCACCTTTTTTAGAACCTGGTCCATCAAAGTGATCAAATACAAAAGTCATTTTCTTATCAGGATTTAATTTGTATTTGAATTGCACTCCATAAGGGGGTCTTGCATACTCAGCATTATTATTTCCTAAAAAGTCAGTGAATTTTTCTTTGTAGCTATAGCCTTGTTGTCCATTATTAAATGCAATAGGTTCAAATTTCTTTGTGTTATAAATGATTGCAACAGATTCAGCACTATTATTATTAAAAGTACTTCCTTTTTCTTTATTGGATACAATGTAGGCATACATGTTAGAATGGCTTAGTTTGTTCATTTCATCAACAATTTTTTGTACGCCTTCTGGCTTATTAACTTCAGTTAGACCAAGAATATCAAACTTTTCTTTTTCACTTAGAAGAGCAATACGCTTGGTTTTATCTTTTTGTTTTTTGTCATCGCCTGTAAATTTTAGAATATTTCAGTGTCCAAGTTTAAATTCTCCATTTGCTAAAGAAATATCACTAGAAGATTCAGACTCAAAAGAAGAAGGATCATCTACTGGTTCAGCAAATTCAGAGGGGCTATCTGAAGGAAGAAGTTCATAATCATCATAAAAAGAAGAAGAATCTAATGATTCAATAGTAGTGTATGAATCTGGAGTTCTAAATTTGGAATCATCCTCATATGGCAATATTTCTTCAGTTTGACTTATTTCAAAAGAAACTATAGATTGATTTTCTTCTTTAGAAACTTCAGGGTCAGCTCCTTGAATATACTTACCAACCTTATATTTGATTATTAATTCAAGCTTATTATTTCTGTTATCCTTAATCTCAAAATCTAATCTATTAGATAAAGATAATCAATCTTTGTTTTTGCCTTTAAATGTTGGGTTTTTAGCATTAATAAGCTGAATTGGACTTATTACTTTGTTTGTTTCTTCATTATTTTTTAATGTGAATATAACAACTTTATTTCTATGCTTACCAAAAGGTATTTCCCCTTTTTTAGATATTACAATATTTCTATCTTTTCAGCTGTATCATAAGTTATATTTGTTCTTATCCTTAAATAACTCAGTTAATGCAGAATGAGCTTCATCAGTATCATTAAATTCAAAAATATCCTTTAGATTACTTGCAATCTCATCAAGTTCATTGTTATCTTCTAGTGGTGTTTCAATTTCATCAAAATGTCTTTCTTTATTTGATGAAATTGAGTTAACTTCATTATTTAGTTTTTTTGTTTCTTTTTTAACAATGGGGTTTCAGTTTCCATCTTCAATGATTGATTTTTCTGATTTAGTAATTTTAGTTTCAGAAACTTTCTTTTTATTATCTTCTTTAGTATTACATGAAATTGCTAAAATAGGGATGCTAATTGTTGCAATGCTAGTGCTTAATAATAAAAATCTAAAACTTCGTTTCATATTTCTTATATATTATTAGTTTTCCTTCTCTTCTTTTTTGTTATTTTTGTTCTTTACTTTCAATCATTATTTTATTATTTGAATGAAAAAAAGATTATTTTTTGTTAGTTTTCAATACTAATTGAACTAAATGATTGAAAATATTGAAACATATTAAATGAGGAAAAATAGTTAAGAAAAAAGATTGATTTTTAATTATTACCAAATGAAAAAAGTTAAGAATAAACTAATTGGAAAATTAAAAATGACCAGATGGCCATTTTTAAGATGTTCAATAATTAACAAGACTAACAAGTTAGATTACTACAATTCAAAAACCTGGGTATAGGTTTTTTCTTTTTTAGTAACTTTATTATCTTCAGTAGTAATAAGTTTTCAACTTAGGATATATTTATTGTCTGATTCTTTTTTTAGAAGAATTCCTTTTCTTCTTGTATCCTTTTCAAAAATTCAACCTATATTTTCATTTTTACCATGTGTGTTAACTTGAGTTGGATTCTTTATTGATGCACTTATTTTAATTGCTTTAAAAGCATCTTTCTTTCCTATTTTAATTACACCTTTGTCTATTCTGATAGCTCCATCTTTATTAGCCTTAAGTGCTTTTTCAAATTCTTCTTTTAAAGCTTTTTTATCTGTTACTTCAAATAGATTTTTATTTTCTGAAGGTATATATAACTCAGGCATTTTATATATTTTAGAGCTATTTTTAGGAGCTATAGGCGTTACAGGGGCTGAGGGAGTACTTGGAGCTGCAGGAGGTTTTGGAGCTGCTGGCTTAATTTCAATTTCTTTGCCTTCTTCGATAATAAAAGCTTCAATATTTAGATTTCTTCAAAATCTATATTCTTTTATTTTTCTATAATCTTTTACCTTACCTCTTATATCAGCACCAGTAGGGCTATCTATAAAAATTTTATTTCATTTTTCAAGCTCTTTTTTTGGCTTAATTGAGGGCATTTCAGGAATAGCAGATTTGATTTGAATTTTTGATTCATTTGATATTGAAGAAATTATTGGTTCTTTATTTTTGCCTAAATCTTCGGCAACTTTATATTTGATTATTATATTTTCTTTCTTTTCATCAAAATTAAATACTAAATTAGTTGAGAGTTTATTCTTTTTGTATGTTGGTTTTTCATCATTAACTAGTCTAATTGGTTCTGCAACTTTAGAAGCTTTTTCATTAAATTCAAAAAGTATTCATTTTTTAGTTTTTGAATTTTTTCCGAATGGTGGCTCTTTGCCTTCTACCATTACAATATTTCTTTTTAAAGCATCATATCAAAGACTATATTTTTTACTATCTTCTTTAAGAAGTTTTAATCCTTCAATACTGGTTTTATCTTTTGATAAAACTAAAATATCTTTTAGGTTTTTAATAATTTCATCAAATTCATTATTTTTATTAGGTTGTGCATTGTTTGTTGGTGGAATATTTTCTTCTGAATTAATAATTGCTTCAACATTTAAATCTTTTCAGAAATCATATTCATTCTTTGATATTGAGGATATTTGGTTATTTGTAACTTTCTTTGCTTCTTCAACTTTTTTCTTTAAATCTTCTAATGCTTTTTTAAAGTCTTCAGGTTTTGTTCATTTTTCTTGTTCTTTTTTTGCTTCTTCAAGAATTTCTTCTAGTTTCTTTTTAACTTCTGGTTTTAAGTTGGTATTTTCTTTAATATCTTTTTCTAATTTAACAATTTCAGATTCAAATGCTTTTTTGCCATCG
>NZ_AORI01000005.1 GCF_000367765.1 Metamycoplasma auris 15026
GGCCGATTTTGGTGCAAAAATCGTCTTAAATTAAGTTGAAAAATGCATTTTTAGTTGTTTATTTTTAATAAACCTTTTTCATCGTTAATAGTTCAAATTTTGTAATGAAGAATAGATTTCTTAGAAACTTATTAGAAGCATTATTGCAACTTAGTTTTAGTTTGCTATGGTATAAAAAAATAGACCACATTCTATTTTTAAATGCGGGCTATTTTTTATATTTGTTAACTGTATTTCTTTAGTTCTTTTTCAACTTCTTTAATTTTGTCAATTAGATCTTTTTCTTTTTTGTATGATTCTTCTTCTAATTTCTTTAGGTCTTTTGTATAGTTTTCTTCTAATTTAGCAAATACTGATTCTCTTTCTTTAAAGGCCGATGATAATTGAACTTCAGCTCTTTGGTTTTTGGTATCTAGCTTTCTTTTTTCTTCTTCTAATTGCTTTTGTTTTGTTGTTTTTTCTTTTTCTTTATTTGTTAATTCAGAAATTGTTTTTTCTAGTTTTTTAATATCTTGTTCAGCTAAAGCTTTTTCTTTTTTATCTTTTTGGTTTTGAGCATCTTTTTTGCTTACTTCAATATTTGCTTGGTTGTCTTTTTCTTCTAAAATCTTGAATTCTTTTTCAAATGCCTTGAATTCTACTTCTTTTTTAATTAAAGGAGTTTTAATTTCAGCAATTTCTTTGTTTCTTCTTGCTTCAAGAGTTTCTTTTCGGCTTTTTAGATTTTTAATAGCATATTCAGTAACAATCTTAAAGTCATTAAATTCAGAAATTCTTTCTAGATATTCTTGAATAGATTGTTCTGAATTAGAGTCACTATAGATTCAATTTCTGTCATATTCTTCTAATTTAGAAAGAAGTTCTTTAATTTCTTTTTCTGCATTTAATTTAGATTCTATTTCTTCTTCAATGTGTTCATTTAGATCTTTAATATTTGCTGCAAATTTATCATTAATTTCCTTAATTGTTTTTTCAATATTATTCTTATAGGAATCTAAAGAATTTTTTAATTCCATTAATTTCTTTTCTTCAGCTTCTTTTTTAGCTCTTATTTCTAAAGCATTTTTTAGAATTGCATCAAAATCTTTGATTTCTTTTTCTAGTCTACTTGATTCTTCTTTGCTATATTCAAGTAGTTCTTTGAAGTCTGCAATTTCACCCTTAATTTCTTTTAGCTCTTCTTTAAGGTTTGATTTTTCTAATTCAGCTTCAATTTCATTAATTCTTTTGTTATTGTCTTCAATTTGTTTCTTTAAGGCATTCTTTTCATTTTCAATTTCTTTCTGAGTTCTATCCAAAACTCCAAAAGAATTTTTGTTTAACAACTCAATAGCTTGGTCATTATTCTTTTCTAATGAAGCTAATGATGTTGTTAGGAATGCATGTTTTCTTTTTAATAAATTAATTAAGTCATTTAAATATGGAGTATCAAAGAGTTTTTTAGTATGAATTGCAGCAATTGCTTCAGCTCAGGCAATTTCATTATCTTTTTTATTTTTTTCTAGAATTTCTTTAACTTCCTTGTCTGTTAAATAAATATTGATATCTAGCCCTGATTTAGAATCGCTGTAAATTTTAGCTAAAAATTCTTTATCTCTTTTAGCTTTTTCAGTTGCTTTTTTGTAAGGGCTATCAAATAAATCTTTTATAGTGTTAGCTGCTTTAATTTCATCTAACTTAACTTTATTCAAATATCAGTTATCTCTTAGCACTTTGTTAACGTATCTTTCAAGGTCTTCTTCTGATAAATGAATATCTAAGCCTGATTTAGAATTAATGTAGATTCTACCTAAAATTTCTTTTTTTGTTTTTTCAAGTCATTTTTCATGTTCAACGCTAAATAATTCATCTGTAGTTTTAGCTGACTTAATTGCATCAAGTGTGCCCTTATTTAGGTCTCAATTATCTCTTAAAACCTTATTAACGTATCTTTCAAGATCTTCTTCTGATAAATGAATATCAATATCTAATCCGGATGCTGAATCAGTGTAGATTTTTGATGTAATTTCTTTATCTCTTTTAGCCTTTTCAATTGCCTTGTTGTATGGACTATCAAACAAATCAGAGATCATTCTTGCAGCAGCTTCAATTGCTTTTTCTCATTGCAATTCTTTTTGCAATTCTCTTTCAACTAATTCAGCGGCATACTTTTCTTCAGCTTCCTTAATTTTATCTGCCATTGAATCATCAAACATACCTTCAACTTCATCAGCTGAAGCTTCTTTATGCATTTCTGCCCTATATTGATCATCTAATATTTTTTCTATGTTTTTAGCTTCTTCTTTTTCTCTAGGAATTTCTTTATCTAAAATTAGCTTAGCTGCATTTCTATGATTTGCTCTTTCAATTTTGGCTAAATAAGCTTTAGCTCATTCATCTTGTTTTTTTAGATCGGCTTCTTCAGCTTTTTTAATACTTTCTTTATCAATTTGATGGGTTAATATATCAAATAGATCACCTGTGATTTTTGCAGAAGTTCTTTCTAATTTCGCAATTTCTTCTTCCTTGGTTAATTCTCTTGTAGTTGCTGGTTTGTTTTTAACTTCTTCAATTTTTTTCTTTAAGTCTTTTAGTGCCTTACTAAATTCATCAGCACTTTTTAGTTTTTCTAGATCTTTTTTAGCATCAGTTAAAATTTTTTCTAATTTCTTTTTTGCTTCTTGATTTAGATTTTTATCATCCTTAATTTGTTTTTCTAATTTTGCAATTTCAGCTTTGAAGTCTTTCTTTTCTTTAGGAGTTTTATCTTTGCATGAGATTGCTAAAAATGGTGTTGTAACTGTGGCAACAGCAGTTGCGCTTAATAATAATGCAAGACTTTTTTTCATGTGTTTTTTGTTAATTTATTTTGTGTTTCCCTTCTAATTTTCTTTGTTTATTTTTATTTTAGCCCTATCCAAAAAAAAAAAAAAGGCCGATTTTGGCCAAAAAAATTCTCAAAAACACTGAAATTAAAGCAAAATTCAACTCAAAATAAGCAATTTTTGAGATTTTAAGCTCTAAACGCTAAAATTGCATAGTCCCCCAAAAACCGGACAAAACATATAAGAAAGAAAAGGTAACATTTAAAGCTTCAATGAAAAACTTTGGTGACTATTAATTAGCAAAATTAGTTTCCAGTGTTCTATTAGTCGAATTAAAAAAGGTATATCCATCTGATACTGCAGAAAAAATATATGCCATTTGTTTACTTTGCTCATTCAATCCAAGGATGACAAACAATAGAATGGAAGAGAATTTTTATGAATCTTATATATTAGTTGAAAAACCTCAACTTAAGTTAGGTAAAAATAGCGTTTCTACTTTGATTAGATGGATTGGTAAGGATTAAAGTTATTGAATTTATTCAAAATCGAGTTAATAAGATTGATGAGGATAATAAAATTGCCATCGTGGGAATGCTTAAAAATAACAATAGTAAGATCAATTCTCTAAATGATTTTTATTATAAATCTAAGCTAAAAAATAGCAAAAATATATCAATTTTAATTGCCTTTAATGTAACAACAAGGGATGTTATTTGCTCACTTCCTTATTCAGGAAATTGCATAGATATTACAAGTTTTCCTGATTTTTTAGAAAAAACTGGTATTAACAGGGTAATTATTATTGGAGATAAAGGAATAAATTGTAAAGAAATAGTGACGGATATAGGATTTATATATCCACTAAAAAGGTCATCAAAACTTCTTGAAGAAATAGATGCATATAATATGACTGATAAACTTAATGATAAAGAAGACCCAACATGATGTAAAAAAGTATTTCATAAGGGACTATATTACTATTCATTTAGAAATCTAAAAAAAGCAACTAAAGAAGAATAGGATTTTATGTCAAGTAAGATTTTTTCAATCGAAAGATATAAGAAAATAAAACATAAATTCGGAACAATTGTCTATGTTTCTAACCAAGATATTAGTTGCGAAGAGGCACTGAATTTGTATAAGCAAAGATGAGATATTGAACTACTAAATGATTTCTATAAAAATACTTTAGAACTAGAAACTGTGCGACAACATGATGACTATAGTGTCTATGGCGATGAATTCTTGAACATGCTAATTCTTATTATAAGCAATCGAATAAAGAATAAGTTTTTAGATTCAAAAGCTTTGGAGATAGAAACTTATTGTGATGTAATGAAAATATTTAAGCAATTTAAAAAAATTCAAATGCTATCTAGAAATGACATTTGATATGAAATTGAGCTTCCAAAAAAGAGTTTGGAATTTATTAAAAAAATCTTATATAGTTAATTTTTTGGGAATCCTTTACATAAATTAGGGCTATTTTAAAAAAAATTAATTAAAAAATGCTGGGAAATTTCGCGATTTCTCAGCTTTTTCTCGACATTTATATAATTTTGTGGTTTTTTATCTTTTTTTCAATAGTTATATTATTAGAATTTCTTTAATACAAATATATAATGGGACTTAAAGAATTTAAAGTAAATAATGATAATAAACAATATTTTAATTGTGCAAAGAGAATATTAATTTAGAAATTGTTGGATATAGTTATATTTAGAATCAACTACCGCAATAACAAATATGTTTTTGTTTAAATTTATATTAATGTGTCCATTTTATACTTATAAATTAAGGACATTAGGATCTAGTAAAAATCTATTAAGCCCAATGTACAATATTCCCCTTGAATCATAATGTTCAAAAATATCATCATAAACAATTACGATTTTTTTGTAATTGTCGTTAATCTTTAATAATGGTTTGATTTCTTGTTCTTTTTTTGATTCATCATCAATGTTAAGCGCAACTTGAATATAGTATTTTGTATTGATAAAGCTCGCTATAAAATCAATTTCTAAACTATATGCATTGCGTTTGTTATTAACTGTTTCATCAAGTAAAATATGTCCCACATCGACATTAAAACCGCGAGTTTTTAGTTCGTTGTAAACAATATTTTCCATTATATGCGAGCGGTCTAAATCAGTGAAATCCAGTCAAGCATTTCTTAATCCTATATCAGTAAAATAATATTTCAGTGGTGTTGAAAAATATTTTGCTCCTTTTATATCAAAACGTTTAGCTTTTGAGATAATAAAAGAGTCTTCAAAATGTTGAATATAATTAGAAACAGTATTAGGGTGAATTTTAATTTTGTATTCTGATAAAAATCTATTTGATAATTTGTTTGGATTTGTTAATGAACCAATATTGGAAGAAATAAAATTTAATAATGTTTCCAATAAGTATTGATCGTTGTTTATTCTGTGTTTATCTAAAATATCTCGGATGTATGTAATATCAATTAGATTTCTCAAATACTTAGCTCTTTCAATATTTGATTCAATTTTGTAAACATATGGCATTCCTCCATAAGTAAAATATGTCTTTAAATCAAAATCGTTTACTTGCTTGCTTTCAAATATTTCTTTAAATGTTAATGGATATACTCTAATTTCGTCACCTCTGTCGCGAAATTCAGTAACAATTTCACTAGAAAGCATTCTTGAATTACTTCCTGTTACATAAATATCAATATTTTCATATTTCATCAAACCAATTAAAACATTAGGAAAGTCAATTTTGCCTTCATCGTTTTCATAATGAGGATTTTTAATTGGTTTGCAATTTTGAATTTCATCTATAAAAACATAATATTTAATATCTTTGTTAGCAGTTTTGCTTAAAATGTAGTTATATAATTCCAAGGGATTGTGATATTTTGCATTAGCAATATCTTCTAGATTTAGAGAAATTATTTGTCTTTCTTCAACACCATTTTCCAATAAGTAATTTTTAAATAAATTAAACAATAAATAAGACTTGCCACAACGTCTAATACCAGTAATCACCTTTACTCTGCTATTATATATTTTTGAAATTAGTTGCTCTAAATATTTGTTTCTTTGTATGTTCATAATAAGGAACCTTTTTAATTTGTTTGAATTTTTGTAAATAACAAAAAATCCGTTATACGATAAAATTATATGGAATTCCATACTTTTTTATCGTAAAACAATGTTTTTTCATCTAAATACAATAAATTTATATGGAATTACATACTTTTTTATTCTAATTTTTAAATACTATCAATCAAGTCACTAATTGTTTGATTTTAGATAATAAATATTCAATTTTGCACAGTCCCCCAAAACCGGACAAAACATATAAGAAGAAGAGGGAGTTTTTTATATGTTTAAATAGTTTTATAATCTTGCATAAGCTTTCTAAAACAGCAAACAAAAAATAGACCACCATGTGTAACTATGGTCTATTTTTTTTAAGCATCATTAGAAAGGTCTAATTTATTTTAGATGTTCAGGTAATTCATTGTTTAGAATCTTATCTGAAACGTCTGATAAATAATCTTTTAGTTCCTTTTCTTCTTCTTTAGGAATACCAATTCAATTTTCACCATTATTTATTGAAACTGAGTTGTTGTATACGCTTTCATTGGATGTAGCAACTGCTTTTTTAGGTAATGATTCTTTTCAAAGATTTCATTCATCTCCTAATCAATCACCAGTTGATTCAGAAGAAGAAAATAAGTGCTCAAATAATGCTATTTCTTCATCCACTAATTTCATAGCCTTGATTTCTTCTTCTTTATTTATTTTTGCAGTAATTCAGCCAAGATCTTCTCCGGTTGGACTATCTATAAAAATAGAATCTCATGAAACTTTTCTTGTTTCAGGTTTTTTAGGAGTTGGAGCAGGTGTTACTGGAGCTGGAGTTACATGGTTAGATGGATTAGTTTGACTTCCAGGAGTGTTGTCTGAAGTTTCCTTCTTTGCTTCTTCAACTTTTTTCTTTAAGTCTTCTAATGCTTTTTTAAAGTCTTCAGGTTTTGTTCATTTTTCTTGTTCTTTTTTTGCTTCTTCAAGAATTTTTTCTAGTTTCTTTTTAATTTCAGGTTTTAAGTTGGTATCTTCTTTAATTTCTTTTTCTAATTTAGCAATTTCAGTTTGAAATTCTTTTTTTTCATCAACTTTTTTAGGGGTTTCTTTAGTGCCACAAGAGATTGCTAAAATTGGAGTTGTAATTGTTGCAATTGTAGTTGCGCTTAATAATAATGCAAGACTTTTTTTCATGTGTTTTTTCTTTAATTATCTATTCTTTCCTTTTAATTTTTCTTTGTTTATTTTTATTTTATCCCTAACCAAAAAAAAAAGGCCGATTTTGGCAAAAAAAATCATCAAAAACACTGAAAATTGGCTAAAAAGCAATAAAAAATAACAATCTATGAATAAGAGCAACTAATTGAATTTCAAAATTACAACACCAAAAAATAAGGAACTTTATAAGGTCTTATAGTGAGGTTTTTTATTCTAATTTAGATTAAAATATAGATATAAAAGAAATTCACAAAACTTTCTTTAAGATAATTTAATTTCTTTTTATTTGGAAGTAAAAAAATAGGTTATGGTAATTCTTTTTATATTCTTAAGTTTATTAGTAATTGGTATTATTGCTGCTATTATAACAGCAATTACTTTTGTTTCAAAATCAAAAAAAGAGGCTAATAATAAAAATACAAATCTAAATAAGATAAATAAAGAACAATCTCACATTAACCAAAATAACTTTTTTAATTCTTCTTCTTTTTTTCCAAAAGAAAAAACGGTTTACAAGCCTAATCAAAATCCTTATTCTAATCCTTCATATTTTCCACAAGAAGATCCCTTATATATACCTAAATGGAAAATGTTTGAAAATGAAATCAAATTTAAACTTAGTGAGCTAGCAATAAGAAAAAAATATTGAATTATTGATGGTGGACTTTTTAAACATGATGAAAATAAGTATTTTGAAATTGATGCAATTTTAATAACTAAAAAAGCAATTTATATTGTCGAAGTTAAACATTTCAGTGGTTCTTTAATTGGTAGTTATGAGGATAAAACACTTCTTTTAGTTGATGGTAATAACAAAATTGAAGTTACAAATCCTTTTGACCAAAATGATAGACATATTTGGCATCTTAAAAAGATTTTAAAAGAAAAAGTTACTATTTGTTCATTCATTATTCTTGAGAATTTAATTAGTTTAGAAATTCAAGGGCAAAATAAAAATCCCACATTAGTTGCATCTTTAACTAATGTGGAAGATTATTTAGATATTTTTGAATCTTATTTGGTTGAAGATCTTAATTTAAGCAATGATAAACTAGAATCAATTATTAAAAAAATTACAGATGCAAGTGCAAATAGTGCAATAGATGAATTTAAATTTCAACAAATTATTTCAAATCAAGATGACGATGATAATAACAAGACTAAAAATAAAGATGATGATGAAGAATTGATATTTTAAATTTAAGCAAATTAGAAGAATTATTTTGTTTGTTTAAAAAGCTCATATAAAAAAATAGAAGTGGCATTTGAGACATTTAAAGATTGCACTGCTTGAGGTGCTTGTTCAATATAAATTATTTCATCAGATTCTTTAAGGAGTGTTTTTGAAATGCCACTGCCTTCATTGCCAACAATTAGTCCAACTGGAAAACTAAAGGAAGTGTCTGAAAGTTTTTTTGCTTCTTTATTTAAAGCACTTCCATAAATTCAAAAACCATTTTGTTTTAAATATTTAATTGCTTCTAGAAGACTATTTGTTTTAATAATTTTAATATTCTTAAAACCTCCAGAAGAAATCTTTAAAACAGTTGGCGTTACTTCAACACTTCTATCTTTTGGAATAATAATGTAAGATACTCCAAAAACGCTACAGCTACGTAAAATTGCACCAAAATTCTGGGGATCCTGAATGTGGTCAAGAATTAAAACAATTTTGGGATTATTCTTTTTAATAATGCCAATATCATCATATCTAAAAGCATCAATTTCAGCAACATATCCTTGGTGATTGCCATTTACTAATTTATCTAGTTCAGCTTTTTTTAAATAAGCAATATTAGAAAACTTAATTTCTTTATTTTTTAGTGAATCTAATAAATAGAGTTTCTTAATTGGATACCTATCAGCCAAAGCTTCTAAAACGGAATTTTTTCCATAAATATAATTTTTCATAAATACGTCTTAAATTAATTTCTTTTCTTTCAAAATATCTCTTAACAAATCAGCTTTCTTATAGTTTTTATTTTCAACAAGATTTTTCCATTCTAAATAAAGATTTTTATCTTTTTTATTTATTTTTTTGGATGGAAAAATGAAACCTAGAATGTTCATTATTGCTAAAAAGGTTGGAATATCAGCTTCTTTTTTTGATAGTTGAATAATTTCTTTGTAAGCACCTGCAAAATTAAGATTAGCAACTTCGAAAATAACTTCATTTATTTTTTGTGTATTAGGTTCAACGTTAGTTTCATTCAATTGATTTTTATTGGAAATTAATTGAAATTTATTGATAATTGATTGAATTGATTGGAGCAATTCATCAGTTAAATTAATTGGTTTGGAATAATTAGTTGTTAGCATAAGAAGCTTATAAGTATCTACATCATATTTTTTTAAAAAATCATGCGGGAAAATAAGATTACCAATTGATTTTGACATCTTTTGGTTTTTGTAATTTAGAGTACCAAAATGCATTCAATTTTTTGTTATAGGTTTTTTATAGATTGCATAATGTTGAATATTTTCATTTTCATGATGCGGAAAAATTAAATCAATACCGCCACCGTGTAAATCAATAGTTTCACCATTGAAATATTTAGCAATAAAACAACTACATTCAGTATGTCACCCAGGGCGGCCAAGTCCAAAAGGACTTTCAAATTTAATACCTAAATTTGTATCTTTTCAAAGCGTAAAATCAGCTTTATTTTTTTTCTTTAAATCTAAGGCTGTATCTTCTTCAGCAACTAAGTTTTCTATTCTTTGATTGCTTATTTTTCCATATACATCACGAAATTGTTGCACATCAAAAAACACATTGCCACCTACTTGGTAGGCAGCGTTGCTATCTAGCATTTTTTGTATATATTGATAGATATCATTAAGTGAATCTGTAACCCGAACAATTTGTGTTGGTTTTATTAAATTAAAGCTATCAAATAAAGACAAATAATAGTCTTCATATTTCTTAGCAATTGCAGCTTCAGTTGTGTTTTCTTCCATTGCTTTTTTGATGATTTTGTCATCTATATCTGTAATGTTATTAAGATAAAAAATCTCTTGTCCTAAGTGCTTTTGTGCCCTAATTAGAAGATCAAAAGTGACTGTTGGGCGCAAGTTTCCAATGTGTGGATAATTGTATACAGTTGGGCCACATAAGTAGTATTTTTTCATGCAATTCATTATATATTAAATAAAATTCTTTTGGTATATATTTCATATATAATTTAGTTTATGAAAATGGTAAAAGAAATCATTATTGATTCTTTAAAAGAATCGTTAGATAAACTAAAAATAAACAAAGAAATCATTTTAACAGAAGCAAAAAACTATGGTGATTATTCAACTAATATTGCTTTAACTTTGCAAAAAGAATTAAGCAAACCTGCAATTGAAATTGCTCAAGATATTGTTAAAAATATTGATTTGAATAAGTATAAGCAAATTAGTGAAATTAAAATTGCCCAACCTGGATTTATAAACTTCTGAATCACAAATGAAACTTTTGCTTCAACTGTTAATATGATTAATAAGTTAGGTGCTGAATACGGAAATGGCTCAAAAGAAGGGAAAGGAAAAATTAATGTTGAATTCGTTTCAGCTAACCCAACTGGATATTTACATATTGGCCATGCCCGTAATGCAGCAATCGGAGCTACTCTATGTAACATTTTAGAAAAAGGTGGGCATAGTGTAGTTAGAGAATATTACATCAACGATTATGGAAATCAAATGAATAAATTAGCAATCTCAGTTTATTCAAGATATCAACAAATTTTTAATCCAAACTATGAACTGCCAGAAAATGCTTACCGTGGTGGAGATATTATAGAGTTTGCCAAAGCATTTTATAACAAGGTAGGAAACAAATATCAAGACGTCGAATATACTGCTGAAATTGAAGAAATTTTTAGAGATTTTGGTAAGGAATTTGCTTTAGAAAATATTAAGAAAGATCTTGGCAGATTTGGTGTTTGATTTGATATTTTTGCATCAGAAAAAGAACAATACGAAAATGATCTAATCTGACCTGCAATAAGAAGATTAAAAACAACATATGAAAAAGATGGCGCCACTTGATTACAAACCACAAAAGGTGGTAGAGACGATAAAGATAGAGTTATCATTAAAAGCAATGGTGAATCTACTTATATGTGTGCAGATATTGCATACCACGAACGTAAATTCAAAGCCTTAAATGATCCAGATAAAGGTATCATTATTGATGTTTGAGGTGGCGACCACTCTGGATATGTTGAACGTGTGAAGTTTGCTTTTGAGGATTTAGGATACCGTAGAGAGCAAATGGAAGTACTACTTTTCCAACTTATTAGAATTATGAAAGATGGAAAAGAAATCAAGATGTCTAAACGTCTTGGCACTTCTTTAACAATGCGTGAATTAATGGATGAAGTTGGTAAGGATGCAATTAGATTTTTTTTAATTGAAAGATCATATAATTCAAGAATTGATTTTGATATTAGAAAAGTTACAGGTACTGATGAATCAAACTCCTTGTATATCATCAAATACGCACATGCACGTTGTGTGCAATTGCTTGAAAAATTTGATTACAAAAATCCACAAGCATCTGAATTTAGTGACCAATTCTCCCAAAAATTAATTGCTGAGCTAAAAGAATATCCAGACTTAATTGCTACAATGGCAAAAAGTTACAAAGTTAACTTACTTCCTCCATACTTACTAAAATTAGCTGGTACTCTAAACTCATTCTATTCAAACATTAAAGTAGCAAATTCAGAAAATGAAGAAAGCTATGTTGCTTTAATTAAAGCAGTAAAAACCGTTTTAGCTGACGGAATGAAATTAATGGACTTAGATATCCCTAACAAAATGTAATAAGAAATTAAAAACCTCACTTAGATTTTCTTAGGCGAGGTTTTTATTTCTGTTTTTTTTAACTTTTTTATTTCCTTAAAAAAGGCATAAAAAAAATGGCGGGTAAGAGAGGATTTGAACCTCCGCGGGTGCTTTATACACCCCTACAGTCTTAGCAGGACCGCCTCTTCGACCACTTGAGTACTTACCCATCATTAGGTTAAAAAAATATAAAATAATTATATAAAATATATTCTATTTATTTAAAAATAAGCAAATAAATTAAGTTAAGTATTTAGAAAAAGAACAGAAAAAAATGGGATTAAATTTAAGAAATATCTAATTTGAAATGCAATATTTTAGGCTATAAATAGTGACTAATTTTTTGGGAAGATTTGTACAACATTTTCCTTTCAAAATCCTTTATTTTCTTTTCTAGCCGTCCCTTCAGCTTTTTTTATTCAATCGTAATAATTTGTATTTTCTGTGTAATAGAGATCACCTAAAACTCTAGAAATATAACGCATTTTAGCAAAACCTAATTCAACTAATTCCTTATTTAAACAGATTAATTCATTTTCTTTTGTAAGAATGACAACAATACCAATAATGCGTCCATATTTATCTGTCAAACTATATTTTGTATCTTTTTTAAAGCTTTTTGTTTTTTGGGGAATTATTCAAATTTTTTTAGCTTCTTCTAATCTATTTTTTGTGTGTTTGGAAGCTAAGGTTGCATATTTAAATTGAACTCCAGTTGTCGGAATTCTTTTTCCATTTGGTAGCCTTTTTGATTTTTCAGGAGTATCAATACCTGCAAATCTTACTGTAACTACTTCTTTGTTGGTTTTATGATTTAAAAAGTCTGCAGTATCGCCATCTTTAGTGAATTTAAGAGATACTTGTGTTGTCTTATTGTGTTTAAATTCATCTGAAAATTCGTATTCTACATTATTAAGAATAATTGACTTTGATAGAAGTTTATTTAGTGCATTAGGGTTGCTTTTTTCCTGATTTTCATTCTTAATTTCTTTATTGGTTTCACATTTTAAAGAAATTAAGGGTAATGGAAGAAAAGCTGCAGTTGGAATTAAAAATAAAGAATTCTTTAGTAATCTCTTCATTTTTATTCCTTAAATTTATCCAAAATCTCAATGACTTTGTTATAAATTGCTTCATTTGGTAACTTATATAGTCTTCTTGGATTGTAATTCTTATTTTCCATTATGTCATTGGTTTTAATGAAAGATTCTAGTGCTCTTGCATTAGCTATTTGAAGCTCTGTGTTGATATTAATTTTGGAAACTCCTAAACTAATGCATTTTTTTAAGTCAGTGTCACTTATACCAGATCCACCATGCAAAACAAAAGGCATATTTAAAGTTTCATTTAATTCTTTTAGCAAAGAAAAGTTTAGTCCTTTTCAATCACTTGGATATTCTCCATGAATATTGCCAATCCCTACTGCTAGCATATCAATACCTATTTTTTTAAATGCTTTTGCTTCATTTAAATTTGTATAAGAAATTTCGCTTATAACTCCATCTTCAGCTCCACCTATTCTTCCAATTTCACATTCAATTGAAAGATTTTTTTTCTTACATATTTCACTTAGTTTTTTTGATAGCTCAAGATTTTTTTCAAATGGTAATTTACTGCCATCAAACATAATTGAACTAAATTTTGCTTTGATTGCTTCTAGACAATCAAAATAAGAGCCATGATCTAAATGTAAACATACAGGAATTTTTATTTTTAAATCTTTGATTAGACTTTTTACAAGACTATAACAAACATTATATCCCCCAAAATACTTAGCAGCAGAGGGGCTAACTCCTAAAATAATTGGGACATTTTTATAATTTGCTGCAAGAAGAATCTGTTTAGTTCATTCAAGGTTGTTGATGTTAATATGAAAAACAACTTTTTTATTCTTGTAAGCGTTTTGGATTATTTCTTTAGCATTAACAAGCATTTTTTTAAAAAAAGTTAAAAATAGAAACTAATGTGGTTATTAGTTTCTAATAAATTCAGGTCTTTTTGTTGTTCATGTTCCATCAGCATTATGAAAAAATCTACCATCTACAGTTAATAAACGATATAGTTCACCACGTTTTTTTAGCAGTATTGTTTCATCATCCACACTTGCATCAATTTCTTCTCTTCAGCGATCGAATAAAACTTTTTTAACTTGGTCAAATAGTTTTGTAAAGTCCATTTTTAGTCTTTTGTCTAGAATTTCTTGGGCAACATCTAGTAATGTTTTGTATTCATTTTTTTGCTTTTCCATTTTTTTGTCTTTCTTTAAAAATAAAGTTAACTTAAAACTTCATTTTTATATTAATTTTTATATCTATAACTTCTAAATTAGAGGTAATTAATTTAAGGGAAGAATGCTTAAATTAAGCAATTTTTTAGGCATTCTTAACCTTTATTATAGTCATTATATTGTTATAGACTAATAATAAAGAAAAAATGAAGAAAAATTAAAGAAAAGTCTTTTTTTGTTTTTATTATAAGAAAAATTCAAATTATAAATATATATAAAAATTCCATTTCTTATAACTTTAAAAATAATCTAAATATTTTTTAGATAACTCAAAAAAAGGGTTTATATAAAGTAATATAATTTAAGTGTATAAATATTTGCTAGATCATGTTGTTGCATAATTTCAATTAAATCTAAATTACATTTTAATAAGGATAAGAAGCAAAAAAACATTCTAAATTACATATTTATACATTATGTAAACAAATATATTGTTTATATTGAAAGAAAGGGAAAAATGTCTGTATTTGATAGTAAATTTAAAGGAATCCATGTTTATTCTGAAATTGGGGAACTAGAAACCGTTTTAGTTCATGAACCAGGTCGTGAAATTGATTACATCACACCAAAGAGATTGGACGAATTATTGTTCTCAGCTATTCTAGAAAGCCACGAAGCAAGAAAAGAACACAAACAATTTGTTGCTGAACTTAAAGCTAACGATATTAATGTTGTTGAATTAACTGACTTAGTTGCAGAAACATACGACTTAGTATCACAAGAATTAAAAGACAAATTGATTGAAGAATTCTTAGACGACTCATATCCAGTTCTAACCGAAGAACACAAGAAAGCAGTCCGCAGCTTCCTAAAATCACGGAGCAGCACACGTGAATTAATTGAATACATGATGGCAGGTATTACTAAATACGATTTAGGAATCGAAGCAGAAGGTGACCTAATCGTTGATCCTATGCCTAACTTGTACTTTACACGTGACCCATTTGCATCAGTTGGTAATGGTGTTACAATCCACTACATGCGTTACAAAGTAAGACAACGTGAAACTCTATTTTCAAGATTCATTTTTGATAACCACCCTAAACTAGTTAACACACCAAGATACTACGACCCATCATTGAAATTATCAATCGAAGGTGGTGACGTATTTATCTACAACAATGACACATTAGTAATGGGAGTTTCAGAAAGAACTGACTTAGAAACTGTAACATTGTTAGCTAAAAACATTGTTGCTAACAAAGAATGTGAATTCAAACGTATCGTTGCAATTAATGTTCCTCACTGAACAAACTTAATGCACCTAGATACATGACTAACAATGTTAGACAAGGATAAATTCCTATACTCACCAATTGCTAACGATTACTTCAAATTCTGAGACTATGACTTAGTAAACGGTGGCGCAGAACCACAACCAGTTGTTAATGAATTACCTCTAGACAAACTACTAGAATCAATTATCCACAAGAAACCAATTTTAATTCCTATCGCAGGTGAAGGTGCTTCTCAAATTGATCTAGAAAGAGAAACACACTTTGATGGTACAAACTACTTAGTACTAAGACCAGGTGTTGTTGTTGGTTATGCACGTAACGAAAAAACAAACGCTGCACTAGAAGCTGTTGGAATTAAAGTTCTTCCATTCTACGGAAACCAATTATCATTAGGTATGGGTAACTCACGTTGCATGTCAATGCCTCTATCACGTAAAGATGTTAAATGATAATAAATTTCTAAGAAATTAAGAATATTTATTTCAAGAATTTCAAAAAAATCTCTTGGCTAAATGCCTTGAGATTTTTTCTATTTTCTATTTTTTTAAATCTATGATAAAATATAGTTCATACTTTTTAATATAAAAAGTAACTGGTAAATTAGTCTTATTAAAAATAATTTATCAAACACTATTGTGGATTCAGCTGCGTGTGCTATTTTTTAATAGTGTTAGCTGTTGGAAGCAATGGGAAGAAAAAACAAACTAAATAAAATTAAGGAAAAAAATGTCAGATTTAAATATCAATGAACAAAAATCAGCTGAAACAAAAGTATCACCAGCTGAACAACCAATTGTTTCAAGAGAAAAACTTTTAGAAGCTGGAACTTATTTTGGACACAAAATTAGCCGTTGAAATCCAAAAATGAAACAATACATTTATGGAAAAAGAGCAGGAATTCATATTATTGACATAGCAAAAACCCAAAAAACTTTGGAATATGCTTACAAACTGCTAAATAAAATGGCACAAAAACCAGTTTCATTTATTTGAGTTGGAACAAAGAAACAAGCCAAAAATGCAATCAAGGATGCAGCAGCAAGAACAAATTCAGTTTATGTTTCTGAACGTTGACTAGGTGGAACTTTAACTAACTCCCAAACTATTTTTAGAAGTGTAAAAGAACTTGAAAGACTAGAAGAGTTACAAAAAAATGGTTATAAAGGTTACACTAAAAAAGAAGGTCTTTTATATGATAAAAAAATTGCTAAGCTACAAAAGAATTTAGGTGGAATTAGAAAACTAGCATCAAATGCAGCAATGCCAAATGTTATGATCGTAGCTTCTCCTATTGAAGATGAAATTGCAATTAGAGAAGCAAAAAGAAAAGGTCTAAAAATCTTTTCAATCAATGACACTAACTCTGATCCTGATTTATCAGATTTTGTAATTCCAGCAAATGATGACACAGCAAAATCAATTACTTTAATTATTACAATTCTAGCTGATGCTATTGCTTCAGCAAGAGGTGGTAAACAATTATTTGCCTTTAAACCAAATGAAGAAATAGTATTACCAGAAGACCCAAGAGCAGCTGAAAATAGAGCAAGAGCAGCAGCAGCCAAATTAAGTTTAGAAGCAGCAAAAAAAGAAGCAGAAAAAGCAGCTGAAACTAAAGAAGAAAAATAATTTAGTTTACTTAAGGAGAAAAATCATATGGCAGTAGATTTAAAGAAAATTAAAGAATTAAGAGAAAGAACTAATTTAGGTTTTTTAGATGTTAAAAATGCTTTAGAAGCAAATAATAATGATGTTGAAAAATCAATTGATTGACTGCAAGAAAAAGGAATTCTAAAAGCTGCTAAAAAAGCTGGAAGAATTGCTGCTGAAGGTATTGTGAAAGCAAGCGTCAAGGATAATGTTGCAGTTATTTTTGAACTTAATTCTGAAACAGACTTTGTTTCCAAGAATGAATTATTCATTGAACTTGCTAACAAAATCAATGATGCTTTATTTGTAAATGATTTTAATAGCAATGAAGAGCTTCTTGCAATTAAAATTGATGGAATCTCTATTGAAGATCAAACAAGTTTACTAACAGCTAAAATCGGAGAAAAAATCTGATTAAGAAGAGCTTATAAATTTGTGGCAAATGAAAACCAAGTTATTGCTGCTTATACACATGCAAATAACAGAGTGGCAACCATTGTTTTAGCTAATGGTAAAAATGCGGATGCTTTAAGAAATGTTTCAATGCATATTACAGCTTTAAATCCAAGTTATTTAAGCGAAGATGCAATTGATGCTAATGAATTAAAAGAAATTCATGAAAGATTAGAAAAAAGTCCTGCACTTGCTAACAAGCCTGAAAAAATTCAACAATCAATCAAAGCTGGTCTTCTAAAGAAAGAACTAAACGAAAAAGGCGTTTTATTATATCAACCATTTGTTATGGATGATTCAAAAATCGTTGCCCAATATTTAGCTGAAAATCATTTAGAATTAGTTGATGCTAAAAGATTCGAAGTTGGCGAAGGTATTGAAAAAAAAGTTGTTGACTTTGCTGCTGAAGTAGCTGAACAAATGACAGTTTAAATACTTAAACCTTAAATTAAATCTAGGATAAAAAACTCCTAGATTTTTTGTTTGTCTTTTTTTTATGCTAATAAGAAAAAATCTAAACACCAAAATAAAAACTCACCTATTTAAAAAGTGAGTTTTAAATGTCAGTTTCCTGAAATGGTACGCCCTAGAGGATTCGAACCTCTGACCCAATGGTTAAAAGCCATTTGCTCTACCTTCTGAGCTAAGGGCGCTTCTGGTACCCAGAACTGGACTTGAACCAGCACGACCATTACAGTCAACGGATTTTAAGTCCGTAGCGTCTACCATTCCGCCACCTGGGCATTAACTAAAATTTTAATGCTTAATTATTATAATATATTTATAAAAAAGCATTTAAAAAATAATTCAATATTTTTTTGGTTTTTACTATTTTTTTATAGAAGGTACTTACAAAAAATAAAAAACATAAGCTTGAGATTATATGCTTATGTTTTTAGTATTTAAATAATGTGTATTTTGAAAAAATAACTAAATGTTTTATCTTGTTGATTTGTCATAGGATATTCCACTCGCAGCGGGGGCGTGGGAACGTTTTGAAGTAACCATAATAACAACCAATGATAATACATAAGGAGTCATTTCAAGAAGAGGAGAATAAGGTTTTAGTGGATCAATGAATACACCTGAAGAAGAAGATAGTGCATATAGGAATGAAAAGACAAAGGATATACTTGTAATTATAAAGATATTTCATTGTCCCATAATCATAATGGCTAGTGCTAAATATCCAAATCCTCTAACTTCACCATTAAATGAACCAGGAGTTCATTGGGCAAATACAGCTCCGGCGATTCCAGCGATAGCACCTGAAAGAATAATGCCTTCTCATTTATATTTGTTAACATTAATTCCAGCTACGTCAGCAGCTTGTGGATTTTCACCAATGGCTCTGAATCTAAGTCCTCATTTTGTTTTATAAAGAGCAAAGGCGCTTATAACAATAATAGCAATGGTAACAACTAATTTTCATGAAATTACATCAACTGCTTGGGCTCCAACTTCGACTGCATAATGAAGTTCTCTAACACCCATAGTTGGTTTTCTATTTCCATTTCCAAAGAAATCAAGAAGAATAATTGCAATTCCAAATGCTAACAAGTTTAAAGCAAATCCAGAAATAGTATGGTCACTTTTTAGTTTAATTGTTGCAAACCCATGTAATAATGCAAATGCTGCTGCACAAAGTGAGGCAAATAAAGTAGCAGGAATTTGCCATCATCCACTAAAGGCAGTTTCTCCAGTAATTTTTGAAAGCGAATCAGTAAAAACTAAATAAGAAGCAGCCCCAACAATCATCATCCCATTGATACCAATATTAACAATACCTACTTTTTCAGAAAACATACCACTAATGCCACCAAGCGTAAATATACAAAAGAAAATAATAAGATGATTATAAGTATTAATTGAAAGTTGAGTAAGACTTGACATTATTTAGCCTCCCTTAAGGACATTCTAAATTGTTTTCTTTCAAAAACAATGAAATCTAATATTTCTTTGTATTCAAATTTATTGTTTTTTATTAGGGCAGTTTTTTGTTGTTTAATATTGAATTTTTTGGTTGAACCTAAAGCATTTAGTTCACCATTAACACGGAATTTTTCTTTGTTAATTAATTCAAATTGTTCAATAGTTTGATCATCAGTATTCTTATAGTTCATAGCTTGGGATAAAAATTGATTTGTTAATTGAACTAATTCCTTGCGTAATAGCTTAATTTTTTTCTTATTTGAAATCTTATCTTTGCTTAATTCTATGTTTTCTAGAGGTATAAGTTCAGCAGTTAAAGGAGAAATTTCTAATTTTTTATCTAAAAGTTTCTTAGTTTCTGTATTATGAACTTTGATTTCATTTTTAATTAAGGTTATTTCTTCAACGTTTAGAGCTTTTTTAGCAATATATAATTTCTTTTGTAATTCAAAGTAGGAATTTGCTCTTTCAACTTCAATTTGACTTTTAGCTATTAACATATTGATTGCATTTATTTCTTTAACAAATGATTTATATTTGTTTTCTAGTTTTTTAAACAATGAATCATAATTTTTTTCATCTATTAATAGTTGAATCTTATTAATAAAGATATTTGCTTTTGCTATCAATTTAATCTTTTTATTTTTTAATCTATTTAGTTTGTAGTTTGCAAGGTAACGTTTGTCACTCCATAAACTAAATTGTCTTCTAAAATATCTAATTGGTTGGAATTGAGTAAACATTACTGACAATGCTGCAAAGTATAGAATTATTGATGTAATAACTTGAATATCATATGATTCTAGATAAACAGGATCTAATTGTAAGGTTGATGTGGATGAGTATAAAGTAGTATAGAATAGTGATGAAAATAGTGAACCAATTGGTGAATTAAGAGCAAGTAAACTAATTGCAATTGCTTCAAAACCTAAATTAAGAGGTTCGCCTACTCCTGAAAATTCAGGAGTTTTTAGGGCAATGTAGTTATAAAATCCAGCTAACCCTGCAATAGCTGCAGAAATGCCTAATACAAAGATGGTTATTCTTTTATCATTAACACCCATGTATTTTCCATTTGTTTTGGATATTCCTTGCATTCTAATTTTGTAACCTAAACTTGTGTGGTTAAAAATGAATTCAACACTTATTGCTAATCCAAATAAAGCAATCATTCCAATAATTATAAAAGTTCTTCTAGCTGCATCACTAATTTTAATTGCACCATCTTTAATACCCGTTTGCGCATCAGCAAAATATTGTTGAATTTCTTGTTGGCTTAAGTGTTTCCAAACAACAGAAGCAGATCCTTGTTTGAAAAGTAAACTTGCAATTCCAACAATAATTCAATTCAACATAATAGTTGAAATAACTTCATGAACATTAAGATGAGCTTTTAGTACGCCAGCAATTAAACCAACTAAAAAAGCTACTGCGATTGAAAATAATAAAGCTAATAATACAACATGACCAGGAACAACATTTTTATCCTTATAACCTAATCTTATAAATATAGAGAAGTTTACAACACCAGTTATCATCATCTGACCTGGAACACCAATGTTGAAAAGCCCAGCCTTAAAACTGAGTGCACAAGCAATTGAACTAAAGCCAAATACTAAAAAGTATTTTAAAATCGTTTCTCTATTAAGCGAATCAAAACTATTGAATATTCCTCTTATAATAGCAATCGGATCAGGAAAAGAATTTTTACCAATTGTTTTAGATAGAAGAATATAAATATAAGCAACTAAAATTCCAAAGAATAAAGCCCATAGCGAAGATGCTACTTTTCTTCCAGTTGACTTAGTTTTGTCCATCTTAATAAAGTTAGACATTCAATTTGTAAATTTGTTTAATGGATTAGGAGATTTGTTTTTGTTTTTTATTGCTGTCATTTCTAAACTCCTTCCATTTCTATTTTATTTATTTGTGCTTCATAAATTTCATTAAATGAAGTTTTAACTTTGGATAGTTCTAACTTGTGATTTTTCTTTAAATCTTTTAGTGTCTTTTTTAATTCTAGATATTTGTTAGTTAACTCCTCAATAGATTTTTTATCAGCATCTTTTGCTTTTTTAGCAATTAAAAGACCTGATTTAATTGATACCAATTGAAGAATTAATTGCTCAATTTCATAGTTGTATTTCTTATTTATAAATGAAATATAGGAAATTTTTGAATCCTCAATATCATTTGGATTAAATCATGTTTCTTCTTTGTTTGAGGAAGCTGACATAAAACTACCAATTTGTTCTCTTGATATTTTTCTTGCATCATTAATGGAAAGAATTCTTCCTTCATTTATAACTGCAATTGTGTCAGCAAGAGCAATTATTTCGTCTAATTCATATGATATTAATAAAATAGCTTTGCCTTTTTTCTTTTCTTCAAGAATTTGGGAGTGAATATGTGTAATAGCTCCAATATCCATACCTCTAGTTGGTTGAACTATTAAAATGAAATCATGGTCAAACATCATTTCACGACCAACAATGAATTTTTGTTGATTTCCACCTGAAAGGGAACGCGCTATACTTTTTGGTCCTTGAGAGCTACGCACGTCATAATTTGCGATAATTTCTTTGGTAAATTTATTGATATTCTTAGGTTTTAAAACCCCAAATGTTTGGAACTGCTTATCTCATAGTCTTCTAATAACAGAGTTTTCTTGGATACTAAAATCAAGAATAATTCCATGGTGGTGACGATCCGCTGGAATATATGCCATATGATTGATGCTTCTAGTATATGTATTTGTGTTAGTGATATCTCTTAGTTCATATTCATCAATATTAACTTGATCATCATTTTTTTTCAATTGCTTCTTTAGACGCATATGAATTGAACCTTTAGATGGTTTTTCCATACCACTAATGATTTTTTCTAGTGCATTTTGACCATTGCCATCAACACCAGCAATTGCAAAGATTTCACCTGCATGAACATCAAATGAAATATTGTGAAGATTTTTTCTTAGTTTTTGAGTATATACATTTCTTACTGAAAGAATGACATCTTTTCTTTCACATTTGGAATCATTTTTAATTTCTACTACTTGGCTTCCAACCATAGCAGAAATAATTTCATCCAATGAAGCTTTTTTCATATCAAAATTACCAGTGACTTTACCAAGTCTTAAAACTGTAGCAGTATCAGCTACTTGTTTTATTTCTTTTAATTTGTGAGATATGAAAATTATTGTCTTGCCTGCTTGCTTAAAAATTTCGAATGATTTTAATAAACCTTGAATTTCTTCGTCAGTTAAAACTGCAGTTGGCTCATCAAATACTAGAATATCATTTCCACGATATAGCATCTTCATGATTTCAACTTTTTGTTGAGTTGCAACTGTAGCTTCTCCAGATTTTTGAAATAAATCAAAATATAAGTTGTATTTATTTTGAAGAGCTTTAATTTTTTTAATTGCTATATCACGGTTAATAACACCTAAATTTGATGTTCATTCATCTCCAAGAATGATATTATCAAGGTTTGTGTACACATTAACTAATTTAAAATGTTGGTGTACCATTCCAATACCAATGGCATTGGCATCGTTTGGTCCAGAAAAAAGCACTTTGTTGCCATTAATTAGGATTTCACCACTTGTTTGTTCATAAAGTCCAAATAATATTGACATCAAAGTGCTTTTTCCTGCGCCATTTTCCCCAATTAGTGCATGAATGCTACCTTTTTTTACTTTAAAGGACACATTATCATTTGCAACAATACCTGGGAATTCTTTAGTTATGTTTCTAAATTCAACAGCGTACATTGTAATTATTTATTTTTGTTTATTTCAGCAGCAAGCTTGTTTAGTAATTCAGAAAGACCAAGATTACTTTCTTCTTGACCATCGATGTTGACCATCTTAGATGAGTTTAATCATTTCTTTTCGTTTTCTTTTAAATTTCTAAATACTTCTTCACCTAACTCTAGTGCTTTGTCAGCTAATTCTTTTTTATCTTTAATGTGGGTCTTAGTTACACCAACTCAGTTTTTGTTGTAACCTTCAAACATTTTTCCATCAGCTTTACCAAGTTCAAAACCACCTAGATTTTCTTTTAATTTTGCTGGATCTTTTACCTTAGTAATTTGTGTTAGAGCATCATATGTAGCTTGACCTAAAGATTTAATAATTGATGTAAACACTAAGTTTTTTTGAGCTGGTGTTGCTGCAAATCCTTGGTCAGCATCAACACCAATCATATATTTGCCTGTTTTCTTTTCAAGTTCTTGAAGAACAAGAGTTGAAGCAATTCCGGCAACAGGAAGAATAATCTTAGGGTTCAATGCAATCATTTTCTTAACTGTTGCATCCATTTTTTGAGTTTGTTCAAAACCAGAATCTAAGTCAATGGTGTTTGTCACTGAATAGGTTTTATTCTTGTCTTTGTGATCTGGTCTAGTATTTCAATATAGAACACCTTTTAAGAAACCTTCGATAAAGTCAGTTACTGAAGCATGAATTGATCCACCAAATGTTCCAAATGTTCTATCTTCTTTCTTTTCTTCATTAGATAGGAATTCAGCAGTTGCATATCCTGCAGCAAACCCTGCTTCTTTTGTTTTAAATTCTTGGAAGATTGAATATCCAGGAGTGTTGAATCCATTTTCTTTCTTTCCTGTGTAGTCTTGGCCAATAAAGATAATGTTTTTTTTCTTAACTTCTTCTTTATGAGTGTCTAATCATGTTTTAATTTTATCTTCATGGAATTGACCTGGAAGAATTCAAACATTATATCCATTTCTTAAGGCAGTATTATAAGCTTCGGTAATTGCTTCTTTATTATTCTTAGATTCAATAACACCAAATTTGGCCATGTTCAAAAATAGGTGGTTAGTTAAATAACTAGTTAAATCTCATTACGCTTGTTATATATATGTGTGTAAAAAGAAAGGATTTAACTTAGTTTGGAGAGAGCTCTTTTCGAAGGGCTTTTTTTAAAATATCTTTTTTAAAAGATTTATAAAAAAACTAAGTTAAGTTTTAAAAGTAGTAGCTTATGAAAAAGTTAGTATTATGACTTCTTTTTGATGACAATCATTGTAGTTTTGCTAATGCAATTTTAGAACATCCTGAAGTTTTTAGTCGATATGATGCAGTATATGCTTATGGGTTTGGAAAAAACAAAATACTTGAAACAACTAAAAAACTCCAAAATATTTCCTGAACTTATACACAATTTGATTTGGCATTGACTAATGAAAAATTAATAAAAGAATTAAAGACATATCCTAAACCAGATATTGTTTTAGCATCACCACCATGTGAAAGTTTTAGTATGGCAGATTGTTCTTGCAGAATGAGCCAAACTTACGATAATGATAAGTGAATAGTAAGAAGTAGAGAGTGATATAGAAACAGAGCATTAACTGTTAATGTTCCTAATAAAACTAGAGACTTTATTAAAAAAGAAAGAAATAGGCTAAATGGAGAAGGCTGTGCTTCAGGCCTAGTTCATATCATAGAAACTTTTAAGCCTAAAGCCTATGTAATTGAAAATCCAGAGAATAGCAAAATATGACAGTTTTTTGCAAATCATTGAAACTTTAAGGGTTTTAGAAATATTACTTATTATTACAATTACAACTTAAACTTCAGCAAAAAACCAACTTGTTTTCTAAGTAATATACAACTAAATCTAAAGAAACAAACTTTAAAAGAAGGATACAACAAAACTCATTTTTTGAATGGTAATTACAAACAAAGAAGTTCAATTCCAAGTGCCCTAATTCTTGATATTTTAAACCAAATAATATTGAAAGGAGAAATTAAAAATGAAGAAGTTATTTAAGAAAAAACATATTAAATGATTGCAAGCATATGAAGATAGCAAGAATATAAATGTTTATAGAATGTTTAATAATAAAGCAAGAAGTTTCAAGGTTGCAAAAGAACAAGAAATCTATGTTGAATTAATTAAGAACATAGTTTCAAGTTTAGAAGACTTCGATGAAGACTTTATTCAATTAATTTATGATGAACTAAAAGTATCTAAAAACTTAAATTGAATATCTAAAATTGCAAAAATGACAGAAGAATTAAGACTTACTTCCGATATTAAAAAATGTACTTTGTTTGATTTGTTTATCAAAAACAATAGTATTTTTACAATTCAAGAAATATGAACTTCAGTTGATACTGAATTAAAAGAAAAGGGCATCTTAGGTAATGTTTTATTAGCAAGTGATTTAGTGACTTTTAATCATGAATTAAAAGACAAAGATACATTAGTTCAAATTAATTCTTTAGGACGTTTAGAATTGATTTCATCTTTAAGACATGATTTGATGGATTGAATTGCAGGGTCTAAAATCCAAGATTTAATACTATGCTATTCATATTCAAAAGATGATTTTGTAAATGACAATCAAGAGATTTTTGCAATTAAAAAAGTATTCAAGGATAACTATTAAAATCTAGATTTTTTCAATTTAATAAGCGCACATATAAGACTATTTAAAAACTAAAAATTGAAAGGAAATTAATAATGAAAAATCGTTTGAAACATAGTATAAACAATTTGTTTTATGAAACTGATTTCGCTGACATAGAAAAATATATTAATGATATTTCAAATATAGCATCTTCAAAAGAAACTGAACCAGGAAGAGCATTCTATGTAGATATGCTTGAAAAAATATTCTTAAAACTTGAAGATTTTAATGATAGATTTAAAATCAAAGTTATTGAATGATTAGCAACTAACCCTGATTTGGATGAAATTATAAGTTTATATTATATGACTTGTGATGTTTATAAGCATGGTGCTATATACAATGACCTAACTGATGACTTTTTTGAAAAAGAAGATATTCATTCATTTAAACATTTATGAGAAGAAATGGATAGCGATTTAAGAACTAATGGTATTGATGCCAATATTTATCTACTTAAAGATTTATTAGAAGTTCAAGATACAAGAAATTATGTGAAATTAGATGGATATAATCGTGGAGTTGAAATTGATGATATTGAAAAAGAGTTTCATGACTGAGTTAGTGACCAAGAAATTGAATACTTATTAAGTTATTATCCTTTTTCTGTAGATGACTATCTAGATGACCCAGATGTAATGGACTGTTAAAGAAGCATATGATAAATAAAACTAATTGACTTAAAGAAAAAGACTTTGATTGACTAAAAAATAGATGTATTGCACATAATGTTTATAAAGACAATGTACATTCTTGAATAAACTACTTTAATTCACATATAAATAAAACTTATAAAGATATCAAGAAAATTAGACTCTATGTTAAAACATTAAAAAAACTATTTAAAAATCTTAAAAAAATTGAGTTTGAAGCAAAAAGTGAAGTGATATTTGTTAGTGATTGTTTAACTATGATTTTTCAAAATAATTGAATAACATTTGATAAATTAGACCACCTACAAAAAATGTCTAAATATGCTGCAAGTTTTTCAAATAGAGTTTATATGAAACACTTTAATGTTCAATCATATCCATATTCAAACTTATATAATGCATTTTTAAATCAAAATAATATCCATACAATTAAGACCCTTAAAGAAGTTCTTTCTGGGAAGGAACGTTATTTAAATATAGTGGATTTCCATCAATTTGAAGCAACAAGAACAAAGACAAAGACTAATCCAAAATGATTAGTAAATTATATCAGCAATAATGACTTAGTTTATGTTGGTAAAAAAAGAAATCCATACGATTGAAGACTTATTTACAACCCAAAACCACTTCTAATTAGATTTTTGGATACATTAGTTACAACCAAAATTAGTTTTTGAAAAGAAGATTAAAAAGAATAATAGAAAGGATATTTAATAAATATGATGAAAGAAAAATATCTTAAAACATTTGAAGAAATTAAGTCAACATTCAAAAATAATGAAGATAAGGCACTTTATGATGAATTAATTAAAGAAATCCTCTTGAATTGTTCAAAACTAAATAAAGATATCAAGTCTAAAGTTATTACTAAATTAGTTTCTGAAAATAGTTTTGATACATTAGTATCTATTTATAAGTTCACAAGTGATTTAGTTGATTGCAGTGTAGAAGAGCATCCTTTATCTAATATTTTCTTTAAAGATAAAGATATCCATTCATTTCATGATTTATGAGAAGAAATGGATAGCGATTTAAGAACTAATGGTATTGATGCCAATATTTATCTACTTAAAGATTTATTAGAAGTTCAAGATACAAGACTATATATTAAACTGGATGAATGTTCAAGAGCAATTCAAATTAAAAATATAGAAAAAGATTTTCAAACTTGAATTGTTTCAAAATCTATTGAACAATTACTTGTGCTATATCCTTTTCAATTAAAAGATTATTTAGAAGAAAAGAAACTTGAGTTAGTACTTAAGAAAAAGTATGAAAAAAATAACAATATTACATCCAATAAAAAACAAATAAAGAAAGGAATAAATAAAGAGATAAATGAAAAATAATATCAATATTTCAATTGATGATTTATTAGAAGAGTATACTGAAGAAAATGCAAAAAAATATGTGGATTTAGTTATTAGTATCTCTAATAACGCAATCAAGATTGCTAAATCACCAATTTATGCTCAAAAGTTCTCAAATAACATTTACAAAGTTCTTGAACCCCAAACACTTACAATACCTGAATTACAAAAACTATTAGAACTTACAAATATTGTGTTGAAGTTTGATAATTCAGTCTATATGGAACATTTTAATTATTTTGAATGTGGTGCTGATTATTTAAACTTTCTAATTGAAGAGTGCGATCTTGAAACTGTAGGTGGTCTAAAAGGAATATTAGAAGAACATGATGACAACCTAACATGAATTGATTGAGAACTTTATGCATTATTCAAAAAAAGAAATAAAAAGTTGCCTTGATTAGTTGATTCTACATCAGATGATGATTTAGTTTATCCTAGTGGCACAAATCCATATGAGTGATATTTAGTGGATGAATCAGAGTATATGTCTTCTTATTTAGAAAATCATTTTAATGAAGGTCATATTCTTTCTTGGATTAAAGAAAAAAGTCTTTAATAACATTAAAACCTAAACAACTAAATAAAACAACATAAATTAACTTAAATTGCTTTAAAAAAAGGAAAGGAAACTCAATAACTTATGGATTTAAGTAAGGTCTTTAATTTGGATAAAACTCCCTTTGATTCAGAATCATTACTAAAAGAAGTCTTATCTAAGGATTTCATTCAAAAAGAAATAAAAAGACTTAATTTAAGTGAACAACAAATTAAAAAAGGAAGAGGGATTTTGCAAAGATATCATGACTTTATAATCGAAAATAACACTGAACCTCAATATTCACTATATGTCAATGTTTATAATGACTTAGCAGAAGATTTTAGTGAATCCAAATGATTAAACAAATATAAGAAATTAGATAATTTTTGATTAACTTCCATAACTGAATTAGATCCGATAATCCAGTCTTATTTTGATAATGATTTAAATAACAAAGTATTTTTAAAGTTCAAAAGTGCGCTTAAGGATTACTTATCTTCCTTGAGTAGTGATATTAAATCTACTTCAATTAAAAATGAGTTAGTTAAGATTGCAAAAAATGGAAAAATATCAACAAATTATTGATTTTGAGATGAAAAAAATAAGTATGCAAGCAATATTCTTAAATACATAGGAAGTTTGCAAGCAATTCAACTAAATAACTCAGTTGCAATCTTAAATGCCAATGATTTATACAGTTATATTTCTTCTAATCCTGATGAAAAAAGAGTTGTTTTAGGTTATTTAAATAAAGTTGATATCTTAATTATTAATAACTTAACACTTGGCATAAAACCTCAATGATTTTTGGATTATTTAATAAATATTATTGAAACACGCACAACTAAAGAACTTCCAATTTTAATTTCATCCTCAAGAAATATAGCATCATCAAAAACAAGATTTTTATCCAACTATTATTATTCCAAAGAACAGCAAACAAATGATGTTGAAGACTTATTTAAATCAATTATATCTTCAAACTTTGAATTGATTCATATTAAATAACAAATAAATTGAAAGAAGATATATGTTTTTTCGTGTTGATTGTAAAAAAAGGTACAAAAAAATGAAGAAAACTAGACAGCAATTTAAAAAAGAATGAAACTAGTTTGTTTTTATATGGAGAATTAAAGGAATTAGCCAAACTTTGTGATTCATATGGTGAGCCCGAACCATTCTCAGACGAAGCAGAATATCAAGACTTCTACTACGATAGACTTCTAACTGTTTTTGATGTATTAGAACATTGGAAAGCACAGTATCATAAAAAACAAATTAAAAACAAGGAGTAAAAACTATTACTAAAAAAGAATTAAAAAAGCAAGAAATTAACAAAGAAATTGAAAAGTTTATTGAACAAAGTAACAAAGAATTAGATGAATATTTCTTAGATATTAATAAGATGCAAGATTTTCTTTCTTTTAGTGCCCAAATTAAGTCTAAATATTCGTATAGAAACACTAACTGAATAAAGAAGCAATATAAAGGAGCATCTATAGTTAAGACTTATTCAGATTGAAAAAAAGACAATATAGAAGTACGTAAAGGTCAACATGGAATAAAAATATTGCGTCCTATTTTTGCTGAAGTTGTAGAAATTGAAAATAAGGTTATTCCAAAGAAAAAATGGGATGATGCAATATTGCAAAAAATCAAAAATAATGAACTAGAAGTTCAAAATGTTTTAAGAAGTTTTGGAATCTCATATGTATTTGATATTTCACAAACTTTTTTACCTAAAGAAAAATATCCAAAAAACTATTTCGATTCTTGGTATCGTAAAAACAAACCAGACCCAACTTTAGATGAAAAATGTTCAATAATTTTTAATGTTCTTTCAAGAATTATTGAAAGAAAGGGATGAAAAATTAATACTGATGCAACACTGGGACTTGTTCAAGGACAAACTACATTTCTTTTAAAAGAAATTAAACTTAACAAACTTAATGAACTTCATGAAAACTTAAACACTTTATTCCATGAATATGCGCATATTCTATGTGAACATGATAAATCTAAGATTTCTTTAGGACTTAAAGAATATCAAGCAGAACTAGTCGCTTATACTTGTCATAAACACATCAACATTGAAGTTAAAGAACATAGTTTTAAGTACATGAAAGGTTGATTAAAGGATATTAATGCTTCACAAAAAAGAGCAATTGTTGACCAAATAATAAGAGTTTCTAAGGAAATTGTTAATGAGTTGGAAGATGAACTAAGAGCAATGGAATTGGAGACCAACAAAACTATCAATTAATTTGTTAATTTATTTAATAAAAAAATATCCACATTCTTTTTTGATAAAGTACAAGTGGATATTTATGTTTTACTATAATAAGAAATTGTACAGCGCAAAAATATGTGGAAGTCCATACTTTTTTATTCTAATGTTTTATTCTAATAAGAAATTGTACACTGCAAAAATATATATTTTGCATAAAATAAACTTTAGATTAATTTTAAGTTTCTACCATTTTCCCACCATAGTGGTAGAAAAGTGGTAGAATAATGTTGAGATAATTATCTCTATTATTAGGTAGATTATTGTTTCAAACTACCCTCGGGTGTCTGGGCACTCGGGAACAAAAGAAACAATATATGTTATAATAAATGTGTTCCTAATAAGAACTATATTGGCAGTGTGGTTCTACTGACCCTGTATGACTTAGAGATTACGAAATGAGGAGAGTGAACCAAACATAGGTATTTACCTATGTTTTTTTATTATAATTTCTAATATGAGTAAATTATTTATAAGTTACTATATGCCCTTGTATATTAGTAGGCTTCTATTAGCTCAAATAAAAAAATAACCGAAGCAAAAAATGTGTGTTATAATATTTTTTAGAAACTTAGTTTTCTTGATTATTAGTGGATTAGTTTCAACCACTCTCCGATCCTGGTACTCGGGTTAAAAAAAGAAACGAATGTAGGTTTTTCTACCTACATTTTTTTTACAGATTTCTTTTAAAAAACAAGTATAGGGAGTTTATATTTTGTTTTCATTGGGTTACAGAACTAGTAACATCTAAAAAAGAATAGAATAATTAGTCACCAATTATAGATTGCTTTTTTATTTATGATAGAAAACTAAAAGAAAATAAAATGAGCATTATTATATTTATACACATCTATTAACATAGGGAATTAATTATTAGTGTAAAAAAAGTAATCATAAACATACTTCTTTAAGTTCGGTTCCTATCTTTACTAAGATATATTTAATAGATTACTAAATAGAATAACATATATATAATTATTTATTGTCTTTATATAGTATTCCAAATTGAAATATATGCTATAATAATGGTAATTCTAGTTGGAATTGGAGAGTGAGCTTTTTCGAGAAACTCCTAAAAACGCGTATCGGGAGTTATACTTTATCTGACCGGACTATAAATTAACTTAGTCAAAAAATAAAAAGTAGCTGCTGCCTTTAGGGGCAGCTTTTATTTTATAATTTATTAATATGATTCAATCGCTAATAGCACATATTTATAAAGATAGATTGACAAATAACGTATTACCAATTGCAAAAAATAAAGATAATACTTATATTTCTGCAAAAGATAAGAAATTAAATCGCCCTTATTTAGTAATTTTTTCTAATAAAAAAGTCTATTATTTACCAATTAAAACAATTAATAAATATAATAGGTTTGCAACATTTAAAGACATTACAAATACAAATATTAGAGATAAAAATATTTATGGCCAAAGTGGACTTCTAGGTAATTCAATTAATTGCTCAGTAATAAATATAATGGATAAACAAATGTTTTTAGATTTATTTGACTTAAAAAGCAATTTAAACAATGTCAAAGTTAATGATAAGATTTATCGTAAAGTAATGCTGAAATTAAATAAGAATCTAATCTCAAATAACATTTGATTCTCACAAGTGACAGGGTTTCAAAATAATCAAACTCAATTTCTTTGGGAAAGCGAAATTGATATCAATATTAAAAAAGAAATTATAGATTTTATAAAAATATATAAAGAAACATGAGATAGCAATTTTATATCTTTAGATAAATTAAAAGTACTAAATCTAAAAAAAGAAGAAATTAATGAGTTAAAAGAACATTTCATTAGATTAGGTTGCTCAGAATAAAACAACACTAAAACCTAAGTTAATATTAGTAATTAAAATAATAGTATTTGAAATTAATTTATATATTAGCTATTGCTACTTATGTTAGGCCAATGGTACAAACAGTAGATTATTTAGTATTTTTCAATACATTTATCAACAATTTTTACATTTTATGCACATATCTTGTTGTTTTATAAATATATTTATTAGCACTTTTTCTACCATATAGGTGAAAAGAACAACAGGAAAAGTGGTAGAATAATGTTGAGATAAATATCTCTATTATTAGGTAGATTATTGTTTCAAACTACCCTCGGGTGTCTGGGCACTCGGAGAACAAAAGAAACAATTGTAGGTTTAAATACCTACAATTTTTTTTACAAAATTACACTTTTTTTCTTTACAGATTTCTAGTAAAAAGGTTTACAAGATTTGCAATAGAAAACTACTACATAATGTAGTAGTCAAAGATTTTTTATTTTTAATTTATTTCCTTATATATCTCACTAAAATTTGGTCATCTTGAGCTTTGCCAATTGTTGGTGTATCAAAAAAACCTGCTTTTTGATTTAACATTTTTTACTTTTCAATCACTTAAATCTTGGTTGAAAGATTTGGCACCATAGAACATCATGGTCATGTCTTGGAGAGATTTAGGTTTTCATTTATATAAAGGTTGGTTGAAGGAAGTGGCTTCCTTGAACATAAAGCTCATATCTGTGACTTTTTCAACATTTCAACTATTAAGATTTTGATTGATTTTAGAGCCTCTAAATGTATGACTCATATTAACTATATTAGAAGTATTTCATTCATCAAGACCTATTATATGATTTGTATCAACTGCTGAAAAAGCATTTTTTAAACTAGTAATTTTAGATGGTAATGATTTTGGGACTTTATTAATGTTGTATGGCATTTTAACCATTGTAAATAGATCATTTTCTTTATAGTATCCAATCTCAATAATTTCCTCAATGTCTGTGTGAAAGGCTAAATTAGGTAAGTGAATATGATATGTTTTCTTTATTTTTCCATTTCTTAACTTGTATGTAGTAGGCACGTATGATTTCCCAAAGGTAACAAAAAAATGATTTGTTGGAAAACGAGGAATTGTTGAAAAAGTCAATTTAGATTTATCATAGAATAGGGTAGGAGTATATCTCTTAATAATACTTAATACAGGATTCTCTGCGATACTTCAATTTTTCATAATATGAACACAAGCTATGTCTCACTGTGAAATATCTTGATTGAAAGAAGTTGCTTTATAAAACATGTTTTCCATGGTTTCTACTTGCCATGTATCTCACTTATCTAATGGTTGGTTGAAGGAAGTGGCTTCATTGAACATATAGTTCATATTTTTAACATTTGAGACATCTCAATCATTTAATGGTTGGTTGAAGTAATGAGCCTGACTGAACATACCAGACATATTTTCTACTTGTGATACATCTCAACCTGAAATATCTTGATTAAAATTAGGTGCATCTTCAAAAACACTCTCCATATTATTAATACTTGAAGTATCTCATTTCTCAATACCCTCAATCTTAAAACTATTATTGCCTTTAAAGATTTCTTTTATACTAGTTACTACTTCAGGAAGTTGCTTTGGAACTTTATCAATGTGTTTTGGCATTCTAGGTGCTCTAATTAAACCTGTGGTTTCATCTTTATAGTATCCTATTTCAAGTATTTCTTCAATGTTTTCATAACCTATATCAATATTATTTAAATCCTTAGCAAGTGTTGTATATATTATTCCATTTTTTGCTTTAAATCTTGTGGGTTTAGTGTTTGCTTCTTTTTTAGCATAATATCCTAATTCAATGTCTTCATTATCTATTGAAACCTTTATAATAGATTCTAATGAATGAGGTCGCCTATTTATTCTAGGTACATAACCTCAATCATTTATAAAATTATCTCTACTAGGTTTAATATATGAATATTTTGTTGGTGAAGGTTTGTTATCATATCTTAATTTTGCATTTTTTAAAATAGGAAATCTTTCTTCATATTCTTTAATTGTTCTTTTAAGTTTGTTAGAAATAACTAATTCTGAGTGATATGTTGTTATTTCAGGAACTACTTTTTCATACCACAGATATTTAATAACTTCTTTTGCACTTAGATTTTCTTTAAAAAATCTTAAGTTAATAGGATGACTAAGGATTTCAACATCAAAAGTTTTGCTAGGTTCTTTATTTAATATGTCAGATTCATTACCATTTTTTAAGAATAATTTTTCTTTCAAATATGAGTCATTGATGAATAAATTATCATCCAAAATAACTTGGGGAAGATTATGATAATTCTTTGCTACATCTTCTTTTAACATTGATAACACATTGCCATAGGTTTGTCCACTTTTAATCTTACTTAAAGTTTCTTTATCCCAGGTATCCTTAATTAGTCTTTCTAATGCAGGTAGAACTTCATTAATAAAAGAAGGTCGAGGTTTTCTTCAGATTCTTTCATCTAAAGTAGGGGCATTATTATAAATAGAATCATTAACAATATCCTTTAATTCATTTTCAAATTTGTCAGTAATTTCTTTTAAGCTTTGTGCAAAAGTGGCTATATCTTTTTTCTTTAAGATATTTACTAATGCTGGAGCATCAAAATAAATGTTGTATTTTTTTCCTTGGTAAGTTAAAACTTCTTTTTCATATTTTTCTTTAGTTTTTGTATATGCTTCTGCAATATATTTGTATTGCATAAGTTGAACAAATCTTTCATATGAATCTCAATAAAGTTTTATTGCATCTAATAATTCGACTATATCAATTTTGTTTTTGCTATTTGGGTCACCAAAAACCTCTTTAATAAAGTCTTCAACTTCATTTAGAGTAGCAGTTAGTTTGCTTGTATCATTGCTTCTTAGAGCAATATCAATTGCACTGCGAAGTTTTTTATAACTAGCTGCATATTTATCATTTAATTTAATTTCATCAGCACTAGCATCTCATAAATTAATAAGGGATGCTTTTTGGACTAGAAGTTTATTTTTTATCAAAGAAGATTGTGAAATACTCTTTTCTTTTTTACATGAAATTGCTAATAAAGGTAAAAAAGAGGTTAGGGGAATAAGGGAAAATAATAGTAGTTTGTTAATAGTATTTTTTGGATTAGTGGACATTAATTGCCTCCTTTTTAGAATGAAGAAGATAGATTAGTTACATAATTAAAATAAATTAAAATAATTAAGGATTTATATACTATAAAATTATAGTTCTTTAAGATTAAATAAAGTGTCGTTTTATTAAGTAATTTTTTTATGTTTTTTTGCTTAATCTCAGCATTTTTTTAGATATAAGAATAAATAACGCTATTGGCATTAAAACTAAAAGAAATATGCTTCATAAAAAGACTTTAAAACAAAACTTATGAGTTGCTGATTTTAATCTGGAGATTTCTAAATAATCAATTGAAGATATTGAAAAAAAGAGTTCAAAGTTATTTCTTCTAATTTTTAAAGAAATAGCTTTAAATATATAAGTCATTGCTATTAGAATTAAAATTGAAACAAGAAATCAGATAAATGCTTTGGGGTCGCTAAAACTATTATGGAGATTAATTCTTTTTACTATAGTTTGATTTTTAATTTTTGATAATCCATAAATTATTGCTGTAAAGATTGATAAGTAGAATATACAAGAAAAAGCAATTCAAAAACTAGTTGCTTGTTTTTTTAAAAGATTGCGATAAGTTTTTAAAAAGAATAATGGAGTAAAGTTTTGGGCATTTGTTTCATTTAGAACAATTGACCATGCTTTTTTTAAAGTAACTATATCAATTGATATTAAAATTATTTCAATAATTGAATATAAAGAATAAAAGCTAGGAAGAATATAAAATCACCAAGGAGTTATATGAACATTCTTTCCATTATTAATAATTTCAAGATAAACTCTTTTAGTAGCTATTAAGAATATTGTGATAACTGAAATAAATAATAAAATTAAGAAGAATATTAATGATAAAGACTTAGTCTTTTTTTCAAAATTGATAAGTCTATACATACCATTTTGTTGGGTTTCCATATATTTCTTCTCCATTTTTTAGCGTTTAATATTTATTAAGAATTATTTTATTTAATAGTTATCTCCTTGAAGAATTAAGGGTAATGTTACCCTTTTTATTACATTCTAATAGTGGTCATCTCATGTCAAACCATCATAATCATCATCATAAGATGAAAGGGATTGTTGATTTGGTGATTTATTTGGAGAAACAAAAGCATTATCTAGATTATTTTTAGAGGAAATAGTTACATTTAATGCTCTTCTTTTTTCAATTGTTTCTTTAGTTTCAAGAGGTTCAATAGATTTAACATCAATAAAGTAATGACTTGATGCTTGATTATTGTCATTTTTTTGATTTATATATGTTAATTGTCCTTTAACCAAGACATAGTCTCCCTTATCTAAAAATCTATTAACAAATGATGCAATTGAATTAAATGCAGAGCAGCTAATATAATCTACTTCTCTCATTTTATTATTAAGATTTGGTACATAATCTTTTTTTACTGCTAAACTGAACTTAGAAAATGCTTTACCATTTATAGTTACACCTTCATATGGCTTTGTTGTTAATCGCCCTGTTAAAATTACACTATTCATATATTGCTAACTTAATTGACTTAAGTCTCCTTTTTTAAAGATTGTTTCTTTTTCAAAACCATTGTAATAAAGTTGCATCAAAATCCGGTTGTTACTTCCTATATTCATTAACCCTTCTCCAATGGCAGCACTAGAAATAAAAGTTATTTCTGATTTATTAAGACCACCTCTGTTTTTGTACATTGAATTAACAGCATCTAAGTCTTTTTGGTTTAATCTTAAAATAAGTGAATAATCAATGTTTTCAATGATTGCTTGAGTTTTTGTAGCAATTGTACTATCCTGCGCAAAGTCAGAAGGTTGTTGGGTTGTTAAAATTAGACTTCCATTATATTTCCGAATGGTTTTAACTGTATCAAACAAGAAATCAATAATTGCTTGGTTTTTATTATTGATAAACTTATGTGCTTCATCAACAACAATCAAAATCCGTTTATTATCTTTGTTTAAAACAAAGTTATTAGTGATTTTATTTTGAACAAAGTTAAGGATTAAATACATTGCTGCTTGGGCACTTGGACTTGTTGTATCTTGAATTAGATTATATGTATCAATAACACAGAAATCATCATCAGTGATATTAATATTTGTTATTCCATTATAAAGATTTTGATATTGTCCTGAATCAGCAAAATCATTTCTGAAATTAATTCATAACTCTTTAATTTCTTTATCAAAAAACTCTTTTTCAATGTCATTACCAAAATCATAATGTTCTAGAAGTTTGATTAAGTCATCAAAAATTGGATAATCTTCATTCTTTGCTTTTGAAACATCAAAAGTATCTTCAAAGAAACCTCAGTTTTTGTATAGTTTCTTTAGAACAATGAAAAGTGCTCTAAGTTTGTTATCCGAAAAATCAGGATAAAGAGTTTTAACAAAAACACATACTTTTTTAATGTTGTCAATTACAATTTGATGATTTGTAACTTTTTGGTTACTATCACTAAATTGAGCATTTAATTGCAAAGGATTTAGTGTTGTTTCAAGACCTTTTCCAAGTTCAATTCAAGTTCCATTTAATTTTGGAATTAGATATTTATATTCACGCTGCGGGTCAATTACAATAACACTATCTCCATTCATTAAATAGTTTAAAAATAATTTAGAAGTTGCAGCTGACTTACCAGCGCCAGGAACTCCTCAGAAGAACATTGAGAAGTTAGTTCTATCTTTTGTTTTTTTAAAGATATCAAGAATAATTGGAGAAGAAGTTGTTTTTGAAAAACCTCATAATAAATTATTATTATCATTTAAATCAATATTAATTCAAGGTCAACCCATTACAACATTTCTTGAAAGCATTTCTAAGTTATTATTCATGTAATCCTTAATATCAAAAGTACTATTTAAAAATGCTAATCTTTGTAAATACAAATTAGGATTTAGGTTTGCTTGAATTGTAGCTGCATTATTTTTATTAATGTTTTCAATTTCTCTTAATTCTTTTGCACTTGATGCTTTGTTGATAAGAATTAAATTAGAGTTAAACAAGTTCATATTTTCAATATTTATAGATTGAGTTATTTCTGCTAAAACTTCATTTGCTAAAGCATTTTTGTTTCTTGCAAAATTAGATTTTTCATCATTATTGTTAAGTTCAATCTTTTCCATTGTTTTATCTAAGATACTTTGCTTTTCTTTTAAAGTTAATGGAGTTAGATTTCAAATAACAGAAGATGGTGAATTAAAGATTACATTTGCTCATCCTTCAGCAATTTGATAAGTATTAAAATCATTAATTGTTTGGTAGGAAAGAAATGTCTTATCAACTTTGATTTTATCTTTAAAAAAGATAACTTTTTTAGGAGATAAAAGGTCAACTAAAGTTGATTTTTGCGAGTTAGATTTCATACTTTGTGCTGATAAATATTGTTCTTGTTTAATTTCATCTAATTCAACATTAAACTGGAAGTTTAGGAAGTCTATTAAAGAAGCATTTTGTAACAAATTAAGTTTTAAGGGAGTTGAAGCAAAAAGGGATTGTATTCTAGAAACATTGTTTTTAAGGTCAGAGATTCTTCCTGATTTAATTACTAAATAATAACTATCTATATTTTCAGTAATATCAAGAGTGCTTAGGTCATGTAAATTATTAACAAAATATTCATTTCTAACTTCTCAATCAACTTTGGTTTCCTTTGAAACCTTCTCTCTAATGTATTCATAATTTGCTTCAAGATTTGAAGATTTTGGTATTTTAACAAAAGAAATTGGAAAATCTATGTTATCCAAAGCATTAATAACTGTTTGGTAATAACTCATTTTATCATCAATTTCATTTGAATATACGTCATATCCTTTGAAGGATAGAACCGAGAAATAACTTCCATCATTAACCTTAACAATTGAACCATTTGTTATCTCTTTATAAGCAACTAATAATTTTGGTGATTGAGAACCTAGGAGATATTTTTTAGGTTTTAGATGAAATCTAAAGAACCTAATTAGAAACACATAATATTTACAATTATGCTTTTTATTTGGCAAAACTACCCAAAAAGTTGACCCAAAAACACCAGCAGCTATTGCTATTCGAGCAATTAAGGGAAGATTTTTGGAAGTAAGAAATCCCAAAACAAATGATAGTCCTGCAAAAAGAATTATTAATACCATATCAATTAAAGATATGTTTCTAAATATTTGAAGTCTAACATCACTTAGTTTCTTATTTTGTAACATTATTTACTCCTTTGGCAAGATTAAGTTTCTTTTGTTCTGTTTTTATTTTCTTTTGATTTTCTTCTAGCTGCTTAATGGCATTTTCTGTTGCTTTTTGTTTGTTAATTGCCTCTTTTAATTCATTAATTGTTTCTTCAGAAGCAGTGCCTTTTTTATATTCCTTAGAGTTTTGGATGCTATTGATTTTTTGTTGATTGAAATGTTTAGAAATAAATAATTCAGTTTCTAAAGAACCCTTAGAATTAACTTTTGATAAGTCAATGCCACTGTTTTTGATATTGTCAACAATTTCTTGTTGTTTTTGGGGATTAAACATAACATCAGATTTACCTAATAGATTTTTAGCAACTTTTTTATCAACTCCTTTAGAAGTTAAGGCAGATATGTTTTGTGACCTTTTTCTAAGTCCATGAATTACACCAACTCCTGCAACTAATGAACCAATACCACCAGTTGCTAAGGTAGCACCAAGTTTACCTTGTTTAACAGCACTAAGTGCTGAAGTACCTTTGGCAACTGAGGATTTAATCGATTTAATTGCTGAAAAGGAACCAAATCCAAAGTATCCATCAATTTTTGAACCAATTGCTTTAAATCCATAAGTAGTACCTAGAGCTGCAAATGGATAAATTAATGATGAAGTAAATCCTAAAAGACTTTCCGAGAATATGTTGTTATTATTTAGTGCCACTCCATTTATTACATAATCAAAAATTAATTTAAGAATAACTGAATATAACATAATCATCAATACCTTAATAACAACTAAAAATGTTGTTTTAAAGTAAGAGTTTTTTCAGTTTTTTAATTTCCTTCCATCATCTGAAATTGATGAAATTGCAACAACAGGAGAGGATAAAAATAAGAAATATTGGTAAAGAGTGAGTTTAAATAAGTCAACTGATATTCCAACAAAGAAAGAAAGAAGGATAATTGCCATTATAAGACCATTGACCATTTGAAATAGCAATCCTAGAGCATTAGTTGTTCAAATAGAAGCTATATAATAGTCAAATGGAGGAGCACTATATCACCCTAAATATGACTGAAAATTATTAAAGTTATTTACTACTCAAGAAGCATTTCCATTTATTGAAAGGAAGATGCTTTGGAGAGGAGTAAGTTTTGTGTTTGTTGCAATAGAAGGAACTAAAAACGAACTAGATAATAAATCAATAACTAAAGATAATCCTAGATTAACACATAAGAACAAAATCGGAATACCTACAATAATAAATATTGCTGGTAAGGATTTTTTCATTGCTATTTTTAGTGGCATTTTGTCTTCAGTTTTATTAGTTGATGTTGCATGTTTAATTAAGATTACTGAAAAAATAAAGACAAGCATCAACATTGAAAAGATAGCAATTGAGATAAAAAAGGTTGGTAAGTCTTTAATTGATATTGATTTTGTGTTGGAAATAGATTTACCAAAAATCAAATAGTTTGTTAAATCAACTGAAAGAAACTTAGTAAAAGAAAACAATCCCTCTAAAAGTGACCAAAAGGCGGTGACTGAAAGAAATCAAATACCAAAGAAAACTCAATATAAAATTGGACTAAAAAGCGTAAGTATTACTCGACTCACAATTGAAACCATTAAATCTCCTTTTTATTACTTAAATAAGGTTTTTTTATGTTAGGCAGATGGAGTTGACATGATACCAGTAACTTTTCCAATAGTTAACATTACCCCACTAAACAATGCTAAAATTGCAAATCCTACTAAAAAAGCAATTAAAATGTTTTTCATTCGTTTTTTAGCAACAGCTGCTGCTTCAGAATCTCCAGATTTTAATTTAAATTGAGCTGAAATTGCAGCAAAGATACATGAAATTGCTAAAATTGCAACGATAATTCCGATGATGATGCTACCAATTTTAAATACTTGGTCAAAAATTGGAGTTGCCAGTTTTTTAATGGTCTCTGATGCTGTGTTTGCTTCGGTTGCTTCTGCTAAGAATGTAGTCATATATGACTCCTTTCATTTAGTTTCTTTAAATAATTAAATTAGGTGTTTAAGTCTTAAAATTGAAAAACTTTATTTAAGATTTAGATAATGATTTAAATATTTACTTATTTTTTCTTGGTTTTCGTTTGGGTTTTTTGTAAATGAAGGATGATAAAAGGTTATATTTGAATTGGAATCAAGTTTTTCATAAAGATATTTTGGGAACCATTCATTTTGCTTTTCAAATGTTTTTTCAAAAAAGTTATTATCTGAATAAATACTTAATATCGGATTAAGAATAATATCCATTAGCATTAGAGTATCATTGAAAAATAATGCTTTACTTACTTCTTTTGTATTAATAGGAGAAAAGAAAATATTTGAAATTTCCATAGTTTTTTCTTCTTCTCATTGAGAAAAACTACTATTTTCTAAAGAAAAAATGAAACTTAAGGATTTTTTGATTTCTTCAAAATTAAGATTTGTTTTTAAAAAATCTTTAATTTCTTTCAAAGGTTGATTAAAAACTTCTTTGTTTTTTAAAATTAACAAATTAAGAGATGCAAATAATTCTAAAAAATTAATTTGTTCTTTAATTGTTTGTAATAAAGAAGAAATTGGATATAAGAAGTTTGTTAACAATAATGCTTCAGCTGATTGCAACTTTATAGCTTCTTTTTCATTATCTTTTAAAGAAGATAAATCCCCTTCTTTTATTCTTGACAAGGGAAAATATTGATAAGAAGGTCAATATTTATTCTTAAATCAAAAAATATAATCTTCATCTAGGTTATATCAATTAGGTTTTTTAAGGTTCTTTAAAAGTTCTTCATTTTCAATTAAGCTCTTAAATGCTTTTTCTTCTTCATTTAGAGTCTTATTTGTATACAGCAAATGTTTATATACTTTTATTTTTTGAATAAAGTCTTCAAGATTTTTTGTTTTAGTTTCTATATTATGTTTTTTATGATACAAAATAGAAAATAAAACTCAATTTAATTTTCTTGCTACTTTTATTAAGTCTTCATTATCCTTTGTTTTAGGATACAAAAGTTCATATTGTTCTTTTTTAATTAATTCAAATGTTAGATTTAAAGTATTTTTATCATCCAAAAATCATTTATTGGTATTTGAAATTGAGTTTGTTTCATTAATTTTAAAAGGATTATTTGAAAACTCCCAAGGTTTAATTGTATTGATAGGATTACCTTGCCCAGGAGCATTACAAGATACTAAAGGAAGTGTTATTGTAGGAAAAAGAAATCCTACAAGAAGTCTTTTAGATTTCAAAGTTGTACTTTGAAGCAAAAAACATTAAAGAACGTTTTGCTATTTCATAACATATTTTAAACATATCAGAAACACTTCAATTACCTTCCTTATAAAAGTAACTTCCAGGAGAAACAAAAGTATGATTAAACAAGTTAATTTGGTTTAATGGAGCAAATTGGGCAATTGTTGATAATCTATCAATTATTGTTGATTGGTTACTAAAGTCTTTGCCAGCACAAAATACTACAAATGGCATTATTTGGTCTTTTGCCAAAAAACTTCTTATAGCAATTACATTTTTACCAAGTCGCTCAATTGCATTACCTTTTGCCAAACTATTAGACCCTTGAGTTTTTATTTCAGAAATTAAAATAGGATATTTTTTGGTTTTATTATTTGGGTCAATTACAAATAATATTCCTCCATCAGGACTTATGAAAGTAGATTCAAAGTTAGAACTAAAGGATGATGAGTTTTCTAAGGCATTAATTACACAAGCAATTTCTTTTAAAAGCAAGCGAGGTTTTAATTCAAACTCCAAAGTTGGGTATTTATCTATAAGAGTTTTCATTACTAAAGAAATGGTTTCTTTAAGGCTATTTTCTTGTTCATGGGCTACTTGTGTATAGAAGTTTATAGATGTTGATTTAATTTCAATAGGTTCTTTTTGGATATCTAAAGATATATTTTTACCTAGCAAACAAAAAAGTTGTTTTTATCATCTGTAAACTCAGGTTGCAAAACTCTAATGACTTCATATACATTTTTTCTTTCAATTTCTAGCAGAATAGTTAAACTACTAAAATCTTTAGAAACAATTGCTTTTATGATTTCTTTATAATCATTCTTTAATGTCAAGATATTATGAAGGTCATTAAGATTACTTCAAAGTTCAAATTGTTTTAAAGAACAAAATAGTTGTAGTTCTTTATAAGATTTAAAACCTAGTGCTTTTTTCGGACTTATTCAGTAAACATATAACTCCACTTGGTCATTTACTTTGAGATTTGAAATGTCATAGTAAACTTGAATTTGATTTGGAAGAGTTATGATATTTAGACGTTTATCAAGATTTAAGATTTTATCTTTGATAATTATCTCCATGATTTTATCCTACAAAGTTACCGTTTATAAGTGAAACTAATGTTTGTTTACTCATCACTATAGTCAATTCCATCATCAGCATTTTCCCAAAAAGGATTAAAGTCTTTTGGAGAAGAACTATCCTCTTCTTTTGTAGATTGTGGTTCTTGGGCAACAACATTATTTTCTTCTGAAGAAGGACTTGAAGTCATTTCCTTAGATTTATCTAAAGTATTTGAAGGAACTTCCTCTGACGACTTAGGTTTTGGTTGAGGAGGAGTTGTAGAAGGATTTATGACTTCTGGTTTTTTAGTTTCTTGAGGTTTTTCTTTTATTTTTGGTTCCTCTACTTTTTTTGGTTGTTCTTGAGGAACTGGAGTTGACTGTGGATTTGATATTACCAAAGGTAATTGTTGATTTGGGTTTATGGTAATTTGTTGTTTTTGGACAATATCAAATCATTTGTAATGTCTAGGATATGGTTTTGATGACATTCAGTCAGACAAAAACTGGTTTTTTAAAAATGCAAAAGTTATCATTCAAGTTAGTCTAAAGGCAAAAATGGTTACAAATAAACTTAAGAGTAAAGTTTGTAGTTTAGAAACAAAAAAGGTTAAAAAAGTTTTGGTAGGTAGAGAGTTCTTTTTTAGATTAAAAACTAAGTATGCAATACTTAATGCACTAGCAGTGAAAACTAGAAATAGAAGTATTTCTAAACCTACTTTTAAGACTTTGGACTTTTTGGAAATTATTGCAGTTTTCATTTTTTTCCTTTTTAGATTAGTTATTTTGTGTATAGAAAGGAAGATATAATGAAAAAAAGTCAACAAATAAATCTACACATTATATCTTGCTTAATGTGTATATATATGTGTTGTGTAAAGAACTAAGGATTTTTTTGTGTGTGTTTTGGTTTTGTTATTTGTGTTGTGTTTTTTTTAGTTTGGTACTTTAATGATATCGGAAAAAATGGGGGGATGCGCAAAAAAAGCCTAAATCTTTTAGAAAAATGCAGGGCACCCCCCCTTTAAGCATTTCTTTATGTAGAAGAGGGAGGGGTTTTCTTTATTAACCCTTCTTTCTTTTTTCTTTTTATATATTTTTCTTTTATTTCTTTCTTATTAATTTCTTTTAGGGAGAAATATAATTTCTTTAAGAAAGAAATAAAATAAAACTTAGAATTATTAGTATATTTCCTAGTTTATAAGTATACTTAGAATTATTGGAATATAAGTATACTTAAAATTATAAGTATACTTCCTAGTCTATAAGTATACTTATAATTATTAGAATCTTATATTTATAGTTATCTTTTTTTATTTATCTTTAAATTATTAGTATATTTACTAGTAATTAAGTTAACTTATATAAGTATACTTATAACTAAGATTATCTTATATTTATAAGTATATTAAATTATAAGTAAACTTATAATATAAAAGTATCTTAGCAGTTTTCCTGAAGGTTGCAATTTTACTTGAAAAAAATAAAAAAGATAAAAAAACAAAAAAAATTAATGTCTCTCTTTCTATTTTTTATTTTTTAATTTGCAGATTAACTTCTAATTTCCGATATACTTAAGATACCAAACTAAGTAAAATCCGTTTTTTGTAAGCACTTCATTAGCAAGCAATAGTTAATGAAAGGTTTTTGCTTATGAAAAAAAGAAATCTAATAACTTTGTTATCTCTTAGTTTATTTCCACCTTTTTTAGTTAGTGGAACTTTTTCTATTAGAAAAGCTGAAGAAGATAGGCAGGAAGTTAATTTTAAAGATGAAGCTGTGACTAAAAACTATGAGAGATTTAAAAAAACTATAAGTGTAGTTCCTTTTAAGTTTTATGATAATGATTCTGTAATTGAAAATAAGCCTCGCATTATTAGTAAAGAATACAAAATAGATGAAAGTAAAATCAAAGTTTTTGTAGATAAAGAAAAGAAAAACTATGAAGTTGACCTTGGAATATTTGAATATGATTATCCTGTTGATGTGCTAATTCATTATAACTTTGATTTAATCTCAGATGTTCCTAATGTTACATTGGCAACTCTTAAAGAGCAAAATGGAGTTGTTAGAACTGATATTGAACCATCAAAAGAAGAAAAAATCAGTCTCCCTGATTTAGCAGAGGTTATTGATGAAAAAAAGAGCTCTAAAGTTTCTAGATTAAATCTAAGTCCACAACTAAATGAAAAAGAAACTAAAGAATTAAGAAAACAATTAGTTGCTATCAAAAAAGATAAGGCTAAGCTACAAAATAACTTTAGGAAAGCTTTTACTAAGTTTAAAAGTACCTCTTGAGCTTCTAGAACAGAAGAAGAAACAAGAGCCAAAAATGACCTTGAAAATCAAAAAAACCAAATTAAAGAAAAGAAAAATAAGGAGAAAAATCTAGAAAAAGAACTTGATGCTGATAGTATAAAAACATTTGTTCTAAAAACTTCTTGAACAGATGATGCAACTAGAAAAAACTTTACTTTCAAACAAACTTTTAAATTAAGTAGCAACTCCTTTAATTTTCAATCAAGATTCTGAGAAGATGAAAAAGGTTCATATTTTGAAAAACAAACTCTATGATTTGATACTTCAAGATTTCAAGAGCCATTTCCTATAAACATGCCTTTTTTATTGGAACCTAAAAACCAGCAAAATGATAAAAACATAGGGTTTTTTGTTGAATCAATTTATTCAGATAGATTTTATATTCCTGAACTTGATTTTAATAATAATGAATTATATTTTTATGATTTAACAGAAATTAAGGATAATGGATTTGGTAAATACAAATGGCCAGAAAAGAAACCTTATAATCAAACTGAACTTGAGCGGATTTTTAATGAAAGTAGAAATGCAAGATTTATAGGTGCTCTAAAGTCAGTTCTTTTGATTGGAATTAAAAATAAAAAAACAAACCAAACTAAATGAGTATTGTTACAATTGCTACCTCCATTAATTGATGATAACGATAAATCAAATAGATTTTGAAAAAAACTTGATTTTGAATCAATGATTGCTGAAAATAAAAAAGAAATTGAAAGATTGAAAACTCTTATAAAAGATAAAGAGAAACCTGATAATTTAAAGAAAAAGATTGAATATTCAATTAAAAATCTTGAAGAAAAAAATCAATATTTAAATAGAAATCTAGACTTTTTAGATTTATTAAATCCATTTATAGAATACATTAGTGAAATTAATGAAAATGGAACAAATAAACCTAACTATAAAGAACTTGCAAACCTTCTAAGTCAATCTTTATATCGTTTAAAAGACCCAATTTTAGATGCAAATAGAAATCTTGAGATTCATCCAAAATCTTCTTTCTTCCATTTTCTTCAAAAAACAAAACAGATAGCAATTAATGATTTAGCATCTTTAAATTACCATGATATTTATATTCTTTTCCAAGAATATTTAACTCATTTAGCAAATAAATGAACTACTTATTCACCACTAAAAGCTCTAGAAGTTAGCTTTGATTATGAAAAACTAGCAAATACAATTACTTCTTCTTCTTCATTGGAAAAATATAAAAAAGATAATTCTTTATTCTTTAAAGATTTTGTAAAAATAACTTCTAAACAACAAAAAAATATATCTCCTGATGAAGTTTTAAAAACTATAGAAAGTTTAGAGTTAGATTTTAATGAAGCCTCCAAACATCTTATGATTACTTTTAAACAAAAATCTAATTTGAATAAGGAATATCTATTTAGCAACACTGAGTTTACTTTAGATTTAAAAGAAAAAAAGGATATTACATTTGAGTTTTTAAAATCTAAAATAGAAATCAATCAAAAGAAATTAAAAGAAGATATTAAAAGTCTTTCTAGAAATCAATTTATTAAATATGTTGAAAAAAATCCAAACTTTATTATTGAAAATAAAGATAAATATATTGAAAATGTTTCCTTTAGTAAAGAAAATGGTTTTGATGACTTTTTAGAAAAAGAGTTTAAAGAAGCAAAAGTAATTTATGATTGAGAAACTTTTAATTCTTCAAATGGAAAAGATTTAGTTTTTAGAGTTAAATCTGAACATTATGATTTTGGTAGTTTTGAAATTAAAGATTTAGTTTTCTTAGGGGATTTATTCCAAAATGAAAAACCTGATTATTTAGATAATGATAAGAAAGTGTTTGAAATCAATTTATATGATGAATTAAAGAAATATTCTTCTAGTATAATTAACACTTTATCAATTGAAAGTCTTAAAGAAATAATCAAAAAGAAATTAGAAGATTGATTTAAAGAAATCCCTTGATTACAAGAAGTTTCATATAATTTAAGCGATTTTAAATCTAATTTAGAAGATGTTATTCAAGATACAAATATAAAGAAATTAATGTCAAATCAATCTTCTATTAAGCAAAAACAAAGTGATTTTGTTGAAATATCTCTAACATTAGATGCTTCAGCACTAGATGAAAATAAATCTAAAAAAGAACTTTTCTTTAGATTTACTAACATTCAGCCGTTTGATTTTAAATCATTAAAATTGAACGATATTTCTTTAAAAATAGATACTTTATTTTCAACTAACACTAGTGCTTTTGAATATGAAATGTGATATAAAGAAATCATTGCTGAAATAAAGAAAAATATCACATTAGAATTAATAAATCAATTCAAAACTAATAAAGATATTTTTGGAAGCAAAACTACAATAGAAGACTTTTTAAAAACAGACAAGGAAAATAATGAACAATTATTTACCTTTGAGTTTATTCCTAGTTTTTGAATTAAAAAATCAGTAGATTCACTAAATCTTAATGAGGGTGAAAGACAAGAAATCTTAGATAAATACTTAGAATCATTATTCTATGCTTTAAGAAAAATCAACTTAGGAATTAATGTTCCATCTTATTTAAAACAATATTATTTGAATGCAGAAGAGTTTAATATTTCAATCCAAAATAATTCTTCATCTTCAAGAGTAATTGACTTTTCTATTCTTAGAGAAGAAATTAATAAGTCACTTGAAAACAAATATCCAAACTGAAAAGAAAACCTTAATACTAAATACAAGGATGATTTTGATGATATTGCAAAAACTCTAGATGTTCCAATTAAAGAAAATTACAATGATGAATATTTCTTAAATCCTCCAAAGATTACTATCAAAGATATTTTTGCAGACTCAAGTGCTGCATTAAAACAAAAGTTTGATAAGAACCTTTTAGAATTAACAAATAAATTAAGAAATAAGGTCTTTGATAATAGTAACTTCTTAGTTGAATTAGCTAAGTCTACATTTGAATTATATGGTGCTTATATTAATGATGTAATTAAAAATAAAATTAGCAATTACATGAAACTAATAAATCCTTCATATGACAAAAGTTTCTTTGATGTTGATGATTTTATTTCAGCAAATAAAAGTTATGCCTTTGATGCTTATCAGGTGTTTAGTTTTCTTCTTCCAAATGTTGATTTTACAAATCTAAAATCACTCGAAAGTCTTTCTTTAGATAAACTAAAGGATATAAATAAAGAAATTAATATAGTCCCATCTAAAGATGAAGCAGGACAACCTAAATGAGGAATTAATAGTTTCAAAACTACTTTAGATATTAATTTTAATAAAGATACTATTTTTGATTTACTTTGAATGAAATATGTTCTAGATTTAGAAAAATCTTCATTAGGATTTTTTGAACTTCCTAAGGTATTAAAAGACAAAGTATACAAAAAATATGAACTATCTTTAAGTGATGACATTGAAGAAATTATTAATCCAGAAGATAGTCCAGATGATACAAATACTCATAGCAATTCAAATAACAAATCTAATAAAGATAAGACATTTAATGTTAAAGAGCATTTATGATGAATTATTCCTTTAGCTTGAATTGTGCCACTTGGCGCTATCTTGCTTCCAATCTTAATCATTAGATTAAAAAGAAGTAAAAAAGCTTTAGCTGACAGCGAAGTTGAAGTAATTAATAAATCAAAAGAAAATAAAAAGAACTCTAAAAAATCTAAAAACAATGATATTTTAATATCACTTTTAAAACCAAAAAACAATAAAAACACCAAAGAATCTAAGGAATAATTTCTTAGATTTCTTTCGTTATTTTTTAATAAATAATCTTCTCAAAATCAAGAGCTAAAAGTCAATTCTTATATGTATTTTGCAACTCTAACAAACTTAATTCTATTAATGAATGCTTTTCTTTGTTATATCAAACATAAGAATCACTTTTAAAAGTTAAAATCTGAGGTATTAAAATAATTCATTTACTTTTTCAACCATATAGTTTTAAATCTTCATTTATTAAAAACTCTAAATGGTTGTGTGAATATATATTATTTTCATAGCAAAAGTCTTTAATTGAATATCCAATATTTAACACTTCTTCATTTTTTGAATATGTGTATGATATGTTATTTGAGTTAAGTCAAATAAGAAAGTTATAAACGATCTCTAATTTAAAAATAGATATATTTTGACTAAAAAGTTCATCTAAGACTTTTTCTTTTCAGTTGGTATTTAAATTAATAACTATTTTTTGGATTTCTTTTAAATAAAAACAAAAGTCATATAAATATTCTATTTTCTCAGATTCTTTTTTGCTTAAAATAAAAAATCTAAATAGCAAATAAATATCATTGTCATTCATTTGCCGTATTTGATTTAAAAAAATATCTTTTGCTTGTTTAGTTGTAATTCTCATTTATTCTTACTTTCATTAATATCAGATAATAAACTACTTTAATTATAATTATATTATAATTAAGATACCAAACTAAGTTTATTATCTACATATTTATAGCAAATATGTTGTTTTATTGTATTCTCATTTACTTTAGTAATCTTTTTTAAAAAATAGGGGGTATAAACCATAAATAATAATTTTAAAAATAACTCTAATCCAAATAATAACAGTAAAAATAATGAACCTAGAAAATCAAAGCTAAAGAAATTTCTTGCTGCTTTTGGTATTTTTGCAGGTATAGGAATTGTTGGAATTGGTATAAATGAACTAAAAGTTCATATTAGCAATAAAAGCAAGAATAAAATTAACATAAATAACGAAACTAAAAAAACCAATAATTCCAAAATATCTTATTACCATGGCAGACCTGTTTATAGAACCAGATATGATTTCTTTTTACCAAAAAATTGACCAAAAAATAGTAAACCATGAATACCTAGATATCCAACTGATAAAGAAGAACCTTCTTCATCAACGATTACAACTACAACTTCTTTAGACACTACTTCTAATGCTATTTCATCATCCTCAACAATAGATACTAATTCAGATAGATTCTTCCCAACTCCTAAACCAAAACCACAGCCTAAAGAAGAAGCTGAAGACGATGATGAATTAAATCCAAGAAGTTCAACTCCATCTTCTTCCTCTACAACTCCTCCAAGAAACTCTTCCACAGTCAAAAAAGTATTAGTAAATAATACTAATTTGTTGTTTGATTCTAATTTTCTAAAATCATTAGAAAAAGAAATCAAAGAGGAACTTAAAAATCCAAAATCTGAATATGAATTACAAAATAAATTAAGAAGTTTATATGAAAATCTTGATGTTTTACCTATAAATATCTCAAATTACATTGAAAAACTACATGCTGGTGTTGATGCTAACAAACAGGAAACTATAGTCTTTATCAAGAACCCCAAGTTAAGAAGTAATCTTCTTATTTTGATGTATTGAAATCAAATGATTAAAAAGCATTCTATTTTTAAAACTAAAACATTTGATGTTAACAAAATATCATTATTGCTTCCTCATTTCAAAAGAACAAATAACGCAAGTCTTAATCAATATCTAACATTATATACATTTGAAAAAATGGCTAGATATTTATTAGATTCGCTAAAGGAGTTTAGTTCTTATGATGGGGTCTATTCTGATAAAGATGATATTGAAAAAGAAGATTTCTTTAATTCATCTGGATTTTATGATTTCTTTATTGATTTTGTTAAAACATATAAAACCCAATCTGGTTTATTTAAAAAATATATTGACCATTTTACTTTTTACAAAGAAGCAAACAAGGATTGATGATTTCGTACAGTTAGTGATATGTTAAAAAACGGGTATTTCAATGGTGAATTTGAAATACCAAAACTTGACCAATTTTTCAAAGAAATCAATGCATCAGATTATCTAAGTTCCAAAAATAATTTATTTTCCTCTTTAAGTGCATTATCCCATTATATTTTATTGCATTCATTAAACAATAAAGATATTACTACTGAGTTTATTTTTCATGACTTTAAACTTCTTCAATCTACATTTCTTGATTTTTTACCTTGATGAAACTGAAATAATCTTGCTAATTTAGATACTAAATCATTGTTTTATGATTTAGAACTTAAAACTAGAGAAAGTTCTTATAAGGAAGTGAATAAACTAACAAAAACAGAAATAGATAAAATCCTTAACTATCCACCAACAAATCTACCAAAATCACTTCAAGAACCTTTTAATAATCTTTTAAAAGAAATTGCAAGACATTTAAAATATAAAGTAGAACCATCTAACTCAAATAAATGAATTGGTGTTTCACATGCAATGTTACTAGCTAATCTAAAAGACTTAATTTCTAAAGCTAAAAACATTATTAAAATAGCCAATTCAAATGGCAATACTAAACTAAATGAAGATAAAAGAAAAGAAGCTATTGAATTAATCAAACCTGAAGTTGAAGAATGAAATAAATATATTTCTTCAATTAAACCAGTTGTTGAAAGGATAAAGAATAATAAAAATCTTTTAGCAACAATAGAGTTGATTGAAAACTTATATAATAAATTAAATCAAAAATATATAAGCGATATTTCTAAATGGCAACACACTTATAATGAATATATAAGAATTAAAGAAAAATATGATTCGTTAGTAAAATCAATTGATATCTTTAATAAAGCAATTAAAGTTACCAATCTAAAATCTCCAGAAGTCCATTTTCTAATAAATAACTTATATATAACTAAGTTTAATCTTGAAGACAATTATCATAATTTCTTAATCAATGATATTGATTTATATAATTTAAAACCTTCAGCATTAGCATTCTATATTCAAGCGCCTTATAAAGGTCTATTTAAAATTAGCAATATAAAATTAAATCCATCAAATGATGGAACTAAATCAACATTAGACTTTGAAGTTTCATTATCTAATCATCCAACTTTAAAAAATCAATTAATAAAAAGACGTTTCAGTTTAAATGCCTCATCTGAAAAGATTGAAATATACAATAAAATTAAAAAGAAACAAGCAACTATTGATAAATGATTGAATGACCAAAAAATCACAAAAGAAAAAATCAATACTGAATTGCAATTTCTGAAAGAAGACTTTAATAAATATGAATTATATAAGATTAATATTTTTGATAACTCAAAAGATAAATCTTACTATACAAACATATTAAAAGTTATTAGTGATTTTGAAAATACATTTAAAACTAAGTATGCTGAGTATTTAGAAAAACTTAAAAAACAACTAATTGGGCAATTTAATTCACAATATGATAAGTTTATTTCAACTATTGATTCTTTAACTGCCAAGAAATACAAAGATTTAGTCTCAGAATACAAATCAAAAAGTATTCAATATGCAAAAAAAATATACAATGCTTATTCAAAGAAAACTGAATTAATAAAATCAATGTCAATTGCAGACAATGACTTTAAAAAAGTTTCAATTGCTGATATGAAATCTTATGTTAGTATTTTAACTTCATGAAATAAGCAACTAAGAATTGATATTGATGAAATTAATAAACTATTTGACATTTCAGATTTAGATTTAGATATAGTTCTTGCTAATAATTTAACTCATGAAGATTGAATTAGAGCGTTTGCTAAAAAAATACCATTTGAAGTTAAAGAAAATATAGATTTTAGTTTTGAATTAAAAAAATCAGTTCCTGGAATTAAAGGATTTGTTAAGTTTAAAGCAAAGAAAACTAAAAAAATAGTAGGTGAACTTGAAATTGAACTTCCTTTTATAAGAAAAGATATCTCAAAATTAGATTTGCGTTTAAGAATAACAAATAAGACTAAAGAAGAATTGATTATCAAAAGACTTATTCAGGTATTAGGATTTGAAATAAAGAAATATCAAGATTATGAAATATCTATACGAAAAGCAACTAAAAAAGCATCAGGTGAAGTTTGAATTAAAGGTTTTGGTCAAAAAATCTATGGTTCATTATATATTCCTATTACCCAACTTAAACTTGATGATATTTCATCTTTGGAATTAAATCTAGATTTAACAAAAGATATTACTGAAGATATGATTACTGAAGCATTAATTGAAAAACTAAGATTTAAGGTAATAAAAAACAAAGACTTTAGAGTTTCAATAACTCCTGCAACAAAAGAAAATATAGGAATTATAAAAATAACAGCATTAGATACAAAAATAACTGGTGAGTTGTTAATTTATATCCCTAAGAAGAACTTACCAATTGATTTATCAAAACTAAAACTAGACATTGAAAAAGAAATTACTAAATATACTCCAACATCAGAAATTATTGCTTCATTCAATAAAGCATTAGGTTGAAACCCTAGATATGATATTAATTATGGAATACTAACTAGTGAGTCACACTTTAGTTTAGATGGATTTGCAAGAATATTTTCAAAAAATAACAAAATGTTTATTAATTCATTACACTTAGCTTATAATAGACCAAAGCCTATTGATATATCTAAATTAAAATCACAATGAACACTAAGACTAACACAAAATACAGACATAAATGATATGTTAGATGAGTTTATTAATTTATTAAGAACTCCTTATTTTGTTCCAAGAAAAGACATAGATTTTAGTTATTCAACTAGATTTCCAGTTAAACAAAATGACCATGGACAAATTAAGTTTGTAGCAAATCGTTTTAGTGCTCTTCAAGGCGAATTAATTCTTAAAATTGATTTTGTTGAAGAAACTAAAAAACCAATTGAAAAAGATCCAAAACCATCAATTCCTACAATACCAAAGCCTAAAGAAAAGAATGATACAAATCTAAATATTAAAATTATTGCTGGTGTGTTAACTTCACTAGTATTCTTAGGTGTGATAATAGCAATAGCTGCAGTCTTTATAAAAACACATAAAAATCATATTAAGATTGAATTGCAAGAAGAAAATGATGAGTAGGTTTAATTATTATTTAGAATTAGAATATCTAACTAATTTTTTGGAGTTTTTTAATGGGCAATAATATAAGTTCCTATGATAAATCAGTATTGTCATTACTTAAGGAGCAAATTGAACAAGCAGATTTAGACTTTAAACAATCAAAAGAAAGAAAAGAACTACATTTGACTGTTCATTCAAAAGTTACAAGAAAAATTGCTACTACCAATGGGGTAGTAGTTGTTTTGTTAACAAAATATATAAGAAAGATTAAAGGTGAACCTAATAGGATTTATATATTTGATAAGCATACCTTATTACAAAATAAAAGACAATTAGTATCTTCATCTTTTTACAATTCAATTATCAATGATTTCTTAAATGGGTATAGTTATAGGGCAAATGCTAAAAAGCATAATGTTTCCTTAGGTAACATTTGAAGAATTATTAAGTCTTCTGAAGTCAATAAAAACAGTTTGATTGACTACAAGGAAAAACTTGAAAATAATAAACAAAATATAGTTTATATTTCACTTGATGATGCATATCATAGGTTTTATGTTTCTAAAAATAATGTGAGAAAAATCAAGTTTAAATTGATTATTTTTTATATGCTTACTCCTTCAAGAAAAATGATAAATAAAAACCATTTTATTATTCTTCGTGATGATTTAGATAATATCAATTATCCAATTTCAGCACTAGTTGAAAAAATTAAAAGCATAGTTTCCTATTGCTATGGAGATAATATTAAACTAGTTGTCACTGGTGATGGTGCCACTTGAATTAAAAATCTTGCTGTTAGATTAAAAGCAGATTATATTCTTTGTAGGTTTCATTTAAAACAAAAACTAGGAGTAATATTTAATAATTCAAAGGAATTAAAAAACATGCTTGATAAATATTATCAAGATTCAGGCATTAGATTGGATAAGGTAATTAATCGATTTCTTTTTAATAAAAACTATGAAGAACTTATTAAGTTTCTTGAGCAAGGATTAAGTCAACTAAAAGATTATCTTAACCTCTCAAGGTGAAATCATCTTGTTGATTTTTTAAAATATATCAAAAGAAATCTTAAAGGACTTGTAGATGTTCCTATGGATAGTTCTTTATATTTTGGAAATGTTGCAGAAAGTTTTGTATCACACTTAATTAAGAAGAAAATCAAAAGAAACTGAACTATTTATGGAGTGCACTCTATAATGGTATTATTGCTTAAAAACCAGACTGGGATTTATCTAGAAAACTATATTAATTATTAATTTATAAATCTAAAAAACACAAGTTGTTTCATATGCCATAAGCATATTTTTAACTTTTACTTTTTTTAAAAATATTTGTGTTTATTCTCTTAAAAACCCGATATAATGATATTGTAATGATTCTTAACTAGAATCTGCCACTTTATATTGAACACCGTCCCAAATTTATCACGAGGCAATTTATTTTGAAGTTCAGCAAAGTGTAATAGACCTTCTCAAGTTGATTGGTTAAAGGACTTGTCATTAAGAGCTGCACCATCAGTAATCATAATGTATTTGTATGGAAGATTTTTTGCTTCATCGGCTGTAAGTTTTAAATCTTCATTCAATTTAATATTAGCTACTGGTACCTTAGGAGCATTTGGGTGAGTATATTTACTCTTACCACATGAGGCTGCTATCAAAGGTAAAGTTACAACACTTGATAAAACACTAAGTCCTCATAATAATTTTTTCATCTTGATTTATCCTCATTATTATATTGATTGATAGATAGAAAAAGGTGTTTAGTTATTTAAGAAAATCTTAATTTTTAAAACTTTCTTTAACTACTTTGTGAAAAATGTCTATATAATTGATTTCTTTATTCAATTGTTTCGTAGATTCAATATATATTTATATTCTATCTATCTATACAAATATTATCATTTTAAAAATAAATTTATAAAAGTTAAAAATTTGACTAAATGCAAGTTTGTTTTTAAAATGATAATTTGTGGTATTAATAACTTATATAAATAAAACAAGAAAGGGATTTTGGCTTCCTTTCTTGTATTTTTTTGTTTCTATAAAACAATTATAGATTGTAGTGTAGTTTTACAATTTCTTCTAGAGCACCAAGTGGTAAAGCACCAGTTTCTAGAATGATGTTTGTAAATTCTTTAATGTTTTCTTTGTTTTCAACAAATGCTTTTCTTGATAGACCTTTAGATTTTCTTACAGCATCATATAGTTTTAGCATGCTTTCTTTACCTGTGTTATATGAAACTGATTGACCTGGGTTATTTAGATAACGTTTAGATTCGGCAGCGATGTCACCAACACCTAAAGCAGAATTTTCTTTCATGAATTTTCTTATATCTAAAATAGATGCATTTGCTGGAAGTTCCTTATTAGGTTCAACACTACCATGGAAGGCATTATCTACTGCACGACGCATATTACGTAATTGTGCTTCGTTTAGAGCTCCATAGTATTGAAGAATATTAGTTAATTCAGCTGCTTTTAGAGTGTGTTCTTTTTCGTCCTTAACTTCTTTACCATTAGCAGCTATATCTCAGTAAACTCCACCATGTAAGGTTTTCATTTCTTTGATTTCATCAGCTGTAACATCTTCTTTTTTATCTGCCTTAATGAAACTTGTTATACCATGCGATTTCTTGAAACTTACTGGTAAAGCATAGTAGTCTTCAGAATTAAAGTCAGGAGTTCCATATAGTCCAGCTTCAATACCAAATCATTCCATGAATAGAGCTCATCCTTCAATGTATGAAGTGTAATCGAAAATGTTTCCAATAGTATGACCATTGATTTTTTTTAGGAATTTGTCAGCATATGTAACTTGGTTGTGGTGTCCCATAACACTTTCGTGGTTAGCAAATGATGTAACAGATCATTTTGGTAAGCTATAATATGGGTCAGGGTTGAAAATGAAGTAGCCATTGTAAGCACCAACACCAGAGAATGTACGTTTGCTAAATTCATATGCTCTAATGTCATATTCTGGAACTTTTTGTGCAAAGTAGCTATATCCATGATCAATGGTTCTTTGTTTAAATTGCTTGTAAGCCTTGAATGCTTCTAGAGCACCATAGTAGAATTGTTTTTCTGTAATTGTTCCGTATTTTTTATCTGAGCCTTTTAATGATTCATATTTTAAGTTCTTTAATGCTTCAATGGAGTCTTTTAGATTAGAATCGTCTACCAACTCCTTCATCTTAGTTTCGGTGTAGTATTCTTTACCTTCCCGACCAAAGAAGAATCTTTCTTGGTTCATTCATTTATTAAATTCACCAAGATTAATTTTTCCTTCTTTGTCACGGATATTAAGTTTAAGATCTTCTACCTTATCACCACTTAAACCTTTTGGATTATATTTAATTGTAGGAGATCATTCGGATTTATCATCACCTGTAATTAGGGTAGCCACAGCTTTTGCAGCTGCTTCCATATTATGAACTGCAGTTTTTGTAGTTTCGTAACCTGAATCATAAACTTCTTGTGAAGTTTCATTGTTGGTTGTTGACATTTTTAGAATAATGTCATATAGTCTCTTACCTGTTGTAGTTTTTTCAGAACCTTTAATTGAACCTATGCCAACATCTTTTGCTTCAAGATCTTTTTGAGTTAAACCTAAACCATAAACAAGCTTGCCATCAACTTCAATTGAATCTTCAAGTTCGTTAATTTTATTTTTATTAGAAACTTTAAGTTCTTTAATATTTTCACCAAGGCCATGATCTGCAGCCGCGTAGTACTTACTTACATAAAATTCGTGGAATTTTTTCAAGTTTTCATCAACTGTTTTGCTCTTCTTAATAATATTTAAAACAGTTTCTTCTTTATCACCGTTAGAATCTTTAACTAATTCCTTCAATTCAGTTGTATAATGATTACTTAAAATTGATCTAATGTTGTTTTTAATTACTACTTTAGATAAAACAACATTAGATTTGATTCCCTCTTCTAGGTTTCTTTGAAGTTTAGGAGCTTCTTCTTTTGTAATATCATTAATTGTTTCATAGAAAGAGTTTAATGGATATGATGACGCAGGTCCACCTTTTAGATATCCACCAATTAAACGAATTTCAGATTCGTATAAACCTTTAGAAATGTCTCATTCTTCCTTTAGCCCACTAGCTCAAGCCGTTGAAGTAACATTAAGATTTCTTTTTTTAATTTTTTCTAACTTAGAAATTCAGTCTGTATAGAAAGCAATAACTTTAGCTGATTCTTCTTTTGTTGGGAAGTTTACATCAATAGTTTCTGCTAGTTTATCCTTTGATGCTAAAAATTTTTCATATTGTGAAGTTATGTATAATGCAGTTAAATCAATAATATTTTGATTTACTTGACCATAACCTTTAGTTGCAACTTCTTCTAAAACTGGGAAAATAAGTTCATCAAAAACTTTTTTATTTTCAGATTCTAGTTTCTTTATTTCTTTGTCTAAAGAATCTATTTGAGCTTGAAGTTTTTTCTTTTGTTCTCCGTCTTCTTTTGTTTTATCAAGTTCAGCTCTTACTTTTTTTAGTTCTTCATTTTTTGCTTCTAAAGCCTTGTTTGTTTCTTGTGTTTTAGCCTTAAATTCTTCGTTTTTTAGATTATATTTATCAATTAATCGTTTATTTTCTTTTGCAAATACACCTTGCTGAATGCCATAAGGTATTAATGCAAATGCCACAGGGGCAATAATAACACCTGAAACTATTCCAGTTAGTATCAACCCTTTTTTAGTTTTTGGTGACATATTTTAAATGTATATGATAGAATATAACACTGTATTTTATTTTTTGATTTATTTGTGTTATTCTATCGTATAAACTTCTCTCCTCTTTTAATTTTGTAATACTTTTCAGATAACTTTGTATTTAATATTTATATTTTTGTTAATATTTTCTCTATACTTTAAATCCTATTGTTATCCTTATATTAATAATACAAGTAAAAATCAAAAAAAAGAAAAAAAGGCTTCTTGTCAATGGTACTCAATCATGATTGATAAGATATAGCCTTTTTTCTTTACTTTTATTTTAATTCTAGTTTGCTATGAGCTTCTTTGGTTGAAACATATTCGTCATTAATTTTTTTAACTCAGTCAGCTCAAGTTTCTTCTTTTGTTTTATTGATATCCAAATTTGATTTTCTTATTTTGTTAAATGTTTCAGTTCATTTCTTATAAAACTTAAGAACTTCTTCTGATTCTTGTTTGTTTTTTGGGCTTTCCAATTTGATTTTTTTAGCTAATTCGTTTTTAGTGTTTTCAAATTCCTTGCTTTTAGTTTCAAGATAAATTTTTGTTCTTTCTAAAATACTATCACTATCAATTCCATAGCCTTTAATAGCGCTTTCTTCTAAAACTGGGAAAACAATTTCATTGTATACTTTTTTGTTTTTAGTATCTAATTCAAAAAGTTCTTTTTTAAGGGCTTCTAATTGATTGGAAAGTTCTTTTTTCTTAGTTTCTTCTGTTTCTTTAGTTATCTTTTCATTAATTTCTTTGATTTTTGCTTCTTTTTCTTTTAAGGTTTTTTCATCATCTTTAATTTTTAATTTGTATTCTTCATTTTTTAAATTGAATTTATCATCCAATCTTTGATTTTCTTTTTTAAAGATTGATTTCTGAATTGCATAAGGAATTACTGCAAATGCCACTGGTGCTAAAATTGCAGCTGATGCAATGCTTGTTCATTTTAGTGCTTTTTTAGATTTGTCTGTCATTTTTCTCCTTACTTATTTTTTTATCTAAATTGCCTTAATGTTTTTGTTAGGTATTGTTTAATTAATGCTTATTGATAAGTAATAATGCACTCAAACAAAAAAAAAAAAAAAAGGCTTAAGAGGGGTATATATCAGGTCTTTATTGATTAATCTTAAGCCTTTTTTTGCTTAATTTAAGGCATTTTTTTATTATTTAATGTTGTAATGGTAGTTAATTATTTCTTCAATAGTTGCTAAAGGAAGAGCTCCTGTTTCAAGTAATAAATTAAAGAATTCTTTGATTGCTTCTTTGTTTTCTAAAAAGTCTTTTCTTTTTAGATTTTTTGCTTTTCTAACTTTGTCATATAAGTTTAAAAGAGCTTCTTTACCTGAATTATATGAAGTAGCCTGTCCTGGGAAATTTAGATAACGTTTTGATTCTGAAGTAATATCTCCTACTCCAAGAGCTGAGTTTTTAGTTAGAAATTCTCTAACTTGTTTAATTGAAGCATTTTTTGGAAGAGAAGATTCTCCTTTGATTTCTCCATGGTAAGCTGTATCCACTGCAAGACGCATATTTCTAAGTTGTGCTTCATTTAAAGCACCATAGTATTGAAGCATATTAGTTAGTTTAGCTGTTTTTAGAGCGTGTTCTTTTTCATCAGTTATATTTGTTTGTCCATTAGCAGCTAAAGTTCAATAAACACCACCATGTAATTCTTTTATTTGTTTAATATCTTCGTTTGTTATTTTATCTTTAGTTTTGTTTCCAATGAAATATGTAATTCCATGTGAGTATTGAAAATCTTTAGGTAAAGAATAGTAGTCTTCAGATTCAAAGTCAGGGGTTCCATATAGTCCAGCTTCAATACCAAATCATTCCATGAATAGAGCTCATCCTTCAATATATGAAGTGTAGTTAAAAATGTTGCCAATGGTTAGATTATTAATTGTTTTTAGATATCTTCTAGCATATTGAATTTGGTTATGATGTCCCATAACACTTTCGTGATTTGCAAATGAAGTAACTGATCATTTAGGTAAACTGAAGTATGGATCAGGGTTGAATACAAAAGCACCTGTTGTTCCTTTTTCAATATTGTCATCAGGTCTTTCTTCTCCTACACCTGATTCAGTACGGTATTTGAAATCATAAACATTGATACCATACTTATCAACTTTTTTATCAAAGAAACTAAAGCCATAGTCCATTGTAGCTGCTCTAAATTGATGGTAACCTTTAAATGCTTCTAGGGCTCCTAAATAAAATTCTTTATTAGTAATAGTTCCATATTTTTCATTCGCATTTTTTGCATCAATTAAATGTGCATAACCTAATTTATTAAAGTTAGAAATTGATTCTTCTAAGGATTTTTCTTTTAAAAGAGATTCTTCTTTTTCCTTGGTATAGAAATTTGATCCTTCTCTACCAAAGAAAAATTGTTCTTGGTTCATTCATTTATTAAATTCAGTTAGATTAATATTTCCTTTATCATCACGGATTTTAACTGTTAGATCTTGTACACTTTTTCCAGCAACACCATCAGGATTATATTTAATAGTTGGTTCTCATTTACTATTTTCATTTCCTGTAATTAACTTCGCAATGGCTTTGGCAGTTGCTTCCATATTTTTAGTAGCAGTAGTTGTAGTCTTATAACCTGCTTCAAAAATTTGTTGAGATGAATTATTAGTTGTTGTTGACATTTTTAAAATAATGTCATAAAGTTTTTTACCATTTGTGCTACTTGCTGAACCTTTAATTGCATTGATACCAACATCATTTGCTTCCAAGTCTTTTTTTGTTATTCCTAGTCCATAGATTAAAACTTTTTTATCATTGTTATCAATAAGTTCAATTGTATCTTCAACTTCATTTGTTACATTAGTCTTATAAACTTTTAGTTCTCTTATATTTTCGCCAAGTCCATGATCTGTGCTTTCATAGTACTTATTTACATAGAATTCATGAAACTTCTTAGTTTCTTCATCAAGGTTTTTATTTTGTCTAATGATATTAGTTAGTGATTCTTCTTTTTTATTGGAAGAAATAAACTCAAGTAATTCTTTTGTATAGAAGTTTTTTAAAATGGAGCGGATGTTATTTTTGATTACTACTTTAGATAAAATAACATTCTCTTTAATTCCTTCTTCAAGATTTCTTTTTATCTTTGTGGCTTTTTCATTCGTAATATCAACAAAAGAATTTGCAAAGGAATTGATAGGATATGCACCTTCAGGAGCAAATGAAAGTTGTCCTCCAATCAATCTTATTTCAGATTCATATAATTCTTTAATAATTTCTCAACTATATTTAAGTCCACTAACTCATGCAATTGAAACTTGATTTAAATTATCTTTTTTAATTTTGGATAGATTTTCAATTCATTTTGTATAGAAATCAATTGCTTTTTTAGATTCTTCTTTAGTTGGAAAATTTAAATCAATTTGATTTTCTAAGATTGACTTTTGAATTTTGAATAATTCATAGTTATTTACAATATATAAAGCAGTATCTTCTTTAATTTGAGTGATTAGTTTATCTAGTTCTTCTTTTAAATCCTTTAGTTCGCCTTCATTCTTTTTTGTAGCGATTTGTTTATTTATTTCAGCTTTTTTATTTTCTTTATTTTCAATTTCTTTTGAAACTAAAGAAACTTGTTTTTCATAAAAAGCTTGTTTTGCTTCTAAACTATTTTTATTAGCAAGACTTTTTTGAATTCCATAGGGAATTAAAGTCAAAGCAATTGGTGCTGCAATTACTCCTGAAATAATTCCAGTAATAATCAATCCTTTTTTAGCTTTTGGTGACATTTTATTGGCTTTTGCATTAAAAACAAATTTATAAATCGTTATTGATTTGCTTTGAAATGCAATTTCTCTCCTTGGTCTTATTGATTTTTTGTATTTATAACTTCAATACACTCTAAATTTTAAAGTTTTTTTATAATAACGTTTTTTAATGAGACTATAGAAAAATAAAAAATCATTGTTTTGAATAGGAATTTTCATAAAAATCATTGATTTTTTTAGAATTGGTTGAATAATAAAAATCAATACAAAAAAATGTAGCAATCCCTGCTACATTTATAAATTATAGAAATGATATTTATATAAAAAAAGCAATTTATTTTTCAATCTTAATATCAATGAGGTTATTTTTTCTTTAGTTCTTTTGTTAGTTTTTTAATTTCAGATTCTGTGCTTGGAATAAGAGTTTTTTCAATCTTTTGCTTTTCAAAAAGAGCCTTATCTAGGTCTTTAGCTATGTGAGAATCATTTCATTTTTTATAAAGTTTGTCATGTTCTTGTTGCATTTCTTGAAGTTTTTTAATGTTTTCTTCAGATGCATTTGATTCAACTTCTTTAATTAGTTTTTCTAAAGCTTCTTCTTGTTTTTTTAGATCTTCTCTTTCTTTTTCTTCTTCTTTTTTAAGTTTTTCAATTTCTTGTTCTAGCTTTACTAATTTATTTTTATAAGTCTCAAGTTGTTCTTTTAATTTTTGCAAAATAAGTGGTCTTTCATCTTCAATTGACTCATCATTCATTGGTTTATTTTCAGCATTTTCACTGTTTGAAGTGTTTAGTTCGTTAGATTTTTCAGCACTATTTTCTTCATTATTTCTTTTGTCAGATGTAGTTGAAGAAGGCGTATTTGTATTAGTGTTAGATGCATTTCAATTATTTGAAACTTCATCGTTATTTTTCTTAGTTTCACAGCTAGCTGAAAATAATGGAATTGAAGCAACTAAAGAAGAAATACTTACTAATAAAAGATTTTTTAATTTCATAATTGATAATTTCCTTTTTTATTTTTAAGATTGAAAAATTAAAACTTAAAAATAGTATCAAAAATTAAAAAAAGGAAATAAAAAAATACAAAAGAAACTTGTGTTGGTTTTTTTGTATTTTTTGTAACTTTAAATAAGTAAACTAATTCCTAAATTCATTTTTTGTGATTAAGTCTAAGTCTGATAACATAAGAGCTAAGGTTGAATATGGCTACAATAACAAAGCCAATTCATAAATAAATTGCGACATCATCAATTTCAGTTCCCCGATTTAAAACGGTGTTTTTTCCTAAACTTGAAGAAGTAAGGGAACCATAAGTGATGAAGTTTCTTGTGATTTTTTCAATTTCAAAAGTAATAAATGTAATGAAATCAAATTTAATAGAAGGTCTAATGAAGTTTCTATAGATTGAAAAATTGCTATATTGTTCTTTTTTAAGCTGCTTTATTTTTTGCTCATCAATATTGTTAAGACTTTGGTATAAAGTCCGACACAATGAAGAGGAGCTATGGATTGCAAAAGCAATAACAAAAGCAGCTTCAAAATGGTTAAATAGATTAGCAATTAATAAAAATAAAATTGTTATCGGAATTGTTCTTATAAGAATATTTAGATATTTATGGTATCAAGCAACATAGTTTCCTACTAAATTTCTTATTATAAGAAGCATCTGGAAATAAGAAATTACATAAGTTAGAATTGTAGTTAAAAAAACAAGTGCGAGAAATTGCAAAATAAGGAAAAAGATACCATTTTGCCCAAAAGTTCACTGAATTCTTGAAGAATTCGGAATAAACATACCTCTTATAAAGTCTCTAGGGCCATTTTTAAAGAATTTCTGATCGCTTATTTTGCTTAAGTCAATTATTGAATAAATGGCAATTATAAGCCCTAAAAGAATAAATAAACTAATAATAATTCTTTTAATACTTTTAGTTAGACTATATTGCTTATGATTAAGCGACTTAATTGTTCTAGATTGAAAAAGAAACTTATTTAGATGTTCAGTTACTAATTCTAAAAAAATTAAAAAGGTAACTAAAACAAAGAGCGGAATCATAAGCTGTGAGTAATTAACTGGACTGCCTCCGGGATTTAAAAGAAGTCCAATTCCAAGATGACTTAAACTTGTTAAAATCGTTGATCATCTTAAATTTGATTCAAATGAATAAATGAAATGATTGATAACTTTTTGTTTAATTTGCGGTCATATTTCAACAAAGAATGCATTTCATTTAGATTTCTTTATTTTTGTGATTTGAAAAAAGACACTAAAGTTAGCATTTTCAATTGTTTGGGATAAATACTCATGTAACCAAAGTCATGTAAATCAACAATAAATAAGATGGATTGCAATTGTTTTTTGAAAGGAAACTTTAAATAAATAAATAAAGAAAACTTCAGGAAAAATTCTTAAGAAAATAACGGCTGTTTTAATTGGAATTGCTACATACTTTGAATTCATTTTCAAATTCGAAAAATACGAAGTAAAAAGGGCAAAAATAAAGCCTATAAATGTACTTAAGAAAACTAATTTAATGCTGTTTCATAGAAATTCAATTGAAAGTACAAAAGCATTTGTTCCATATTCACTTTTAATATTAGGTTTAAAGAAATCAATGATGTTTGCAACAAATAATTTGCCTCCAGAATAACTAATGCTGAAGTTAATAATTACAATGGAGCAAATTATTAAGGCAATGATAATTAGTCAAATTAAAATACGCCAAAAAAGGCGCAATGGGCCTTTTTTGATTGTGTTATTTCCTATGTTAATTTGTTCTCTAAATAAATCTTTTTTTATATTCATTAGTCTTTAAATACTTCGTTATATGGGTCAATAACTTCTTTTTGTAAGTCATTTATTTTAATGTATCCATTGAAACCTACTATTGGGCCATAGTCATCTTTATTTTCTTTTGCAAGATTTACAAAGACATCTTGTAAGGCCGCAATTTCTTTTTCATTAAACATTTTTTTATCTACTGCAATAACATTGTATGGAATTTTTTCAGTTGCAGTTAGAAATTCAATTTGGGAATTATCCTCAGGTGTATAGAAGTGTTTGCCTATACTATTGTTAGTGTAAGCAAATGATCCTAAGTCATCAAACACTATATGAAATTGTTTTATTGCACCTTGACCAATATTTCTTGGCTTAACATCGTTACCACTTGTTATATATTTATCATTAGCTTTTAATTTATCTTTTTTAAATGATTCAAATTTATTTTTGCCAAAGTGTTTTCTAAATAAAGCTTCTTGTCATATGTATTTAGAACCACTATCTTCACTACTTGTTACGATACCAAAGTCTCTGAATTTTTCTCAATCTTTAGATTCTCAAGCTTCTTTAATTTGTTTTCTTGTTTGTTCATCTCCATGAATCATTACTAAGCCACGGTAGTATGGAACAATTTTGCTATCGTCATAAAATTTTTGGTAGATTGAACCATTTCATTTATATTCTTTATCTGTTCATTCTCCATATTTTTTTTCAGCAAATAATTTATGAGCTTCCTTAGCTAAAAGTCTTAATGGATCATCTTCTTTTCCATCTTTGTATTTGATATCTTTTGTTTCATCTGCATCAAATTTAAATGCTTTTGTTGCAGTTTGAAGAATTGGAATTACGTTATCCATATGTTTGTTTTTGTATTGTTTCACATATAGTGGTGTTGTAATTACAGCAATGTTATGCGAACCCTTAGCAATTGTGCTGGCTACGTCTGTGTTTTCTCCTACATAAGAAACACTAAATGAACTTTCTCCATTTGTTTTTTTGTTAAATTCATCAGTTAAAAGTTTAAAGAATTCATGTCCATCTTTTTTACCAGATCATGGTGCATTAACAGCAAACTTTAATTCCTTCTTAGTATTACATGAAGCCGCTACTAATGGTAAGGAAACCAATGCTGCTGACAACATAAATAAATTTAATTTTTTCATATAAAAATTCCTTTCAAAAATTGAAAGAAATGCTTAAAAAAAGAAACTCACTACGCTAGTATTAACTAGATCAGCTAATGAGGGTATTTCTCAGCCTTAAGCACCCCTGTTCTATATATAATTTTATGCCAAAATCTTTTAAATTCTGGATGTTATTTTAAATGCATTAATTAATCTTTTAAGCTTAATAATAGAGTATATAATATAAGTTATATTTTATTGAGTATCTATTATATTGTTATTGAATTATTTTAGTTAGAAAGGAGTCAATAAAAATGAGTTATTTTGTTGGACAAATTATTCATGCAAAAGTTTTAAGGGTTTCTAAAAATGTAATAACTTTTAAAACTGAACAAAATGTTATTTGCTATTTGAATATTTCAGAAGTAAGTGACTATTATGTAAGAAATTTATCTTCTATGTTTAAAGTCAATGAAATTAAAGAATTAAAAGTCATTGAAATTATGCCAAATAAAGAATTGGTTGTATCATTCAAACAAATTCATCCAAAAGAATTAAGAAATCCATTTGATTTTATTATTGATACTGACACAGCGCAATTTAGTGGATTATTGGAATTTGTAAACAAGGAAATTGAAAATGATTAAAAGTAAGATTGAATTTAATTGTGATAAGACAGTTGCAAAAAAAGCCTTTGAAAAATATAAAGATGTAGTTGCATCTCTTAATAAAAAAATTAAATCTAGTCGTCTAAATGGCCAAAATAATCTGAATTTTTTAAATATTAAAAAGAATTATCAAAGTAAAGAGATTGATAAATTATTTAAGATTCGCAAATTCTTTGAAGAAGAAAAAATTGAAACTTTAGTTGTTATTGCTCCTGAATATATTTGTATGCAATCTCAATCATTAATTGATTTGTTTTTACCAATTGAACTAAAAAATCGCCGTGCAATTGAAATTATTTATGTTAATGAATCTTATATGGGAATTGATGTTGCAAAATTAATAAAATATCTTGAAACAAAACGTTTTGCTATTAATGTAATTTCAAAAAATGGCGATGATTTAGAAACACTAATTATTTTTAGAGAACTAATTTCCCTTTTAAATAATAGGATGGGTAAAACCAATGCATCTAAATATATTTATGTTACAACAAATAATAACTATGGTAGATTATTCAATTGAGCTAGAACAAAAAAATATACTCAATTAGTACTTCTAGATAATATTCCTGAGCGCTTTTTAAATTATTCTCCTGCAGTACTGCTTCCTTTAATCACTGCGAATATTGATATAGAAGCATATCTACAAGGAGCAACAGAAGCTAATGAATATTATGAAAGTGCTTCATTAGAAAATAATGTTGCTTATCAATACGCCTTGGTGCGTTATTTGTTTACAAAAATTGATATAGATAAAGGATATAAAGATCTTTTTACAAATGAAAATATCTTAGTGACTTCAAAGTCACATAAGCAACTAGGTGAGTTACTTGTTATGTATCTAAATGCGACTACATACAAAAAATACCGTGGTATCAAGGCAAATTTATATGTAAGTCCAAGTCAAATAAAAAAAGAAACAAACCTTTTTTTAGATCGTCAGCAACAAATGCTAGATACGCATCTTTGAATTAGAAATTTACCACTTGATTTCAATCCAAGCATTATGGATGATAAAGACTTAAATGACTTAAGTTATTTAATGAAATATCCTTATAACAAAATTGGTAGTTTTATCCATGATGTAGTTATTGATTATCATTGATCAATCAATATTCCTTATGTAGAAATTATTATTGAGGATTTAAATCCAAAAACTCTTGGCTGAATTATTTCATTTATGCATCATGCTTGCTTAATGTCAGCATATTTAATGGAAATTGATCCATTTGAAGATGGCGGACTAAAAAGTTATAACATTGAATTAACAAAGAAATTTACAAAAATAATGGGAGAAAATGAAAATGAATAAAATTGGAATAATTGGAGTTGGAGCTGTTGGTTCATCATTTTTATATGCCGCCCTTAATAAACAAATTGAAGCTGACTATGTTTTGGTAGATGCTTTTTTTGATTATGCAAGCGCGCAAGCTAAAGACTTAAATGATGCAGCCTGCTCAATGGCTAATAATGGCTCGAAATTTATAGCAGGAAGCTACTCTGATTTAAGTGATGCGCAAATTATTGTTATTACTGCTTCAGTAAAACCTAAAGAAGGAATTTTAAAAGATCGTCTTGAGCTTTTGAAAGATAATGCCAAATTAATTAGAGAAATCGGACTTAAAATCAAAGAATCAGGTTTTAAGGGCATTACAATTATTGCTTCAAATCCTGTTGATATTATGGCGAGTGTTTATGAACAAGTTACACAATTTGACCCTGCTTTTGTAATTTCATCTGGAACTATTTTAGAAACTGCAAGAATGAAAAAATTTTTATCTGAAAAAATTAATGTTAAGGCTGCTTCTATTACTGGATTTGTAATTGGTGAACACGGGGCTAGATGCCTAATTCCTTTTTCTAAAATGCGTATCGGACTAGGTTCTTTAAAAGATTGACTTGCAAATGGTACTATTAGTCATGAATGACTTGATAATTTAAATCAAAAAGTAAAAGATGAAGCTTTTGAAATTATTAGTGGTAAAGGAATTACTAATTTTGGAGTAGGAGAAAATTTAGCTGAAATAGTCCAAGCAATTTTAACAGATCGCCAAATTGTTTATTCCTTAGGTGTAAAACTTCCACAAGAATATAAAAATGCTGGCATTTATTTTGGACTTCCTGTAATTTTAGGTAAAAATGGCTACCGTCATTTACCTAAAATTAGATTAGAAGAAGATGAACAAAAAATCTTTGATGAATATTCATCTGAAATTAAGCAAACAATTATTGATCTACTAAATAATTTAGAAATCAAACACAATCTAAAATAAGCTTACAAATGGCTTATTTTTTTTATAATTTTAACTATGCAAAATATTCATTTTAAAAATTACTCTGCTTCTTATTTTAAGGATAAAAATGCAGTGCTAAAAGATATTAGTCTTGATATTAAAAAAGGACAAATGATTGCTTTTATTGGGAAATCTGGAGCTGGAAAAACAACGATTTTTAATGCCCTTTTAAAACAACTTGAAACTAAGTCTGGGCATCTTTGCATTAATAATAAAAATATCGATAAGATTAAAAAAAGAGAATGAAAAAAAATCATCCAAAAAGTTGGATATTTATCTCAAGAAACCAATTTAATTGAGCATTTAAATGTCTATGAAAATATCTTGCATTTTTATCCAAAATATAAAAACAAATTTTTTTCTTTCTTTCATATTCTTACAAAGAAACAAAAAAATGAGGTTTTTAAAATTCTTGAGAATTTAGGAATTCTTGACAAAATCTATACACGAGTTTCCGATCTTTCCGGAGGCCAAAAACAACGTGTGGAGATTGCAAAATTACTTCTTAAAGAAGTTGATATTATTTTAGCTGATGAGCCAACTTCTTCATTAGATATTAAAACTTCTAAGGAAATTATGGGACTACTTGATGAGATTAATAAAAAATATCAGACAACTATTCTTATTAATATTCATGATCTAAATATAATGCAATCTTTTTTTAATAAATATTGCTTTATTAAAGATGGATGTCTTATAAAAAGTGGTAATCCTAAAAACTTAAGTCAAAAAGAAATTGAAGACTTATATAAATAAAACTTATTTTCTTTTAATTAATAAATTGGAACTATTTTTCAAATACGCTCCAATTTTTTTATATAAAAAAATAAAAGGAAAAAAAGCTTGTTTAATCCAAAAAAAGATTGAACAATTGAATTTGCTTATCAATGAAATTCAATCTTAATTTTTAAACAATTATTTAATTACTTCTTTATGTCTTCTTTTCATATAAAATTAGATATTGATAAATATCTAATAAATTTAATTTTTGTATTTTTTAAAAAACTATTAGCTATTAATCTAAAAATTAAATAAAAAAAGGGGGTGGGAAAAAATGAAAAAAGCACTAAAAAAAGCCACGATGCAAGAGAATAATAAAACTGCAAAAATCAAAAAAGCAGAATTAAAACGTCTTGAAATTAATAGACGTCTTTCGACTGCATCTGAAATGGAAGTTGAACAGCTATATAAGCTTTATAATAGCTCTTCTAAAGGAATTCTTGATGAAGAAACTATTGAAAGCAATCAAGAAGAATATGGAATTAATAAGATTTCAAAAAAGGGTTCTGATAACTGATTTAAAAGATTAATGCGTTCATTCTTTAATCTTTTTAATATCATTCTTTTTGTTTTAGTTTTAGTATCAATTGTTGTGGATATTATTTTACCAATTATCCAAAACCAACCTGATGAACTTAATTATATAAGTGTTATTATCATTAGTGTTATTGTTTTTGCAAGCAGTATTATTCATTTTCTTCAGGAACAAAAATCAGCAACAAGTGCCTCCAAACTGATTGCGATTGTTGAAACTACTTGTTTAGTAGAAAGAAATGGTATTCTTAAAGAAATTCCAATGGATGAAGTTGTTGTTGGTGATATCGTCCATCTTGCAGCTGGAGATATAATTCCTGGTGATGTAAGAATCATAAGTGCAAAAGACTTATTCGTTTCGCAATCAGCTTTAACAGGTGAAAGTATTGCAATTGAAAAATATGCTGAAATCAATAAAAAAGAAAAATTTGAAAGCATTACTGATCGACATAATTTAGCCTTCATGGGTTCAAATATTATTTCAGGTTCTGCTAAAGCGCTTGTTGTCATTGTGGGAAATGATACTTTTATTGGTTCTGTTGCTTCCAAAATCAACGAAAAACAAGAAAAAACAAGTTTTGATAAAGGAATTAAAAAGATTTCAATTCTTTTTACAATTGTAATTAGCTGTGTAATTCCAATTGTCTTTCTAATTGTTGGTTTAAGTCACCAAAGCACAGAAGGAAGCAAATCTTGAATTAATGCTTTATTATTTGGAATTTCCATTGCTGTTGGTCTAACGCCTGAGATGCTTCCTATGATAGTGGCTGCTTGTTTATCGCGTGGCTCTATTGCAATGGGAAAATCCAAAACAATTGTGAAGAATCTAAGTTCGATTCAAAACTTTGGAACTATGGATATTCTTTGCACTGATAAAACAGGTACTTTAACACAAGATGAAATTATTCTTGAACGTCATTTAGATGTTAATGGGCATGAAGATTTACATGTCTTAAAATATGCCTTTTTAAATTCATATTACCAAACTGGGCTAAAAAATCTTCTTGATAAATCCATTATCAATCGTACTCTTGAACTTGCCGAAGAAAAAAAATACCTTGATAATTTAGAGTTGCAATATTTAAAAATTGACGAAGTTCCTTTTGATTTTAATAGAAAAAGAATGTCAGTCTTAGTTAAGTCATTAAAAAATGACAAAGTTACTTTAATTACAAAAGGCGCTGTTGAAGAAATTATTCATGTTTGCAACAAAATTTATTTAGATGGCAAAGTTGTTGCGCTAGATAAAAAAATTGTGCGGAAAGTTTTGAATAAAGTTAAAGAATTTAGTGAAGAAGGTATGAGAGTTATTGCCATTGCTTCCAAGAAATCAAATATTGAAGCAGTTGGAAAACTTTCTATTGCTGACGAAGATGACATGACTTTGATTGGCTATCTAACTTTCTTAGATCCCCCAAAAGATTCAGCTGAAGATGCAATTAAACAATTGCATGACCTAGGGGTTGATGTAAAAATTCTAACTGGTGATAATCCCCTTGTAACTAAGGCAGTTTGTGCAAAAGTAGGAATTCCTTACCAAAGAATTCTTTTGGGTCAAGAAATATCCAAAATGTCAGATACGCAGTTAGCAATCGAAGTTGAAAAAACTCAAATTTTTGCCAAATTAAGTCCTGACCAAAAAGCGCGGATTATTAAGATTTTAAGAAATAATGGTCATGTTGTTGGTTATATGGGAGATGGTATTAATGATGCCCCTGCTATGAAGGTAGCTGATGTTTCAATTTCGGTGGATACAGCAGTTGATATTGCTAAAGAAACAGCTAATATTATTCTTTTAGAAAAAGACTTAAATGTTTTAGCTAAAGGTATCATTGAAGGAAGAAGAACACATGCCAACATTAATAAATATATAAAAATTACTGTAGCTTCTAACTTTGGAAATATTTTAAGTGTTGTAGTAGCTTCTTTAATGCTTCCATTTGTACCTTTGGCACCTGTGCAAATTATTTTCCTAAATCTCATTTATGATCTATGCTGTGGAGCTATTCCTTGGGATAATGTGGATAAAGAAGCAATACTCTCCCCGCCAAAATGGGATCATAATTCCATCTGGAAATTTATGCTTTGATTTGGAGCTACTAGTTCCATTGTTGATATTATGACATTTTGCATCTTATTCTTCCTTGTTATTCCAAAACAAATTACAGGACAAACCTTTACAAAAATAAGTCAATATAGAACTTTAGATGCTACTCAAATGAAACAATTTAAAGAAATGTTTTGGGCTGGATGATTGATTGCTTCAATGTGAACACAAGCAATGGTGCTACATTTCCTAAGATCCAAAAAAGTTGCTCTTATTCAAACAAATGCCTCTTCTTCATTAATAGTTTCAACCCTTCTTGGTATTGCTCTTACAACGTCTCTTCCTTATATTCCAAAAATAAATAAAGCCCTTTCTTTAGAACCTCTTCCTGCTGAATACTTTGGATGATTAGCACTTTTAATTGCGACATATTTAATTCTTACTTCAGTTGTAAAAGTAATTTATCGGAAACTATATAAAACAGTCTTATAAGACTAATGAAAGCAATAATTTAAGTAAGTATTTGAATGATACTTACTTTTATTATGTAAAATTTTTTTATTCAAAAAACAAATAAGCAAATTGAATAAAAAAGTCAATAAATATATCTGTGGTATATTAAAATTTAGAATAGAAATAAAAAAAGGATCTGATTTAAAAAAAGATGATGCAAAAAGATGACAATATTGCAATTTTTACAATGGAAAATTCGCAAAAATTAGCAGATGAAATTGGAAAATATCTAAAACGGGAAGTTAAAAAAGTTAACAAAATTGTTTTTGCTGATGGTGAAAGAATGTTATATCCAAATGAAACCGTTCGCAACAAAACAGTTTTTATCATCAACAACACTTCCAAACCAGTTAATGATAATTTAATGGATTTACTTATTTTCATTGATTCACTAAAAAGAGCTAGTGCCAAACGAATAATTTGCGTTACAACTTATTATGGTTATGCAAGACAAGATAGAATGGCTAGTGGAAGACAACCAATCACAGCTAAATTAGTAGCTGATTTACTTGAAAAAGCAGGAGCAAGTAAGATTATTACACTAGATTTACACAATGCCTCAATTCAAGGATTTTTTAATATCCCAGTTGATGATTTAAGAGGACAATTTATTTTTTCAAATGAATTTCGTTTAAGAAGTGATAAGTATGTAATTGTTTCGCCAGACCACGGCGGCGCAGTGCGTGCAAGACAACTTTCAGAACTGCTAAAAAATGAAGAACCAATTGCAATTATTGACAAAAGAAGAACAGCTCCAAATGTCTCTGAAATTATGGGAGTTTTAGGTGATGTTAAAGATAAAAATGTTATTGTTTATGATGACATTATTGATACAGGTGGAACTATCATTCATGCTGCAGAAGTTCTAAAAAAACAGGGAGCCAAAAAAATTATTATTGCAGCAACACATGGACTATTTTCTAAAGGTTTTGATATGTTTGAAAATAATCCAATCATTGATGAAGTTATTATTACAAATTCAATTGATCACTCAGATTTAAGCCACTTTAAAAAACTAAGAGAGCTATCCATGGCGGAATTTCTTGGCTTAGTTATTGAGGCAAATATTAATAACAGCTCAATTGGTAAAATATATGAAGACTATAGCAAGGGAAGAGTTTAATTCTTTAATTAAAACTTTTTTAACAGACGCTGATGATGTAATAATTTCAAAACTTTGGGATTATTACATTTTAATTGAACAAGAAAATAAAAAATACAATCTCACTGGCTTTTATTTAGATAAACTAGTCAAAGAAGGCATCATTGAATCAATTTTAATCTTCAAAGAAATTAATAAAAAGATTCTTAATTTATCCAATAAAAAAGTTTTAGATATCGGAAGCGGCGCGGGGTTTCCTATTATTCCTTATTTTATTTATAATCCAACATTTCATCTTACAATCTATGAACCAATGGCAAAACGTGTCAACTTTTTAAACCAAGTTATAAATAAATGTAATTTAGAAAATATCAATGTGATTAAGATTAGAGCTGAGGAAGCAACTGAATTTGAGACTTTTGACTTCATTAGTGCCAAGGCTGTATCTGAACTTAAAAATCTTATTGAAATATCGCATCATCTTGGAAAAATGCATAGCATCTTTTGTTTTCTAAAATCAGCAAACTATCTGGCTGAAATATCTAATGCTTCATATATTACAAAAACTCTTGATATCAAATATAACACTCTAAATTTAGATACTTTTTTTAACATTAAAAACATTTTAGTTTACTACCAAAAAACAAAAAAAACACCTTCTTTTATTCCAAGAAAATGGTCAACAATTATCAAAGATAATCTAAAAAAATAGCTCACTTTTTTAAAAAAAGTGATTTTTTTTAGTCTTTTAGTTTTCTTAAGAAATCACTTTATTAAATAATTTATTTAATAAACTAATATAATTTACTTACTTTATATATTATTCAAGGAGCATATTGAGAGATGAAAAGATTATTCAAAGAGGTCTTTCGATCACTATCTAAGAATAAAGTAACATTAGTATGTTTAACCATATTAATATTTTTAACAACCTTTTTATTTACTTTATTAAATGACGTGCGAACCTCTTATTCAAGAACTTTAAACTCATATGATAAAGTCTCTAGGTTACATGATTTAACGGCTGATCTAGATTTAAACCCTTCTGGAATAATACCGAATAATGGTTATGACCAAATTAAAGAAGATAATGTTACTAAAACTAAAGATCCAATTAAATTTAAATTAAATTCTTCTGATATTTCATATTCCATTAATCTTCCATTTAATAAACAAAATTTCATTCAAATAAAAGATATAGGAAACTGAAGTGAAGCTAATGGGGATAAAGAAAAATATATTTCAACCCAAGATTTCTTACAACTTTATTATGATGAAATAAATAAAAAAATTACAAGTACTAGATTTGAGATTAATAAGGAAAAACCTGAGGAAAGCAAGATAGGAAATTTTGAATTTTCTGGTGATTCAAACAACAACAAAAAATTCAAAATCTATAGCAAACCTGATTTTAAAGAATTAGTTACTGAAGAAATAAAGTTAAAAGAAAGTGATAATTTAACTTTCAAACACGAATATACATTAAAAGATATCTTAACAATTTCTTCAAGTGCTAGAGGTCCTTTTAATGCTCAACCAAAAAATGATGCAGTTATTGATGCATCACCTTTGTTTCTTAATTTAAAAACAAAAGAAGCATCCTTTGAAATTGCAGATTATGACCAATGAAGAGATGAAGATCTTTTATATATTATTCAATCTGAAGAAGTTTTAAAACTATTAGGTTTTGAGAAAAAAGAAAACGAATGACATTATAAAAATAATTCAAACAATGGAAATGCAATTAAGTTGCAAGATGCCAAAACTAATGAAAATTCAATTAATGCTTCAGATAAATTAGAAAAGAGTTTTAGTTTAAAGGAATTAGCTAAAAATGGAAATATTAAAGTTAATTCTCCAAAATATGTTGAACTTAAGTCAAATCAAACTTATACAATTCCAAAAGATTGAATTAGAAAAACTGAAAAAATCGTTGAATATAACTGATATCGTTATGTTTTAAACTGAAATGAAAAACTTTCAGAACATGATTCTAACTGAAAAGGCTCATATTACAAATGAGTTACTAACTTCTTTAATACAAATAAACAAGAATATACAAACCATTTATATTTTTCTTATTGAGATAAAACTATTACAACCCAATTTTCATTACTAAATGAACCTAACAAAATTCAAAAAGTAGTTAAGAATGAAAAAATTGACAAGGATGATTTAAGTAAGACTTTTAGTAGTGGCTGAAAAGTTAATAGTAGACAAGATAATAAAAAAATTCCAAATAATAAAAGCGGAAAAAGTTTAACTAGCGAAGCTCATAACATTAAGCAAATTGAATTTAATAAATTTAATGGAGATGAAATTTCTGATGTTGATTTTCAAAAAATTTCGGATTTAGGAACTCTTAAAAGAAATCAAGATTTTATTCGTTATGGCACACAAAATTTTGCGAAAACCTCAATTCTAAGATCAATTAAAGATAAAGTTGGGGAAGAAAATTTAGGTATTAGAAAATCAATCACAGTTGAAACAGTTAACGAAGAGACCTCCAAAAAAAATGTTTTCCACTTTGTTGATGCAGGAGATAAAGATAGAAGAATTTCAGGTTTCCAAAATAATGTTGGAAAACTATATAATGAAACTCTAAATCCAGGATTACTAAATAAAAGTGTTTCTGAAACTGATACAATCGAAAAATTCTTATTAAAACCAGACCCAAATAGTCCAATCATTAAAAAAGTGCCATCTGTTTATTCAAGATCCTTAATTGAATATATTTTTAATAACTACACTCCTGATATTAATTACTTTGATGCAGATATTAGATTTGTAAATTACTATAACTTCTTTGTTAACACCAAAATTCCAAAATTGCAAAATGGTAAAATTTTAGTAATTACAACTGCTGATGATGAAGAAAAAAGCAATGGTTCTTCTGTAATTGGCGCTATTGCAATGCCACTTCCTAATAAATTCATTTTGTTACACCAAGCAACTATTGATGGTTTTACAAATGAAAGAGTTTGAAAGAAAATCATTATTGATAACAAAGATTATTTAACTTTAGACGAAGTTTATAATTACTTAATTAAAAACAACTACACAATAAGAGGCGAAATTGGAAAAAATGGTTGAGTAGTAATCAGTAACCAATTTCGAAACTCAGTTAGTTTACCTTTAACTTTTGGTTCTATTTCAAATGATTTAGTACAAGATATTATTCAAAAAAATAGTATTAAAAAACTAATTGAAGAAATTGAAGAAGTACTTCTAAATTCAGAATTCATTAAACTATTTAATAAAAATGACGTTTCAAGACTTCTAAAAGCAATAGCAGATTCCATTGAAACAAATGGTTTCCACACACTACTTTCAGTAGGAAAAACTAACTCATTTATTCTTCAAAAAGTTGCACTTGATGTTATTAAATATCTAATTAATCCAATTAATAACAGCACCTCAAGAGATCTGCAATATACAACAACAAATACAAACTCATTTATTCATAATGTTTTTGTGAGATTAACTAATTTCTTTAAGCAAAAATATCTTGAAAATAGTAAAAATCAAGAATACTTTGCCACTGAAATTAATAAGTTATCAAAATTCCTAGGTTTCTCAGATATTTATATCATTCCACAATTAAAACTTACATTGTCAGATTTATTAGGCTTTATTAAAGATAAAGAAAAAATATTTGATATTTTCAATGAATTAATTAAGTCAATCGACTTTATTAAATTCTCAAGTTTAATTAATGATTGATATGATAAACACCCTTACAAACCTTTTGCTTCGACAGTTGAAAAATACTGAACTCTTTCAAGTCATAGAATTATTATTTCGCTTTTAAAATCAGTAAATGAAAACAAATTTAAGAATGCAATTAAAGATTTAATTAATTTAGTTGACTTTGCTAAATTCCTAAAACCAGATGAAAATGAAAAAAATAGCTATTTTGCAAAATGAGTTGCAGCTCACAAAGAAGCTAAAACATACAATGAACCAACAGCTAAAGAAGTAAAAACTTTCTTTAATAACTTAGATGGTTCAAAAGAAAAAAATTACTCCAACATAAACCAAGGCCTTGCAAGTTTCATTTCAAGTATTAGTATTTCTAAATTTACAGACACACTTGAAAAAATTATTAGACTCATTAAATATCCAATTGTTGCTAATGACAAAGTTTATAATGACTATAACACTGAAGAACTAAATAAATTTGATTATCTAGTTGCTTTCATGACTTCTTTAAGTTTAGATATTAATAACACAGTTTCCTATGGCAAAATTAACCAAATTCAAAATGCTATTATTAAGATTTTAAATCTATCAAATAAAACAGAAAAGCCAGGTGGTGACTTCTTAAACATAGCAATTCCTTCAAAAGAAGATGGCAAAATTTCGATTTTAGATTTAGCAATACTTCCAAAGCTAGCTTTACCTGCGCCTATTGAAAAAAACACAGTTTCATCTAATGCAGTTTCTTTAAATTCTTTAAATTTAAATGATATTCAAAGAGTACTTGGTAAGGTTGAAAATGCAATCAAAACAAAAACTCTTTTACAACTAAATAAAAATGAACTTGCTTTTTTACGTAATGATGTTTTAGTTGCCGAAGTTGAATTAAATAATTTAGATTTAATTAAAACTAAGCTATCAAACTACTATCAATTTATTAAAAAAATTCATCCACAAAGTCTAAAACCAACTAATGGAAATTATGACTTTAAAACAAGTACAACAAATAAAATTGAAAGTTATGGTGATTTAGCTTATTGATCAGCAATGATTGATGAAAGCTTAAAAAACAAAGATCTTCCAATTCTTAAAAAGCTGCATTCATTAATAACCCAATATGCAATTAATCCAATTTTTCTAGCTGAAAAAGAATATTCAATCATTAAAAATGAATTTGTTACTTATAGTTTATGAATTAAGTTAGCATATTTATTAAACTATTTAGAACAAGATGCAGATAAGATTACAATCGATGAAAAAACAGATCGAAAAATCATTGAAAAGCAATACAAAAAAATCTTTAGCTTTGATCAAATTAAAGTTATTTTGGATGAACTATATAACTTTGGTAAAAATGAAGAAGTAATCAAACAGTTAACTAACTTTGATAAAGTAATTAATCCAATTGCAAGTAATATAATTTTTGGTTCTGATTCTTCTTATAATGCACAAACTTTTAAAATTCCTTATGCACATGCGCACACTAATTTAGCTAATAAGGAACTTGAAAAACTCCTAGATAAATCAAGCGCAATTACAACTTTTAAAAATAATCTAAAAACTAAAGCAAAAATTACAAATGAAGCTTTAATTAAAAAAATAATTGATCTTCTAAAAGCTAATTCATATGAGTTAACTTATAATCTAGGATATATAGCATCTGCTGGTCAATCTGCAACTAATTATGATGCTGCTCTTAAGAAATTTATAAATTCATTCTTAAAGACATCAAATAAAACTTCTGAATTGCAACCTTTAATTACAAATAACTATGATCTAGATTTAGCATTTAAAAATACAGTTAATAATACAAATCTAAGAAATCATTTAGCTCTATTAAATGTTCCAAACAATCTATTAAATCCTTTAACTTTATTATCATTCCCTCAAATTCCTTTGTATTATGCTTTAAGTCCTAATCCAAATGAAGGTAATATTGCTTATATAGTTAAAAAGATTTTAAATAATTTAAGATTTTCAAATGCAGTTGATATTAGTAAACAAATTGAATCGCTAAAACAACAATATGCAAGTTCAATTAGTTTTGTGGAATCCAAAAGTGACCAAGCAGTTGATTTAGATCTTGCGAAATTTAATAATATTTTTAACAACATGCTTAAAGATGAAAATGATAAAGATCTAACCTTATTTGGTATTAATATCACTAAAACATTAAAAGAAATGTATAAGAAAGTAATCTCGCCAATTAGTGTTGCTAATCTAATTACTTATACAGATTCAGGTTCCTATTTAGCAAAAGTTAATTATGGATATGCTTCTAAAAACAAAAAAGAAGTATATAAAGGAGATATTACTAAATATCTAAGCGATCCATTTGGAATGCAAGTTTTCATTAATTCACTGGATGATAAATATAAAATAAGAATTAATAGTCAAGAATATCTAATTATTGGTATTGATGCAACGGCTGATTATTTATATCCAGTAGTTAATGAAGAAAATATTCAAGTTGATACTGAAAATCAAGCAATTATTTATGTTAATTCCAAAGGTTTTGATCGGATTCATTCATCATACCCAACATTTGCCATTAAAGAATATGCCCTAGTTAAAGCACCCGTAGATAAAAAAGGTAATTATCTAAAAAATAACTCTCCACAAGAGCTAAAAGAAGTCTTTAATAAGGATATCAATCTAATTAATCCAAATTCAGCTAACAAAGTTTATTTAAAAGATGAACTAGATAGTATAAATCCAGAGCGTAAAATTAGAGTAACAACAATTAGATCAATTATTAAAACAATTAAAAGCGCAAGTTTATATTTAATTAGTATTCTAATTATTCTAATTGCTTTCATTGTTTACTTTATAATGAAGCGTTACATTGAAGCTAGAAATAAAGTTGTTGGTATTCTAAGAGCCCAAGGATATAGCACCTCAAAAATTGCTTTAGCATTCTGTGCTTTCGGCTGAATTCCTGTATTTATTGGAAGTTTATTTGGATATATTTTAGGTTTTGCGCTTCAGAAGCCAGCTATGAGTATCCTCTCATCTTACTGAACGCTTGAGAATATGATTATTCCAATCAACGCAATCACGCTATTTTTAACAATACTTGTGCCATTTATATTTGTAAGTTTACTTATTTTTATAATTACAAGTATTTCAGTAAGAAAGAAACCAATTGAGCTAATGAGCGGAATTGTGGAAGTTAGTGTTGGAAACTTTGCCCAAAGAATTTCAGCGATGTTTAGAAGACTGCCTGTTAAGATTAGATTTATTGCCTCAATGGCACTAAATAACTTCTGAAAAATGTTTTCATTATTCTTAGCATTTTCAACTACTTCTTTAATTTCAATGTTCTTTTTATCATCGAATAATATCTTTAATAAAGCAATTACAAAAACTTATAAAGATAGACTATACAAATTTAAGCTTGATTTAGAAACGCCAACTACAGAAGGTGGCCCTTATGTAACATATAATAAGAGTGACATTAATTCTTTATTATATGTTCCAAATGATTTAGCAGGCAATTCTTCTTCAAATGGCAGCCAGCTAGATTATGCTAATCCTAATTTCTTACGTCCTGGCAGTTCATTTAATACAGATGTCATCCAAAAGAAATTTGATCCAGTAGTATTAACTAAATCATCTCTTGATATTCTTTTAGATTTAGCTGTCGAACTAAGTCCTTGGGATATCACTTATGCTAATATGCCTGAAACCCAGCGTGCAAGAGTAGCTCAAATTTTTGTAAGGGTTTCAAGACAAATAAGAGATACACAAAACTTAGTTGATATTAAAAAAGCTAAAGCAAAACGTAATGATTATTTAAGCATTACAACTAAAAATGAAGATCATGTTATTGCTGTTAGAGACTTAGAAAAATTCAAAAGAGACCTAGAAGCTGGCAAAGAAGAAGATCTTTCAAATCGAACTAGTTTCTTCTGATTTACAAATAACACAGCAAGTGTTAATGAATCATTTAAATTTATTGAATGAAATAAGGATGAACAAGTTTATCAAAAACTAAAACCTGTTTCGACAGCTAAATTTAGACAAGAATATAGAAACTTCTTAGTCAATGCATACAGAAAAATTCCAAACTTAGATTTCTTTGTTTCATTTGGTGGAATTTATTGAAATGATGCCACAAATGAAAAATACACATACGCAAAAGCATTGTATAAAAACAAAGAAATCAAAGTATACGGTTACTATGACAACAGCCGTTTCATTTCAATAAGAAATAAAAATAATGAAAATCTGCAAGCAAAACTAAGAAATTACAAAGGTAAACATATTCCAATTGTAATTAATACAGTGTCTGAACAAAAATACAAACTAAAAGTTGGATCTGTTATTGAATTAGATATTCAAAATCATGTTGATAGATTTGCATATCGTGCCCTAAATCAAAAAGCACCGCAAACAAAATATAAATTTGAAGTTATTGATATTTCAGATACTTATATTAATGAAGAATTTGTAAGTACAAAAGATGCACTGGATAAAGTTTTAGGTTTTGATACTCTATCAAAACGTCTAAAAGATGCTCGTAAACAAGAAAAAAATAACGAAATCTTCTTAAATCCGACAAAGAAAAAACAAATTGAAAAAGAATTTGATTTAAAATACGATGCATTCAACGGTATTCTTTCAAATGACATAACACCAGTGCAAACTATTGATACACTAACAACATATTCATCCACAGGATTCTGAGGAGCAGCTGCTACATTTAGTGCAGAAGATTCCAATGACCAAGAAATTTGAGATTTCTTCAAACGGATTTTTATTTCCAATAAGGAATTAAATTATACTTCCGTTTATGAGCATAATATTGAAGCATACAACGAAGCACATCCTGAAGCAAAACTAGACTATAAAGGATCACTATTTAAACTTCTAAATATTAATGAAGATCAATTTAATAGAATTGTAAAATCCCAAAAGTCAAATGAAGAATTTAAGAGTTTAGCTAGAAATATAGTTACTAAATTCTATGGATCTAATCCACAATCTATCTATGGTAAAAACATTATGTTTGGAGCTTCATTTAATGTTAATAGTAAAGATATTGAAGCTGGCTTTATAACTGGTATTTCAAAAACTGTTAATATCATTCTAATTGCATTTATTATTATGTCTCTTTTAATTTCAATTATTATTCTAATTGTTATTACTAACATAATGATAGCCTCCAACCAAAAAGCCATTGCTACATTCTCAGTTTTAGGATATACAAATGGTGAAAAAATTATGCTATTCTTTGCTAACTTTATCCCAGCTATTCTATTTGCTTGTTTACTAATGATTCCAGTAACATTAGCATTCATATCTGCCTTTAATGCCTTCATGATGGCAACTTCCCAAATTGTGCTACCTCTTGTTTTAAATCACTCAACAATTATTATTTCGGCAGCTCTTTGTTTAACTGTTTTTGCTTTAACTTCTATGGCAACATGGAGAAGTCTAAACAAAATTAAACCAATTGATGCTCTGAAAGGAAAATAATGCCTAATAAAGAAAAAAAGAAAAAAACCTCACAAGAAAAAAATGATTTAAATAAATTAAACATTATTGATATTATTAAGCATAAAGAACCTTTTGAAATCAAAGATGATGGTCTGAATATCAAAGTTTTAGATGCAGCAACACTTAAAAAATATAAGTTAGCTAATAACAAACCAAGAAAAAAAGATGGTCAAGAAAAAAAGACAAACTCAGAAGGTTATATTGTTGAAGTTGATAATGTTAAAAAAACATATTTATCAGGAAATGTAGCAACTGATGTTTTAATGGGTGTTTCTTTTAAAATAAAAAGAGGTGAAATTGCTATTCTATACGGAAAATCAGGATCTGGGAAATCTACACTTCTAAATATAATTAGTGCCCTAGATCGACCTACTTCTGGTGATGTGGTTGTTAATGATGTAAGTCTTCCTTATTTAAGTGATTCAAAACAAACAATTTTTAGAAGAGATAATATTTCTTTTATTTTCCAAAATTATAACTTGCTTCAAAATCTTAATAGCTATGACAATGTTGAAACAGGTGCTTATTTACAACGTAACAAAACTAAGCATCTTGATATTAAAAAGTTATTTAAAGACTTTGATTTGGAAGAGTGTATGTATAAATATCCATCACAGATGTCTGGGGGTCAGCAACAAAGAGTTTCTATCTTAAGAGCAATTGCTAAAAATGCTGATATTCTAGTGGCCGATGAACCAACGGGAGCCCTAGATGAAAAAACAGGACAAATTGTTCTAAAAATTCTGCAAGAAATAAATCGTGATTATGGAACTACAATTATTATTGTTTCACATGATCCAGATGTCGCTCTTTTAGCTGATAAAGTTATTTATTTAGAACTTGGAAGAATTAAAGAAATTATTAGTCAAGAGCGTAAATGACTAATTGAAAAAACAAAAGAACAAAACTAAAAAAAACCGCTAAATAAAAAAAGACCTCTTAGTTTAAAAAAAACTAGGAGGTTTTTTATTTTTTTTGCTCTTAAATTAAGAAGAAATTTTAATTTTTGCTGATGTTTTTTGCATCTATAAAATAATATGGAATACTAAGGTCACTAATTTGTTTTCAAGCGCTGCCAAAAAGATTTTTTAAATAATTTTGATACTCAGCAATCACACTTATTTCAAGATTATTTTTTTTAATTTTAATGCGTTCAAAATTTGTATTTGTTAGCCATTTATGTAGCGCTTCTTTATTCATTAGTTCATTTGTTACAAGAAAACCTTCGTTGTTTTTATCAAATAAAAACTCATTAAAATCTTTGTAATTAAGGTTTTTAATAAAAGGCTTAATTAGTTTTGCAAGTCTTATTTTTTGCTTAAGGGCATAAACATTTGTTTTATCCATTGAATAATAATGCAAACAAAAACATTTAATTTTGTTTTTTAGATTAAAAAATTTGTGAATCTTTTTTACTGTTGTTGGAATGATTATATTGATATTTAAAAAAGGACTATCAGTATCAATAAGACTAATATCTTCTACAAATTTATTTTGCAGTGAATAATAATTGGAATGGCTTGTGCTATCTAGGATTTTTTTAGGATATAGTTGTTTTAGTTTTTCATATGAAGAAAAAGTCATAAACACTTCATAATGGTCAGTGTTATACCAATAATCCAAATTGTTAATTGCTGCTAATAAACTGCTGTTATCTAAGCTATACCAAAGCGAATTTGCATTGCAAATTTCAATAAAGGAAGCAAGAATTTTTTCTTTATTTTCAAAAATTTTTGTCATTGACATAACAAAAATTATAAAAGAAGAAAAAATATTTAATTGATTTTTTAAAGCACTTAAAAAAGGCAAAAAATGAAGTTTTTTTTGCTTTTAGTTAGATTATACAAGATATAAGATAATGTTAAAAAATGGTAAAATATATTGTATTATTTTAAATTACATTTAAAACTTGAAAAATATGCAGAAATTTGAAGAATTTTTTTATGTATATTTATAGTTTCATGAAAGGCAAATATGTCAGAAAAAATGAAAAAAAGTAGAACAACTGAGCAAAAAACCAAAAGAAAAAGAATTCTTTGGAGTGCTTTTTGAGCAACAGCAATCTCAGCAGCCATTGCAGCTGGGATTGGTATTCCTTTAGCACAAGCTTCCAAAGCTCTTCCTAAACCATCGCCAGTTAGAACACCAAATAGTGGTCTTTTTATAATTGATGATAATGGTAATAATACTCGCATTAACTATGGCGATATTGATAAAAACTTAGTTGCTTCAAATGCAAATAAACATATTTTTGAAGCAATCAAAAGTAATATTAGTCGCTATTTATACCAAAAAGAATATGAAGCATCTTTAGTTTATCAAGCAGTTTATAATGCAAATAAGACTAAATCAGACCAAAAAACTTTTGCTCTAGATTCATTTGACCAAATTAAAAAGAAAGTGCAAGATGAAATTAATGATATTAAAAAAACATATCAAAAACAATATGGTCTAGAAAAGAAATGGGAAGAAAAATTTCTTGAAGAATTAGCTAAGGATAAATGAGGAAAAGCTAAAAATGAATCACAAGCGCTGGATTACAAAATTAACCAAGAAATTGAAAAGAGTGCTTATTTAAGATATCAAACTGAAGTTAATAATGATTGAACTTTTGATGAACTTAAGAATGGTGTAATTGCTAATGATGACATTAAAGTAACTATTGATGGGAAAGATAAACAAATAGCAAAAAAAGGACAAAAAATAAATTTAAGAGAACAATTTGGTTTTGAAGAAAATGTTCACTATGTCCTACCAAAAGAAGATTCAATTGAACACACTCATGATAAAACATCCCAAATTAAAATTCCAATTTTTACAACTAAGTCATTTGTTAAAGAATTTAAAGACCCACTTAGATTTATTAAGCCTTGATTAGCTGAAAAGCAAGCTATTTTATCTGAATTTAGTTTATCTGCAAAACAAGATGAAAGTGGCGCTAATAAACCATGAAAAGTAAATAAAGACGAAATTATTAAACTTTTAAAATTTTCTGCATATGAAACAAATGGAACTGGTAAAGATAAAAAACAAGAAATTAAACTTGGTATTGATGGACTAAAAGATTTTGCTGGATTTAGTACTTTGATTAAGGATCAAGACAAAAGCTCTGAAATAACTGACCAAGATGAAACTAAAGCAAAAAATGACAAATTACTAATTAACAATGTTTCATCTGATACTGCAAATGCTAATAAATTTGGTTCAAAAGGTTTTATTAATTTAGACCAAACTATTTCTTCTTCTGAGCCTGCAGTATACTTAAATTTACTTTCAATAGTTTTAAATGATGCTAATGGTAGTGTAAATAAAGGAATTTATAAGGCAACAACTAAAGAAGACCTATTTACTAATCTAAAAACAAATCTAGTTAAGGCATTAACTGAATCATCTGAATTTAAGAAATTAGAAGTTTCAGAAAAAGAATTTGCTGAAGAATTGAAAAAAGCCTTGAATGAAAATGGAAGTGGAACAACATCATCAAGTTCATCAGGTTCTAGAACGACTAGAGCTGCTGAAGAACCTAGAGGGGATATGCCATCAACAACCTCAACAGCTGCAACTGAAGCACAAAAAATTCAAAAATATGCTAGATACAATGCTGAAATTAAAAAAATCATTGACAAAATTGATGAAAAGAAAATAAATGATATCTTCGGAGTCGCTTTTAGAGATACTTTTGCAACAACTACATCAGGAAACGGTGCAGGTGGAAGTGGTTCTGCAGGTTCGGCTGCTGGCAAAAAAGATTACCGGATCAGTTCAATTTATAAAGTTGGTAAAAACTTTGTTTCAGTAACTTCAAAAGGAATTGTTATTCAAAATATTCATCAATTTAAAACAGAAGAGCAAATTAAAAATCTAATAATCAAAGATTTAGGTATTAAGTCAAAAGCAAACTATAAGTCAACTTTTGCTTCTGAATTATTTGATTTGTCATCAATATTTTCTCAAGTTACAAGTTCATCCGAATTCCAAATTAATGATTTGCTAGGAAATGAAGATTTCAAGAAATATATTAAAGATAAAGAATTTACACCACTAGATATTGACAAAGCTAGAAAATTTTCTGACACAGATTTCAAAAATGCTAAAGATTACATTTCTTCATTTGAACAAACATCAAAAATTTCAATTGTTAATACTAAGTATGACCAAATTAAGAAATTCATTAAAAAGCAAGTTGAAGATAATTTATATACTGACTTTAAATATGATGCATCAAAGAACATAGTAACAATGGACAATCACACAGAAGCAAAAGATAAAGACATAACCGAATACCTATTTGAGACAATAGTTAAATATGTATTTGATCTTGATAAGAAAAAGGAGGTAGCTAGATAATGAAAAAACACTTAATAACAAAATTAGTTTTAGCTACTTCTATTCTTCCTACTTTTGGTTTAATTGCTGCATCATGTCAAAAAGAAAATACTTCTAGTATCAAAAATGAAACACCTGGATACCAAGATTCATTTTTAAAAGAACCTGTATCTAGAAATCAAGTAGTTTTAGAATTACTAGATTTTTATCTAAATACTTTTTATAAAAATGATTTAAGCAAAGTAGCTGCTAAAACTAATGAAGAAAGAGTTTTAAAAGCTATAGATGATAAAAAGTCTAAATTACATAAAGACCTATATGATGTCTTCAAACCATATGCAGCTAAAAAACTTGAAGAAAACCCACAAGTTTTTTGAAATCTAAAGCATGAATTTATCAAGCTAGGTATTACTACAGATAGCTTCAATCCTACACCTGACACAATCCCAACTGATGAACAATTCATCCTCATTCTAAAGAATTCAAAAGCACTATCTTTAAATTGAAGACTTGAAGTCCAAAAACTTTTAATCTCTAAACTTTATTTACTTAAATCAAGAGAAGAGTTTAGAAGTCGTTCAGTTAATAGCAAAGGATTAGATAAATACCAAGTTAGTTTAGAATCTGAAATGAAAAAAGATTCAACTGCTAAAAGCAAAAAAGAAATTTATGAAGCTCTTGATTTATCTGCTAAGAACCTATATTTAGTTAAATGACTAGTTGAAAATCCCATTGTTGAAAAATGAGCATTTACTGATGACCAAGATATGAATTTAAGAGTAGGAACAGCTAATGTTTCAAACTTCAAGGACTTCAATGACTTAGCTTCATATACATCTGATAATAAAGTTAAGTATAACTATAATCCAGTAGCTAAGAATAAAGAATTTATTATTGCAACTGGAACTTCTGAAGCTATGAATGGTAGCTCGAAGCTTGAAGAATTAAGAGCATATAGTGGCATTCAACAAAATACAGCTACATCAGGCGATCTAAATAATACTTTTGATGCACTAAAGAAAACTAAGTCACCAATATTTGGCTTCTTAAATCCAAATACAAATCAAGTGTTAGACCAAGATTACTTTAAGTTTGTTTCAATTCTAGAGAAAGAAGATAAGTTACCTAAAATTAAAGCTTCGGCACAATTAACTGCTAAAGCATCTAAACTTAAGAAAGATGATAAATTAAGCGCAGAAGATATTGAATTTGAAAAGCTAACAAGAGATAATAGCAACAAAAATAAGTTCACTAAAGACCTAGATATGAATGGTGGAACTCCTAATAAATACAAATTAATTTATGAAATCATGGGTGATATCACATATGATGGAATTAAAAACATTAGTGTTCCAATGCGTCTATCAGTTGAATCTTTAGGTAAAAGACATTATTACGACTTTACTTCGATTTTAGAAAAGAAAGAAAGTAAATTTGAATCAGATAACAAAGACCTTAAATTCAATCTAGATAAATATCCTAAAACAGTTAATATGATTAAGGATAATAAAATAGATGCTGCTTATGTAATAAAAATAGCTCCATTATTTGTTTCAAATAAACAAAAAGATAAAGATGGCAAAGAAATTGAAAAAGGTAAGCTAACTTTAGATAAAACTCCTTGAGAAAAACCTGAAGAACAAAGTAAAATAGCCAACCACATTGTTGTTTCTAAAGGCAATGAATTATTTAGAGAAGTAAACAAATACATTCAAGATAATTTAGGAATTAAACTAAAAGATTTCGATCCAGTAATATTAGATATATTTAAACAAGAGGGATTAATATAAGATATATGGAAAAAGATATATTCCAAAGAGTAATTGATCGGGAAATTCCATCAACAATAATTTATGAAGATGCTGATGTTATTGCATTTTTAGATATTAAACCAGTCCAAAAAAACCATTTTTTAGTAGTGCCAAAAGAATACTCAAGAAACCTTTATGATATTGAAGATGATAATTTAAAGATGCTAATTTCTAAAGCTCGTAAATTAGCTTTAGAATGAACAGAAAAATGAAATGCATCAGGTTTTAAATTAGTAGTTAACAACAACGAATCAGCTGACCAAAGTGTCTTTAGAACACACATTCACATTATTCCTTACTATGATTAGAATTTTATAAAAGAGAAAAAAAGAAATTTATGGAAAAAAAATATTCAGAACAAGAACAAATTAGAAGAGATAAAGTTGTCGCATTAGCCAACAAAAACATCCGTGCCTTTAATTCAACTATTAAACCAACAATTTCTTCAAAAGAAATTATTGATTTATTTAATAATAAAAGCAGAGAAGAAATTGATGCAGAACACAAATTCGTAACATTCAACGGAAGAGTAATTGCTCAAAGAGGACCATTTTTAGTTTTAGCTGATAGAGATGCTAATATGCAAGTGTACTTTGATAAAAAAAGTCTAGATGAAAACTCGGCTGAAATTATTAGACAACTTGATTTGGGAGATATTATTAGTGTTGATGGTTATATTTCAAAAACTAATACAGAAGCCCTAGTTATCAAATCTCAAAAAATTACTCTTTTAACTAAATCACTAAAACCTCTTCCTGATAAATACCATGGCTTAGTAGATCCAGAAGAAAGAAGAAGACATCGTTACGTTGATACTATTGTTAACGAAGAATCTAAAAGAACATTTCTTTTAAGAACAAAAATTATTAAAGGTGTACGTGAATTCTTTGATAATTTAGATTACTTAGAAGTAGATACTCCTGTGCTACAACCAATTCTTGGTGGCGCTGCTGCTAAACCTTTTATTACTTTCTATAATGCCTTAAGTCGGAATTTCTATTTAAGAATTGCTACTGAACTACCTTTAAAAAAATGTATCGTTGGTGGTTTTGAAAGAGTATATGAAATTGGTCGGATTTTTCGAAATGAAGGTGTAGATAGCACACATAATCCAGAATTTACTTCCATTGAATTTTATGAAGCATATTCTGATATGTGAGGAATGATGGAAAGAACAGAAGGAGTATTTAAGCATCTAACAAATAAACTTGGCATTGAAAAAGTGAAGTTTAATGGTTATGATATTGAATTTAAATATCCTTTTGCAAGAATTAATATGGTGGATGCTGTTTCAGACAAAATCGGCGTTGATTTACGTAGTTTAAATGACGAACAAGCAATTGAATTAGCAAAAAAACACAATATCAAAGTTGAAAAATACTACAAATTAGGTCATGTTATTAATGAATTATTTGAAAAATACATCGAAGAAACTTTAATTCAACCTACTTTTGTTTATGGACACCCAATTGAAATTAGTCCTCTAGCATTTAAAGAACTAGATGATGAAAGATTCACCCAAAGAGCTGAGCTATTTATTGGAACAAAAGAATTTGCTAACATGTTTACTGAGCTCTCAGATCCAATTGATCAGCTACAACGTTTCGAATCCCAACTTGAAGAAAGAGAAAATGGTAACGAAGAGGCTAATGAAATTGATTGAGATTTCATTAATGCCCTTGAATATGGACTACCTCCTACAGGAGGATGTGGCATTGGAATTGACCGTTTAATTATGTTATTAACCCAAAATGATTCCATTCGTGATATTCTTTTATTCCCTCAATTAAAAGATCTAAAATAAAATTAATCCCTATAAACTAGTTTCCTTATTTTAAGGAAACTTTTTTATTGATTTTTAGGGCTAAAAATACATGGTTTGCACAAGTCCCCCAATTACCGGACAAAAATAAAAAAAAGCTTTTTAGTCAAAAAAATGCTTAATTTTAGGCAAATTTCTTTATTTTTTTACCCTTTTTTTTACGACTTTGGC
>NZ_AORI01000006.1 GCF_000367765.1 Metamycoplasma auris 15026
AAAATTGCTTATTTTAAGACAAATTAATATTTGAATATTTAAGAAAAATTGGGAAATTAAATAATGAAAAAAATCAACAAAATACTATTATCTTTAGGCAGTGTTGCTTCATTAGCATCATTACCATTAGTGGCTGCAAACTGCAATGGGACTAATAAACAAAAAGAAGAAAAATCTCCTGCTAAAAATCCAGAAAAAAACAAAGAAGGTGAAACTTCAACCACAATTCCTGCAACTAAGCCAGAAACTAATACTCCAAAAGAAAAATCTCAAGAAGAAAAAGCTCTTGCAGCTTCAACTTATATTTATGAAGTTTGAGGTAGAGACATTTATAAATATCAACCAAAAACTGTAGAACCAAAAAAACCTAATGAATTAAGCCTAGAAGATATTCTAAAGAAACAAAAAGCAAATGAAGAAAAAGCAACTAATGCAAATTTAGTGCCTAAGAAAATAGATCCTAAGAAAAAACAAGGTGATGAAAAATTAGTTAACGGTTGACTAAATAGTCTTAAAAGTCTAAACTAATAAATACTTTTTCCACAGCATTTGCTGTGTTTTTTTGTCAACTAAAAAAGCAAAGTGCAGAGTCCCCCAAATACCGGACAAAACCGGTAAACGAAAAGAGGGGGATTTTTTATATGTCAAAATATGCGTATAATCTAAAGAAGAAAGTGATTTATGACTTTCTTTTAGGTGAAAATTTAACGAACGTTTCTAAAAAATATGAAATTGCACAGTCCCCAATTACCGAACAAAAATAAAAACATAACAATTAGCTAAAAATGTCCTCATTCTGAGGCATTTTTTTAACTTTTTGCTGCTACTTTGGCAAAAAAAAAAGTAAAATTAATTTTTTAGTACAAAGATATAAAAAGTTAAGAACAAAAGGTTATCTATTAATTTTTTCCTTTGTTTCTTTACTGCCTTACAAAACTTTATATTTTTTAGCAATAGCAGCTAAAAATTTTTGATAATTTTAACTTAATTTTTTAGGAGAAATAATGAAAAATATAGGAAGCAAATTCCTAAAAAAGATTGGAATTTTATTCACAATCACATCCCTACCTTTAATTGCTATTTCATGTAAAAAACCTAACAATGAAACAAATAATAACAGCAATCAAGCACAAAGCGAAGCTATTAAATTTGATATTTCAGAATTAAAAGATAAAATTGAACCTCAAAATAACTGACAAATTAAAGATATTTTAGAAGCTTTGCAAAAACAAAATGGACTAGAAAAATTAAATGAAGCTGATTTTGAATTTAGTATCAAAAAAGCTAATTTACTAAAAGACGGAAGTCTTGTTATTAAAACTAAAGATAACTCAGAGATTATAAAAGGTCAACTAAATTTAACCATTAAGAAACTTACCAAATTAGAAAAAGTTGAAACACAATATAATGCAGATAAAACCGAAGTTTTAGTTATTGGATATGATGAAAAAGGTAAAATTTCAAAATTTCTAGACACTGTTAAAAAAGTTCCAGAAAAACTACCTGAAGAAATTACTAGTTTAGCTGATGCATTTAGAAAAAATCGATCTGAAAGAATTGAAAATCTTGACAAGTGAGATACATCAAATATTGTAAGTATGTTTTCTATGTTTGATCAAGCTAAAAATTTCAATCAAGATCTAAAATCTTGAAACACTGAAAATGTAAGTGATATGAGATTAATGTTTCACAAGGCTGCAAAATTTAATGGTGATATTTCAAACTGAAACACAAAGAGTGTAACAACTATGCAAAGCATGTTTGAAGATGCAAACAACTTCAATTCAAACATTTCAAATTGAAATACTGAAAATGTTAAAAACATGAAGAAAATGTTTATGAATGCATCTAAATTTAATCAAAGTCTTGATCGTTGAAATCTTAAGAGTATAAAAGAAATAAATTCAATGTTTTCTGGAGCTTCTGAATTTAATAGCGATGTATTCAAACTAGACAATAACCAAGTTGCAGATTTAAGCTATATGTTTTATAAAGCTGCTAAATTCAATAAACCCCTAAAGGATTGAAATGTTTCAAAAGTAAAGAATATGAGTCATATGTTTAGCAATGCTAAAGATTTTAATCAAGATATAACAAAATGAGATGTTTCAAGCGTTGATTTAATGCATAATATGTTTAGTGAAACTAATTCTTTTAATCAAGATATTAAGGCTTGAGATGTAAAGAATGTAACAAATATGGACCAAATGTTCTGAAATGCTATTTCCTTCAATCAAAATATATCAACTTGAGTAGTAACAAAAGTTTCTTCATCTAATAACTTTAGCCGTCATATGACAGAATCAAATAAGCCTAAATTTAGCAACATAAAAAGAGGTTAAATTTTAGTTAGTATTATCTAATTTTCTATTGAAAACAAACCGTTTTTAAAACAATAAAATTAGTCAATTTTAGCTGTTATTTCTTGTTAAAAACCTACAAAATTCATTGAATTAGACTGAAAATTCAATGAATTTTTGCTATTTTTGGCAAAAAAAAAAAAAGTAAAATATGGTTTTGTAGCAATCAAAGATTGCTACCTAAAGTAAAGAAAACTAATATTTAAATATTTGAATAAATTAAATTAGGAAATTAGGTTATGAAAAAAATAAACAAATTTCTATTAGCTCTAGGAAGCGTTGCTTCTTTAGCTGCAATGCCACTAATTGCTGCAAATTGTGGTGGAACTAAGAATGAACAAAAAACTCCAAGTGAAAAAAACCCTGGAAATAATAACAATAACCAAGGTGGAAATAATTCTGGAGGAACCAATAATTCAGGATCAAATAATCAAAATAAAAAGGAAGACAAAGTTGCAGCACTTAAGGCTGAATACAATGTACTAAGTGAAGTAGCTAAAAAGTTTCCAGGGAAACTATATGGTGAAAAACTTTGAGATCAATTTGATAAATTAAGAAAAGAAATTACTGCTCTTAACAAAGATACAAATGAAGATAAAGTTAAGGAAATTGAAAAACATTTATCTGAATTTGATAAGAAAATTCTTGCTGAATTAGATGATAAATATACAGATGCAATCGCAGGATATAAACATCTATTAAATTACAAATTGAATGCAATTAATGAAAAAGCTAAAAAATCACCATTTAATAAGTACGACACTGTGTGAACTGATTTTGATAAGTTAAGAAATCAAATAAAAACAGCTAAGAAAAATGATTTTTCAAAAATCATTGAAGAACTTAAAAAGTTTGCTGAAAAAGTTGAAAAGTTAAACTAAAAATTATTAAGTTTTAATGTCAATATTTTTAAAATATATACCTGCAATAAGCAGGTATTTTTTATATTTTGGTCAGTCTTTGATGTGGGATTTTCTAATTAATATAAAGATTAACTAAAATACTAATTTAACTTATAAAATAGGAAATTTCCTTTAAAAACACTGAGTTTTGATTGAAAGGTCAGTGTTTTTTTATGACTTTGGCAAAAAAAAAAAAAAAAGTAAAATATGGGTTTGTAGCAATTGTAAATTGCTACCTAAAGTTAATAACTTGATATTTAAATATTTGAATAATTAGGAAATTAAATAATGAAAAAACTAAATAAATTTCTTCTAGCTTTAGGAAGTGTTGCTTCTTTAGCTTCAATGCCACTAATTGCAGCAAAATGTGGTGGAACTAAAGAAGAAGCAAAGAAACCTGAAGCAAATGATCCGAATGCAAATAATTCACAGAATGGTAGAAATAAAGACAATAATTCTTCAGAAAAAAATAATGCCATAGAAGAAGTTCTTAAGGAAAATGACGATAAATTCAAGAGCTTTGAAGCAGTTAAGGCTAAATTAACAAAGACCAAAGAAGAATTATCTAAAGAATCAAGTCTAGATTTGATATTAAAAGATGGAAAAGAAAAAAAGATTACTAAAGATGATTTAATGAAAGATCTAGACGAAGCTATTAAAACTATTGAGCAATTCACTAAGAACTTTAAAGATGAAGTTCTAAAAACTGCTAAAAAAGAATTTGCAGGCTTAGAAGACTTTAAACAACATGTTCAAAATACAATTGATGATTTTGAATCTTATCTAGAATCATTTTGAGGAGATGAAATAGATACTCTTCTTTTAACTCCTTTTGAAGCTAATACTGCAAAGATAGAAGAAAAATCTAATTTATCTCAATCAACAGAATTTGTTAAAAAAGAATTAGAAAAGATTGAAAAAATTAAAGTAAAAATTGAAAAATTTGAATTAAAAGATAGCGAAACTTTTCTAAAAGATAAAAAAGTTAAAAAAGAACTATTAGAAAAAGAACTTAAAACAATAACAAGTGATATAACAAGTTTTGTTTCTCAAATTCAAGAAGACTTAAAGGATGTTGAAAAAGATCCTGAATTAATTAATGAAATAATTGAAGATATTTATGCTTTTGAAAATGACTATCTATCTACATTCTGAGATCCTGAAAAAGATATCTTATTACTAGATGCTTTTGATTACTTATAATGGAAAAATAAACCTAAAACTTTTTAAAAACACTGAGTTTTGATTGAAAATTCAGTGTTTTTTTGTGACTTTGGCAAAAAAAAAAAAAAGTAAAATTTGTATTTGTAGCAGTGTAACTGCTATATTTAACCTAATTAAAATACAAATATTTGAATATTTAAATAAAAATTGAAAGATTGATATTATGAAAAAACTAAATAACTTTCTATTAGCTTTAGGTTCAATATCATCATTAGCAGCTTTACCACTAATTGCAGCATCATGTGATAAAACTAATAAAAATGATAATACAAATAAAGCACCTGAAACAGATCCTAAAAATCCTACCAATCCTTCTAATTCAACAACACCACCAGCAGATGACCCAAGTGCTACAACACAAAAAGCTGATGGAGAAAATGTAAAGAAACTTAAAGAACAAACTGAAAAACTAGTTAAAGATTTAACAGAAAAAATCGCTAAGATTAAAAGTGCTAAGTTTGACAACGACAAACTAAGTAAATTAAAAGACGATGAAAAAAATAAACTTGGTCTTAAAAATCTAAAAGACGATAGCACATTTAAGAAATTACAAGAAGAATTCACTAAAGAATTAGAAGAATTTATAAAAGATTTAAAAGAAGATATACTTGACAAAATCGAAAAGAAAGAAACAATAGATGAAGAAGAAGCATCAGATCTTTTAGAACACACTAAACCAATTCCAGATTTTGTTAAAGAACAATTTACTATCTTTGAAAAAGTTTCAAAATAATAATCAATACTATATAATTCTTACATAACAATTATAAACACTGAATTTCAATCATAATTCAGTGTTTTATTTAATTTTTAAATCAATTTTGAAAGATAAATATTATGAAAAAATTTAACAAATCTCTATTAGTTCTAAGTTCTCTTACTCCTTTATTTGCAATGCCTTTAATTGCTGCAAAATGCAGCAAGAAAATCAAGACCACTGATGAAGAAACAAAGATTAGTGATTCAAAAACTGCAAATAAATCAATTAATTCAGCTAAAAAAGAACAAGAAAGTAATTCATTAAAATCAAACCAATCATCAACTCCTAAAAAAGAAGAAACAGCACTTGAAAAATTAAAGAAACAACTAAGCGAATTAATTCAAGACTTTGAAAATATGATTTCTAAGATCGGAGCAGCTCAATTTGATGACCAAAAAGCTAAAAAATTTATTAATGATGGAAAACATCCAGAATACAAAGATAAACTAACAAAGGATAACTTTCCTAAATTAGTTTCTGAATTCAAATCTGAGTTAGCCGAATTTGTAAAAAGTTTTAAAGAAACACAAAAAGACCTTACTGATGAGGTGCCCTTAGAAGATATTAAAAGCCTTATTGATCACAATGATGGCATTAATAAAATAATGAACGACAAGTTTGAAACCTTTAAGGAATTTTCCAATTTAAATTAGTAATTTTAGTTATCTTTTAATAGTAAAAAAAGTTACTAATTAATAGAGACACTTCAAATCAATTTTTATTCCAAAACACTGATTTTTAACTAAATTTCAGTGTTTTTTAACATTTTTGTGACCAAAATTCGCTTTTTTTTTTTTTTTTTTTGGAA
>NZ_AORI01000007.1 GCF_000367765.1 Metamycoplasma auris 15026
GTCCCTACAATATGAATATAGGAACTAAAAACTTATATAAAAGTTGAAGGAAAATAACTAATTAAAATAAGAAAAATAATCATGAAAAAAAGTCTTGCATTATCACTAATAACAACTTCCATTATTACAATTTCATCCCCTCTTTTAGTAATTTCATGTAATAATAAAAATGAACAAAAAGAAGATAAAAAAGCAAATGATACCAATAACAAAAACACTATAGATATCAATACTAATGCTACTAATACAACTAATAAAATCAAACTTGAAAACCTAATCAAAATAACAAATCTAGGGCAATTAGTAGTTTCAAATCCTGATGAACTTCCAAGACATGAAAAAATAAGAGAAGCTCTTTTAAATCTAAATAAAGATATATTAACATCTGAAATATTAAAAGACTTATTTATTGGTAGTATCAAAGAAAATAAAGCCACAATTTATGTTTCAAAATATTCAAAAAATAAGAATAAGTATCTAGAAAATCAAAAAGTCATTGTGACTTATAAATTAGTAGTAAAAAAAGATTTAAGTGAACTTATTAAAATTACTAATATAGGAGCAATCGCTTTAAAAAATAACACCATTACTAATGAAACTATTTTTGAAGCTATCAAGAATTTCAATCCAGATTTTAAAGCATTAAATATAAGTCAAATTAAGATTGAAATAATTGATAAAAATAAGGCTAAAATCATTGCTAATGATGCAAATTTGATTGGGGAAGTTATTGTAAACTTCAGTATATTTGCTAATTCCAAGCACAACAAATTAATCAATCAATATAGTAATGAAATTACTAAATTAACTAATATTATTACTAACCTAAATAAATATCAATTCGATAAGAGTTTACTTGAACCAATTGATACTGAAACTGAAATTAGTTCAATTGAATTTGATAATGAAATAACCAAAGATAATATTGAACAAAAATACGATGAAATGTTAGATGCTTTAACTAAGAATCTTCAATATGGAATTGAATCATTAAAGAAAGCTATTGAATGATTGAAGAATAATGAAGACAAAGAAGCAACTAAAGAAATAACTAATCTATCAAATGAAATAAAAAACCTTAAGCAATTTTTAAAAGAAAACTGAGAAAAAGATGATGCTCTATTTAGCTTTTCAATTTCCAAAAAAGAATATGAAAACGAAAATATCGAAATTGATTTTTCCTAAATAACCCCCCTTATAATTTAAGTCATTTAGATATAGGAATCTTAATTTCTAAAATTGTGCTATTATGTTTAAGTATATATGGAAGAAAAAACTTTTAGTTTTCAAATTAAGAATGAAATTATTAGAAGACCACTTAAAAAACAAGAAAAACTTAATCTTTTAAGTGGTATTTTTGCGACTGCAAAAATCGAAAATAATGAAGCTACAATTATTTTTAATAATAAAGATGTATTAGATTTCTTAATTAATTTACTAAACGAATTCAACATTGAATTTAGTAAATTAAAGAAAAATGAATTGTTTATTCATCTAAAAAAGTTTTCTAATCCCAAGCTGAAATTTGAAAGAGATTATTTTTCAGGAATTTTTTTATCTTCAGGTTCAATTTCAAATTTCAAAAGTCTATCCAATCATTTAGAACTTAAATTTTATGATTTCAATAAAGCCTCTCAATGCTTATCTATTTTAAACAAATATGCCCTTGAATTTAAACTTCTAAAAAGAAATAATCGCTTTATTATTTATCTTAAAAAAATTGAGCATATTTGTGATTTTTTAAAAGCAATTGAAGCAATTAATTCTTATTACCAACTAGAAGAGTACAAAATTTCTAGAGATTACTATAATAATATCAATCGGATTACTAACTTTGATATTTATAATCAACAACGCATTGCTGATGCAAATACACTTTTTTTAGAAAACTATGACTTCATTATTAAAAATAAATTGAAATTTTTATTTAGCAAAGATGAATTATATTTTTTTAAACTTAAAAAAAATAATTTGGATAGTAGTTTAAATGAGTTAGTGAGATTATTAGCAAATAACAACATCATTAAGTCGCGTTCTTCCTTAAATCATTCCTTAATTAAATTAAAAAACAAAGTTAAAAAGTATAAAGTTGATACAAATAGCAAAAAAAATGCGACTAATTAAGAAAAAAGTCTCAATTTTTTTAAAAAACAATTTTTTTATGTAAAATATTTACCATAGCAACCATAACGAAGGGGCCCACCTGATTCCATTCCGAACTCAGCAGTTAAGACCTTCAGTGCCAACGATACCGCAAGGGAAAATAGGTCGTTGCTCTTTTTTTTATTTTCTTTTTTACTTAGTTTTCTTAATTTCATTTTTCTTTTTTCTTTTATAATCTAATAAACATATAAATTTGAATTTATCTTAATATAAGGAATAAGCAGAAAATGAAAAAAATATTAGTTATTAATGCAGGATCTAGTTCAATTAAATGAACTTTATTTAATAGTGACCTTGCAATTGAAGCTAAAGGTTTAGCGCAACGAATTAAAATGCAAGAAGGCATTCTTTCTATTGAATGAGATGGCAAAAAAGAAGAGATTAAATTACCACTTCCTGATTTTTTAGAAACAGTTAAAGAAATAGTTAACCAATGAACAAAGCATAATATTATAAAATGCTATGATGAAATTAGTAAAGTTGCTTTTAGAATTGTTAATGGCGGAATTAAATTGCAAGATACAACCCTAGTAACTAATGAAAGTCTTGCAATTTTAAAGGACGCTATTGATTTAGCGCCAATTCATAATCCAGGTGCTATTGCTGCAATTGAAGCTTTTTCTAAACTATTACCACATGCAAGTATGTCAATGCATTTTGATACATCATTCCACAAAACCTTGTCTCCTTTAGCATACACATATCCAATTAATAAAGAAATCTCAGACGAACTTAACATTCGGAAATATGGTTTTCATGGATTAAATCATAACTATGTAACTTTAAGAGCACAAGAAATATTAGGCAAAGAAAAAGTTAATATTATAAGCTTACATATTGGAAATGGCGCTTCATTATGTGCAATTAAAAATAGTTTATCAATTGATACAACAATGGGCTTTACTCCCCTTGCTGGTATTATGATGGGAACAAGAAGTGGTGATATTGATCCTTCGATTATTCCATATATAATGAAACACAAAAACATGAACATTGAGCAAGTTTTTAAAATGCTAAATGAACAATCTGGAATGCTTGGAGTTTCTTGTGTTTCTTCAGATTTAAGAGATGTACATTCTAAAAAAATGGAAAATCCAAATGCTGCTTTTGCGCTTGATTTATATTCCCAAAGAATTGCAGATTATTTAATTACTTATTTAAATAAGATTGAAACTAAAGCCGATGCAATTGTTTTTACAGCTGGAGTTGGGGAAAATGATGCTGATATTAGAGAAGCAGTTATTAATAAAATTCATCTATTGCATTTAGAAATAGATAACACAAAAAACAAAGATCGCAACTTCAAAGATTACAAACTAATTTCTTCTTCAAATTCGCAAATTCCTATCTATGTAATTAAGGCTGATGAAGAATGATTTATTGCTAATGAAGCAATTCATCTATAGTTTTTCTTTAAATATATATTGATTAATTCTTTGATCTAACTTATTCTTATAGGTTAGATCTTTAGTTTTTGTTGTAAACTTATATTAATATTAATTAATATTAATATTCTTAAATTCATTATAAATAATCTAAGTTAAGTATACAAATAAATATACATAAAGGATGTTATTTATCAATTAAAGGAGGATAATAAGAGGATGTTTAGGCTTTTTAAAATGATGAGTGCAAAGTTTAAAATTCTTTCAGTAGTAACAATTTTACTAACAAGCATTCAAGTTATAGCTTTTTTATTTATTCCTATTTTTATAGGTCAAATATCATCACTGATTTTTCAAAAATCTTTTTTAGGTGCAACAGAAGCTAATAAAATAACTGTTAATATTAACATTTTAAAAATGTTTAATGTTAACGGTAGCATTTCAGATGCAATTAAATTATTTTCCATCTATTTTACAATTGCTTTATTAGTTGGCTCATTTGCAACTCTTAGTGGCTCAATCTTGGGTTCTTATGTTTCAATTGCTGCTGCTAAGCAAATTAGAATGAAACTTTGAAGTCATTTAGGGCAGCTATCCCAAAAAGATATTGAATTTTTTACACATTCAAAAATTCTTACAAGATTTACTATTGATATAACAAGAATTCAATGGGGAATAAATCTTTTCTTAAGACTAGCAATTATTGGCCCTTTTAATTTAATTTTTGGGCTTGTTTTTGCTTTATTAACAGATATGCAACTTTCAATTATTTTAGGTGTTTTAATTCCTGTTTTAATGCTTACTATGCTAATATCAGGAGCAATTATGGTTCCTTATTTTATTAAGGAAGAAAAAATGTATGAACAAATTAATAACGAATCCCAAGAAAGTATTCTTGGAATTAGAGTTATTAAGTCATACAATCTTGAAAAAATTCAAAATAGAAAGTTTGAAGAAAAAAACCAAAATTGACATGTGATATCTAAAAAATCATGAAACTTTTATAACTTAGCTTTTGCTTTTGTTAACCTATTTGCCAATATTGCAACAGCAATAATCTTATTAGCAGCTGGATTTATCATTAGAAAAAATGTTGATCCTAGTCTTTCTCCAATAAAAGCAGTGGAAGAATTCAAAACAATTCTTTCAAATGCGACAACATTTATAAACTATGTTATGTATATTACAATTGGTGTCATTATGTCATCTTTTGTTGGTTTTACTCTAGCTAGATCAATTATTTCAGCAAGAAAACTAAATCAAATTTTTAATACCAAACCTGATATTGATTACATAGTTTCGAATAAAAAAATTACAAATGGACATATTTGTTTTGATCATGTTTCTTTTAGATATTACACAGATTCAGAAAAAAATGTTCTTGAGGATATTACTTTTCAAGCAAATCCTGGCGAAACAATTGGAATCATTGGCCCAACTGGTTCAGGAAAAAGTACCATTGCTCAACTTTTAAGTTTAGATTTTAAAACTATGCATGGTTATATTAAAATCGATGGTCATGATATAAAAGAAATTGATACAAAATCTTTGCGCTCTTCAATTTCTCATATTTATCAAAAGCCCCTTCTTTTAAGTGGGACTATTAAATCAAATTTATTAATGGCTAATCCTATTGCTACAGAAGAGCAATTAATTGAAAGTATCAAAAATGCCTGTGCATATGATTTTGTATCTAAATTAGATAAAAATTTGGATGCTCAAGTGCAAGCTAAAGGAGTAAATTTTTCTGGCGGTCAGAAGCAACGTCTTTCCATTGCTCAAGGGCTAATTAAAAATCCAAAAATTCTTATTTTAGATGATTCAACTTCTGCCCTTGATGCTAATACTGAAAAACAAATTAAAAAGAATATAAGAAATTGAAATAATGGTAAACTAGTAACCATTATTATTGCCCAAAAAATATCTTCCATTATGGATGCAGACAAAATTATTGTTTTAGAAAAAGGAAAAATGATTGATATAGGCACACATTCTGAATTAATGCAAAGATGTTTCTTATACTCAGAAATTGCAAGAACGCAGTTAGGAGATGATAATGTATAATCTTGATCCTTTTAAATCAGATAACAAACAACAATTAAGTAAAAAAGAAAAAAGACAGCTTAAAAAAACAAACTCCAAACTTAAATGGGAAACACTAAAAAAACTTTTAGGTTATGTTAACTATAAAAAAGGAATGACTTTTTGGATTATTATAACTGCTATTTTATCTGGTGCAGGATTAACGGCTGGTATATATCTAGTAGGTTATATTACTGAACATCTTTTAAGTTACAATTTCTTAATTGGAATAAATAAATCTACAAATCAAGAAAACTTTGATTTATTTAAGTTTATTGGTTATTTTGTTCTTCTTGTAGTTAACTATATAGCCAGTCAGATTCTTTCATATATTTCAAACTTTTTATCTGTGCAATCTGGTGTTCTTAGTGCAGCGCTGATGCGGCATGATGCTTATAAGTCTATAATGAAGATGCCTATTTCATTCTTTGATAAAGTAAGTACAGGTGAATTAATGGCAATTCTAACTAATGATGTAGATAATGTGTCCACTGGTTTAGCTGCCAATATGAATACGATTATTTCTACTATTTCAGTAACAATTTTTTCATTTGGTTTCATGTTTTATTATTCAGTTTATTTATCCTTAATTACGCTAGTTTTATTTCCTTTATCTTTATCATTAATTGTGCTATTGATGAAAAAATCAGCTCCCCAATTTCAAAAACAACAAAAACATATTGCCAAATTAAATGGTTTTATTGAAGAGCATCTTGCAGCGCATCATCTAATTAGATCACTTGATTTTAATGCACAAATTAATGATGAATTCAATCATAAAACAAACAAATTATATAAATCAAGTCTAAAAGCTACTGTTTATAGTGGTGTGATGTGACCTTATGGAAATGTCATTATTAATCTATTACAACTAGTTGTTGTCATTACAGCCGGTGCTTTTGTAACGGCAAATATTGGAACTGGTTCTAATAAGGAATTTAATCCCGGTATTATTCTTTCTTTTGTACTATATATAAGAATTATGTCAAACAATATTGTTCGAGTTTTTGAAAATATTGCGCAGTTACAAATTATGATTGTCTCAGCAACTAGATTATTTAATTTAATTGCTCTAAAACCTGAAATTAATGAAGAAAAACTAGATGTTATTAAAAATGAAATTGAAGGCGAAGTTAGTTTTGCAGACGTTAATTTCTCATACACTAATAATCCAAATAATTTGCAGCTAAAAAATACAACATTTAAAGCTAAAAGAGGCCAAGCATTTGCTTTTGTAGGTAAAACTGGTGCTGGTAAAACTACGATTATTAATCTTCTAAGTAAATTCTATTTACCATATAGTGGTGAAATTAAAATTGATAATTATAAATCATCAGAAATAAATGAAGCTTCTTGAAGAAATCAAATTTCAATAGTACTCCAAGATACATTTTTATTCAAGGATACAATTAAAGAGAATTTAAGATATGCAAATTTAGAAGCAACTGATGAAGAAATTATTAATGCAGCAAGAATTACACATGCAGACGAATTTATTCAACAACTAGAAAATGGCTATGATGAAATTGTTGAAGAAGGCGGAAATAACTTCTCACAAGGTGAAAGACAACTTCTTGCTATAACGCGTGCAATTATAGCCAATAAAAAGATTCTAATTTTAGATGAAGCTACTTCTAACATTGATACAAGAACAGAAAAAATTATCCAAAATGCAATTAATGAATTAATGAAAGATAAAACTTCTTTTATTATAGCCCATCGTTTATCTACGATTGTTAATGCAGATTGTATTTTTGTTATCAATGATGGTCAAATAGTTGAAGCTGGCAAACACGAAGAGCTACTTGCTAAAAAAGGTTTGTATGAAAAAATGTACCACTCTTCTTTTAGTGAAGATTAGATAAAAATAACTCTTAATTTCTAAAGAAAACAAAAAATAATTAACTTAAAGATGAAATTTCAAATACAAAAAAATTTCATCTTTTTTTATTGCTTTTTTAGGACTACTAAGTGTGTAGTAAACGCCTAAAAAAGCAATAAAAAATGACTACCAATAGTTTTTTGTAGTCTATTTTTATTCTAACATAGCAAGCTTTTTAGTCATTGTTCATTATATCAATAATGACACGACCTAATTTTTCAGTTCGATCTTCAATGATTTCAAATGTTCATTCATCATATTCACAAATATTTTTTAGTCCATAATCTTCAAGACCTTTAGCTGTTACTAATATTGAGGATGATTTTTTATAAACCTCTTTTACTTTATCCTTAAATGGCTTATTAGATATTTTTGTATTTTGTTTATTATTTAAATGAATTAAATTACCAATTTGATCCTTACACTTTGAGTGCAATTGTTTCATTTTTTCCTCTTCATAATCTAAGCCGTTTTTTCATTCACTTAAATCTTGGGGCATTATGTGCTCAATTGTTTGCATATCAACTTGTTTAATGCTTTCGCCAGCATTCTGATCTAAAATAACCGTTTCAATAATATCTATAATTGATTTTGATAATCATGATTCCTTCTTTGGGGATTTTAGAGACTCTATAAATTTTCAATCACTAGGAGTATTATCATATTTCATTTTACTTAGATTGTCCTTAATTTCTCTTGGTGAAAGTCCTTCCTTAATTCACTCAATGACAGTGAAAACTAAATTAGATAAGGATTGGCCTGTACCTTCTACAGATATTAATTTTATAATGTGTGATGCTCAAACTTTCATGTATGAATCAATTAGTTTATTAGATGTATCTCATTTATCATTATTAATATTAAATTGTGAAAATCTTGAAAATAATTCGAATGCCAAAGGAATATGAACATTTTTTTGTTCAATTACACGATATCAAAGTCTATTTCCAATATCAGGAGAATGTTGGTGATGCTTAATTTGCAAATAAAGAATTAAATATTTTCTTAAATCATTAAGAAATTCCTTAAATTGAACTCCATTAGATACTTTATCATTGATTAGTTGTCTAAAGTTCTTATAAGTTTTATAACTTTTATACTTCTTAGTATATCCCAATCATTTTGTGTAGTTTTTAATAAATTCTTCAAACTCTTCACCACGTTTGCTTTCCTTTATTTTTTCACTCCAATATCCATCTTTCAATACACTGAATACAATAGCATTAAAATCTATAAGATTTTGTTTAGAATCATTATCTTTATTTTGAAGAATAATTGCATTTCGAATCAAATCAAATGATTCTAATGGCGAACCTTTAGAATTTAAGTTTTCAAAAACCAACATCTCATTTTCTTTTTCAATTGTATATTCTAAAATTCCAAAAATAAACTTATCAAGAAATGTCTTTAATATTTCTTTTAATTCCTCATTATTAAAATGTCTATTTTTGAAGTATTCTTCAATTATTTCATAATTTTTCTTAATTCTAGAATGGTTAAGGGGAATTAGATTTCTATTTTGAGATTTTATAATATTTCAAATGTCATCACGGATATTCGCACCTATTTCAAACTGGATATCTGAGATTCTAAAGTCATTAAAAATATTTGTATTTTCATTTTCATTAATTTTTTTGTCTAGATAATAAATTAAAAGTATTGATGTTGTGATTCTTTGTTGTCCATCAATTATTCGATGCTTATTACAATTATCGTCTTTTTCTAACCGTTTAACGCTTTGCGCAATAATGCCAAAATAATGTTGGTTTTGATCATTGTATCGATCAATTAAGTCATCGAGTAAGGGAATAATCTGTTCATCATCTCATACATATTCTCTTTGATAAAGCGGTATTTCAATAATCTCAAATTCCTCTTCAAAAAGTTGCCGGATACTTTTTTGTTTAAATTTAAAGGTTGTTTCACTCTTATTGCTCATTTTCTTTTCCCTTTTTTATGAAATCATATTTATCTAATTTGCTAAGCACGTTTTTTAGTCTTTTAAAATCATTAGTTGTTTGTTTTTCTCAATCACTAATTTCTAATTTCAATCGATTAAATTGCGGTTGATGACCTTTTTTAATACTTCTTAATTCAAATAAGGCAAAGTTGTCTTTGTTTATATAGTTAGCATTTAGTAGTAGAGTAATAAATCGACTTTGTCTTATGATATTAATTTGATTCATATTCGATTTTTCAAAAAGTATTTCAGTAATATAGTCATAATCAAACATAGTTTTTTTAATAATGTATTTACCAATGCCATCTTCTATAAAACCAAATGAAAGAAGCACACTTATAAATTGTTTATATGTCGATTTGCTTTTAAATGAATCAATTATTTTGTCATTATCATCATACAAATAAATAAGACTATCGCCAATATCTATATCATAGAAAAAAGATGTATTCTTATATTTATCTTGAAATCTTTTAATATAAGCATTACAATTTGTTCCAATTGTATGAAAGACAACATTTTTTAATCTCTCAAATGTATTCATATTTATTCTACTTCTTTCAAATTTTCATTGGGATTATTATTTATCTCAATCTCACTTATAACTTGGAAAATAACTTCAATTGCTTCAACTGAGATGGAATTACCAGCTTGACGATATAAAGATTCCTTATTTAGAATTCTTTTTTCAATAAGAGGGATAAGTTTATTAAAGTCCTCATCATTAAAGCCCATTAGTCTATATGCTTCTCTAGGACTTATAAATCTATAGTTAGTTTTATTTGTATAATCATTTTTAAGTTTGATAATCCCTACATTAGGAATACGATCTTGTTTAGTAGTAAGTGTTGGTATTTCAAAGTTCTTTGATTCATTAATAATCTTTACACTCTCAATCATTTTGATTCTTGAAGGAGTGTGATTGATTAAGCAGCTAAGATTTTCTTCATTGCAAGGAAATTTTTTAAATATATCATTAAACTTTTTTCTTTTTTTATCCAAAGATAATTTTTTATTAGATGTGATTTTATCAATGTAGTTTTTAAATTCAATGTCATTATTAAATGGAATTTCTAATTCCTTAAGTGTAGAAATTGCAAAAACTCGTCGACGATGTTGAATTGAACCACAATCAATTGAATTAAGAATGATAGTAAATGTTTTGTATCCCAAATCACTTAGTTTATTTTTTCAATGCTCATATTCAGCTTTAAATTTGTTTGAAAGAAGATTAGGCACATTTTCCATTAACAGATATTTAGGCTTATAGGATGCTTCATTTAATATCCGATATATCTGTCAAACTAAATTAGATTTGGATTGCTCATTATTAATTCCTTTTGCTCTTCCCATATTTGCAATACTTAATCCTTGACATGGAAATGAGTAAGTAATTAGATCGATTTTTAGCTTTCTTATTATTTTTGGATCAAGATTGTTAATATCTACTTGATTATTATCTAAAAGCACTGAGGCAGCAAGAAGTTTTTTAAATTCCAAATCTTTTCTAGTTATCTTTGAAATACTCTTTGAATTTAAAGAAAAATCGAATTTTTCTAAAAACTTATTAATCTTGTTTTCATCAATTAAATTACGCCTATTTAAGATTTGATTTTGCTTTGAAAGTAAGTTACTATGAATTGTAGAATAAGCAATATTAGCCCTAGCATCCCAATCTGCTATGGCAACAATATTAAAGACTTTAATTTTTTGTTTCTTTTTTAGATTTGAAATAGCTTTGTGTTGAGCTCCGATACCAGAAAAAGCTTCTAAGACATTAATCTTAGACATGATATTAGACCTGTGTAATTGAATTATTATTTAAAAGAAACAAAAAAATTGCAATTAAAATCTTATTTTTTGACCTTAATTGCTTATATATATATATATATATATATATATATTATTTAAAGAATTAATATAATTATTTTTATTCATGTTATTTTAAATTTTAGCATAAACTAAAACAATATCAGTAGACAAAAAAAGTGATTTATTGTAGTTAATTAAATACCTTTTTTAGTATTATGTTTAACAATCATTGCACAGTCCCCCAAATACCGGACAAAATAAAAAACAATTGCAAATTTGCATAATACCAACTTTGTTTTTATTTCTTATAGGAATTATTCAAATATCAAAAAACATACTTCTTTTGAGGTCAAAAGGCCTTTTTGCTCAATTTTTTCAGCATTTTTTTGCTACTTTGC
>NZ_AORI01000008.1 GCF_000367765.1 Metamycoplasma auris 15026
ACAATTGCTATTTCAAAAGCAAATTTGATATTTAAATATTTAGATAAAATTAGGAAATAAATAATGAAAAAAATAAACAAGTTTTTATTAGCTTTAGGTACTATAGCTTCTTTAGCTTCTATGCCACTAATTGCTGCAAATTGTAATGGAACCAAAAAAGAAGAAACAAAAAAACCTAATGAAAAAGATCCAAATAACAAAACTCCAGAAAATCAAACCTCAGGAAATAAAGCAAAAGTTAAATTAAATGCTTTAGAAAATTCGGTTGCTGAAAAAATAAAAAAAGCAATTAAGAATAATACTATTGAACCTGAAGAAGTATTAGATGTATTAAAAGGTGTTAAAGGTTTAGAATCTCTAAGATTAGGCGATTTTAAATCATTTGAATTTAAAGATTCAAAATTAACAATTGAAGCTATTGCTGATTCTTCTTTAATTGAAGGAAAACTTGAATTAACACTAGCAAATGGTAAAGAAGAAAAGAATAAAAAACCTACAGTTACTGCAACTGCCTCAGTTGTAGTTAGCGTAGTTAATAAACCAGGTACTGCTATTCAAAATGATAAATTTGAAATAGGTACTCCAAGTGGTGACGTATACAGCGACGAATCAGGAGAAAGAACTACTTCGGATCGTGAAGATAGTCTAAGAGACTGAATTAACAAAAACAAAAAGAAAATTAAAGTTCAATAATAATTAACATTAAATATTAAATTTCTCTTATTTTATTGAAATAAAGTCATTTTGACTCAATTAGACAAAATGGCTTTTTTCAATCAATTTCAATCTTCTTCAGTCTATTTTTAAGTATAATGAATGTAAGTATTTATTAGAATTTACTAATAATGGTTTTATATTTTTTTCTTATTTAAAGGATAGTACATATGTACTATTCTTTTATTTCTTTTTTTAGGAATTAGGAATACAATCTAATTTAAGGAGAAAGCTTATTCTCCAAAAAAGAAAAAAGGAATATAAATTATGCTTGCAAATAAAAATAAAAAAATTGGAAAAATATTATCTTTAATGTCATTGGCAATATTGCCAATAGCTGCCATTTCAGCTAGCTGTCAAAAAAGAGTAGATGATAATGCACTAACAATGGATGTAACAAAGGCTTCATTTAAAAACTTTAATAAAGAATACACAATTAAAGATAGCGAAATGTCAATATACAGAATTAAAGACCAACAAGAAATGATGTATATTGACCTTGATGAATTCTTAAAGAATTTAGAAGGGCTTTTTGACAATAAGGTCTTTAGTACAAGAGTAAGCTTAGACGATAATAAAAAATTCTATGAAATTAAAGATGAAAAAAAACAAGTTGTAAGTAGACTAGTAGTTGATTGAAAAAATAACAAAATAATAACCACAAGCACCTCTTTCTTTTATGAAATTCAAAAGCCTCAAGAACAAACTAATGATGGGCAATTCCTTGAAACAACATATGAAAGTAAAAAAGATGATCCAAAATCTGAAGTCGTTTTTGATTTAGGCAAATACAAGATGGATATCCTATACAAAGATAATAAAGTCTTGTTGCCATTTCTTGCCTTCAATACATTATTTATGAGTTGAACTTTCAATAATATTTATTGAAATGGTAAAAACCTTACAAATGTTCAAGCAGGTGTTGATGCATATAAAGATACACCAAAAGAAGCAAAAGAGAGAATTAGAAAAGATCAAGAAATAAAAAACAAAGAACAAACAAAAAAAGAACGTGAAATTAACTTCAATCACTTGATGTTTACAATGGATAATTTCTATGGTCTAAAATACCATAAAGAAATTAAATCATTTGAAGAATGAATTGGTCCTGAATATAAGCAAAAACTTCTATCAACTAAACCAGCTGAATTCCATCAAGCATACATTGATATATTCCACAAGAAACTAAATGAGCTTCATACAAGACTTAATACCTTATCCTACTATGAAGAATATAATGAAAAAGAAACAACCAAACAACGACTATTAAAAAATAAGGAAGCAAATTACGGTCAATATTTCAATGACTTTGGAAAGATTAAAGCGGATTTAGTTCAACAATTTGAAAAGAAATTTAACAAAAAAATTGATCAATTTGGTCCAGAAGACTATATAAGATACCATGGTAACACAGCCATTGTAACAACTTTTGGCTTCCAAGATGGAACCAAAGAACAACTTGATAAAGAAGATGAAGCTTGAAAATACGACACTTATTATCTAATGCGTCATTTAATGAAGCAAATTGAAGAAAGAAATAAGAAAGCCCAAAAGAAAGAAAAAGAAGGAAATAAGGAAATCAAAGAAATTAAAAACATTGTTCTAGACTTATCCTTAAATGGTGGTGGTAGTGTTAGTTCAATGGTAAGAGTCTTAGGCTTTATGACTGATAAAGAAGTCTTAAACCGTGAATATAACATTGTAGATAAAAGAGGTGACCTAAGTAAATCTAAAGTTGATACTGATGGTGATCAAAAATATGACAATGATGCATATACTAAATATACTTGAAGTTTATTAGTTGGTCTAAATACATTTAGCGCAGCTAATCAACTAACAAGTATTGTAAAAGAAATGGGAATTGCTAAAATCATCGGTAAGCAAACTGGTGGTGGAATGTCAGCAATTATGCCAATTATGCTAAATGATGGAACTACTATTACAATCAGTGGTCCAAATAATGCAGTATTTGGAGAAAAAAACGAATCAATCGAAGGCGGCATTAAACCAGATATCAATTTAGAATACAAGGATTTCTATAATGATGAAGCTATTGACAAAGCTTTAAATGCAGCTACAACTACTCCTAAAAAATAAAATTTAATTTTTCCCTTAATTTATCTCCTTGCATTAGTGCAGGGAGATTTTTATTTGCACTTAATTTCTAAAATTTTTCTAAAAATAAGTATTTTTAGTTCAATATCCTTTTATCTTGTTATAAAGATATAAAGAAGGCTTCAATAACTCATTCAATGCATTTTTTCTTCTTAATTTGAGTAGAAAAACGCTAGAAACTATCATATTTCAATCATTATTCAATATAGTTTGAATCTAATTCAATATAATTTAACTTAGGGTGTATGCCCAAAATTATAAGAGGATTTATGAGAAAAACATCGAATAAAAAAAGGCTAGTTAAGTTTATATTGCCAATACTAGCCGGAAGCATTTTGCCAGTTGCAATGCTATCTGCAAAATGCCAAACAGAAGAAATAAGTGTAACTAAACATTCATTTAAAAATTACAACCCACAATACAAAGTTGAAGAAAAAGCTGATTTGAATGCTTATTGAAAAAATGAAGAAATGTTTGTGGATGTGGATGAATTTTTAAGTACACTTGAAGGAATTGTTGATAATTCGAAATTTACTACAAAAATTGATCTAGATAAAAAAGAAAAATCATATATATTAAAACAAGATAGCACAGCTACTGAAGGAATTGAAAATCAAGAACAAGCTGAATATAAATTAGTTATTAATTGAGAAAAAAATACAATTTCAGTTCCTGATACTGGATTCTTCTATTCAATTATAAAACCAGGTCAATTGATTGATGGTAGCCAATTCTTAAAAATCAGAACTGAACAACAATATGATGCCAAACAAGAAATTGTATTTGATTTAGGCAAATATAAAATGGATATTCTATTTAAAGATGAAAAAGTTTTAATTCCTTTTTCAGTCTTTAATACCTTGTTTATTACTCAAAATTACAATAATATATATTTTAATGGTAAAACATTTACAAATCTTGAAGCGGGTATAGATTCTTATTCATCTTTTGGAACTCCAAAAGAAGCTAAAGAAAGAATCCAAAAAGAAGCTACTATTGCTAAGAAAAAACCAACCAAGAGACAAAGAGAAATTAACTTCCATCATTTAGCCTTTGTTATGGATTATTTTTATGGCCTTAAGAGATATAAAAAATTTGATTCTTTTGAAAAATATATCGGGGAAGATTATAAGAAGAAACTTCTATCAACTAATCCAGAAGAATTTCATCAAGCATATATTGATGTATTTCACAAAAAATTAAATGAATTGCATACAAGAATTGATGCATTGTCATACTATAATGGTTATAGTGAAGAATCTTTAAGAAACTCAACACTAGCAAAAGAACCAAAAAAATATTATGGTGATTATTACAATACATTCTTTAAGAACCAAGATGAATTACAAGCAAGATATAAGTCTACCTTTAAAAAAGATCTAGATAAATTGACTTTAGATGACCATATTAGATTTGTTGATGATGACACAGTTATATTGAGTACATTTGGTTTTGCTGATGCAACTAAAGAACAAAAAGAAGATACAGCAAATACTTGAAAACATGATACTTATTTCTTAATGAAAGAGTTCATGAAGAAAATAGAAGCAAAGAAAAAAGAAAAGAAAGAAATTAAAAATATAATCCTTGATTTATCCTTAAATGGTGGTGGTAGCGTTTATGCTATGATAAGAACACTTGGATTTATGACAAATAAAGAAGTTCTAAATCGTGAATACGATGTTCTTAATAAAATAGGAACTAAAACACTATCAAAAGTCGATGTTTTTGGGGACAATAAATTTACTAATCACAATTATGATAAATACAAATGAACAGCATTAGTTGGAATTAACACATTTAGTGCTGCTAACCAAGCTACAAGTATCATAAAAGAAATGGGCATAGCTAAAATAATAGGTCAAAAAAGTGGTGGCGGAATGTCAGCCGTTTTCCCTGCAACTCTATTAGATGGAACAACAGTGACAATGTCTTCTCCAAATAATGCTACATTTGGTGAAAAATTTGAAGACATTGAAGGTGGAGTTGAACCAGATGTTAAACTAGATTATAAAGACTTTTATGATAATAAAAAAGTAAAAGAAGCTGCATTAAAAGCACACAAAATGACACAAAAATAATCTAAACAATCGAAAAAATGGAATTTAGAAAAAATGGCTAAATTCTATTTTTTTGTCATCTTTTGCAAAAAAACACACTATTTTCTTTAATTTTGGCCACAAAATTCAAGACTTTGGCAAAAAAAAAAAAAAGTAAAATAGGGGTTGTAACAATGGAAATTGTTATGTTTATTTATAAAGAGAGAGATATTTAAATATTTGAATAATAAGGAGACTTTAAGATTATGAAAAAAATTAATAAGTTCCTACTTGCTTTAGGAAGCGTTGCTTCACTTGCTTCAATGCCACTAATTGCTGCAAATTGTGGCGGTAATGATAAAACAAAAGACGATAAATCAGAAAACAAAGATAAAGATGGTGATGGAAATAAAAATCCTGAAACCGATAACAAAACAGATGAACAAAAATTTACTGAAGCATCTGATAAGGCAATTAAAACATTAAATGACTTAAAAGAAAAAGTTAATAAATACGAGTTTGATGCTGAAAAAGCTAAAAAATCAGAAACCTTAAAAGATGCTAAAGAAGAAAATCATAAAGAATATAAAAAACAAATAACAGATCGTATAGATCAACTAGTTAAACAAATTGAAAGTTGAAAAACCTCAGGACCTAAAAACATTGATGAAGTTAATCTAGCAAAAGGTGAACACAAAACCTACGATGAAGCATATGATGCAATGATTAAAAAACAATTAGGTGATGCCATAAAAAAAATTGAATCAATTTCAAAAGATGTAAAATAATAATTGGTAAAAAAAACGGACGAAATATTTTGGTTTTTTTCTAATTCAAAAATCCAAACAAAAAAGTTGAGAATTTATTCTTCTCAACTTTTGTTTTTATTTGTGGTATTTGATATTCTTTTTAATTGCTAAACCGCGATAGATTTGTTCAATAAGCATCAATCTAAACAGCTGATGCGGGAAAGTCATTTTCGAAAAAGCTATTTTGTTTTGGAATTTAGATTCATCCACACCATTGGAGCCTCCAATAATAAATGTCAAATTGTCTTCAACAAATAAATCTGAAAACTCTTCACTTGTCATTTGTTTACCTTGTAAAGATAAATAAAAGACTTTGGAATTTTTGGGAATTTTGGATAATATAGCTTCTGTTTCTTTTGCTATCTTAAGTTCAATATTGTCATTTAAATTTTCTTTAATTTCAATAAGGTTAATGTTAGCTAGAAAATTGATTTTTTTAAGGTATGAATCATAGATTTTTTGATTATCTTTATTAAGACTTCCTATTGTAATTAAATTTATTTTCATAATGAAAGTAATTATGGTTAGGATTTGTTGATTTTGTTATTTAAATGATAAATAAGCATCTGAATATCAGCAGGATTAATGCCGCTGATTCTTGTTGCTTGTCCTAAAGTAGTTGGACGAATTAAAGCTAGTTTTTGGCGTGCTTCTGTTGCTAGATTTTGAATTGCTTGATAATCTAAGTCAGCAGGTAGTTTTAGATTTTCAAGTCTTTGCATTTTTTCAGCTGCGCTTTCTTGTTTTTTTAGATAGCCAAATAATCTAACTTGGGTAGTAATTTCATTAATATAAGGATAATCATCTCCCAAAATATCCTTTGGGTCAGTAGCTGGGTTGGATAGCAGTTTTAAATAAGATTGGCCATTTGTAACGTTATATTTAATGCCCAATTCACTTTTGGAAGAAACATAAATATTTTTAAGCTCTTCAATCTTAGATTGGATATTTTTATATTTGTTTAGCACTGCATTATATTCTTCTTCTGAAATCATTTTGTTATCAAATGCATATTTAGATAATCTTTCGTCGACATTATCATTACGTAATAATAAACGATACTCAGCACGGCTAGTTAGCATTCTATAAGGTTCATTTGTTCCTTTGGTTACAATGTCATCAATTAATACGCCAATATAACCATCATTTCTCTTAATTTCCATAACTGGAAGCCCTTGGATTTTGTTAGCTGCATTAATCCCAGCAATTAGCCCTTGCGCGGCTGCTTCTTCATAGCCACTTGTTCCATTAGGTTGTCCTGCTGAAAAGAAGTTTTCAAGCAATTTAGTTTCTAATGATTTATATAAAACAAGCGGATTAATTGCATCATATTCAATAGCATAACCATATTTTTGAACTCTTGCATTTTCAAGACCAGGAATTGTTTTGATGATTTCGTCTTGTACATCAGCAGGCATAGAAGTAGATAGCCCATTAATATACATAATGTCTCCCTTGGCAGTTTCAGGTTCAAAGAAAACATGATGAGTTTCTTTGTCTTGGAAACGCACAATTTTATCTTCAATACTTGGACAATATCTAGGACCAACTCCGACAATTACACCTGAATATAAGGAGCTTTTATCTAAATTTCTTAAAATTATTTCTTTAGTTTCTTTTGTTGTATGTGTTAAGAAGCAAGAAGTTTGTTCATCTAGTTTAATGTTAGTTTTGGATGAAAAACATAATTCAGTTTTATCTAGAATTTCTTTTTCTACTTTTGAAAAATCAATGCTATCTGTATAAATACGACAAGGAGTACCAGTTTTTAGTCTTTGAAGTTCAAAGCCATATTTAGCTAAATTCGAAGATAAAGTTGCACTATTTTTTTGACCATCAGGACCATCATTTTTAATTTCATTGCCTCTTAGAATTCTTGAATTCATATACACACCAGTTGTCATAATAGTAACGGTCGCATATAAATCTCCATGAGCAAGGGTTTTAATGCCTAAACATTTTTTGTTTTCAACAATTAAATCAGAAGCTTCATCTTCAATTAAAGTAATGTTTTTTTCTTGTTGTAAAGCTTCTAGAATAATTTCAGAGTATTTTTCTTTATCAATTTGGGCTCTTAAGGATCAAACTGCTGGGCCTTTTGAGGAATTTAGCATTTTAATTTGAATCATTGCTTTATCAGCGAAAATTCCTTGTACTCCGCCTAAGGCATCAATTTCTCGTGTCATAATCCCCTTAGCTGAACCGCCAATGGAAGGATTACATGGTAACATTGCAATTTTGTTTATATTAAGGGTAACTAGGGCCACTTTTAAATTTCTTTTGGCTAAAGCAAAAACTGCCTCGATTCCGGCATGACCGCCACCAATAACGATGGCATCGAATTTATTTAGATTATTCATTATAAAAATTATTTAATTTCATTAAGAATCTTTTCGATTCGTGCAGCTTCAGGTTCAACTTGGTCAATTAGGAATACCAATTCTGGAAGTTTTTTGTATTTTCAGCTTTTAGCAACAACTGAACGAATAAATGGAGTCATGGAAGTTACTTTTTCAAAGTATCTTTCTTTATCTTTGAATAAAGTAATAAATACTTTTGCATGTGAGCCATCATTTGATAAGATAACATCATTGATTGCAATGTTTGTCACATCGAAATCTTTTAAATCATAAAAACTATTTCCAATTAATTCTAATAGTAATTGTTTTTTTCTTTCATGCATAATTGTGTTCATAATTAAACTAATACATCCTCATAAAATTTTAATTCGTCATCTAACTCTATTTTATCAAAATCCTTTATGTGAGTTCCGAAATCAAAACCCTTTTCAACGATCTTGACATCATTTTTTTCAATTCTTAAAGAACTGATTGTACCCTTAAAAATGCTCTTGCCTTTTCTAAATACTTCTACCTTAGAAAATTCTTTAACAACACCATCAATTACCTTACATCCAGCAATCATTCCAACTTTTGAATAAAAGAATAATTTAATGATATTAGCCACACCAATTTGTCTTTCTTCATAAACTGGTTCTTTTAGTGTACTAATAATAGCCTGCACTTCTTCAACAATCTTATAAATAACATTGTGTGCAATAATTTTAATGTTTTTACTTTCAGCTAATTTTTTAATTTCTGCAGAAGCATTAACATTGAATAAATAAATTCTTGCATTAGAAGTTTCAGCTAAAAGTAAATCAGCTTTAGTTAGTTCTCCAGAAGTTGCTCTAATAACATTAACATTAGTTTCATCTGTTGTTACTTTGATTAAAGATTGCTTGATTGCTTCAGCTGTTCCTTGGACGTCTGTTTTAATAATTATATTTAGAACTTTTTTACCATCTTTAATTGAAAAAGAATTTCTTTCATTTAATTCTTTTTGTTTGTTAATAAAAGATTTTTCTTCAGCTATTTTTTTAGCAAATTTTTCATCACTAATTACAACAAATTTATCACCTGAAAGTGGATTTTTATTAAGCCCAGTAATAATACATGGATCCCCTGGCAGAGCTTTTTCAAGAGGTTTACCATCAAAAGTCATTAAGCTTCTTATATTGCCATATTGACCACCTGCAATAATGAAATCTCTTGGTAATAAGGTTCCATTTTGGACAATTATTGTTGTAACAATACCTCTTCCTTTGTCAATTTTTGATTCAATAACAGTACCAAATGGATCACGATTTAAGTTAGCTTTTAAATCCAATAAATCAGCTTGTAAAAATATAGCTTCTAGTAGACTATCAATATTTTCATTTTGAGTTGCTGAGCCATAAATGAATTGAACGTCACCACCTCATTCTTCACAAACAATATTATGTTCACTAAGTTGGCTTTTAACTTTTTCAGGATCAGCTCCTGGTTTGTCCATTTTGTTAACAAAAATAATAATTGGTAGCTCTGCTGCTTTAGCATGATCGATTGCTTCAATAGTTTGCGGTTTTACTCCATCATCAGCTGCAACAACAATAATTACAATATCAGTAACTTTTGCACCACGTGCACGCATTTCAGTAAAGGCTTCATGTCCTGGAGTATCTAAGAAAGTTACTTTTCTACCATAATAATCAACTTGGTATGCGCCAGTGTGTTGAGTGATTCCTCCAAATTCAGAAGCTAAAACATTGCTTTTCCTGATTTTATCAATCAAAGTTGTTTTCCCGTGGTCAACATGACCCATAATGGTAACAATGGGAGGTCTAGAAAATAAGTCATTTGGATCATTAACAATTTCTAATTTATCAAATAGATTTTCAGCATCAACATTTTCTTCTTTTTTGAAATCTAAGTCATACATCAAACAAAGTTCGGCAATTTCTTCTTCATTTAAAAAGGTATTAATGGTTTTCATAATTCCTTTTTTAAAATAATACGTTAGAATTTTAGCGGCAGTTTGGTTGATTTTGGAGCTAAATTCAGAAACAGTCATAGGTCCACTAAAAATAAAAACCCCATTTTGGATCTTTGTTTCAACTGTATTCAATTTTTCTTTAATAATATCTACATTTGAAATTCTTTTGTTGTTTTTTTGTTTAGCCATATTTCTACCTCTTTTTTTAATTTTTCATATGTTTCTATGTCAATGTTTTGTCGAAAGGCTTTGTTTAGAAGTCTTTTGGAAAACAGTGTATTGATTTGGGCTTCATTTTCTAAACAATAGGTTCCTCTACCATTTAATTCAATGTTTGGATCAAAATAAAATTGGTTATTTATTTTTGCAAATCTTACTAGTGAAGTGACTGGATAAATTTTGTTATCAACAATTGATTTACGACTATATTTTTTATCAATCTTCATCATCTAAATCACTTAAATCTAGATTTTCTAATCCAGCACTCAAATCTGCATCCTTTTTAAAATCTTTCATTTTTGTTGAAGTAATTTTTTCATAGTCAGCAGCGATTTTTTCTTTACTTTTTTCTTCTTTTTTATTGATTTGTTCAGAGTATATATCCATATCATAATCAATGGAGTTATTTAATTCCATTTGAATTTCTTCAAGTGCTTTTTCAATTTCATCATCAATGTTAGCTTCATTTAAATGTTTTTCAAAAGCTTTTTCAGTTTGGGATGCTTTTTGTCTTAATTCAGCTAGATCTTCATCAAATTCAGAAATATTGAATGAATAATCAAAAAGGCCAGTTTTTTTCTTTTGTGGTCTGCCAAATGATTTGATGTTTAGTTTCTTGCCTTCATATTTTAGTTGTGCTTCTTCTTCACTAATATTTGCATTATCAAAAGTATATTTAATGCCAAGTTGGTCAGCTTGTGCTTGGCTTATTATGTCAAGACGCACTCTAGTTAGCTCAGATGCCAATTTGACATTTTGTCCTTTTTTACCAATTGCTAGAGTGTGTTGTGCATTTGGCACAACTACAAGAAAACTATTAAAGTCAGCACGTGAATCTTCTTTATGAATAATATCAATAACTCTAGCAGGAGCAATGGCATTCATTACAAATGTTGCCTTATCATCATCGTAAAGAATTAAATCAATTTTTTCTCCATTTAGTTGTCTAGAAATGGAATCAATTCTTTCGGAATTTTTTCCAATAATGCTACCAATTTCTTCAAGTCCAAATGGTGCAAATTCACTTTTTCTGATGGCAACTTTTGCTCTTTCACCTGGAATTCTAACTACTCTAACTAATTCAATATACCCAGCTGCTACTTCAGGAATTTCTTGGGCAATTAATTTGTTTAGCAGTTTTGATTCAATTGATGAAACAACGATTTGCGCATTTTTAGATTCTTGTTTAACTTCTTCAATATAAACATCAATAAGATCACCTGGTTTAAGTGTTTCTAAAAGACGAATATTAGTAGTAGATGATGGCATATAAGCAACGCAGCCATCATTTAATTCCATTAGCGTTCCATTTTTTGTAATATTTGTAATCTTAGCCTTAACTACATCACCAACTAAATTGATATATTTTTGGTATGTTAACTGTTTTTCTAGTTCTCTAATTTGTTGATTAAAGATACTTAAAATTTTTTGATAATCTTTTTTAGCAAAACGTTCAAAGTCAATTTCATCAGAAATTAAATCACCTTCTTCAATGTTGGGATTTAGTTTCTTTGCTTCTTCAATAGTAATTTCAATGCATGGACAAAAATTGTCTTTTTCATCATCAGTTTTTGGTGCTTGAGTAACAATTTTTGTATGATTAATAACACGAAATTCACGATTTTCTTTATCAATAATGAATTCTAGTTCAGCATCTGGATCATATTGGCCAACAATAACTTGTTCAACAGCACCTTTTAGAAGCTTAATAACTAAGTCTTCATCGATATTTTTAATCTTAGAAACATTGTATATTGCATTAAAAATTTCATTAGCTTTAGTATTTATAATATTAGATTTACTGCCCATAATTCCTCTTTTTATATTTGTATATTTTATCAAAAAAGAATTGGCAACTTGCCAACCCTTTTTAACTTAATTAAAAACAGTATAATTAATTTTAATGCATTTTTTTAATAAATGAAAGTAATTATAAAATTATTTTCTTTTGTGTGTAAGGTAGTTTTTTTAAAATCTAAAAAAGTTTTATTTAAAAAAAACTACTTTTTTATCTAATTGAATTTGAATTTGAGTAGCAACCTTTTTATTTTTAGATCAGTTTCTTTTTTTGGTTTTTAGTCCAATATAATGTACGACTGCAACTAAAGGAATAGCTCATAAATAAGAAAAAGCAATGTCACTAACTCAGTGTCCGCGGTTAACAATAAGTCCAAAAGTCATTGATAAAAAATACAATAAATAAATTACAATTCAAATAATCTTTTTTGCATTTAATTTCTTGCTGTTTGATAAGAAAAAGAAGAAAATAAGTCCGATGTTAAGAGTAGCGACCACATGACCTGAAGGAAAAGCTCATCCAAATCAAACATTAAAGAAATGCATATGTGGATCTGGTTTAAAAGGTTTGCCATTTATAGAATACCAAGGAAGTTCAATGCTTAGAGGAATATTACCAGAAAATTTGCCATCGCCTAAATCATAACCATGCTTGATGCTGTTATGATTTAAATAATAATTTACTCAATCAGGATGTTCTTGTTTAACATTTGCAAGTAAATCACCATAAATAACATTGTAATAAAAAGGTCTAGAAGTTAATCCTTTAACTAAGAAAATAATGATGTATGAAATTACATTAAAAAGAATAAATTTAATTGCTTCAGTTCAGTATTTATTTGTTAAAAAATCTTCTCTTTTAGCAAATTTAAGATGTAAATATCAACCTCCTAGAATAAAGAAAAATAAATCAACAAAAATATTAGAAATTAAGGCAACTTTACGATAAATATATTTTGTTGCATATACAGCATCCCCCCCATTGTTGCCAAAACCGTTGCCATTTTTTATTGCATTATGGGCATTTAAGGAAATCATAAAGATATAAATAATTGGATATATGATATAAACTAATCCTAAAAGTCATTTTATCTTTGATCAAAAATTCTTCTTTTTATTTTGGGTTTTATAGATAAAAAAACTTTCAAGAATAACCATTGTTACAAAAAATAAAAAGACACCTAATAAAGTATCACCTGAGATCTCGATGAATACAGATCAGTATCTAACTAATTCATACTTTAAAAAACCTTTTTCAAAAAATCTTGCAAGTTTTAAATCAGACTGATAAGGACTTGAAATAATAAAGGCAACCAAAGAAACAAAAAATAAAATAAGCAAACTAAAAAATACTAAATTAAAGATAGTGTCTTTATCTTTGATATTTTTTTGTATCATATTATTTTGCATAATTAATTTTTGTATATTAATATTAATAATATCAATAAAAAACAATAATTTTCTTAATTTATTTTTGTTTAAATACTACTAATTAAACAATGATTGAAATATATAAAAAAAGATTGAATAGTTATTGAAATTTCATTAAAAAAATCCAAATAAAAACCTCAAGACTATGCAAACTCATTGAGGTATTTTATTTGCTTTTGGAGGATTGTAACAAGAATTGTTTTTTATTGTCTTTAAGAATAGAAAAACTAAGCATTTTTTCAAATAATTTTTCCTTGAATTTTTTTAGTTTCTTTATCAAAGTCAATAATTTGAATGTTGATATTATCGCCAATAGAAACAACTTCGGATGGATGGTTAATGAAATGATTTGCATCCCTTTTCATATTTGTTATATGTATTAAAACATTTTCTTTTAGTCCAATATAAACAAAGATTCCAAAGTTTGTAATATTTTGCACTTGGCCAATTAATTCTTGACCTATAAAAATATCTTCAAATTTTAATACTTTATCATTAACAATGAATCCTTTTTTATCATCTCTAATATCTTTTCCTGGAGCTATTAGTGAATCAATAATTAAACTAATTTCATATTCATTAGAATTAAGTTGGTCTGCTAATTCTTTTTTATTGACATCTAAAAGAAGTTGCTTATTAATATTATTTAAATCAATTTTTAAGGTTTCTACTATTTTATTTGCTAAAGGATATGAATCTGGATGAATATTTGTTTTATCATAAAAGTTTTCTGAGTCATAAATTCTTAAAAACCCCGCACTTTGTTCATAAGCTTTGGCACCTAGTCCTTTAACTTTTTTTAGTTCATCTCTTGATTTAAAAAGTCCATTTTCTTTCCGATAATCAACAATGTTTTTGGCAATCGTTTTAGAAAGACCTGAAACATATTCCAAAATAAATTTTGTTGCGGTATTTAAATCAACTCCTACCATGTTAACGGCCTTTTCTACTTTGAATGCTAGTTTGTTAGCCAATTCTTTTTGGTTAACATCATGTTGGTATTGACCAATACCTAATGATTTAGGATCAATTTTAATTAATTCATTCAAAGGATCCTGGAACTTACGTCCAATATTAATAGCGCTTCTATATTCTAATTCAAGATCTGGAAATTCTTCTTGAGCAATTTTGGATGCTGAGTATACAGAAGCTCCTACTTCACTAACAATTGCGAATTTGGTATTCAAATTCTTATTGTTTGCATGGCGGTTAGTTAGTAATTTTGCAACAAATTCTTCGGTTTCTCTACTTGCAGTACCATTACCAATGACAATTAAATCAATTGGATATGTATCAAGAATTTGGTGCATCTTTTTAACTGTTTCTAAGAAATTTTCTTTGGAATTTGAAAATGGATAAACAACAAAACCTTCTAAATAATTACCATTTTGGTCAATAACAACACATTTGCAGCCATTTGTATATCCTGGATCAATGGAAAGAATTCTTTTGTTTTTGGTAGCTGGAGATAGAAGTAAATCTTCAAGATTTTTAGCAAATACTTCAATAGCTTCAATTTCAGCTTTTTTAAATAAATCAGTTTTAATTTCACGAATAATTGAAGGAATAATTAAACGATCTAAAGCATCCTTGATTGCTTCATTGATGATTTTAGCAGTTCTTTTATTAACAAAGAATTTGTTATTCAAATGATAAGTAATTACTTTTTCATTGAATTCAATTGTGTAAGATAGAATATTTTTTTCTTCGCCTCTTGAAATTGCTAGAATTCGGTGGTTAGGAATATTTTTAACTTTTTCTTTGTAATCATAATATTGTTTGAAAATCAATCCTGGATCATCAACATTTTTTTTCTTAGTAATAATCATTCCATAATCAAACAATTGATTTTTTACATATTCTCTGACACTTATATCTTGTGAAATTTCTTGGGCAATGATATATTTAGTTTGCTCAATTACTTCATCAGCATTTTTTAAAGTATCATTGTTAACATATTTTCTTGCTTCATGAAAAACATTAAATTTTTCATCTGTGTTAGTCATAATTAACTGCGCAAGAGGACCAAGTCCTAGTGCTAAAGCATCAGTAGCTTTTGTTTTTTTACCGACTTTAAAAGGTTCATAAATGTTTTCAACTTCTTGTTTAGTTTGGGCTTCTAAAATCTTTTTTTCAATCTCAGGATTAAGAAGTTTCTTTTCTTCTAAAATTGATTTAACATATTCTTTTCTTTTTTGAAGTTCAACATCATATTCATATAAAGTAGCAACAGCTTGCACTTGTTCTTCATCAAGGCCACCAGTTACTTCTTTTCTATAACGTGAAATAAAAGGAACGGTAGCTCCTTCATTTAGAAGTTCAAGAGTTTTTTTAACTTGTTCTTCTTTGATTTGCATTTTTTTAGCGACATTTGCTATTGATAGATTGCTCATATTTGTATTCCAGTTTCAGCTTTTTATTTTTATTGCAATATTTTTAGGTTAAAAAATTAAAAATAAGAAGTGCAATAAAAATAAATTACATTAAATTTTATTGTAATTATATTACTATAATTTAAGTTAATTAATTGTTATTTGAAGCATTTGCATAACAAGAATAAAAGATGATTTTTTAAGGATTCTTATGAAAAAAATTGGTTTAATTGCAGAATTTAATCCATTTCATAATGGACATATTCATCTATTAGACCAAATTAAAAAAAAATATCCATCTTCCAAAATAATAGTAGCGCTTTCTTCCAATTACACTCAAAGGGGTGAAATTGCAGTTGCTTCTTTTGGCAAAAGAAAAAAAATTGCTAAAAAATATGGCGCTAACAAAGTCTATAAACTAGATTTTAAAACCTCAACGCAAGCTGCAACAATTTTTGCTTCCAATGCAATTAAACTTTTAGCTAAAAAAAATATTGATGTACTTTTTTTTGGTGTTTCAGATACAAATGATATTAATAAATATATAAAAGCAGCAAAAATAATCAAGCAAAACAAAGACATTTATAATCAAAATATTAAAAAGATTTTAAAAGAAGGAAAATCATATGTTGCTGCTTCTTTTTTAGCTTTAAAAACATTGATGGATGAAAAAGATATTCCACAAGATATTTTAGGTTTTGAATATACAAAATATATCATTGATAATAATCTAAAAATAAAACTAGATTGCATTAAAAGAAGTGTACCCCATGGAGCACAAGAAAATAATTCAATCTATGCTTCTGGCACACAATTAAGAGCAATGATTAAAGAAAAAAAAGATATTTCACTATATAGTCCATTGCAGATTAAAAATCCTAAAAAAATTGAAGATACCTATCCGAAATTCCAAAAAATAGTTAAGAAATTTGATGCAAAAAAACTTGCAAAAATAATGCTTATGTCAGAAGGGATGGAAAATCTTTTTAAAAAAAATATTGATGCCAAATCTTATGATGAATTTGTGTCAGCTTGCACTTCTAAAAGATATACATCATCAAGAATTAAGCGAGTTTATTTGTATGTACTAAAAAAGATTTTTAAATAAAAATTTCAATCATGACTCAACACTATAGAGATTGAAATTTTTTATTTTTTTATATAGATATTTTTTTCAGTGATAATTAAATCAAGTGCAATGTCATGTGATTCAAAAACAATTTCTTCATTTAGTTTTTGACTTTCAAAAGCAAGTCCTATTTTAAGATAGTTTTCTTTGTTTGCATGAAAGAAAAAATCATAATAGCCACCTCCCATACCAAGGCGATTTAAGTTTAAATCAAAAGCAACTAGGGGACAAAAAATACACTCAATTTGATTTAGATTTGTTTGGATTGGATTAAGAGGTTCTTTGATTTTAAATCTATTTAAAATATATTTAGAATCTCTATTTATTCAAACCATTTTCATTTCGTTTTTGTTTATTACAAAAGGGACATAAACAAAAATTTTATTTAAGAAACACCATTCAATAATTTCAGTAGTTTGCACTTCGAATTGATTTGCTAAATAAATGCCAATATGTTTAAAATTATTTTCTTTAATAAAATCAATAGTTTTCTTTGTTATTTCTCAATTGGATTCTAAAAAATAATCTACATTGAGATTTTTTCTTTCATTAAGTTTGATTTTTCTTATTTCATTTTTATCCATTATAAAATTTATTTTATCCCTTAATAATTTAGGTATTTCTTTGTTTTATTATTTTATGGTAAAAAATTAAGATTACTTTTTTTAGATTAAGAGTTTTTTAGTTTTAAAAAATGATTGAAACTTAGAATAATTAAATAAAAGAAAATGACCTTTTTAATAATGATGTAACTTATAATATACATTTTATGATAAACTTATTGATTATGGAAAAAGAATTATTATTATCTTTTGGTAATCGCATTAAATTTCTAAGAGAAAAAAGAAATTTATCTCAAGATATGCTATCTAATATATGTAATTTTAAAAGAGAATATCTTTCAAGAATTGAAAAAGGTAAGGCAAATGTTACTTTGGGAACAGCTTATAAGTTAGCAAATGCTTTTAGTGTTGAAATTAGTTATTTATTTGCTTCAAATGCAAATATAAAACCTAAACCATTTGTGAAATGAGCAGGTGGCAAAAACCAAATTATTGATAAATTAAAAGATTTTCTTCCTAAAGAATTTAATCGATATTATGAGCCTTTTGTGGGTGGTGGAGCACTACTTTTTTATTTAAAACCAAATAAAGCAATTATTAATGATAGCAACAAGGAATTAATTTATGCTTATCAGAGTTTTTTAGATGAAGCAAAGTTTTATAAGTTAATCAAAGAATTAGAATGCCACGAAGTAAAACATTGCGAAGAATACTACTATCAAATTCGAAACTGAGATAGAGATGCGAATTTTAAAAATCTTAAAGATTATAAAAGAGCAGCAAGATTAATTTATTTAAATAAAGCATGTTTTAATGGACTTTATAGAGTTAATTCTAGCGGTTTTTATAATACTCCTTTTGGTAATAAGGAAAAAATAAATACTTTTGATAAAAATAATTTTTTGGATATTTATAAGTATTTTTCAAATGCCATAATTGAAATTAAAAATGAGGATTTTGAACAAAGTGTCAAAGATGCAAAAAAAGACGATTTTGTTTATTTTGATCCTCCTTATGATGTTTATGAAAATAAATCTTCATTTACAAGTTATAATTCCAAAAAATTTGGTAAAGAAGAACAAATTCGTTTAAGAGACTTAATTATAAAATTATCAAAAAAAGGTGTCAAAGTGATGATATCAAATAGCAATACTCCTTTTATTAATGAGTTATATAGAAATTTCAATAAACATATAGTTCAAGCTAAAAGAATAATTAATTCCGATGCAAAAAAAAGAGGATATATAGAAGAATTAATTATTACTAATTATTAGGAAAATAAAACATGAAAAAAAAGAATTGATGAATTGTTGGACACAATGAAAAAAAGCATCGCGGATTGAAATTATTACTCAGATTCTTCACAAATTAAATCAAATTCAACATTAAAAAAAGGAAAATTAGACAAACTTAATTCAATAATTAACTCAGAGAAAATGAAGGAAGATTTTATAAATCTAATAAAAGAAGACCCTAGTGTATTAGAAGTAATTCCGATATTATTAGCATCAAGAGATACAACAATATTTATTGATGATGATAAAAATGGTATCGAGTTTGATTTTTTAAATTTTAAAAATAAGTTAGATGAATATGCAACTTTTATGGAAAAAAGCGGGCTATTTAACTTTTTTAAAGAAAATAATATTAATAATTTAAATGACTATGTTGCAGGCGTTGAAGTAGGTTTAAGTAGTAATGCAAGAAAAAACCGTAGTGGTAAGAAAATGGAGGCTATTGTTGAAAAACATTTAATTCAAGCTTCTTTATTAAAAGACAAAGATTATTTTTGTCAAATTTCTAGTAAGAATATGGCTAAGATGTTTAATCTTAAAAATATTGAAACAATTAAAGAAAAGACTTTTGATTTTGTTGTGCAATATAATAACCAAATATATGCAATTGAATGTAATTATTACAATACACAAGGCTCAAAAGTATCTGAAATAGTAAGAAGTTATAAATCAGTCGTAAATAATTTTAAAGAAATAGAAAGATTTCATTTTTTATGAATTACTGATGGTTTAGGTTGAAAAAAACAAAAAAATAACTTGGCTGATGCCTTAGACTCAATAGTTAATATATTCAATATTTCCGATTTAGAAAATAAAGGAATAATTGGAATTATAAAAGAAATAAAATAGAATGATTGTTCTTCTTTAATTTCAATAAAAAATTCAAACACAATTGCCTTAAAAAAGAGTGTTTGAATTTTTAAAATCATTTTTTAAAGTTTCTTAAATTCTTCTGTTGCTTCAATTAGTTTGTTAGCAATTGCTTCTTCTTTGGATGAATGACCAGCAGGTAGAATATATAGTTTTGAATTATTTAGATTTTTATGTACTAAATAAGCGCCAATAGGACGACAAATTAAATCATATCTGCCATGAACTATAATGGTTGGAATATCTTTAATTTTTTTTATATTATTTAAAATAAAGTTGTCATCTTCTAAAAAAATATCATTAATAAAATAATGGTTTTCAAGTCTAGCTAATTCTAAGTTTGCTTTGTTATCTTCTAAAATAGATTCAAGATCAGGAAGTGTATTTATTGCAACATTGGATAGTTCTCATTTAGCTCAATGATATGCAGCTTTATAAGCAATATCTAAGTCATCTGAATTTAGATACTTATGATATGAAGCTATCATATTGTTTCTTTCTTCTTTTGGAATAAAAGAAATATAGGAATCAAAACCATCAGGTGAAAAGTATGAGGTTCCTTCTTGATATAAAAAGAAATTATCTTCTTTACGTCCTAAGAAAACTCCTCTTAAAATTAGTCCTTTAGTTTGCTTTGGATGCAATATTGCATAAATTAAACTTAAACAAGAACCTCAAGAGCCACCAAATAAAATTCATTCTTTGATATTTAGATGCTCTCTTAGTTTTTCTATATCCGAAACTAAATCAAGAGTTGTGTTGTTTTTAATTTCAGCAGAAGGAATTGATTTGCCGCATCCTCTTTGGTCAAAAAGAATAATTCGGTAGAATTTCGGATCAAAATATTGGCGTGATGATTCAGAAATACCTCCGCCAGGGCCTCCATGCACAAATAAAATTGGGCGACCATTCGGATTTCCTACCTCTTCGAAATAAATTGTATGAATTTCATCAACTTTGAGAAAACCGCTGTTATATGGCTCAATTGGTTCAAACATAAATTACCTTTCTTTTTTATTAATTTTTAGATAGATTTTAAAAATGGTTTTTTAACTGATTAATTTAACTTTTAATTCTTTATTTATTTAATAATAGTCTTTCTTTTTTCTTGTTGATTAATAATAAAGTTACTTTGTGCATTGAATAAATTGGAATAAGAATTAAAGGTAAACTAAGTCCATAAGCAACTAAAGTTGCATGTGATGTAATTGCATGATAACTTTTAAAAACAATTGCAATTTTTCCGACAAAAACAACTAATAGTAAGAAGAATAAAGAAAATATAACTGAAGCATAAACTTTTCAATAATATAAAGGATTAGATAAAAATATTGGTTTTTTTGACATTAAATTAATTGAATTAAAAGTCGCTGAAATACCTAATACTAAAAAAGCAATTGTTGAAGCACTTTTAATGATATCCTCGCCACTGAAGCCGTTATTTTTAGCATATAAAGCTCCTAAATAATAGCCTATCATAGAAATAATTCCCACTAATATTCCTTGTCATAAAGTATTAATTCCCATTCCCTTAGCAAAAATAGATTCATCTCTTGCAGTAGGAGGATTATTCATATAATCTTCCTTGGAATTTTGAAGTCCTAAAGCAATAGCAGGAAAACCATGGGTAAATAAATTAATTCAAAGAAGTTGTGTAGCAGATAGAATATAAATTTCTTTTCCTTCTAATTCACTTCAGCTTTTAAAAACAAAGCTAAAAATAAATAAACCAAATAAAACAAGAATAATTTCAGCAATAGAAGTGATTAAAAGATTTTGAATAACATTTTTGATTTTTTGATAAACTGAACGTCCATTTTTTATAGCTGAAACAATAGTTGAAAAATTGTCATCTGATAATATCATGTTTGAAGCTTGCTTGGAGGACTCAGTGCCTACTTTTCCCATTGCACAGCCAATGTCAGCCTTTTTTAGTGCAGGCGCATCATTAACGCCATCACCAGTCATAGCAACAACATGATTTCTTTTTTGTAGTGCATTAACAATACGAAGTTTGTCATTTGGAGCAACACGGGCATAAACGGAATATTTTTCAACATTTTGTAGAAGTGCTTCATCATCAAAGTTAGCAAGATCTGCTCCTGTAATTGCTAAATCATTTTCTTGATAAATATTTAAATTTTTAGCAATGGCAATAGCAGTATTGATATTGTCTCCTGTTATCATAATTGGTTTGATACCAGCTTTTAGACAAATTTCAATTGCATCTTTTGCTTCTTGTCTAGGTGGATCAATCATAGCAACTAATCCATCAAAGTAAAGATTATTTTCTAAATAATCGAACTTTTCTTTATCATTTGCACTTAGAATTTCATTTAATTGCTCTTTAGTAATTTCTTTTGAAGCAACGCCTAAAACACGAAATGCAGCATTTGATCATTCAATGTTTTTTTGGTTAATTTCTTCTTTTTTTGTTTTATCAATAATTAGTTTATTAATTAAAACATCAGGAGCTCCCTTAACAATAACAATATATTTATCATTAATTTGATTAATAGTTGTCATCAATTTCCGCTCTGAATCAAAAGGTAAAACTAAAATTCTTTGATTTTTTTCTTCTAATGTTTTTCTTTCTTTAATAGCTGAGTATTGATTTAATCTATATAAGAAAGCAATCTCAGTTGGATCTCCTACTTCTTTAAATTCGTCTTTTTTATCATCGTAAACTAAGTTAGCTTCGCAACAAAGAGATCCATATTCAATTAATTTAAGTAAGGAATTAGTAAGAATTTCTGCATTATTTTTGATGTTTGCAGCAAAATTAAATTCTTTTTGTTCTAAATTAAAAAGTTTCATTATTGTCATTTTATTTTGCGTTAAAGTTCCAGTTTTATCTGAACATATGACACTACAGCTGCCAAGCGTTTCTACTGTCATTAAGTCTTTAACAATTGCTTTTTCTTTTGCCATTTTTTGAATGCCAATAACTAAAATAATTGAACTAAAAGCAATTAATCCCTCCGGTATAGCAGCAACTGCTAAAGAAACACCATTAACAATAATTGCACTTCAGAAAAATGGCTCTTTGAAATGCGTTGCATTTGGAATAGCAAAAAGAATTTGCATAATTACACTAACTAAAAATAAAGATATACCTAGATAACCAAAGATTTTACCTAACTTATTGATTTTGTTTTGCAAAGGACTTAAGTTTTCTTTTTGCTGCGAAACGGCATCGGAAATTTTTCCTAATTCAGTTTGTTTACCAATAGCACTAACACAAAAATAAGCAGTGCCAGTTGCAACTACTGAAGATGAATAAACCATAAATTTGCGATCCGCTAAAGGTAAGGATAGATCTTTATTAGCTAAATAATCTTTTTGTGAAGGTTCACTTTCACCAGTTAAAGAAGCTTCAATCACACTTAAATTTGATGAGAAAACTAAATATCCATCTGCAGGTACTACATCACCAGCTTCAATCATAACAATATCGCCAATTGTTACTTCTTTTGAATCAATTACCATTAGATTATTATTTCTTACTACTTTAGTTTGCAGTGGATTAAGATTACTTAAAGCATCTACTGCCTTGGCACTTTTTATTTCTTGAATGGCGCCAATTAAGGAATTGCTAAAGACAACAAATAAAATAATTGTTGGCTCAATAAATTCCACAATTAATTCAGTTTTTCATTGTCAGCTATTTCTTATTCCGCTGATGATTGCTAGTATATAAGAAATCAAAGCAGCAATAAGCAAAATAATGACCAAAACATCTTTAAATTGTTTTAAATAAACTAAAAAAGGATTAATTTTTTTTGTTTTTTTTAGTTCATTTAGGCCAAATTTATTTTGTCTATTTAAAACTTCATCACTGCTAAGCCCTTGTTTCATTGGTGTATTTAGCAAAGCTTCGTCAACTAAAAAAGGTTCGCTTATTTCTTTGTTTTTGTTATTTTTTTTAGTTTCATTTTTATAGTTTAAAATCATATTTTAAAATTTTATAATATTTTACTTATATAACTAATATAATAGTTATATTGGAATTTTATATGGGCAATTACTCAAGTGGTCTAAGAGGATAGCTTGGAAGGTTATTAGGAGTTAACAGCTCGCAAGGGTTCGAATCCCTTATTGCCCGCCATATCAAAAAGCCAATTGAGATTCCTAACCATAATATAAAAAGTAAGCATTAGAGTGGTTTGCTTACTTTTACTTTTTTAAGGTATATAAATTGTTATTTTTAGAATATGAAAAACTAATTTATTACCTAAATTAAATTAAAATAATTATTATTATTATAATTTGGGCAATTACTCAAGTGGCCAAAGAGGACAGTCTCGAAAATTGTTAGGAGTTAATAGCTCGCAAGGGTTCGAATCCCTTATTGCCCGCCATATCATAAAAAATGCATAAAAAAAAGATATGACTTTTTTATTGGAGTCATATCTTTTTATTTTGCAGATGAGGTGGATCTGGAGTTAGTTTCCCGCATACTCATTTTCTTTACTTTCTCTTTTAATTTTTCAGGTAGATAATTTTCTTTATCATGTATTTTTGACCCTTCAACAAATTTGAAATATTGGTGAGATTTTTTTAATTTGTCAGTATTTCAATTTTTAATATCTTGATCAAATGAGGTAGCATTAAAAAACATTCGACCCATATCTTCAACATTATTAGTGTTTCATGTTCCAATAGGTTTATTAAATTTAGATGCTCCTTCAAACATTGATCTCATAGATTTAACTTCTTCAGTTTTTCAATCATTTAGCTCTTGGTTGAAAACTTTGGCACTAGCAAACATAAAAGACATATCAGCAACCATTTTTACGTTTCAATTTTTTAATTCTTGATTAAATTTTTCAGCTCCATAAAACATTTGAGCCATATCAGTAACTTTTTCAGTTCTTCATTTTGATATATCTTGGTTGAACGTTTTAGCAAATGTAAACATTGCATTCATACTTGTTGCATTTTCAGTATTTCAATCTTTTAATTTACCATTAAATGATTCAGCAGAATTAAACATATTTCTAAATGACTTGACTTTTGTGGTTTTTCATTTTGAAATATTGCCATTAAATTTCTTTGCTCCCCAAAAAGTAGATTCCATACTTGTGATATTTGAAGTATCTCATTGGTCAATACCTTCAACTATTTCGCTTTCCAAGTCCTTAAAAGCACCCTCTAAAGTTGTAATTAAACTAGGTAAAGTTGTCGGAACCTTCTTTATATTTTTTGGAAAATTAATAGCCTGAAATTCATCTTCTTTAGTATGATGGAAGCCAATTTCAATGATTTCATTAGTATCTAAATTTACTAAGTTTAAGTCAGGAGTACTTCTTAAATTTCCATTTTTATCAAGGTATTTAGTAGGTCTTTTCCCTCTTTTAACTTCCCCTACTTCTAGACTTAATTCTTCGTTATCAAGAAGAAGATTGAAGGTTGATGGCTTTCTAGGTTCTTCTTTTTTCTCTTCCATCTCTTCTTTCATTTCAGGTTTCTTATTTTTAGTATCCTCTTGGTCTTTAAAAATTGAATAGAAACCTTTTTGACTATCATTTTCCTTTAATGAAATCTTTGAAAGAGGACGATTGATCTTATCAGTAATTTTTTGCAATATTTCTGAAAAATAGTCAGTAGTTGTTAACTTACCTTTGAACTCTTGGTCTCACAATTTTTCAACTATTTCTTTTGTTTTGTTTCTATAATCACTTTTTGTTTGAACTTCAAAAGTTACTTCTAAGCTACCTGTATATCTTTCTTTAATTTTTGATGAAAGTTTTGCACTTTTTTCAGAAGGTCCATCTAGAGTAAGTGTTTCAAAAACATTGCTATCAACACTTGAATTTTTAGCTTTCAAAGCATCAATAATCTCTTGAGAAGTTGGCTTAGATTCATCTGTAAGAATTAGACCTAAATTCTTATTTGGAAATAGATCATTTAGACTCACTTGACCCATTTTGTTTGGCATGTTATACATATTATTTCCATGCATTGAACCTTGGTCATTTTGAGAGTTTTCAATATTTGAATTATTTGCATTTTTATTTTTTTTGCTTAAAACAATTGCAGTAGGAATGGCAATGGTAGGAACTGCAATTCCAGCTGCAGTTGAAATGCCAATAATAAGCTTTTTATTTTTTGTCATTCTTTAATATACCTTTTAGTTTTTTTATTTTTTATTTTGTTTACAAGATTATTTTTACATTACTTAAATTAATAGAAAATATTTTAAAATATTGAAAAAGTAAAGTATAACTAAAAATACAAAAATTCCTAAAAATTAGGATAAAAATGCCCAATTTTATTGCTTTTAGATTGAACAAATATTGATTTTTGCTAAAAAATTATGTTTTTTAGAATCTTAACTTTATTGTTTTTCTTATTGAAATAAGACTAACTAAATGGCTAAAAATCAAGCTTTTATAACCTTTAAAAATCTTTCTAAATAAGGTATAAAATGTAGCTCTATTTAATATTTATATAAACTAATTTTTCTAAGTTACTGCAATGCATTTTATACGATCTTTTCGACCAAAAATTAAATGCAAATAATTTTCTTGTTTTATAACTATAATTATAAAAATATGACAAATGAAAAGATAAGAAATTTTGCAATCATTGCCCATATTGACCATGGAAAAAGTACACTTGCTGACAGAATTTTAGAATTCACTGATACAGTAAGTAAACGGGATTTAAAACCCCAACTTTTAGACTCAATGGACTTAGAACAAGAACGTGGTATTACAATCAAATTGAATGCTGTGCAAATTAAGTATAAGGACTATATTTTTCATTTAATTGATACACCAGGTCATGTGGACTTCACTTATGAAGTAAGTAGAAGTTTAGCTGCTTGCGAAGGAGCACTTTTATTAGTTGATGCAACACAAGGAATTCAAGCACAAACACTAGCTAATGTTTATTTAGCTATTGAAAATAATCTCGAAATTATTCCTGTTATTAACAAAGTTGACTTGCCAAGTGCTGATCCTGAACGCATCAAAAAAGAAATTGAAAATATTATTGGAATTGATGCTTCCGATGCAATTTTAATTTCAGCTAAAACAGGAATTAATATTGATAAAGTTGTAGAAGCAATTATTAAAAGAATTCCAGCCCCAAAAGAAGCAAATCCAAATAAGCCTCTTGAAGCCTTAATTTTTGATAGTTACTTTGATAATTATCGGGGTGTTGTTATTTATACAAGAATTTTCAATGGTGAGCTTAAGGTTGGTGATGAAATTTATTTTATGCAAACTAAGAAAAAATATTTAGTTTCTGAACTTGGCGTTAAGAATCCAAATGAAGAAAAAAAAGAAAAACTAAGTGCTGGTGAAGTTGGATGAATTGCTGCATCAATTCGGGATGTTAAAAGTGTTTCTGTTGGGGATACTATAACTTTAGCTAACAATCCAATTTCCTATCCACTTCCTGGATATAAAAAAATGAAGCCAGTTGTTTACACTGGATTTTATCCTGTTGATACAAGAGATTACAATCTATTAAAAGATGCCCTTGAAAAAATTAGTTTGTCTGATTCTTCGATTGTTTGAGAACCTGAAACTTCCAAAGCCTTAGGTTTTGGTTTTCGAATTGGGTTTTTAGGGCTGTTGCATATGGATGTGCTCCAAGAAAGACTTGAAAGAGAATTTAATATTGATATTTTAGCAACAGCGCCATCTGTTGAATTCGTTATAACTTTAACAAATGGCGAAGTGCTATATATTACTAATCCTTCACTTTTTCCTGATAGAAGTGTCATTAAAAGTATTGAGGAACCTTACATTCGAGCTTCAATTATGCTAACGGAAGAATATATTGGGCCAATTATGGAACTGTGTCAATCTAAAAGAGGTAAATATATTGAAATTGAATATTTGGATGAAAAAAGAAGAAGACTTGTTTATGAGTTGCCCTTAAATGAAACAATTTTTGATTTCTTTGATCTAATGAAAAGTTATTCAAAAGGTTATGCTTCTTTTGATTATGAACATATAGGACTACGCGAAAGTGATTTAGTAAAAGTAGATATTATGCTTAATGGTGAAAAGATTGATACTCTTGCTTTAATTGTGCATCGTGATTTTGCTTATAATCGTAGCCGTGAATTAGCTGAAAAACTTAAAGAAGTAGTGCCAAGAAAAAACTTTGAAATTCCAATTCAGGCTGCAATTGGGGGTAAAATAATAGCAAGAGAAACAATTAAAGCATACAGAAAAGATGTCACTGCCAAATTGTATGGTGGCGATGTCACAAGAAGACAAAAACTTCTTAAAAAACAAAAAGAAGGTAAGAAGCGAATGAAACAAATTGGCAGTGTTGAAGTTCCTCAAGAAGCCTTCTTAGCAATCCTAAAAACCGAAACTTCAAGCAATAAAAAAAATAAGTAAAACAAAACTTGAATTAATTAATATTAAACTAAAGCAAAAGGAGGTGTACATTGGAAATTAAACCATTAATTATCAATCATCAAAGTAATGATTTATTAGTTGTTGATGAAAAAACAAATACTTCACAAATTGCTACAATGGTTGATACAAGCAATACTGAAAATCCTTCAGATAAGACTAAAATGCTTGATCCTGAAAGAGTTATTCCTAACGAAATTTACAAACTTTTTTCATCAGAAAAAATTCAAAAGAAAATTAATTTGATTTTATTTAGTGTTGTTTTTTTATTTTCAGTGATTGCCTGCTTGATTTTTGCTTTTGCAAAAGATTTATTTATTAAATTGAAATTAGTTGATGAATCAATTAAAGCAATTCCTTGAGGTTGGTATGTAATTCCAACCATTTTAATCATTATTTCATTTACTTATTTTTCTTTAAATCTTATTGAATTTATAAGTATTAAAAAGTCAATTATTTTCTATCGAGTTGAATTAAGAAAAGGTAATCAAAAAGCACCGCAATATATTGAAAAACTTTATTTAAGATTACTAAAAAAACAAGTTCGCCGAACTTGATTAGCTGTAGCGTTTTTGTTTTATGTGGGAGTTTTTACACTTATTTTTTGAGCACTAAAAGATCAAAAATGAGGAAAACTTGATTTTAAAAAATGAATCCATAATTCATTTTCCAACCCTAACATTTTAGTGTATACACTTTGTGGTATAATGCTATTGGTATTAATGCTATTTATTATTGGCACAATCTATCGCAAGAAAAAAATTAGTGATATTCAAGTATTTTTTGGCTCTGAAATCATGGACTATAAAGATTATGCTGAAATAAAAACCAAAACACATAAGTTTTGAGCAAAAGTATTCTTTTTAAGTGTATTAATTATTCTTATAATACCTGCAATCATTTTATTAATAGTTTTAAAAGTAAGAAAAAGAATTTAAAAAAGGAATTGAAAAAATGCCTACCTGGGGAATTGTATTATTAGTTATATTACCATTGCTATTTGCTGCTATTTCTGCATTTGTTACACTTTATATTGCAAAGAAAAAATTCGAAAAACAATTAAAAGAAAATCCACCAATCAATGAAAAAATGATTCGGGTAATGTTTCAACAAATGGGTCGCAAAGCATCAGAAGCTCAAATTAGACAAGTTATGCGTTCAATGAAAAACGCTAAATAATAAAATTAAAGAAATAAGAAATCTCAGTTGATATTGAGATTTTTTTGTTTTCTTGCTAAAAAGAAAAAAATAAATTACAAAAAAATGCTTTCTATATCTTAATAGTGCTAATCTTATATAGTTTACATTTTTGGGATTAAAAAAGATGAAAACATACACAAAAAAACATAAAATACACTAGCTCTCTTACTTTATCAATGATTGGGTCAGAGGCATTTAAACTTTGAAGTTCAATTTTTATATATAAATTTACAGGTAACCTTTGGTTAGTAACAATCTTTTATTTATTAATTCAGCTTCCTTCAATCTTTGTTTATTTGTTAAGTTCGAAAATTGTGAAAAAATTAAAGAATGATAAATTAATTTTATTGATTGCTGACATTTTTAGTTTTGTATATTTAATCCCCGGTGTTAATTAATTTATTCCTCATTGAGAATAAATTGATTCTTTCAATCGTATTGATCATATTAAATACTTGTCTTGGAATTATTCATTCATTTAGATTTATTTATCTAAAAAATGTTGTCTATTATATTGCAACAAATAATAAAGAAATGAAAACGCTAAATATATCTAATTCATTTGCAACATCATTTGGTCTTCTTTTATCTGCAATTCTTTCATTCTTTTTATTCAAGAATTTAGCCTTCTATTGGTTAGTAGTTTTGAATATGGTTACGTATTTTCTTTCTGGTTTCTTGTATTTTTCTTTGAAAACTACAAGTTCACCACAAATTTTCAAAAAGAAATTGAAACTAAGAAGCAAATTATTAAAAAAACTAAGTTAAAATCGTGAATTTTTATTCTTTGTGGTTCATTTTTAGCTGGTATATTTCTATATCCAAAAAACTCTGGGCTTTCCCAATTATTTTCAAGTTTGATTAGTTACAAGATTGATACGTGAGGCTTTTATTTATCAATTATTTTTACTTTGTTTTCATTATTTGGTGTAATAGTATCTTATTTGTTAAGCAAAAAAGAAAAATCTCAAAAAACATTTTTTTATTCTAATTTGCTTAATGTTAATTTTAAATTTTGTTTGATTACCATTTAAGAATGCAAATGAAAGTAGCTATTTAATAAGTTATATTGTAATTACTACAACACAACAATTTCTATTTTCACTGTTTATTCCAATTTTTTATTCATTATCATATGAATTATTTGATAAGAATAATTTTCATAAGCAAAATGGCATATCAATTGTTTTTAGAATTTTGTTATCATCATTAATTAATTTGCTATTAACACTGATAACAATAAAATTTACATACTTTTATGCTTACTTATTTTATTCAGCAGTTATTTTAATTGCTTGTTTGGGGATTTTTTATTCTATGTTTGATTGAAAAGATTTAAAAATTAAAAAATATTATAACAATAAATTAATTTCAGATGAATATAAGGAAACAACCAAAAAAAGGCTTATGAGAGTCTGAAAAATTAATCTTAAATGACTTAATTACTAAGAATAATAAAATAGAAGATATTTTAGATATTGGCTGCGGAACTGGAAGAACTACTTTTGCATTAGAAAAACTTTTTCCAAATGCAAAAATTATTGCTATTGATATTTCAAAAGAATTAATGAAAAATTTAAAAGATACAAAAAATATCACTTTTTTAATGCAAAATATTCTAACTTTCAAAGAAGATACTAAATTTGATTTAATCTTCTTTAGTTTCAACGGGCTAACGAATATAATTTCTAAAAGAGATCTTGATAAATTCTTTAAAAAAATCAATAATCTTCTAAGAGATAAAAATAGTCATTTTATATTTACAATTCATGATATGTTTTCATCAGATGAATATAAAAATTTTTGAGTTAATAAGATTAAAGTTTATTCTCTTCCATTATTTTCAAATAAAAAAGTTCTAATCAATCCGCGTCCTGACATTAAGCATATTAAGCATATCAATAGATTTTATACACATGAAGATATGCTAAAAATCTTTGATATTTATTCTTTTAAATTAAATAAGCATTTTAAACGTAATGATGATCTTGAAGAAGATTGAGTTAAAGATATTTCAATGCCTGTAATCTTCTATGATATTTCAAAAAAATAATAGTAAAATTCGAAACATGGCTTTCGAATTTTTAAATTCTGATTTTTAATAGCGATTAAGAAAATGAAATTAATTTAAATACTTTTTAAATAACTAATAGAGGCAAAGATTAAATTAGTTATGTACTTAAATATTTAAATATAATTTAATAGACAATGAAAAAAGTTGGTATTTTCAAAAATAATTTAGGTTATGGTAACGATCTTTTTGTCTATCAAGATAAAGAGATGTTTAATTATTCAGTTGATACAATTTTATTAGGCAACTTTATTTCAATTAATCGAAATGTTTCTAATATTTTAGAGATTGGAACAAATAATGGAGCACTTTCAATATTTGTTGCAGCTAGATCAAAAAGAATTAAGATTGATGCAATTGAAATTCAAAGTAAGGCAGTTGACTTGGCTAAAAAAAATGTAGCACTTAATAATATGCAACAACAAATCAATGTTATTGAAGCTGATTTTAGAGTTTATGCAAAAGAATATGCATTCAAATGTGGAAATAAGTTAGCAAAAAAATATTCTTCAATTATTGCCAATCCTCCTTACTATAATGAAAACTTTAATAAACCTAGAAACACAGGAACTTATGAACAAAAATTAGCTACACATGAAATTAATTTAAATCTTGAAGAACTTATTTCTTTATCATCTAAAATCATTGAGCAAAAAGGTTATTTATCAATTGTTCTACCGATGGCTAGATATATTGATTTAATATGTCTATTAAGGAAATATAACTTTGAACCAAAAAGAGTGCAACTAATTCATACAAGAATAAATTCGCAACCTAAATTCTGTTTAGTTGAATCAAGATTCAATTCAGGTTGAGGAACTTTTTTTGAACCTAATATTTATTTACATAATGAAGATAAAACTGATCATTCATACAATGAAGAAACAAAAAAACTATATATTCCAATCAAAGAAGGTATTAAAGATGCAAAATAAAAAAACTTTTTATGTCTCAACTCCAATTTATTATCCAAGTGGAAACTTACACATTGGACATCTTTTAACTACAACGCTAGCCTGAGTATATCGGAATTATAAAAAATCAAGAGGATATGATACTTTTTTTGTTACTGGAATTGATGAACATGGTCAAAAAATTCAAAAAAAAGCGCTAGAGCAAAATTTGGATCCACAATCATATGTTGATAAAGAATCACTTAAATTTGTAAACTTATGAAAAATGCTTGATATTGATTATGATTTCTATAGTCGAACTACAAATAAAGAACACGAATCAATGGTACTTGAAGTTTTTTCAAAAATGTTTGAAAGAGGATATTTATATAAAGATAAGTACACAGGTTTATATTCAGTTAATGATGAAGAATTTTTGACTAGGACTCAAGCAATTTTAAAGGACAATCAATACTATCACCCAACTTCTGGACATCTACTTCAAGAAATAGAAGAGGAAAGTTATTTCTTTAATATAAAAAAGATGCAAGACTGAATTAATTTATTTTTTGCATCTAATCCCAATTTTCTAACTAATAAAAATATACAAAAAGAATTAACAAGTAACTTTCTTCAAAAAGGATTGGAAGATTTATCAATTACAAGAATTTCTTTTGATTGAGGAATCAAGATACCAAAAGAAAAATATAATGATTCAAGACAACATGTAATCTATGTTTGACTTGATGCATTATTTAATTATCTAAGTGCATTAGGATATAAGAGTAATAATGAAAAAAATTACTTGAAATATTGAGTTAATGGAGATGAGAGAATTCATGTTTTAGCTAAAGAAATATCAAGATTTCATGCGATTTATTGACCTATTTTTCTTAAGAGTCTTGATATAAATCTTCCAACAAAAGAAGTAGTTCATTCATGAATTATTACACCTGAAGGAAAAATGTCTAAATCAAAAGGAAATGTAATTGAACCTGTCCCACTAATTGAAAAATATGGAGTCGAAGAAATTAAGTATTTCTTTAGTTCCCAAGTGAATATTGATAGTGACTTTTCCTTTAGTGAAGAACTTCTAATCAATGTTTTGAATGCAGATTTAGCAAATAATTTTGGAAATCTAGTCAATCGCACAATCAAAATGATTAATCAGAATTTTGAAAATGGAGTTTCTTATATCAAGGAATACTTAGAAGCAATAGATATTGAAACATTAAGTTTATATTCACAATATTACTTAGATTATGTTACTGAATTAGATAATTTTCATGCGGATAGAGCCTTAAAGATAGCAATCTTGCTGTCATCTAAATTGAATGAATATATTGATCTAACCAAACCTTGAACCTTAAAGGAAAATAAAAAACGTTTAAATTGTGTATTAGATGTCTTGCTTAATGGAATTTATGCAATTGCATTCATGCTTTCAATCGTAATGCCTAAAAAAATGCAAAAAATTCTTTCATTTTTAAAATTAGATGAGTTTAGTGATAATCAAATTAATAATTATTCCAAATTTGATAATCTTATTCCAGATGCAACTGAAATTCTATTTTCTAGAATTATTAAAAAGTAATCAATCTAATATAATTCAAGATGTTAAATTTCATCAATCAACTAAATTAAAAAAAATAGAGTATCCTGATTGGAACTCTATTTTTTATTAATTAATTATCATTCAAAATTAAATGTAATTAGAAATGCTGATAGATATTTAAAGTTATTTTTAACTTTTCTATTTTTAACTAAAATAGCAGTTATTTTTGTTATATATGAAATAATGAAGATACCAACAAATAAAACAATTATAGTGATTAAATTAGTTCAACCTGCTTTTCAGTAATCAAAAGTATAATTTGCCCATACAGTAATGATTGAAATAATAAAATATGTCATTAATAAACAATTAATTCACAAGTAATTGATTGTGTTTCCGCAGTTAATTTTGTTACTTGATTTTGATTTATACAATAGTGGAATTAGTAGATTGTCAATCAATATGATTCTTATTAATGAAAATGAAGCAAATGCAATAATTACTTGATGAATTCAATCATGTTTGTTTGAAGTATCTTTATATGCAAAAGTAATAATAAGTGTGTGAAGAAGAATATAGAAAGCAAATCAAATTAAATTAACATAGAATTGTAAGTTAATCAAACTAGATTTTGTTTCCTTATATGAATCTTTTTCAATAATATATTTTGCAATATTGTAACTTTGAACATTTTTTAAATTATTTGAGTCAGAAATTAATCTATTAATTGTTGGACTTATGAATGTAAAATTGATGATTGATATAGTAATAAATATAAAAAGTTTAGCAATGGTAATTGCAAAAATTGCTGGACGATTAGTTGCAACCACATTAACTTTGATTGAAATAATATCAATTGCGTAAATCAAAATGAAAAAAGCTTGAATTATTCAACTGAAACTTAGTGCAATATCACGTTTTTTTGATTTATTCAATGAATATAGCAAGTGACTTGAGCTAAATATTGATGTGTGTAAATATTTCATATTTTCTCCTATTTAAATCTCGTTACATCAACATTCTCATTATTTAGCATAAAGTAGCTCTTATCTGCTACAGTAGGTTTACCATTTGATGCTGAAACACCTAATAGTCACAATTGACCAGATAGTGAACTACTCATTATTACTTGACTATATCCTTCTCATCCAAAGTGAGCTAGGCATTTATTTCCATTATCAAAATATCCATAAACAACAATTGCATGCCATCCTAATTCATTTTCAGCAACTGGTATATGACCAAACACAATACAAGGTTTATCATCGTTGATTCATTTTCAAGGTTTTATCCAACCGGCAGATCTTCTTTGAACATATAACGGATATTTATGTTTATCTTCATATTGAAAACTATTCATTACAGATACTAAATATGATGATGAAGTAAAAAATGCTTCTTTACCATGGTTAAATCAAAGATCAAAAGTCAATTTTTTGTTAAATTTTGGACCCGTAGGATATCCATACTTATCATTCAAAGGATTTGAAGTAGTTGGTTTAGTCATGTACTTTTCGAGTTGGTTTTGGCTAAATGTTTCTTGTGATAAAAATAACTGTCCATATTCTAATAAGAGAGCAATGGCTATATAATGGCATAACCCTCTATCATCTTTTGTGTAATTGAAATCTTCTGGAGGATAAGCATAACCAAAATTATCGTTTAAGGTTTTGAATCATCATGAATGTGAGACTTCCTTATCAGCTTTAATAATACGATCAGTAATTCTATTATTTAGCGGAGCATATCCGGGAGAATGCCCTAAAGTCAACGGATGCATGTTGTTAGTATCACTTGTTAATTTATTTTTAACTTCAATTAATTTTTTATTATTCAAAGTATCAGATATTTTTAGCTTGTTGTTAATTAGTTTAGTATATAGTTCATTACCATCTACAAAATCATATTCTTTTTTTATTTCAAAAAAATTACCTTGGTATAAACCAAAAGAATAAATTTTAGTTTTATCAAGTTTACTTATTTTGTTTGATTTTTCATTTATATTAATAACCAATGATTCAAAATTTGTCAAAGAAAATACTGCCCAACCAATTGGCAAATATTCAACAAAAATCATTGGATTTCCAAATGTATCTTTAAAGAATTTAATTTTTTTAACTTTAAAATTAGTCTCCTTATCATATTTTAGTAATTCTAATTCTAAATATTTTATAAATTCCTTATTTTCAATATCAATATACTTCTCAATTATTTGTTTTTCATCAAGTGAAAAAAATTTATTATTTATTTTTTCAATAATTGCATTGTCATAATAATCAACATTGAACATATATTTATATTCCCTTTTTAATAATAATCATTCTTTTGCCTTAACAATTATTAAAAAGAAATGATTTCTATAAATTTCAGAAAGTTATATTAATTTGATATGCACATAAAAATTAATTTTTCATGCTCATATCTTAATAGCCAATATAAATATAATTTAACCTAATCAAGGAATTATTTCTTATTATTAAAGTGAAAGAATGTGTGAGAAATACATATATTTTATCTTGAAAGTTGCATTATCAAACTTAAGTTCTTAACTATGCATTAATATACTAAATTTATGTATCTATACACACTTAATTATAACTTATTAATAAGTTATTATTCCAATTAAAAGTTAAGCCAAAATGTAAATAAGTGCTTTTCAAATTTAAAAAATATAAACATTTATTCAACACGAAATTAAAAGAAATCAATAATAGAGTATTTAAAATTGCGAGTTTAAAAAGTAACTAAAAAATATTGATAAATTCAGTTATTTTATTGATATTATTAAATTAGTAGAAAACAATAATTTTGAAAATGAGTAACAATGTAAGATATAAATCTAAAAAGGAAAAAGACACAGTCTTTAATTTAGTATTTTTTAGTTTTCTTGCATTATTCTTTATTTCATTAATTAGTTTTATTATTTCAAGTCCATATTCAGGCGATTTAAAACTTGCTAAATTTTTTGAGCAAGCTTTTTTAAAATCTGAATTTGTCAGATATTGATCAGTTTTTATGGAAATTTCAGGTAATACGCTATTGGGTGTCTTTTTATTCTTTGTTGCGATGGTCATATTTGAAACTCTATTTTTAGTCAAAGCAAAAAATAGTAAGAAAAATCTTGGATCTCAATATCGATGAATACTAAATGCGGGTTACTTTATATATCCAATGATATTTATTTGTGTGCTATGTTATAAAGCATATATTGGAATAAAAACCGGTAACGGTTTTGGAAGCGAGGGAGATGCGATATATGCGACAAAATTTATATATCGTAAAGTAGCACTAATTTCAACTATATTTGTTCATCTTACATTATTTATTTGAGGTGGTTGATATTTACATTTTAAGTTTGCAAGATCACAAGATTTTTTAACAAACAAATATTGAGTTGAATCAATTAAATTTATTTTATTTAGTATCATCTCATACATTATTATTATCCTAGTAAAGGGACTTACATCAAGACCATATTATTACAATGTTATTTATGGAGATTTACTTGAAAGTGTTAAGCAAGAACATCCTGAATGAGTTAGTTATTACTTATCTCAAAATTGGGCAAAACATGGTTTTGATCTCGGAGATGGAAAATTTGCAGGAAATATACCGCTTGATATCCAACTTCCTTGGTATGTCATTAATGGGAAACCATTTAAACCAGATCCACAATTAAAATTCTTTGATAATTGAGTTGATTGAGCATTTCCTTCGGGACATGTAATTGCTACACTTAACATTGGACTTATATTTTTTTTCTTTCTATCAAATAATAAAACATTGAATTACAAAAAAATAATTTGAATAGTTGTGTATTTAATTTATTTTTGGTCAATGGCAATTGGTCTAATTGTTAATCGTGCACATTGAGTTAGCGATATTGCATTCTCTTTCCTTTGAGGGGCTCCGTTAGTTGCGATTGTATATTATATAGGATTAAAAATCAAGAAAAAAGATGCAATGAAAATATAAATATTACTTGAATTTAGAATGTGTAGTTTTTATTCATTTAGCATTGAATTTGATTGAATTAAATAATTATATTGGTCTATATTCAATAAATTTTTATAAACAATTTAATTCAATCAATTTACTCAATTAGATTGTTTAGAATTCAGCATAAATAAGCATTTGAAATTAAATTGAATAATTAGTACAGTATAAAATTGAAAAGATTAAAATATATACTCAATATTTCCATAAATGCTTGGAAAAATACTAATTAAAAATTAAATTTTCAATGATTTTATTATAAATAACTTAATAACTTAAATATCCTTAAAAGAGCTATTTTTTGATAAAATAAATCACATGAAATTTATTGATGAAGTTGATATCATAGCAATTGCAGGAAAAGGTGGTGATGGAATCATCAGTTTTCGTCGTGAAGCCAATGTGGATAAGGGTGGTCCAGATGGTGGTGACGGTGGTGATGGAGGATCAATTTACTTCCAAGGAGACTCTGGACAAAATACACTTTTAAGTTTCTATTATCAAAATAAGATCGTGGCTGAAAGCGGTCAAAATGGAAAACCTAAAAATGCTTATGGTAGAGGAGGCGAAGACTTAATTGTAAAAGTTCCCCTTGGTACTTCTGTTTACAAAGATAATAAATTAATTGCTGATGTTATTAGTGAAGACTTATATCTAATTGCTAAAGGTGGCAAAGGTGGCAAAGGCAATTTAAGATTCAAATCATCAAGAAATACAGCGCCTAGAATATGTGAAAATGGTTTGCCCGGCGAAAAATTTAATTTGCATTTGACTTTAAAAGTTTTGGCTGATGTTGGGTTAATTGGCAAACCTAGTGCAGGAAAAAGTACAATTTTATCTTTGATTTCCAATGCAAAACCCAAAATAGCAGATTATGACTTTACTACATTAGTTCCTCAATTAGGATTGGTTAAATATTTTGAGAATAATTTTGTCATTGCCGATTTGCCAGGTTTAATTGAGAAGGCTTCAGAGGGTAGGGGATTAGGTATTCAGTTTTTAAAGCACATTGAACGTTGTCGCGTTATTTGTCATGTTATTGATTTTGGAGATCCAAATAAGGATCCGATTTCGGATTTTGAAATTATTAATCATGAACTTAAAAGTTACAATCTTAAATTGGAATTACTTCCACAAGTCGTTGTTGCTAATAAGTCAGATTTAGAAGCATTTGATCATCATATGAGTTTATTTAAAATAAAATATCCTGATATAAACTTAATTGTTAACTCAGCTTTTAATGATTCAAATATTGAAGAAATTAAGAAGCAACTTTGAAATACACTAAAAGATGCAAAAAATAATTTAATTGATAATATCGATGAAAATGAAGATGTAGTTTTAATTCAACTGCAAAAAAATAAGATTGAAATTAAACAATTATCAAGTGATACATATGAAATTATTGGTGATGATGTATATGCAGTATATGATAAAATTCCAGTTATTTCATTAGATAATCTTTGAAGATTTAATACAAAATTAAAGAATTTAGGAGTCTTTGAATTGATAAAAAACTCCAATATTAAAGATGGTGACACAATCAAAATCAAGGATTATGAATTTGTTTGAAATGAAGAAGATTTCTAGAAATAAAAAAAATAATATTTTTATATCTTTTTTATGAAAACATATATAATTTTTTAATGCTTAAAGTGCTTAAGCAGATTAAATAAGTTAAATTAAAAATTAAAAGTGTGGAGAAGTAGCTCAGCTTGGTAGAGCACTTGACTTGGGCTCAAGCGGTCGCAGGTTCGAATCCTGTCTTCTTCACCATTTATGGGGGGGTAGCTCACCTGGCCAGAGCGCCTGCCTTGCACGCAGGAGGTAGAGGGTTCGAGTCCCTTCCTCTCCACCATTATGGCACTGTAGCTCAGTTGGTTAGAGCATCCGGTTCATACCCGGAAGGTCAAGAGTTCGAATCTCTTCGGTGCTACCATATGTGCATCGGCTCAATCGGGAATGTTTTGGACCCATAGCTCAATGGTTAGAGCAACCGGCTCATAACCGGTCGGTTACAGGTTCGAGTCCTGTTGGGTCCACCAATGGGCAATTACCCAAGAGGCTGAAGGGAGCAGTCTTGAAAACTGCCAGGGGCTTCACGGCCCGCGGGGGTTCAAATCCCTCATTGCCCGCCATTATATCGCGGAGTAGAGCAGAGGCAGCTCGTTGGGCTCATAACCCAAAGGACGTTGGTTCGATTCCAACCTCCGCAACCACGGTCCAGTGGTAAAGTGGTTTAATACGCTTCCCTGTCACGGAAGAGATCGCGGGTTCAATTCCCGTCTGGACCGCCATTATTGGCTCTGTAGCTCAGTTGGTAGAGCAACGGACTGAAGCTCCGTGTGTCGCTGGTTCGATTCCTGCCGGAGCCACCATTTCAGAAATGACAAAGAAACACCTCTGGTGTTTTTTATTTTATTTAAAATAAATAAGATAACAAAATACCTAAATGCTATAATAATTATTTATGATATTAGATATATTTATTCAAATATTTGGAGCCGCAGGAGCTATTTTTACAATCTCACTCGGCATTCCCCAGTTAATCCGACTACTAAAAAATAAGAAAGCAGAGAACATTAATTATTATTCATTTTGAATCTTTTTTGTTGGCATTGTAATTTGAATTATTTATGGCGTATTTACACCAAATGAAGATGGTTGATATGTATTTTTAGCTAATTTAATTTGTGGAATTATTTTTTCATTCACAATTTATTATACTTATGCATACAACAAAGAAATTACTAAAAAGCAACTAAGAATTGCAACAATTTTTATTGTTTTAATTGATTTATTAATTGCTGCCTTTTTAGCTGTTTTTATAGTTTTAGTAATCCAAAAAATTCAAACAAAAATGTTTTATCCAAAAGAAAACAACAAAATTGCTACCTTTAGTAAAAATGCTTCAATTATTATTGGACTAATTACACCAGCTCTTACAGCATTAGCATTTTTACCACAATTAATTAAAGGCTTTATGACTAAAAATTTCCATGGTTTAAGTCCTTGAATGCCATTTTTATTCATTCTAAACTGTTTATCATGAATGCTATTTTTTACTTTGGTTGTTATCAAAGCAAAAAATCCGAAAGCTGATTTAGAAGAAAGTAAATCGATAATAAATGCAGCAATTGGTGCTTTAATATGACAGAGTTTAGCTGTTATTTTATACACAGTGCAATTTGCTTTTATTATGGTACATGAGAAAAAATTAAAAAAAGAGCAATTTATTATTAAAGAAGCATAAAAAATGCCTAAATCATGCGTTGATTTTAAGGGCATTTTTTTATTTAATAATTAATTTGGCTGCATTTAAATAAGCTCTTAAAAGATTGCTTTTTCCTAACTCAATACCGCCATAATAGCGAATGACAACTAACATTTTATTATAGATTTTTTTAGATTCTAATAGACTATATAAAGGTATCCCAGCTACACCTTTAGGTTCAGAATCATCACTATATCCATTAATTGTAATTTTTTCATTTTTAATAATATAAGCATAAACAATATGTCTTGCTTTTTTATTTTCATTTCAAAGTTTTTTAAGAATTTCTTTTGTTTCTTCTTTATCTTTAATATCAATTAAAAGCGGAATAAATTTTGATTTTTTAATCTCTAGGAAATCCATTTTATCAATTATTATATATAATATTTAAACTATGTTGAGACTAATTGCTACTTGTTCTGAAAGAATCGATAAATATATATCTTCAAATTCCAATATTTCAAGAAATGACATTCAGCAACTTATTTCTGAAGGCGCTGTTTTTGTTAATCAAAGAAAAATTAACAAAAACAAATTTATTCTTAAAGAAGGCGATGAAATTGAAATAAAAAAAGTTATTGATAAACAAATTAATTTAAAAGAACAAGAAATCCCCCTTGATATTGTTTTTGAAAATGATGATTATTTAGTAATAAATAAACCTTCTGGCTTAGTAGTACACCCCGCCCCAGGGCATAAAGAAAATACGTTAGTTAATGGACTAATGTATCATTTCAAAAACAATTTAAGTAATGTTAATGGTCTTTTAAGACTTGGCATTATTCATCGGATTGATAAAGATACAAGTGGCCTTTTAATCGTAGCAAAAAACAATGAAACACATAACTATTTTGCTTCACTGCTAAAAGAGCACAAAATTAATCGAAGCTATATTGTCATTGTTGATGGCAAAATTCCAAATAAAAAAATTCATATTGACTTACCTATAGGAAGGGATATAAATAACCGCCAAAAATTTGCAGTTACTGAAACAAATTCCAAAAATGCCTTTACTGCTATTGAAGTTTTAGATTATTTAAAAATCAATAACAAAGATAAAACTTTAATTAAATGTCAACTAAAAACAGGGAGAACTCACCAAATTAGAGTGCACTTAAACTACATTGGACACCCAGTTTATGGAGACCCTGTTTATAATAAAAAAATTGATGACTTTAATCAAAGATTACATGCATATTCATTAGAGTTTATAGATAATAAAAATATACAAAGAAAATTTGAAATTCCGCTTCCTTCCATTATGGCAAATGAAATTGAAGCAAATAAAATGAAATAATAATCATATATAATTTATAGATATTTAAATTAATAGTATCTATAATACTATGGTTTAAATTAGATATTAAAATCAAGGAGGTTTTAATGAGGGATATTGATATAACTAAATATGCAACTCCAGAAGAGTTATATGATGACCAAAGAAAAAGATTCAATATGTGATGAATTTTGTTTTCAACTTTTTTAGGAATTCTATGCATTCTTTTATTTAGTATGTTTATTGAATTCGCTTTAAGAAAAGAACATTATATTCTACATTACACTGAAGCTATTTCATCATCACAAAATAATGGCTCAAATGCTATTGATTTTAGCAGCCAAGCATCAATATTTTATACACGGAAATTTGCTTTTGCAATTGTCACTGTTTTAATTTCTCTTGGTATGTTTATTTGACATATGGTCTCTTATATTTTTGCAATTAAGAAAAAAGATTTTAGTAAATACTCACCTTGATTATCTACTTTATATACTTTTATTATTACTTTTGTGCTTATCAATTTTTTCTTTTCAATTGGTAGTTTCTTTAATTTTCCAAGTTGGGATTTAAATCGAATTTTAAACTTTGTTTTTACAATAATCTTACCAATTGGTTACTTTGTTTTCTATTGACCATGTTCAAAAATTATGCGTATGTTTAAATATTTAAGAGCACAACAACAACTAAAAGAATTAGGTTTAAATGGCAACCCATTTGCAATGTTTCCAACTATGTTTGACCAAAATAATTCCCAAACAGTTAATAATGAAAAAATGTCTGAAAATTCTTCAGATGCAACTGAAAATAATCCTAGTTTGACTGAGACTGCAGCTGCAAAGCCCCAAATTGATTACAAGTCGCAACTTGAAACTCTTAATGATAAACAGTTGCTAATTATGGCACAGAAATTAAATATTTTTGGTGCCTCTGAATTAAGCAGAAATGATTTAATTGAAAAAATTGTCTTAATTTTCCAAAGCAATGACAATAAAAAATCTTCGGATGCATCGAAAAATAAAGAAATCTCTGAAACTAAATCTGACGATCAAATTGAGCAAAAAAATGAAGATTCTAAGCCAACGTCAGACACCGAAGATAACAATTTAGAACCAAATTAAAAAAAGATTAAACAATCTTAAAATCCTTTTTAGTTATTTTTATGTAAGGAGAAAAAAATATGGAATATAGTCTACTAGCAGAAGCAACTAATGCTGCTACAGCAACAAAAGCCCCCAAGCCTTCCAATTCATTTTTAATATATTCGCTTATTTTAACAATTTTATTAATTGTCAATATTTATTTCATGATTAAATTCTTTATTAATTACAAAAGAAATATTGATAAAACAAAAAAAACTCTGAATGAATATTTAGTAAAAAAATATATGCAAGGAATGAATCTTAAAAGTAACGGATTTTTTAATATGTTATTTATAGGTTCTCTTATTCTTGCCCAAATAATTATTTCATCAATTTCCCTTGCTAGAGTTTATAGTGATCTTAAAATTAGTAACATAAATGAAAAATATTTAGGCGCATTTTATTTAACTTTAGTTACTGGAATCTTGTTATTAGTATCTTTAATATTTGGTCAAATTATTATTTTTTATGTGAAATTCAACTATCCACAATATAAACAAAAAAGCAAAGATATTGAAGCTGAATTAGTTTCCTTAAAAGAATTTAAAAATGAAGAATTAAACGTAAATTATCCAAAAGAAATCAAAATTGATTTTGATAAACTAAAAAGTGATAATGTGCTTTTATCTAATATCCTAAGTCGTTGAATGCAATTCTATAATAAAATGAATGAACAAGAAATTATAACTAAAAAAAATAAAGAAGAAAATCTTCTTAAACCAGTTTATTCATCCAAAAAACAATATGATTTATTTTTAAATCAGCTATTTAAAATTAATTACTTTAAAGAAACTTTTGAAGAAATTAATAAGAAAGAAGAGCTTAGAGCAAAAATGCTTGAAGAAATTGAAACTAAAAAAACTAAAGAAGAAAATTCACAAGAAGAAAAAATTCAAAATGAAGTTGCTTGAATGAAAGAAATGGATGATAAATCTAAACTTCTAAAAGAAGAAAAAGAGACACCAGCCATGACCAAAGAAGAATTTAAAAAGAATTATGATGAATATGTTGCTATGAGCCGTTCAATGGATCCAATATACCAATCTTCCCAAAAAAATTCTTGACTATTCTATCGTGATGCTGAAATTGAAGATCTCTTTTATAATGTAACAACAACTATTCATTATTCATATGACAATGAAGAAGTTGTTAATGAAAAAGAACTTTCTTTATTCTTAGAAGAATACAAAAATCATTTAATTTCTAAATTTCTTTTAACTAGATAAAAATAAAACCTATAAAGGTTTAATCATGCTAAAAAAAATAACTAAATTAATGTTTTTTTCATCACCAGTAATCCTTACACTTCCCTTAGTTTCTTGTGCTCCAATTAATAAATTTCTTAATTCAATTAAAAACAAAAGTTTAATTGAAATTGATAGAAATATCGGCCCTTTTTTTGACGAAGCAAAAAAAGAAGATAAGGATGTTAAGACTTTAGAGGAAGATATTAAAAAAGTGATTGATGAATTAAAAGACAAAAAAATTGAAGATTCCTATCCAATTACACAATTCTTTGATGATTCCAAAAATAAAATAATTCATTCAATCGATAATTTCTATAATCTTAAACTACAGCAAGCCCAAGAAATTATTCAATATATTAAAAAATACAATGAATTAAGAGATATTGTTACTAAGAATAATATTGCTGAAGTAGCTAAAAACAAAGAATTAAACAAAGAAGTAGCTGATTATTTCAATAAGAATTTTAGTGACAAAAACTTTGATATTAATAATTTAAGTATTGATAAATTAAAAGACCAAAGTAAAGACTTATCAAAGTTTTTAGATGAAATTAAAAAGAAATACAATATACATTAAACTTTCATAAAAAAATAGCTAATCTAAAGACCATTTTATGGTCTTTTTTTATAACTAAAAAAATAAATAAAAAAATGTAATACACCGGTTTAGTTGTTGTATAATTTATTCGTATTTTATATATAAGATAATAAAAGTAAATTAATCTAATTAAAACTAATTAAAAAAAATCTAAAAAAGGAGAAAAAATGCCTACAGTTGCCCAATTAGTTAAACAAGGCCGTAAAGCAAAAAGCACAAAATCAAAAGCTCCCGCTTTACTAAAAATGTATAACTCATTACAAAAAAAAGAAAAAGCAATTTCAGCGCCATTTAAACGTGGTGTATGTACTCGGGTAGCAACTATGACACCTAAGAAACCTAACTCAGCTATTCGTAAATATGCTCGTGTTAGATTATCAAATGGTCAAGAAGTTACAGCTTATATTCCTGGAGAAGGACACAACTTACAAGAACACTCAGTTGTTTTAATTCGTGGTGGTAAAGTTAAAGATTTACCTGGTGTTAGATACACAATCGTGCGTGGAACACAAGATGCAGCAGGTGTTAACAACAGAAAACAAGCGCGTTCATTATATGGAACAAAGAAACCAAAAAGTAATTAATTAGAAAGTTAAAAGAAAGGAAAAAAATATGTCAAGAAAACATAAAGCACCAGTTAGAGATGTTTTAGCAGATCCAGTTTTTAACTCAAAAATTATTACCAAATTAATTAACACAATTATGTTAGATGGTAAGAAATCTGTTGCCGAAAACATCCTATACAGCGCATTTGATATCATCAAAGAAAAAACTAACAAAGATCCAATGGAAGTATTCAATATAGCTCTTGAAAATGTTAGTCCCCAACTAGAAGTTCGTTCAAGAAGAGTTGGTGGTTCTAACTACCAAGTGCCATGTGAAGTTAGTGCCAAAAGAAAACAAACTCTAGCTTTAAGATGAATCATTCAATATGCAAGATTAAGAAACGATAAAACAATGGAAGAAAAATTAGCTTCTGAAATCATTGATGCATCTAACAAAATGGGTGGTGCAATCAAAAAACGTGAAGACACACATAAGATGGCTGAGTCAAATAAAGCATTTGCTCACTTCAGATGATAATTATTTAAAAAAATAGGAAAATATATGTCAAGAGAATATAAATTAGATGATTATCGAAACATCGGAATTATGGCGCATATTGATGCTGGAAAAACTACAACCACAGAAAGAGTTTTATACCACACAGGAAAAATTCATAAAATTGGTGAAACACACGAAGGTGCTTCCCAAATGGACTGAATGATTCAAGAACAAGAACGTGGAATCACTATTACTTCAGCAGCAACAACTACATACTGAAAAAATAAAAGACTAAATATCATTGACACTCCAGGGCACGTGGATTTTACTATTGAAGTTGAAAGATCACTTCGTGTACTTGATGGTGCTGTGGCAGTTTTAGATGCGCAATCAGGAGTTGAACCACAAACTGAAACAGTTTGAAGACAAGCAACAAACTATCGTGTACCTAGAATTGTTTATGTAAATAAAATGGATAAAATGGGTGCTAACTTTAAAGCTTCTGTGGAATCTTTAAAGAAATTACTAGGAGCAAATGCTCATGCAATCCAACTTAACATTGGTGAAGAAGCTCAATTCAATGGAATTATTGATTTAGTAACAATGAAAGCATATGAATTCGATGGTGGTGTCGATGAAAATATGAAAGAAATCGAAATTCCAAGCTACCTAAAAGATGAAGCTTCCTTAATGCGTTCTTCTTTAGCTGAATCATTAGCTGATTTTGATGATGAAGTGATGGAAAAACTTTTAATGGAAGAAGAAATTTCTGTGGATTTAATGAAACAAGCAATCAGAAAAGCAACTTTAACTGCAAATTATTTCCCAGTAGTTTGTGGAACATCCTTTAAAAACAAAGGTGTTAAATTAATGCTTGATGCAGTTGTTGATTATCTACCAAGTCCACTTGATATTCCTCCAATGAAAGCATACAAAGATGGACAAGAAATTTCAATTCCTGCTTCTGATGATGAATTCTTTTCTGCTTTAGCATTCAAGGTTATGAATGACCCATTTGTTGGAAATCTAACATTCTTTAGAGTTTATAGTGGTGTTATTACTAAAGGTTCTTATGTAGTAAACTCAACAAAAGGTGAAAAAGAAAGATTAAGCCGGATTCTATTAATGCATGCTAACTCAAGAAGTGATATTGAAGAAGTTAGAACTGGAGATATTGGTGCTGCTGTTGGACTAAAATACACAACAACAGGGGATACTTTAATTGATGAAAAACACAAAGAAATTGTGCTTGAAAACATGAATTTCCCAGAACCAGTTATTTCTCAAGCAATCGAACCTAAAACTAAAGATGCATCCGAAAAACTTTCTTTAGCGCTACAACGTTTAGGTGCAGAAGATCCAACATTTAAATACTACACAGACGAAGAAACAGGTCAAACTATTATTGCTGGGATGGGAGAACTTCATCTAGATATTATAATTGACCGTCTAAAAAGAGAATTTAGAGTTGAAGTTAGTGTTGGAGCTCCCCAAGTTTCCTACCGTGAAACAATTACAAAATCTGCTGAAGTTGAAGGTATTCACAAGAAACAATCTGGTGGTAAAGGTCAATATGGTCATGTTTGAATTAAATATGAACCAAACCCAGATGGTGGCTTTGAATTTGTAGATAAAATTGTTGGTGGAAAAATTCCTAAAGAATACATTAAGTCAATTGAAAAAGGACTTAAAGAAAAAATGGCAATCGGAATTTTGGCTGGATATCAAATGATTGATATTAAAGCAACACTTTTTGATGGATCATACCATGATGTCGACTCTTCTGAATTAGCTTATAAAATTGCTGCTTCAAAATCTCTAACTAAAGGTCGTGATTTATTAGGAACTGTTCTACTAGAACCAATTATGGATGTTGCTGTTGTTGTTCCTGAAGATTTCTTTGGTGATGTTATGGGAGATATTTCACGTAGAAGAGGTCAAATTCGTGATAACGAAACAAGAAATGATGGTGCGCATGTTATTAAGGCATTTGTCCCATTAAGTGAAATGTTTGGTTATGCAACACAACTTAGATCTATGACAACCGGTCGTGGAACTTACCAAATGTGATTTGATCACTACGAAAAAATTCCTCGTAATTTAGCTGATGAAATCATTAAAAAACGTGGTGGTAAAGTTTCAATTGATGAGGACTAATAAAACGTTTTTATCTTTATAAAAATTAAGAAAACTAAATTTAAATAAGTCAAGTAAAAAAGCAAAAACGCTACTCTTGGCTTATTTTTTTAGCTTTTTAAGCCTTTTTTAAAATTGGAACCGTAAAATTTAAGTGTGTAGAAAGCTTTACCAAGCCTATTCAATCTAACTATATTTTACAACATTTTTAAAAGTCTAGAATTTTTAATTTTTAATTTTTGTGTCATTTTTCTATTTTAAGGCTTAAAAAACTTTTTGTTTGTTTTTTTATTGCCTTTAAAGGCAAGATAAGGAAGTGCGCCAAAGTTCTTACCGAACGCCACTTTTTTAAGCCCTTTATTTTTTTGTAGATAAAAAATAAAGAAAAACTAATGTTTTTTGTAACAGCAAAACAACAAAAATAGAATTTAGACACAAAAATTTAATAGTTTGTAACATACATATTATTATTAAAAATATAAAGCTTATATTTTTAATAATTTTAGTAAAATGCTATACTTTTATTTCATAAAAGTATATCACAAAATACATTATTATTTTTTATTATAAATACCTAGTATTTATAATAAATGCTGCAAAAACTACCTTTGTCCTTTGGTTGCACCATTTATTTAATAATCAAGCAGCAAAAATATTCAAAAAATTTAGATTTGGCTAAGAAAATTAGTACTTTTTCTTGTTCAAAAACAAAGAAGAAGTTTATCTATATACAAAGTATATAGATAAAAAAATGTTGAAAATTTCTCTTTCCTTTTTACTAGGTAAAAAGGAAAAAAAGAACTAATTTCTTTTTATTTTTTTATTTCTTGTTATAATAAAAAGTAGATGCTAAAACAATTAAATTTTTTTAAATTTTTTCTTCTAACTAGTAAAACAACGTGGCTTGATTTTTTATAATATTTCTATAAAGGACTTTCAATTTTATATGTTCAAAACAAAAAAGACTTTGTTCTTTCCTAATATGTTTTTTGAAAGAGTTATAAACAAAATGCTCAGTATAAGACTTTAATTTCTCATTATTGTCAAAAACTGCCCTGGCATTATTCGATATCAATTTGTAGAAATTTCTTGCTCTTTCAGATATACCAGTAGGCATTTTTAAAGCAATAGGATTAGACAAAAATTCATATCAAAGTCGACGAAAAAGTTCTTCATTTTTTAAAAGAATAGCTTCATCAAAAACATTTTTTCATGACTTATTTAGTGTCTTATTTATATAGGTTTTGTAGTAAATTTTATTCTCTTTTGAAACAAATTTATTTGTACCAAATGTGTCATTTAAAGCCTTTTGAATATGAAAAAGATCTAGCGAATAAGTAGCATTTAGTTTATCAGCAAGTTTCTTAATTCATCTAGCTCCATCACCATTTACAATTAGTTTTTGCTTATAATTACTTGTAATTAATTCTTTATTAATAGTATTTTTAATAAACTCTAAATCATTATTTTTAGTTGTTGGATCGTCTAAATTTTTAGTAAAAAATATATTTATTACGTTGCTTAATTTATTACTTTTTAGAGTATGTGCTACCACTTCACGTACTCTCATTTTTTTAACTTTAGTTGACTTATGGAATATATAAAAGTCATCCATTTCTAGATAAATTTTTTCATTATCTTTTGCAAAATTACATTTTATTTCATTCAAAATTTCTTCATTTTTATCTAGTAATTTTTCATTAATTTTTAGTTTGTTTAGATAATAATTTAATAGTTGTTTACTAGGCAATAATTGTTTTAAATTTGATGGAATTTTAGAATTCTCTAAGTAAAATTTCACAGCTAATTTAAGATTATCAGTATCATATTTACAATTGCAAATTTGCTTAAGTTTTTCATCATGATAATAAGTAAAACGCGTTATCCTACCTTCATCATCTTTTGTTTCGTACATTGTAATATTAAGTAAAAAAATACCGCCCAAAGTAATTCATTTTCTAGTTTCTCTTCTAAATATCTTCCAATTTGGATGAATCGTTTTTCTTAATGTATTCCTAAAATATTCTTCTATATCATTTAGCTCTTTTGCCTTATTAGCATATAGCTTATTAGTAGTGTCTAAGATATCGTTAAATATATCTACATCTAACTTTTCCATAGCATCTTAATTATATGAAACAATTAATTATTAAAAAAAGTTAGTATAAAAAACTCATAGGTTATAAGCCTATGATAGTTGTTATGATGCTTAGAAAAATTATTACTTGTATATTCAGAAAAGGCTCTAGAAGGCTTTATTTGCGCTGATAAAACCGTCTTACTAGAGAATTAAACCTTCGTCGTCTTCTAGAGTATTAGGTTCTTTTTCTTTAGTAAGATTAATATATTCATTTTCTACTAATGAGTAGAAATTGTTTTCATCTCTAGATATTAATTCTCTATATGGGGATTTTATTTTGCTGTTATAAGTATTAATTATTTTTTCACAAGTATCTTTATTTAAAAGTCCAATATCTCTTGTTTTCCAAATTGTGCGATCTGAAACAAAACTATCGACTTCGAAATATTGGATATCATCTAAATTCTCATATAGTTTTTCCATTACACTATTATAAATATTTGGGGAAGTTAGATAGTTATTTAATTCATTATCTTTTTCAAATAGACTTTCAAAGAGGTTTCTATCCATTACATTAATTACAGAACAATTAATTGCTATTTCTTTATCATTACCATATAAGTCATTTTGAAGAACTAAATTTCCTTTATCTTGTGCAGTTAATTCTCTATTTTTATCAGTTATACTTTTAGCAGAAAGATAATAAACTTTATCATCAGAATAAAAGATTAAAAACGGTCTATTTGCTCCATGGGCATCTATTTCATCTCCATTCCTATTTTTAGCAATTGGGAGTCTATTTTCTTTATTTCTTTGTTTAAATACTCTACCAATTAATAATTTACTCATATTAGAAATTATAATAAAAAAACATAGGTAAATACCTATGTTTGGTTCACTCTCCTCATTTCGTAATCTCTAAGTCATACAGGGTCAGTAGAACCACACTGCCAATATAGTTCTTATTGGGAACAATTTCATTTTAACATAAATTTTAAAATTAAT
>NZ_AORI01000009.1 GCF_000367765.1 Metamycoplasma auris 15026
AATTAATCGCGTTACCAATTTCTACTTCTTTACCATAAATATTTCTATTTGGAACGATTACATTTCTATCATCATTAGTTGTTTTATATTGATTCTTTTTAGTAATTGATTTAACTGATAAATAATAAACATAATCATTAGAATAAAAGACTACATAGGGGCGATGAATCTTACCTTTTTTAAATGTATCTATTATTTTTGCATCCGAATTAATTGCTATAGGTAAGTCATTTTTATTACTTCTAACTTTAAATAATTTCCCAAACATTATTTTATTTTCCATACTATTTTAATTATAAAATTAATAAAAAAATGTAGGCATTTAAACCTACAATTGTTTCTTTTTTTAACCCGAGTACCAGGATCGGAGAGTGGTTGAAACTAATCCACTAATAATCAAGAAAACTAAGTTTTCTATACCAATAGTTTAACATAAATTTTAAAATTAATAAAATTTTTTTACTTAATTTTGTTTTTAACTTTTCTTACATAGATAAAACCAATAAGAGTTCCTATGCCTGTAGCTCCTAAAATCCCTAAAGGGATAAAAATTAAAAGAATTTGTTTTTGCGTTAGCTTTTTAGTAGTGCCATTTATTGGCTTATTTAGATCATCAATAGGATCAAATAGTTTATTGATATTAGAAATACTTATAGCAACGGTATTCTTAGATACATTAGGTATTGCTTTTAAACTTAATGAAGCGAAAATTGGCTCATTTGATTTTTTGCCAATTTTCTTAATAACTTCATTTAATTCATTAAGGTCTATATCATAATGTTTTTTGTACTCAATAAAGTATTGTAAACTCAAATTATTAATAATAGTTTTTAAAACTTTTTCTCTTAGTTCAGATAAAACGTGCTCATTAAATGATTGTTTAGCTAAATATACATATGAAAGGTCATAAAGAACTTTATTAATTTTTGGATCTTTGTTTGATCCACTACCATTATTATTGTTTCCATTAGATCCATTGCTATTGCCATTGTCGTTATTATGGCCATTGCCATTGTTTTCGCCACTACCACTTCCGCCTGGATTGTTTCCATTTCCATCAGAGTGGCTATCACCATTACCATGGCCATTATTAATATATCCATCTCAAGGTCTATATGGACTTACATATGGATCTAGTTCATCATTAATAACTTCATTAGCATTGTTTGTAACATTTACAAATGTAGAATTTTTAATTTTAATGTTATTGCCTTTAATTTCTAATTTAGCAGAAACACCTTTTCCCAATGAAAGTGCTCTTATACCACTTTCTCAATTATCAATAATTAAGTCTTTATTTATTTCTAAATTGTGTTCCTTTAATTGCTTATTAATTTCATCAATTACTTTAGTTTTTAAGGATGAAAGCTTGCTTTCATTTAAGCTAATATCATTAAGTTTAATTTTTGATAAGTCAATATCTTCATCTAACACTTGATTTACTACATTAATAACTTCTACTTGAGCATATCCAAATTTATTATTAAGTGCTTGCAAATTGGCAATTGAAATAGATAAGTCACTTTCATTTTCAATATTTGTTTGTGGATTTAATCTATCAAACGCTACTTGGTCTAAATTAGTGATGATATAATCTTCATTTATTCTTAATCCTAGTGTTTGTGCTTGAACTTGTTTTTTGATTTCTTCTTTTGCTGCCTCTAGAGTAGTAGTTCCCTTAAGATTAATTTGTTTAAATTTGATCCCTGAAAAAATATTTCTTTTTTCTTTAGTAAGATCACTTTCATCATCATCGTCATTATACCTATTTGTTCCATCAGAGTTAGAACCACCACCAGGATTACTTCCACTACCACTTCCGCCTGGATTGTTTCCATTTCCACCAGAGTGGCTATCACCATTACCATGGCCATTATTTCCACCATGGCTGCTATCACCAGGGGAAGATGGATTATATGGATTTATCTTATCTCAGTCTCTTTCATCATCAATTGGCTTGTTAGGTTTTTTGTTATTACTATTAGGATCATAATTAATATTTTTTGAAAAGTCTAATGTTAAGAAAAATATATTATTTGGCACTATTTTATATCTAGATTCATCACTCTTATTCTTAAAGGATACTTCTATTTTTAATCTATTAAGAATTTCAATAGCAGAATATTCAATATTTAATAGTTTTAAATATTTATCAGATAGCCCTATAAAAACGTCTTTATTGTCAATTGTCTTTAATGCTTTTAAAAAAGACTTATAAGTATTTTTTGCTGCTAGGTTTAAAAACAATTGTGAATTAAGTTTCAGATTAATAAGTTCTTTATTAATGTTTGGATCCTTATTTGGATCCTTCCCATCAGAGTTAGAACCACCACCAGGATTACTTCCACTACCACTTCCGCCTGGATTGTTTCCATTTCCACCAGAGTGGCTATCACCATTACCATGGCCATTATTTCCACCATGGCTGCTATCACCAGGGGAAGATGGATTAGTATATTCAGCAATAGGTACTAAAACAGCATAAGGATTTTGACTTAGTCTAAAACGGCTGTTAGTTGTAATTAATTTAAAATATACTTTTAAATAATTACCTTCACCAACTTCAACTTTGCTAAGTGCTACCTTGTCATCATACATAAAACGGTCGACAAATGGTTCGAATGCCTTAACTGATGCTATGTCTTTAATGTCCTTTTGTGGAGGAATAGTTTTAAACTTAGGAGTAATTGCGATTGGATGATTATATTCATGCCCAATTCATAAAGTATTAATGTATTGCTTGTAGAACTCCATTGCATCTTCATAATTAAGTTTCTTAATTTGATTGAATTTAAGTTCTTTATTAATTTCTAATCATTCAAAGAATTTTTTTCCTTGTTTGGTTTCTCATAAAGGTCTAATATATTTTAAATTTGGTAAATTATCTAAAAATTGTGTGTGCGGACTATTATTTGGTCTAATTAGAATTAATTTAAAATTTGAAATTGACTTATCAGCATTAGAAGCAAAAAGTCAAATGCCTTCTTCACTAAAATATGTATTTTCTGATGTTTCGTTCGACAGTTCGTAAGCTCAATTTTTGTACTTAGATTCAATTCATTCGTTTTTATCGTTTAATTTATATAAATGAGCATTTTTAGTTTTTCCAACTAAAGTTCTTAAGGCACCTTTTTCTAAAACAGCAGCTTCCATTATCACACCACGATCTAAGTCTTTTTCGTTGGTATGTGGGGGAAATAAAGTCTTAGTAAATGCAGGAAGTTTTGTAGTTTTATAATATGTTTTTTCTTTATTTGATGTAAAAAAGGAAGATCATTCAAATTTCATTTTATTAAAGTCAAATCAAACTAATTGTTTCTTTGTTCCTGTTTTTGGATCAATTAAAGGATCATATTTAGGATTAGGTAAGGGATTACCATGTTCGTCTGCTTTTGCTTCTCCTTTTTCGTTCATCAAAAATTCCTCAATAAGTTCTTTTTGATGTTTATATTTTTCAGGATTTCAGGCATATCATTTAAAATTTAACTGTGAACTTTTTGAATCAATGATAATCACTTTTTCATATGTATATTCAACAATTTTATTTGACTTGTCACTAAATTTAGTTATTTTAATTTTGTACTCATTTTTAGCATGGGAATTATCTTCAGTTTTTATGGATTTTTCTTTATCACCATTAAAATTTTCATTAAATTCTTTTGATTCATCATTTGCATCTTTACGATTATCTACTAAATCATGTTCAAAATAATAGTTAAGGACATCAATTTTTTGACCATTAATTTCAATTATTTCTTTTTCATCATCCTTTGTTGTAAAACTTACTTTTAAAGGCGTATGGGCAATTCATTTTCCACCATATCTATTTTTTCCATGTGTTGTAATTTCTTTATCTTTGTCAGCTCTAACTAAAATGTCGTCTACTAATTGAGTAGTGTTGGAATTAAAATCAACTCATTTGCCAAGCTTAATTTTTAGTCTATCTTCTAAAGAAGCAGTTGCTACATAGCCTTTATATTTATCAGAGTTCTTGAAACTTATTTTTATGTTTTTTGCTACTAATTCTTTAAAACTGCGATCAGCATTTACTAAATAAATATTAATAGTATCAGCTGAAATTATTTCAAATTCAGCTCTTAGATTAGAAGTATTATTTTTTTTATTAAATTCTTGGAATTTTTTATCTAACTTCGTTTCATTAGTTTCAAAATCTGCTTTCTTTATTTCATCACTATTAAATTTACCACCAGTATCTGATTCAAGTGTTCAATCTTCATTTGTTAATTTGTTTTTTAATGTATTGAAATCAGTCTTATAAGCAGAAAATGGATGAGCTATTTCTTTAGGAATTTCTAAATCAACTGTTATTGTGTAGTCAGTTATATGATCCCAATTTCCTTTTTTTGTATATTCAATTTCACCATCTGTAGGAAATTCATATTCATCTCTTTGGTCTTCAGCAGTATAATGATGAGTAGCAATCATATTTTTTGCTTTTTGATACATTGTGATTTTTTTAATATATTTTTCTAAGTTAGCATAATCATTAAACTGCTTGTTTAAATTTTTAGTTACAAAATGTTTAAATGTATTAATGAAAGGATTTTTATTAATATTTTCATCATCTGTTGTTAGGTTTTTTCAATAAATTGAACTCAATAAGTCACTTAAGTTAGAATATTCAGTAGTTTTTTCAAACCCACTAGCAGTAGTATAAAAGGTAGGAGCACAAACTCCGGGTTCATCATAAGGGTTTTCGCAACCATGGTCGTATGGATAATCACCCTGACTGGAAAGGTCAATCACTTTTCATTTTCCATTTTCTAATTTTTCATTAGGTTTAGAGATATCTTTTCAATTTTTAGGCTCTCAAGTTCGCATAAAAAACTTAGTTCCCGCTTGAGATTTTGCATCTGATGGCACCATAAAAAGATTACTAAAAGAAATAGTCTTTTTTTCATAATGAATTGATGCTGCATACTTATTATTCGGGAAATCAAAATATTGAGGAAATTTATAAGCATTTACAGATGCACTTAAACTTAAAACAGCAGTTGGAATTAAAGAAGAACTTACAGCAAGAAATAAGCTTAATTTTCTTTTATTCATTCTTTTTTTCCTTTTTATCTTTCTTTATTAATGAATCAATACCTTCTATTCTTTCAGAAACAATTTTTGAGTCTAATTCCCCATTATGCATTCTATAATTATCAAATTTTTCTTCTGCGTCTTTAATTGCTTTAATTTTTTCATTAATCTTATTTAATGTTTCATCGTGCTTAATATCTAAAATTGTCCGCATTTTTTCAAAATATGAAGCCTCAGTTAAAAGTTCTACATTCAAATTAGCTAATACCTTTTTATCTAAACTTTCGCTAGAGTTCAAAAGCACATCTAGCTTTTTATTAATAAGCATCAATTCCGCTCTATTTTTTAAAATTTCTCTTGTTAAATTTGCTTGAAAGGGCGCTAAGGATGAGTATAAAACCTTTCTCATTGCATAGTAAATATCATCTAGCGCATCTTTAAACACAATCTCTTTTTCTTTGTTATATAAATATTCTCGGAATATAGTTGCAATTGCTTCAGAAACACTTCTATTCTCAATTTCATTAGTTCTTCGAAACTTTTCAAATCTTGCTATATCTTCTTTTTCATATAATCGAAAAGTAACTCTTAAGGGATCAAATTTTTTTGCCATATCTTTTTCCTTTGCCTTTTTATTTCATTAGACAAAATAGGTCTTATTGACCTATTATTCCTTTATCAAAAAATAGTTGTTGTTCAAAATCATTGTAGTAAACACTACCTTTGATTTTTGAATACATATGTAAGCTAAAAATTAAATTACCAATATCACTGTCAGCTAAGAATCTTTGATAGCTTTTATTTAGTCCACCAGAAGCCTTAAACATATCCATTACAGCTTCCAAGTCTTTTTGTTTAAGACCAAAGAATTTAGCATATTGACAGTTTTGTAAAATAGCTTCAGCTTTTTTAGTTATCATTGATGAGCCTAAAAAGTCCGATGGATTTTGTGTACATAAGATCATCCCTGCATTAAATTTTCTTACAGTCTTTGTCATTGTATAAACAAAATCTAATGTAGCCATATTGCTTGGATCTATATACATATGTAACTCATCTATTACTAATACTGTTTTAGCTTCTTTATCTTCTATAGCATTATTAAAGATCTTATTTTGAATAAAGCTTAGTAGCACAAATAGTCCTACTTGTCCACTATCTTTAGAAGTATTAAATAACTTTTGTGTATTAAAAATAATGAAGTCATTTTCAAGGTTAATATTAGTTTGTCCATTGTAAATATATTCATATTTACCATTATTTTCAAAGTCAAATGCAAGACGATCAATAATGTTAGCTAAAACAATCTTTTTTCTTTGTTCTTCAAATTCATCTTTTCATTGATAGTTTCTTAAATGATGAATTAGATCACTCATTATTGGATATTTAAAGTTCTTTAATGAAAGTACATCCTTAATTGCATATAACCCTATTTTTTCATATAGTTTTCTTATAATTGACATTAGAAAAACAATATAGTCTTGATTTCAATCAGGATTAATTAGCTTAAAGTATGTTTCTAGTCATTCAAGATGCTTATTAATAATTAATTTTGTACTTAATTCTTCATCATCATTAAATAGTTGAATTTGTACTTCTAGTGGATTAATTAAAGTCTTATGCCCTAGTCCTAGGTCGATCATTGTGGCATTAAACTTATTGCCTAGTTTTGTATATTCATTTTGTGGATCAATGATATAAACTTTATTATTAGCCGCTAAATGTCCAACAATAGCTTTCTTAACATCAGTTGATTTACCTTTACCTGAACTACCTACTGTAAACATATTATAGTTCACTCTCCGAGCACTCTTTTTATAGAATTGATCAAAGATAATAGGCTCACCAGTTGAAGCTGTTGCTCCTAGTATAAAAGCATTATTATCATTGTTATTTTCATTTTCGAATGGCCATCCGTGGCTAACGTTATAACTTGACATAGGTATTGCTTCATGTAAGTTATCTGTAGGAATTAAAGAAGCTTGTGCAAATGCTTCAAATTGTTTAAATGGCACAGTATTAATTGTTAATTTAGCTCTTTTTGCATTAGTTATGCTCTTTGCTTCAGCTACTCTTAATTCCTTTAAATTATTTCCTTCATTAATGAGCATTAATGAGCTATTAAGCAATAAGTTCTTATTCTCTTGTAATTGTCTTTGCAACTCTTCTAAAGCTTCAATTTGTAAGCTTGATGATTGTCTAAAATACTTAGATTTAATAAGTGTTTTATTATCAGTCATTCTTTTTCCACTTTTATCTAATAATGAAGCTTGTGAGTCTTCGTTAAAAATGCCTAAATTTCAAACAATAGTAGCTTCATTATCGAATAAAGAAATAGCTCATCCATCATCAATGTTTAATGGTAATTCACTAATAGTATGGATTGAATAATATTTTCCATCTTTTATAAAATAATTACGTTTAAATATAGTATTTGATGCTAGTAGTGAATCTAAAGTTAGAGTATTTGTTTTTTTACTTGGTTTTTTTGATACTTTAGTTCTAACAAACTTCTCTTTTAAAAACTTAAAGAACTCTCTGACTTTTTCTTTAAAGGTTAATGATTCATATACTTCATTGTTTTTAACTAAAGTTTCCCTTTGGGAAATATTTTGTTCTTCTAAATATCTATATGCTTCTTCTTCATTTAGCTTTGTAAGACTAATCGAAGCTAGAAATTTAAGTAAGTCCATCCCTTCAACTAAATTCGCTTCAATATCCATTGAATTAAAAGAAGCAATAGTATTAGCTACAATCTTTTTAAGTTCTGCTATGTCTTTAGCATATAAAACTACATAATATGTATCTACTAATAGTTCAGTATCTAATAGTTCTAAATCATCTTTAATTGATTGATAATATTCTTTATAGTTTTTAATTACTGTTTTATCAGCATTATTATTTCTTAATGTAGAAAGTTTCTTTTTCTTATTTTGTTCTAAGCTAACAAAATTCTTTGAATAGTCTGCTAGTTCTTTTTTTCTTATTAGTGTTAAATGATATTCAGAAGTATCAATTCATTCATTAAATTTATTTAAGAAAGTTTCTCTATCTTCTAAATCTTCATTTCAAGGACTCTTACCTTGAAATTTTAAAATTCCAAGATATTTAGTACCAGTTTTTAATTGTTTAGTTTTAACAAACTTATTTTCAATTATTGCCTTATAAGGCACTAATAGTTTTGGACTATATGATTTATTATTGTATTTCTTTACTGAAAACAAATACTTAATGGCTCTAAAAAGCAAAACATATAGTCTACAATCATATTTATGAACTTTTATTAATAGTAATGAAAACGTTAATGCTAATCCTAATGAAAGAACTAAACTTCATTTCTTAGGATATGATGGAGGGAACGAAGTATAGCCTATTGTCACACTTAGAATTGTTATTATGCATAGTACTAAAAAGTCCATTCATGAAAAAGATTTTCAAAAATAGTTTTGTGTTTTTTTTAAATTCTTAGGTTGTAACATTATTTGCCTCCTTTGTTTTCTTTTTCTAGTAGCTTCTTAAATTTATAAGCAGTTACATTTCCATCAGAGTTAGAAACAGTATTTCTGGTCTTCAAGAATGCTTGCTCATCCTTTGTATAGAATTTCATTCTACTTTTTTGGAGCTTATCTAAATCTTGGGCTCTTTTAATAGCAGCTTCTTTCTTAATTTTTGTATCTTTTAATTTAGTTTCGAGTTTCTTAATTTTTGCTGTAGCTTTATTGATTGCTTCAGGATCAGAATTTGAATCTAATTTATTTTTAGCTTTATTAATTTTAGAATCTAGTTTTAATTCTTGCTTATCGCTTCTTAATGCTTCTTTTGAAGCTTTTTCCATTTCCTTTCCATTTTTAAATGCTGAAGATCTAAGATCTTTTTTAGATAAATTATCTAAGTTACTTTCATTAGATGAAGCGCTAGATTCACTAATTAAGTTATTAGAATTTGTTTCACCGCCACTTACATTAGATGCATTTTCACTAGCATTTGAAGTGTGAGCATTACTTTGATTTTCGGAATTTGCTGATGTACCTAATGTAGGATTACTTTGTCCTTTATCTTCTACTCCAGAAGATCCAAGCATTAGATCTTTTTCTTTTGCTTCTTTTAACTTCATCTTATTAACTTTATTAGTTTGTTTTTGATCTTTAAGAGCATTTAGTTTTTCATTTCTTTCAGCTAGACCAATCTTGCCATCTTTAAATGCTTGTTTAATACGTCTTTTACTATCAACATTTTCTAAAAATTGACGTCCAGCTGCAGTCTTACCCATAATGCCTTTTACGCCTTTTGTAAGGACATTATTTTTAGCGAATTTCCCAATTCCTTTAGCTGCTTTAACTGCTCCAAAACCACCAGCAGCTAATGCAAGTCCTCCATGTATTGCCGCTTTTGTACTTGCAAACGATTCTTTAGCAGAAGCACTCTCACCAGCAAATGAAGTAACTATATCTGTTAAACTGCTTACTGAGACAGCCCCACCAACAATTAGTCCTACCATTAAAATAAATCTTGCAAAATAGCTCATATTTAATGTATTTGCTCATCCTACAGACTTCTGAGTTCAAATAACAAGAATTTGCATGCCAATTAACATACCTAATATTGCATATGATTTTGCAGCATACATTTCCATTCATTGCTTCATTCTTTTTCCATCATCAGCCACAGACGCACTAACAATAAATGGAGATATTATAAATAGAAAGAATTGTTGAAAGACTTTAGTCACTAAGACAATTAGTCCCATTGCTAATGGTATTAATGTTCCAAATCCTAAAAATGCCCCCATAAAGATAATTTGTCCAGTAGCACCCTTAGGTAAGTTTTTATATATTCCATATGGAATATGAAAATTCCCTGCCCCCGGATCTGGTTTTCTTCATTCCGCAAATGAAATTCCAGAAGACGCCCATTTTTTATCATATAGTGAATCAAATATTGATTGCCCGATCGAAACTCCATCACCACCTAGTATTAAATTCATTAAAACATTAATTATCATTGTAAAAAGATATAGTAATATTGGAATACCGACTATAATTAATGTTCCTAGTAAACTTCTTTTCATTGCCACACTAATTGGCGAGACTTGATCTGATTTTTGAAATTGCACACGTACGGCTGACATTACAAATAAGATTGCAAAGACAAAGACAGATATAATTGTTAATCTTAAAAATAATGTTGGTAATTGGGCATCAGCAAAACTTTGCCCTGGCTTGATTCCAAACATCAAATATTGTGGTAGCGAAGTTGAGATTAAGTTATAAGTTTTTGCTACTAAATCTACAAGAGTAAGTGGCAATCTAACGAAAATTGTGTAAAATGCAATGAATAGTCCATAAAGTAAATGCGTAAACACTTAAGACTACCCCCTATATTTTTTGTTTAATGTATTTAAAGCAAATTTTTCTTTTAAATGATTAGCCCCTAAGAGACTTTTCAAACTTGTTGTAAGATTCCAGTTACTAATCCTGAAATTGCTCAAGCAATAACAATAAAAATAATAAATCCAGCTAATCATTTAATTTTTTTAAGTTCATTCGCTCTTTGTTCATCACTATCCGCTTTTGAAGCTTTAAATCATGCAGTAGCTCCAACTATTAGAATTACTACTACTAGAATTCCGGCTAGTGATCCTAATGTTATGTTTATATATTTTTGTACAGTACCTGCTAATTGTGCTAGGCTTTGTCCTAAGCTTCCAGTATCAATTGGTTTAACATCACCCATATTTTTTTTCTCCTTATTAATAAATTAATTATTTTGTATTAGTACAATTACTAAAACTACACTTATTGCAGCTAGCATCCCACTTAAAATTACTGATGCTAAGCTTATTTTTCATCTTTTTCCATAAAATGCTTTGTTATTCTTCCGACTTTTTTTATCCCTAATAAAAACACTTCTATATTCAATTAAAAATAAACTTAAACATAGTCCAAAAGCACCCAAAGCAATTAATGCAAAAAGTATTGCTGATATTATTCCTGTTTTAATGCTTATTACCCCTTTTAAAAGTAAATTAGAAAAGCAAAAATGCCAACAATTATTTAACTGTTGGTATTTACTATTTTTGTTTATTATGAGTTAATTATTCTTTAATTAAATCTAAGATAATTTGCTTAACTTCTAAGTCATTATCATCAATTACTTCAAATTCTTCACTATTAATAATTTCATTCAATGATTGAATTAATTCTTCTTTATTATTCATCTTCATCTATTGAGGAATTTTCTGTTTTAAATTTTCAATTGAAATTATTTTTGTAGTGATTAATAATACTCTTAGATTCTTCAAGCACTTCTTTTTCATTTAAAATTCTTGGTTTATCTAATTTATCCACAGTTTTTATATTTGCTCAAATAAATTCATAGTAAGGTTTAAGTTCTTTTTTCTCGAACGCTTTCTCGAACGCTTTCTCGAACGCAAATTTATTGTTTCTATTTATAGCAAATGCTAATGGTTGGATGAATTTATGGTATTGCAAATATGCTCATCTATAAGCATCTCTAAAGTCTGTTTTTATTTCATTATTTAAATCGGTAGGGAAAAGAAATAGTTCAGTATCACTTTCTTCATCAGTAAAACCTACTAATTGCCCTAATTTCATATATTCAATAACTGCATCGTGGAATTTATCAAATGTTTCAGTTATATTTAATTCCTTAAAGTTTTCTTCTAATGTCTTATCTTCTTTTCACTCTTGCTCTTTAATCAATGCTTGTTGGAGTTTTAAATAACTCATTAACATATTTCATAATGGATACTGCATTGTAAATCTTTTAGTTCTTTGTCAGTAGTTAAGCATTAAGATATCAATATTAAGTGTGTATTCATTAGGATTTAAGTCTTTTTTAAAAAGAAATTCACTTGTTAAGAATAACTCATTAACTTTGTTACCAAAATTAAAGAAGTCAACATTATTAATCATTCTTTCAAAAATTCAAAGCATAGATGGCATTTTTTTAAGTTTATTATCATCAGCAGTCATGCTTAATTCAGGGTAATCATTTTTAGGAGGTATTGATTCAAAATATGTACTTATTTTAGTTTTTCCATCTAGATCTGGAACTGAAGTTCTACTTTTTTCCTTACCCCAAATAATTCCGCCTGCTCCATCATTTTTAAATGACTCATAGATTTCTTTAAGTGTTTGTTTTTTAACTTCTTCAAAACTAAATGAAGCATCCTCTGATGAACTTATTTTCCCACTTAATGTAATGTCTAATTTAGAATCTTCCATTATTTTTGTAACTATATCAATTAATGTTCTATACTCATCCGCATTAATTTTTATTAGATCTTTTTCTTTTGCTCTATAAGGAAAACCTTTTTTAAAATGTTCCAAGTTGCGCACATAGTAAGAAACTCTAGCAATAGAAGGGAAATCAATATTTTCATCATCCAAGTGTTCTACTTTTTGATAATCTCTAAAAGTAGGTAACATTGCTTTAAATTCTTTAGCATCATCATTTAATACAGCAGAAGCATAGATTGCATCTTTAGTATCAAGTGTATCTTCCCTACTTATTTTGTATTTCTTCCCATTAAAAGTAAAAGTAGTTGGAATTGCATTTTCAGCTTCTTTTTGTGAGCTATCTGATGATGATGGATTATTGTTATCAACATTGAATGAATCAATATGATTAGGATCTTTTGGCACTGGAGTTACGTTTCTTTTCCCATTTATGACTTTAGTTTCAACACCAAGAATTTTACAAGATATAGTTGCAATTGGTAACATTGCAATCATACTTGCTATTCCTCAAAATAATCTTTTTTTCATTATCTTTTTATATCTTCTTCACTAATAAGATAAATTATACTAAATATTTTATTTTATAAAATATTATTTAACTCATATGATAGTAAATGCCGTTATAATTTATTTTTTAAAGATCTCATTTTCAATTTAGCCCATCTTCAACATCATCCTCAGCAAGGATTTTTTCTAATTCACTTACTGTTTTTTTAGTTACCTCTTCTTTTTCTAAGATTTGATTTTCTTTAACTTTTTCTGCTGATTGAATTAAATAAATTTCGTCAGCAATTATGTTTATTGTGTAAACTTTCTCATTATTTTTAAGATATGCATTTGATTCTAAATAACCATTAACTGTAATATAGTCACCTTTTTTTATGTCATTAGCAACTCACTCGGCTGTATTATTTCAGGTTATGATATCAAAATAGTTATGCTTTTTGTTATTAATGTTATGAATCTTAAACTTTAAAAGTTTTGCTTCATTCCCTTTAGGATTTGTAAATTCCTTTATATAATATTGGTCACTAACTACATATCCATCAAGAGATATTTTGTTTTCTTTTTCCATTTCTCCCCCTTTATTCTTCTATTGGATTTAATAATAAAATTGCTTTTATTGCGCTTGCAGTTTCTTCTTCATTTTTGTTGCCTATTTGGTAATTATTAGCTCAGCTATTTAATACATTAATTCACTGTCAGCCTTTTATTCTTTCAGCTTCCAATCTTTTATCAATTAGTACAAAATTAAGAAAGTTATTAAGCTCCTTGCTTGATGGACTTTCTTTTTCTATTAATAGTTTGAATTTGTGTAATTCTTTTGTTAATTCCGTCGTCATTCATCCTTTATGTATTTTTCTAACTCTTTTTTTAATTGAGTATTTTGTTAGTTGAGTTGATTAATAGTTTGTTTTAAAATATCAGCAATTAATTTTGTAGGTATTGAGCTACGTTCATCATAATTGCCTAATGTGTAATGATTCTTGTTATAGCCATTTTTTAGCATTTGCTTTTTTAAATTTAATGAGTAATTACTCATAAAGCACGTTGGCTTTTGGCTAAAATTAAGATCATAATTGTAATAGTAGGTTATATTCTTGAAGCCTTCGAAGCTTCAGTGGTTTTTTAAAAACTCTCATATTTTGCTATTTCTTGGATTTTCAATTACATAGGCTTTAGGCTTAAATGTTTCTATGATATGAACTAGGCCTGAAGCACAGCCTTCTCCATTTAGCCTATTTCTTTCTTTTTTAATAAAGTCTCTAGTTTTATTAGGAACATCAGCAGTTAATGCTCTGTTTCTATATCACTCTCTACTTCTTACTATTCACTTATCATTATCGTAAGTTTGGCTCATTCTGCAAGAACAGTCGGCCATACTGAAGCTTTCACAAGGCGGACTAGCTAGGATAATATCTGGGCTTGGTAGATTATTTAGATCTTTAATAAGATCTACATTTGCTAAAGATAAGTTTATTTTTTTATATTCTCAGTTTATGTTGGCCTTTGTTAGTGGATGCAGTTTTAAATCATTTATACCTATTGCATATACTTTAACTAAGTCATAGTTAGCAAAAAGCTCATTGTTTTCTAAAATGCTTTTAGTATATGAACAATTGCCATCGTCAAATAAAAGTCATAAAACTAAACCATTCATTAGTATTCTCTTTATTATTGCTTTAGAAAAAATTTATTTAGTTTTTTATTAAAGCACTAAGCCTTCAGTTTGTTTTTCTTTTAGATAGTCATCTAGATCGTATGGATAATTAACTAGTAAATCATCGATTTTTTTGGTTGCTAGTCAATCTTGAAATTCATCATTAATGCTATAAATTTCTTCAGCACGTCCATAAGCGTTTAATTTAATATAGCTTTCTGTATCATGGATTTCTAATAAATCTTTTAATAAATAAATATTGGCATCAATTCCATTAGTTCTTAAATCGCTATCCATTTCTTCTCATAAATCACTAAATGCATGAATATCTTGTTCTTCAAAAAAAGTATCCCTGAGTTCATTGTCAAGATATTCGTTCTCACTAAGTTCGAGAGTCATTTTATATAAACTTGCAAGGTCGTTTAGATCTTTGTTTTCTATTAATCAATACGACATATTTTGTATAAATTCTTCTCTGAAATAATCTTCAAGATTATTATGTATACCTTTAATTAATTCGATATATATTTCTCTTTTTTGTTCATCTTTAAATGAAGATGCATATGCATTTAAAATTCTTAAAAAATATTCATTATTTTCAGATAGTTCATTTGCTAGTAGGTATTCTATATCTTCGTATTCAAAATATCTTTCCATTTTTTAGTTCCCTTTGTTTCCTTTTTCTAGTAGCTTTATTGATTAGTTACATAACTAATGCATTTTCATCACTATTTAAGTTTTTAAATTTCTTCTTCATATTCATCGATTTTTAAATGTTCAATAAGCTTGTATCCTAAGGTTAAAATTTCTTCCAACAATTGGTATTTTTCTTTATCACTCAAATTATTAATAGTTGTTGAAACTTTATAGTTTTTATATTTTGGTATTGAGATATTGGTTTCTAAATAATCTAAAGACATTAGACACATTTCGCAAGCTTTAATTACTACATATTCTTTTAATAAGTCTTGTCGGTCTTCTAATGTATGATTAGATACCTTATGACCAAATTCATGAATTAATAAATACTCCTCTTCTTGTTCAGCATACTTTTCATTAAGAAATACAGACTTATTTAATGTTTCAAGTATTAATTTATTTCCATGCAAACTTGAATTATTAGTTCAGTAAATATCTCATCCTTCTCATAAGGAAAAACATTTTTTCTTAAAATTTTTTATATCAATTTTTTTCAAAGGCTTTGGTATGTAATTTGTGGATGAAAGATCGTATACTGGAAGAGCACTAAAGATAATGTCTTTTGTCTCTTTGTTTTGAATAGGACAAAACAAATATAATTTATTTTCATTTTGCCTTACAAAGGTATCTAAGTTTCTTCATTGTTTAAAAGTTTTAATTTCGGAAAATAAAACCTTATTATCTGCATCAAGTTTCTCATTTATTGAGTTTTCTTTGTAATATAGATATCTTAGATTAAGCAAAGATAGCTGTGGTCTTATTCTTCCAACAAAAGAAAGAAAGTCTTTTAATTTCAATTCATTTATAAAAAATTCATTAATATTACTTATAGTATTTTTTAAAACAAATTCAATATCAGTTTTTTTAATTTCAATTTTGCTATTGCTACTCATCTTCATCACTTTCTAATTTGCTTATAGTGTTAAAGCAAGAATAAGTTTTGAATTTTCTAAAGTCAACAAAACTTAGTTTTTGTCTTATTATTTCTTCATTATTATTTTCTTGCCAATAGGTATCTTTATTAGAAACAGCGCCTTTGTCTTTTTGTGTAGAAATTCCAAGATTTATTTTTTTCATTTCATTAAAATCCCAATCTACTAGAGTTTCTTCAGAGTTAGTTTCTAATAGATGAGTATAAGCATCAATTTTTAAATACTTATAAGCAGGAAGTAGTTTTAGAGCAATCGGCTTACTTCCACCAGAAGAAATAATTGTCATATCCTTATCTTTATATTTAAGTTGGGCAACTGACATTACAGCTTCTTTACTTTCTGAAGTTGAAATGGTTTGCTTATTAGAATCGCTTTGCTTAGAAATACTTTCCTTTTTAACTTCTTTATCTCCTAAAGTATTAGAAAGAGATTTTAAAGTTTCATCAGAGTTAGTTTCTAACATAATTGTTAATCTAGCTTGTGATTTAATTGCTTCAGCATCTTTACCTTTTTCATCGTATTTTTTAAGTTGTTCGAATGATTGCACAATTAATAAGAAAAGAATATTTCTACTTCGACTTATACTCATTCAATCAGCAATATCAGGAATTTTCAAGGAGTTAAACTCTTCTAGATAGAATTGCAACATTCTTGGAAGTCTTTGTTTAGGTAATGAATTTGCATAGTCAATGGCATCACGATAAATTTGAGTTACTAGCATACTTATTAAAAAGTTAAATACTTGCTTATGATCAGGAAAACATAAAAAGATTACATAAGGTTTATCATCTCTTACTATCTCCCTAATATTTAAAGTTGTTTTAGATGTAATTTTTGAGGCAATAGGGTTTTGACTAAAAGTAATTAAGACATTTGAAGCATTTGCTAACATTCCGGATAATGTTTGAGGAACTATAGTAATTAATGCCTCTTGTTCCTTTTGAAAATCAAGTCAATATTTATTCTTTTCCTTGAATTTCTTAGTAATTTCTATCCATTTTCCTTTAGTGAATAATTGCAAACTTGTGTAAGCAGCAACATTTTTAAAAGTAAAGAAATCAAGCGTAAATTCATTGTCTTCTAAGGAGTAAAGAAGCATAAATTTAATAATTGCAGTGATACTTGCTTTTGCTTGTGTGACTCAAATAGTGTCTTTTTCTGATGGTCAAGGTAAAGTGTCTATAATTTCAATTATTTTTTCAAATGCTTTATTGTAATTATTAGCTGTAAGTTCTTCTTTAGGAGTGCTGTGTACTTCATCTCATATTTGTTGTAATGGATTTCAATATAAAGAATTTTTTATATCTATAAAATCAATAACTTTTATTTCATAACCATTTTGTTTAAAAATATTTCCAGTTCTTGCTAATATTTGTTTTTTTGGGTCAGAGATAACCATACAAGGTTTTTCATTCTTATCTAAATTAGCATTGTAATCAATTCCAGGAATGACAATTTTTTCAGTTTTCTTGCTACCTGCTATACCAATTACTATGCCGTGGGCATCAGTATTGTTTACTATGTAAGGATTTTTTCAAAATGGTTTATCAATTTTTCCTAAAATGAAGTTTGCTTTGCCAGCTTTAAAATTTTTTCTTAAAACTTTTCAACTACCATCTTTTGTAAATTGATTGTAGGTTCAATTACTACTAAATTCGGGATTATTTTTATTCTTAATTTTGTAAATTATTCTGTTATATAAGACTTTATAGCTGAATAGAAGTCAAAAAGTAGGTATGCCAGCAAATAGAATTAAGAATGAATAATTTCTATAAGTAGAATTTGATTTTCAAAAAATATAAACATCAGAAAAGAAATTTCTAGATCCTTTTATCCAATATCCAAATATTTCAGCAGACTTAGTTTGGATAAAATACATAATAATTGGTAAAAAAAGAATACATAAAGAAGGCCAAACTAGAAAGATGAAAGTATAGATTAAAAACTTTTGTGTTTTAGTATGCGCATATTGCTTTTTGTTCACTAAAAAATGATTTTTGATTTTATTGTGCTTATATTTTTTTTATAAGCTCTTAAGGCTTCAAATCTACGCATACGTAATATTCTTTGTAATTCAAAATCTAATAGTCTTAAGTGCTTAAGTAAGTAACTACTAATACTTTCATTATCTTCCTTCTTCCCGTAACCATAAGTGTCTATTTTTTGTTCATATAAATTATCTAAATTCATTTTTAAGCAATTTTTTATAATAACATTAGCAATTTGCTTTTCAAATTCATCTTTTTCTTTATTTATAAATTCCTCTTTTAAAGAAGAACTTTGTTTTCCATCAAAACTTGAATTTATTAATTTTTGGAAATCAGAATTATAAGTCTTAACTTTTTCATTTAATTCAGCATTGTCTTTAACTCGTAGATTAAATATTTCATTAATTGCTTCTTTAATCTCATGCTTATTATTTGCTGAAGCATAAGTTCTATTTTTAGAATCTCTAAAGAATTGTTTAATAATTTTTGTTGCTTTTAGAATTCTTTGTTCATCTTCAGATAAACTAAAAGAAATTAAACTTTGATTAGTTTTATTAATTTTATCCAATGTGCTTATAAACAATTTTTTAATTTCTCTTCTATCACTTCAAATGGTATTTTTAAAATCAAATAGATTTTTATAATCACTTTGTTCATTGATAGCATTTTCAAATAAGAATGAAAATCTACTAATACTTTTAGGATCAAATTTACCCTTAAGACGATAATTGTTAGTATGATTAGGTTCTTTTTCGAAAAAACCTAAATGAATATGTGGATAATTTGTGTTAGAATGCAATGTTCAATAGCCTATTATGTTATTGGGATCTAACTTATTAGCCTTTAACAAACTCCGCATATTTTTATTAAGAATGGCATTTCATTCGTTTTTATCTAACATATTATTCTTGATTCCTAAATCGCCTGGATTAATAATCATCTCTCATACATGCTGAGATTTATTAAGCTTTTTAAATTGTTTTTTAGCAATTTCAGGATCAATATCTTTAGGTTCATTATTAAAAAGTAAATGTAATCCAGTTTTATCTTCTATATTTGCTATTTCTTTGATTTGTCTTTGTTTTAAAAGCGTTCTTGAATTTATAAATGAAACAAAATTTACATTTTTATTTTTCATTTTTTCAAGCAAAGAATTCCGATCATCATTTAATTCTTGAACATACACAGCACTAGGTCTACTAATGTAATCGATAAATTTACCTGATTTATAAAATTCATAATTATGAATTTGTTTAGTTTCTTCATTTGCCCTTTTTTTAGTCTTATAATTAGCAAATTCAAATGAAATATACATAGTTTTATTAAGTTTTTTATTTTTCTTTATTAATTTCTAAAATATTTATGGATTTCTAGAACATATACGAATATATATACATATATTCTTTAAGAACTTCATTTTAGCAAGCTAAAAAGTGTAAGTTTAACAAGATAGTTTGAATTAACTAGAAAGGGTGATTTAATTTAACTTTAAATAATGACTTTATGGAGATTTTAAAAAAGTCAATATTTTTCTTAATTTAAGATAAGGTATTTAGTAATAACAAAAGAATTATTTTCATAAATTTTGTTATATAAAAATTCAAAATTCATATAGTTCTTTAGATAGTTTGAAGTTTTACTAAAAATTCCCCTTGAACCCTTTAAAATTTTTTTTAAAAATGTGTTTGTTAATAGGATGCATTTCTTGAGTGATAATTCAGATGGAAAAGAAGAAACTTCAAGTTTCAAAAGTTTTAGTGTCGTATAGGAATTCATAACTTTTTTGGTTACATACTTATTAACAAATTTATAAGTCTTAACCACTTTATGATTTTTTTTGTTTTTAATTTTTAGAAGCTGTGAAACATTCCAGATTAACATAGCACTTCCAAAATCTAGAAAGATTTTTCACAATCTAAGAGAGTTAATTTTCATAAAATTTTCATTAGTCAAAACTCAAGGTTTTGTAGTAAATTTTATTTTCCCTTTTTTATCTCAAAATAAGTAACCTAGATTTTGCAATAGCTTTATATTTTCAGTTAAAGTCGATCTTTTAAAACCATATTTCTTTAATTCAAAAATTGAAACATAGTTGTCCCTTGCACCTAATTGTTTTGCAATCGCTAAAAGTTCAAATGCGACTTTTCTGTTTTTTAGTTCGTTGAACATTTTTTCCCCAACTGCCACTTTCGCCTTAAAAAGCAACTTTAAGCCAGAAGGGGTTAAAACGTCATAGATTTTTTTCTCATAGTTACTTCAAAAACGAAGGTCAAGTGAGGCTTCTTTTTGTAATTTACTCAAGTCATCATAGTTTAGTCATTTCATAGTAACCTCCTTATTTTCGTTTTTAAGTTTTTTTGATGAGGCTTTAATGAGAAAAAAAGCCCCTGATTGAACAGGAGCCTTAACATACCTATTTTTTACTCTTCCTTAAAATTTTAAAAAAACCCTCAATTTAAGTTGAAATCGTGCAATTTACTTTACAAAATTGTTTTTTTTTTTTTTTTGAAATTATTTTGCTATACTTTTATTTTTAAATTTTAAGTATCAATAAATAACAATTAAAAAAGGGTTACAAGCATTAGTTTATGAGATTATTTAAAAATAAAAAAATAAAAAAATTGCAATAGCACTAGGACTAAGTTTGATAGCGGCCTCAGCATCTGCAGGGCTATTATATGCATTCAACCAAAAAAATCATTTAGGTATTAGTTATCTAAATCACAACCAAGCAACACCAGAAATTTTTAATCGTGGTGCTGCTGATACAAGAAATGCAGCAATCTCAAATACTGATAAAAATCTTAAAGAACTAACAAGTCCGATTGAAATTGAAGATACAAAACCAATAGTGCAACCCACTGAAATTTCTAAACCCGAAGTAACCCCAAAAGATGAACCTCAACCTACCCCCAGTCCAGCTCCTGCGAAACCTGAAGTTAAAAAAGAATTAGAAAAGGTTAAAATCAAAATCAATGGTGTTGAAGTTGATGCTATTGTTGAAAAACCAGCAGGTAGAACCCTAAATCCTGCTGACGTTGCAGCTGGAATAACAAACCGTAATCCGTTTGTTTATGATCTAGTTGGAAGAGTTGTTTCTGTTGAGGTAACTGAAAAATTAGAAAATGCAGTCGCTGGCGAATTATTGAATAATGATAAATTAGGACTTAAAGCATTTCAAACTTCATTTTTCAAAAGCTTCTCATTTGAAAAAAATGAAAATTATGACCCTGATTTATTTTTTAAACAAAACTATGATTATTGACAAAGAGTCTTACAACGTTTTCGGCAATTGCTAGATAATAAAGAAAAAGTGGTTAAGTTTCTAAAGGAAGGAAAAGCAGAAGAACTTGAAAAACAAAATTTTCCAAGTGATGATGTTAGATACGCTTGATTAATTCAAAATCTTGATTACTCTAAATTCAATAAACTGTCAGATGGTGCTAAAAAATTCTTAGCTCAAGGATATACTGCTACTGCTGATAATGTTTATATCAATGCAAACGGTGAACTTGACTCTCATGGATATGATGTACCTGCAGGATATAACAAAGTAACAACTCTTTATGAAAAACTAAACAAAGAAAGAAGAGTATTTAGTATTTCAGGATATTATGGAAGAAATCCAGACCAAATTAATAAAGGTGAATATCCTGGTTGAGCAAAAAGAGATGCTACAGATAAATTTAAAGAATTTGGAATTGGTAGCGGTGATGACATTAAAGTCTTTGAATTAAGTAAAACTGAAGATGGCAAAGAAAGAAAAGAACTTGCTGTCGAAATTGATGCAGCTAATGAAGAAGGTTATAAAAAGACTCTAAAATTTATTCAAGAACTTCAAGAAAAAGGTAAAAGAATTACTTCATATCGTATTAGAAATATGGGTAAAAACGATCCAAACCAAGCTTTCAGAGAAATTATGAAAGCTCTACCTGAAGATCTGCCACATCTTGAGCTATTCTTTGCAGCTAGTGCAACAAATACTGCTTCATTAATTGAACTTGAAAACAAGAAAATTAAAGAATTATCACTATTTACACTTGGTAATATCCATCTAGATGGCTGATCTATTAATCCTCTTGCTTTAAAAGGTGTTGAATGAGTGAATACAATTGATTATTCAAACAATTATGGTATTCAAGATGCAGCTTCTAGAATTGTTTTCAATACACTTGCTTTTGAAGAAAGTGATATTGATACAAGTAAATCAAATTTAGCTGATAAATTCAAACGGATCAATGATGGTCTTAGAATGGCTTACTATGTAAGAAATAACGAAGGAATCTTCCAAGGAAGTTTTGGCCCTGGTAATAATCCTGACAATGATGAAGGGAATAGTAGTTATCCAACAAGACTTGATTTTTCTAGAGCTCCATCAATTAAAAGTCTAAAAGGTTTAGTATTCAGCGATAAATTCAATTCTAATAATCGTCCAAGAAAACTAAAAAATCTAAAATTCTTCAATGATAAAAATTACTTTGAATTATCAGGCGATGATTTAGATGGTGGACAACTAGATAGTGTTATGGCAATAGGCGAACCAGCTCCTCCAAAAACTAAGATTGAATTTAGTAATGGAAGAGAAACTCAAAAAATTAGAATAAAAGGAACAAATACTCTAACTGATTCTGCTTTATCTAATTTAAGTGTTTTAATTTCACTTTCTGAAATTCCAAAAGTAGTCCAAGTGGATTCTTCAGCTTCTACCCTTAAGGAACAATTAAGTGCAAGAGGATATACAGTTGAAGATTATTCAGGTGGAAGTTCTTCATCATCAGATGATGATACATTTAACTAATTTATTTTGATGCTTAGAATAAAAAATAGCGTATTGTATTTAAAAAAATAAGGATAAAAAACTTATGAAAAAAAGTCTAAAGAATAATAAGCTTTTGTTTTCTTTAATAGGAAGTGCTACATTAGTAGCTCCTTTTTTATTGGCAATTTCTTGTGAAAAAAAAGAAAATAAAGAAAATGATGCCAATAAAAAAGAAGAAGTTGATAAAAACTACACTGATGCAGCATTTAAAAAAGATGTAGCTGAATTTTCTACAAAACTTGAAGATATTTTTGACGTTTCTTTTACTAAGTTTTTCTTAGGTAAAAAAGAAAATGTTTATGCTTCCGAATTACAATCCCAACCTAGTTTTCTTGAACTAAGTTTCAAGGATAAAAACTTTAATAAAAAAATCGATGTTAGAGTTGATGGCATTAATGTTGAATCAAGATCAAATATAACTGGTCATGCAAAAGTTATTGTTGAATTAAGCAATAAGGCAACAAAAACAAAAGAAGTTAAAATCTTTGATTTGGATGGACTTGCTACAAATCCCAATAATACAGACCATTCAGGTAATCGTCCTTCAAACTACACTCCTTCATCGCTAAAAAAAGAAGAACTTGAAAAATATATTACTTTGTCTCAAGAAGAGCGTTTCAAAATTGATAATGAAAAACATATAAAAGGGCTAAAAGATTATTTAGCTTTTGCTGCTGGTATTAAGGAATGAGAGTCACTAAGAAAAGATCTGAAAGCTAAACCCGATAAAATTTCTGAATTTAATGAAAAAGCTAAAAAATTAGGTCAAGATACTTTTGAAAATCAAGCATACAAAGGATTTACTCTTCCTTCATATAAAAGCGATGGAAGTGGTGAAGTTGATGGTCTAGATATTCTACCAGGGCAAGAAATGCCAAAAAGACCATCTGAGATCGATGTTATTGGTAAATCAAATCCTGATGGCTCAATTGGACTTGCGCGTAAAATTGTTAATGAACATTATTTAGATATTGCCAAACAAACATATTCAATTCGTTTAACTAATTTAAGAGATTGAAAAAACGAAATTGCTAAAAATGAAGCAGATATTAAATACTTAAAAGAAAATATTGGCGAATTTGATAAACTAAAAAAAGATAAGTTAGAACAACTTCAAAAGGATAGAAAAGCAGTTGAAGATGAATTTAATAAGAAAATAGATTCCTTAGATACAACATTAAAGAAAAAAGAAACAGAAAGACGTGATAAGGCATTAGCAGACTATGATGCAAGCATAAAGCATTATGAATCTTTAGATAATGATAAGTATATTGAATTCCTAAAGAAACAAATAGATGAATTCAAACAAAAAGCCGAAAATAATAAGAAAGAAAAAAGAGAATTTATTCCTGAAAATGGAACAATGTGAATATTGGATTTTCAACTAGATAATGATGGATATCCAACTAAATGATATTTTGGAACTAACTCACACGTTGCTAGAGCTCTAACTAATAATTTACAAAGTTTTTCAATTACAAAAGTTAGTGATGAATTAAAGGTGGGCTCTCCTTTAAGACTATCATGATTAGATGATAATATTCATACATATGGATTTGATGAGAAATCTAAAGATGCTATTAAGAAAGTTTTTGATGGTACAGATTTTCTAAATGAAACTCATAAGGCCTGGGAATTCTTATCCAAAGAATCAAAGAAAAAGTTTCATGATTTGCATTCATTTGCAGACTTTGCTGTTTTTGAAATTGATTTTAACAAGATAAAATCAGATAGTTTGACAATTAATGCCAATAACAAAGATATTAGAAGTAAGAAAAAATATATAAATGAAAATAATGGAAAATTTGCTCAAGAATTAGCCAAAGATATTACAAATAATTACAAAGAAAATACTACCAAACATATTAAATTTAAAAAAGAATCATATTTAAAAGATTATAATAAGATTGATTTTCCATTTAAAGGTGCTCTTAAACCTGAACTAGACCAACTTTATGCAGTTGGTTGACCTTCTTCTAAGGGTGATTTCTATCTAAAACAATATGTTGATGATGACCAAAGAGCAATGCAAGACATTTCCTTCAGTCTTTGAACAAATACTGAATTTGAATACTACGATATAAATGTTGTTAATGGTGAAAATTCAGTAGTAAGACCTGAAAATCTTGAGAAATTTAAACGTGGAAACTTCTTATCCTACCAAATTGGATATAGATCATTTGTTAATAAACCAGGTGTTCTAGATACTTTTATAGCTTCTCCAAAAGCAGGTGATGATTTCATTGAAATAAATGGCAAAAAATATGCAAACATGGTTCTTGCATATATGCCTCGTAGATGAGCTCCAATCGGAGGAGCTTCAGGTTCTTCAATAAGAAATCAAAATAATGAATTAGTTGCAGTTTACTATGCAACAAATACATCTGCTCGTGTTGGAATGGCAGCTGCATTTAGATCTGAAGGATTTGATTATGAAGGTCTATATGGTAAATACAATCTACCTCAATATGATCTAATTTATGGTGGTGGAAAAGACCAAAAAAGTTCTTACAAGGATGCCCTTAAGAAAATGTATGAAAGTCAAAATGGATCCTTCAAAACAAATCTATTTAAAGATGGTTTAGATAAAGAAAATCCTGAATATAAATTTGATAAAGTTTTGACCTATTCAGATATCAATAAATAATCTTAATTCTTTAGATTTTATTTCTTACTCATAACAAAAAATGTTATGAGTTTTTCTATTGAAAATATATTGAATTTAATTGAGTTTTATTGAAGAAATTCAATCTATTTTTTGTTAAAATATTTACTTTATTTAATCTAGTAATTAATATCTAAAAAAAGCAATCAAGGAGAAAAAAATATGAATTCCTTAAAATCTAAAAAAACTAAAAAGATGCTTTTATCATTAGGAATTGCTATGTCTGCTGCAATTCCTTTAGGAGTGCTTTTATACTCTTTAAATCATAAAAATAATTTAGGTATTAATTACATCAATAACAACCAATCTAATCCCCAAATTTTTAATCGGGGAGCTGCAGATACAAGAAATGCAGCCATTTCAAATTCAGATACTAATCTTAAAGAACTTACCAGTCCTATTGTCATTGAAGACAAGATAGAAAAAAAGATTAATCCAATTGAAGCTTTGAAAGAAGAAAAAAAAGAAGATACTCCAGTTGTATCCGAACCTGAAACAAATAAGATTGAAGCTCCTATAAGTGACAACATTGAAATTAAAGAAGTAGAAATCAATGGTGTCAAGGTTATTTTACATGCTGAAAAACCAGTAGGTAGAAAACTAGATGACCGTGATATTAAAGCAAGAATAACTAACAGGGTTCCATATATCAATAAACATGTTGGCAAAGTTTTAAAGATTGAAGTTACAGATGCTCTAAAAGAAGCAACAGTTAAAAACTTAGTTGGTGGTGGCTGAAGTAGTTTGAAAAAGTATGCTAATACTTTTTTAAGTGATGATATTCCTTTAACTGCAACAAAAGAATTTGATCCAGAATTATATTTTAGAAATAACAGCTATGTTTGACAAAAAATGATTGATCGTTTTTGACGTTTGTTTGAAAGTGAGAATGTTGTTAATTTTCTAAAGAAAGAGGCAGCTGATCAGTGAAGAAGCAATACCTTACATTTTGGTTCCAAAGACTTAAAGTATGCTTGATTAATTAAGAATTTAGATTATTCTAAATTCACAACATTATCAAAGGGAGCTCTTGACTATCTTGAACAAGGATATACAGCGACAGCTGATAATGTTTATGTTGATGAAAATGGTCAGCTATCCTCATATGGTTTTGAACCTGCTCCTGGATATAATTCAGTTACAACAAGACAAGAAAAAGATAATAGAGAGCGGCGTGCTTTTGCTATTGATGGCTATTATGGAAGAAATTCAGGTGATATTGAAGCAGGAGAATATCCTGGTTGAACTAAAAAAATTGTTACCAATGATGAAACTTTTAGGAAATTCAACGTTGGTAATAATGATGGAATTGTAATAAGTGAACTAACAAGAAATAATCCTGATCCAAAACTTGAAGTTAACAAAGGTTATGTTGTAGAAATTGATGCAGCTAACCAAGAAGGATTTAGTAAAACTGAAAAGCTTATTAAAGATTTAATTGATTCCAATATTCCAATTACTTCATATCGAATTAGAAATATGGGTAAAAATGATATCAACCAAAGTTTCAAAAGAATCTTCCAAGCGCTTCCTCAAAAACTTCCACAACTTGAGCTTTTCTTTGATGATCGTGCTACAAATACACAAGCTTTAATTGAATTAGAAAATAAAGAAATCAAAGAATTATCAATTTATACAATTGGAAATGCTCTGCTAGATAACTGATCCATTAATCCACTTGCTCTAAGAGGAGTTGCTTGAGTTAATACAATTGATTACAATATAAATCTTGATTCAAGAAGTTACAATATGGCTTCAAGAATTGTTTTCAATACTCTTGCTTTTGAAGAAAGTGATATTAAAGAAAGTGAATCAGATCCAAAAGAAAAATTCAAGCGGATTAATGAAGGGCTAAGAATGGCTTATTATGTAAGAAATAATGAAGGAGTCTTCCAAGGTAATTATGGACCAGGGCTAGATCCTGATGTTGATGAAGGAAATAATAGCTATCCAACTCGCATTGATTTTTCAAGAGCTCCTTCAATTAAGTCCTTAAAACATTTAATTTTCTATGATTACATTAAGGATTCTAATCGTCCTAGAAAATTAAAGAATGTCAAATTCTTTAATGATAAAGAATGATTTGAAATTACACCAGATGATTTAGATAATGCCCAATTTGATAGCGTAATAGCCCACCAAGAACCAGGGCCTCCAAGAGCTAAAATTGAATTTAGCAATGGACTTAGCACACAAAGTATTCGAATCAAAGGTAATAATGAATTAAGTTCTTCAGCAATTAGTAATCTAAGAATTCTTTTAAAATTATCTGAAATTGGTAAACCTATTCAAGTGGACAGCGGATCAGACAAATTAAGATCCCAACTTCAGACTTATGGTTTTAATGTAGAAGATAGTTCTGATGAAACATTTAACTAATAAAAATAATTAGGATAATAAAATGAAAACAATAAAAAAAAGGAAATTAATTTTTCCAATCTTTAGTATTTTTAGTTTAAGTTTGCCATTTTTTATTTTATCATGTGAGAAGAATAACAAAATAGGTTCAATTCTAAAAGAAAACTTCAATTCCAATAATAAAAATGATGAAAAAAATTCTTCATACAATAAACTTTTTTCTTCAATAAATCTCGAAGATCATTTTGATTTAAAAATCAAAGATTTATTGTTAAATCTAAAAGAATTAACTTTCTTAGAATTACAAGAAAAAATCAAAGAAATAGCAATTGAACCTAAGAATAAAAATCTTCTAAGCGACTATGATTTTAAAGTAAATGATATTACTTTAGAAAACAATAGTAATCAAACTAATGAAGCTAAAATCAATGTTACTATTACAAACAAAAATACTAAAGAAACTAAAAGTTTTCAATATAAATTACTTAATTTAAAAAATGAAAATGATTCATTAAATTATCCTAAATCTCTTAATCATATTGCAAACAAAGATGAATTCTTTAAGAAAGATAATGATGAATATATTGATACCTTAAAAAATCATCTAAGAATTTCAGCTGGAATTAACAATTGAAATGAATTTCGCAAAGATCTTAAGGCAACGTCAGCTAACCTAAAGGATTTCAATGAAAAAGCCAATAAAATTGGCCAAGATAGTTATGAAAATTTAGCTTTCAAAGGTTTTAGTCTTCCTTCTTATAATGCAAAAAATGAAGTAGAAGGAGTAGCTTTATTTGAAGGAAATGAAATAGGGAAACTTCCTTCTTTAAGAGATGCATCAGGGAAGGCCGATGTATACAAAACAATTGGTTTAGCACGTAAAATTGTCAATGAAAAATATTTAGATATTGCTAAGCAAACTTATTCAATAAGTCTTACAAGAAAGAATTTATTTAGAAAAGAAATTTCTGAGTTAACTAAGAATATTGAATATTGGAAAAATGGTAATAAGCGATCTGAATTTCAAGGATTAATCAATCAAAAACTTAATGAATTAAGACATAATAAAGAACTTCTTGAACAAGAATGAAATAGAAGAATTAAAGAGAATCAAGAATCTAATTTAAATTCGGAATTGCAAAAAAGAAAAGAAGATGAATTAAAAGCATATGATGAAAATATTGCTTATTATAGCAGCCATACACTACAAAAAGAAATTGAAATTCTAGAAAATAAACTAAAAGAATTTCAAGGATTTGTAGCAGAAGATCGCTACACATTAAGTGAAAATGGAACTATGTGAATTTTGGATTACAAGCTTGATGAGCAAGGATATCCAACAAAATGATATTTTGGAACTAATTCACATGTTGCAAGAGCTTTAAATGAAGATTTTCTTTCATTTGCCATTACAAAGATTAATAGTAATGTAAGCGTTGGAACTACACTAAATTTTTCAAGATTAGATGATAACATTACAACTTTTTATTTCAATGATAATAAGAATGCAATTAAAAAAGTATTTGATGGAGTTGATTATTTAAAAGAAAATCCAGCTAACTTTTTAATTCCGCAGCAAAAAGATAAATATAAAAACTTTGGTGCTTTTGCTGATTTTGCTGTTTTTGAAATTGATTTTTCAAAAATAACAAAATTTAGTACACAATCTAATCAACAGAGTGTTGATGCTAAATTTGAATTTCTTAAAGAAAATAACTTAGCTCAAAATCTAGCTAAAGAAATTACTAATGATTATGCAAATCAAAAAGATAAGCATATTAAATTTAAAAAGAATTCATATCTAAAAGACTATAAAAAAATAGCCATTCCAAAAAATAAAAAACCAAATGAAGACCAAGAATATCTTTATGCAGTTGGTTGACCACAAAGTACAGGCGATTTTTATTTTGATAGAAGCAATATAGAGCTTCTAGAGCAAACGCGAATTAATTTTAGTCTTTGATTTAATAGCGAATATGAATACTTTAATGAAGAAATCAAAAACCAAAATTTCAATCTAAAAAACAAGCATGACAAGGGAAGTTTTTTATCTTATAATCTAGGATATCGAACATTTAAAAATTTACCTGGACTTTTTGATACATTTTTAGCAGTTCCTAAATTTGGTGATGGCTTTTATGAATTAAATGGCAAAAAATATATCAATATATCTTTAGGTTATATGCCACTAAGATATGCTCCAGTAGCTGGAGCTTCTGGGTCTTCTATTAGAAACCAAAATAATGAATTAGTTTCAATTTATTATGCAACTAATTCAATTGGAAGAGTCGGTCTTTCAAGTGCATTTAGATCCGAAGGATTTGATTATCAAGGTCTATATGGTAAATATAATTTGCCTCAGTATGATTTAATTTATGGTGGTGGAAAAGACCAAGCTAAATCCTATAAAGATGAACTAAAAAAACTTTATGGAGATTCTTTTAAAACTAATCTATTTAAAAATGGGCTTGGAAAAGAAAATCCTGATTTTAAATTTGGTAATATCTTATCTGCAAAAGATTTGAATAACTAGATTTTAATACTCAAATTCATAGCCAAAAATAGCTATGAATTTTATTTATTTAAAAAAAAATTACAACTTATATTTTTATAAAAAAATATGATATAATGCTAACGCAATATATGAAGACAGTAACGGCCTAAAAAAAGCTTAATAATGTTACCAAGTATGTGAAATGTTTTTGTTATTGCAATTTATTAATATCAAACAAGGAGGAATCAAATGAGTGCATTAAGAGATGCTAAAGTTTTGGTTGTTGATGAAATTGCTAAAAATCTTAATGAATCAAAAGCTTTATATGTAGCTGCTTATAAAACTCTAGATGTAGCTGCGCTGCAAGTAATTCGTAGAGAATTAGCTAAACATGGTGTACTTTTAAAAGTATATAAAAACCGTTTAGTAAAACAAGCTTTAAAATCAAATGATAACCAATCTTTAAATGACTTTTTAGTTGGTCAAAATATCTTTGTTTTTGCTAAAGAAGATGATTTAAGTTCTCTAAAAGCTTTAGTGAAGTTTCAAAAAGATTTTCCTGCATTGGAATTAGTAGCTGGAATTTATGAAAACAAAGTTGTTGATGCAAAAACTTTATTGGAAATATCAAAACTTCCTTCATACGAAGAATCACTTATGATTCTTGGAAACTCATTACTTGCCCCAATTAGAAATTTAGCAATTGGTCTAAATGAGTTAGTTAAACAAGGAAAAGTATCAGAATAATTATAAATAAATAAGGAGATATATAAAAATGGCAAAATTAACAAAAGAAGAATTCGTTTCAGCGCTAAAAGAAATGAATATTAAAGAAGTAATGGAATTAGTTGAAGGACTAAAAGAAGAATTTGGAATTGACCCAAGTGCTGTTGTAGCAGCAGCTGCACCAGCTGCAGCAGAAGCAGTTGAAGAAAAAACTTTATTCAACGTTACTCTAAAATCAGATGGTGGCAACAAATTAGCTGTTATTAAAGCTGTTAAAGACATTTTAGGATTACCTTTAATGGATGCTAAAAAATTAGTAGAATCAGCACCAGTATTACTAAAAGAAAATGTTAAGAAAGAAGAAGCTGAAGAAATCAAAGCTAAGTTAGCTGAATCAAAAGCTGAAGTTGTTCTAGATTAATAATTAAATAAAAAAACGAGCTTTGTATAAGCCGTTTTTGTCTTTTTTTATAATACATATATATGCGCATACATATGGGCAAAATTAGAGAATGAAATTCTCATTCATAACAAAAAATAAATTATATTGAGGTTAGATATGAGTGATAAATCACAATACGTTTTAAGAAAATTTGGACCAGTCACTACACGTAGAGACTACTCAGTTAGTCAAAAGAAATTCGACACCCCAGACTTTTTAAAAATGCAAAGAGACTCAGTTGAACAATTTTTAACTGATGGTGTTGAAAAAGAGTTAAGAAACATCTATCCAATTGAAGCTAGAGGCAAAGTTAAGATTGAATATATTGAAGACTCTGCTTTTTTTGAGTATCCAAATAAAACCGAATTTGAATCAATTAAGGAAGCAAAACAAAAAGGCTCTTCTTACATAGGAAAACTAAAAGCAAGACTAAGACAAATTAATGATGAAACTGGTGAAGTTATTTCAGCAGAAGTTGTTTTTGCTGAAATTCCTATTATGACTTATGGTGGATCTTTTATCATTAATGGTTCTGAAAAAGTTATTGCTTCCCAATTAATTCGTTCAACTGGTGCTTATTTTGGAGTAAACGTTAGAAATAAACAAGCTAACGATTTATTCAATAAAGTTGAAATTATTCCCCAAATTGGTTCATGAGTCGAAATATATCACAAAACAACCTCATCTAATCCTGATACAATCAAAGTTCATATTGACAAAAATAAATCATTTCTTTTAACAACATTTTTAAAAGCACTTGGTTTTAGTGAAAGATCAATTAAAAGAATGTTTGGCGAAGTTCCTGAGTTAAATGAAACTCTAAAAAGAGATAAAACACTAGGAAATTCTGACGAAGAAATTACACGTGATGCCCAAGAAACTATCTATCGTTTAATAAGAAAAGGGGATCGGATGACTGCTGAATCAGCACGTAATTTGATTCCTTTAACTCTATTTAATGAAAAAAGATATAGTCTAACTGAAACTGGACGTTTCACACTAAATCGGAAATTAGATATTGGTGAAAGACTAGTTAACACTTATTTAGCTGAAGATTTATTAGACAAAGATGGAGCTATTAAATATGCTAAAGGGCTATTAATTAATTGAGAGATTGCAAGAAAGATTGCAGAAGAGTTTCGTTTAGGTATTCTTCCTTTATGAAAATTACCTGATGCAAGTCCTTTAATGTATGGAAATCAAATTGAAGTTAAAGGTAATGAAAATTTAGGAAATAGAATATACGTTTCAAGAGTTTTTGTTTATCCAACTGAAAATGATTTGTTGAATGATACAAATAAAATTCAAGTTCTAGGTAATGATCCAACTTCAACTGAAAACTTTTTATTAATTCCTGATTTAATTGCAACTATTTCATACTATTTCAATTTACTTTCTAACATTGGTAGTGATGATGATCCCGATTCTTTAGTTAACAAAAGAATTGTAACTATTGGTGAATTACTTCAAAACCAATTTAGAATTGGACTAATTAAATTAGAAAAAAATACACGTGAAAGAATTTCAACAAAAGAAATTTCAAAAATTACTCCTAAGAATGTCACAAACAACAAACCAATCTTTAACCAATTTAAATCATTCTTTAATACTTCTAAACTATCACAATTCATGGATCAATGTAATCCGCTTGCAGAAATTTCTAACAAGCGTCGTGTTACTTCACTAGGACCTGGAGGACTAAATCGGGACACTGCTCAATTTGAAGTGCGGGATGTGCATCCAACACATTATGGAAGAATTTGTCCAATTGAAACACCTGAAGGGCCAAATATCGGGCTAATTTTAAATCTAGCTTCATTTGCTGATATTGATAAATATGGTTTCATTAAAACTCCATATTTCAGAGTTAAGAATAAAAAAGTTGACTTTTCAAATGTCCAATATCTAACAGCAATTGAAGAAGCAGGATACACATTTGCCCAATCTACTGTTTCAATTCAAGATGACATGATAATTGATAGTAGCGTTGTGGCACGTCGTGATAACCAATATCTTGAAGTGCCAGCAAACGAAGTTGATTTTATTGACGTTTCCAACCGTCAAATGACTTCGATTGCAGCTTCAGCTATTCCATTCTTAGAAAATGACGATGCTAACCGGGCACTTATGGGTTCAAACATGCAACGTCAAGCTGTTCCAGTATTATTCCCAGAAGTGCCTCTAGTGGCTACTGGTGTTGAATCTGATATTGCTAAATTCTCATCAACAAATATGCTTGCAAAACATGATGGAATTGTTAGTTATGTTGATGCAAATGTAATTAAAGTAAAAAGAGCTGAATCAGATAAAATTGATTCATACTACCTAAGAACATTTGAACGTTCTAACCAAGGAACTTTAATTCACCAAGTTCCTCTAGTAAAACTAAACCAAGAAATTAAAACTGGAGATTTATTAGTTGATGGCCCATCAATGAAAGATGGCGAAATGGCACTTGGAAAAAATGTTTTAGTTGGCTTTACTACTTGACATGGATTTAACTATGAAGATGCTGTTGTTCTATCAGAAAGATTAGTTAAGGATGATGTTTATACATCTATTCATATTGAAGAACAGACAATCCAATTTAGACACTCAAAAGCAGGGGAAGATATTTTAACTGCTGATATTCCTAATGTTTCTAACTTCTCAAAACGTCATTTAGATGAAAATGGTATTGTAAGAGTGGGTTCAGAAGTTTCAGCTGGTGATATTTTAGTCGGTAGAACTTCTCCAAAAGGCGAAGAAAATCCAACTCCTGAAGAAAAATTGATGGCAGCAATTTTTGGACAAAAAACAGCTTCTAGAAAAGATACTTCCCTAAAAGTAAAACATGGACACAACGGAACTGTAGTTGCTGTTGATGTACTAAGTCGGAAGATGGGAGATGCTCTAGAAGATGGCATTGAACAAATAGTTAAAGTTTCCATTGCTCAAAAAAGAAAAATTAAAGTCGGCGATAAGATGGCTGGACGTCATGGTAACAAGGGTGTTGTATCAATCGTTCTTCCAATAGAAGAAATGCCATATTTAGAAGATGGAACACCTTTGGATATTGTTCTAAATCCACAAGGGGTACCTTCTCGGATGAATATCGGTCAAGTTCTAGAATTACATTTAGGTTTAGCTGCTAAAAAACTAAATACTAAATTTGTAACGCCAATTTTTGATGGAATTACACATAACCAAATTAAAGAAATTCTTGAAGAAGCAAACATTCCACAATCAGGAAAATTAACCGTTTATGATGGAAGAACAGGTGAACCTTTTGACCAACCTATTTCTGTAGGTATTATGTATTATTTAAAACTTTACCACATGGTTGATGACAAGATGCATGCTCGTTCTGTTGGTCCATATTCACTAATTACTCAACAACCTCTAGGAGGAAAATCCCAAAATGGTGGACAAAGATTTGGGGAAATGGAAACTTGAGCAATTGAATCCTATGGGGCTTCAAACTTACTACAAGAATTTCTAACTTACAAATCTGATGATATTAATGGACGTAACCAACTATATAATGCTCTTGCAAGAAAAACTAAGTTACCACAACCTGGTATGCCTGAATCATTCAATGTTTTAGTTCATGAATTAAAAGGTTTAGGAATGAAATTAGAAGCAATTGATGATGCAGATGATAGCAATATTGATAAAGAAAGAGTTGATACAAAATATCAACAAGATTGAGATGGAGGAGTTGAATAATGAGAGATAATTTAAAATACACTTTATTTGATGAAGCAAAAATCAATAAAATTTCACTATCGCTAGCAACTCCGGAAGATGTTGAAAAATGATCGCATGGGGAAGTTACCAAACCTGAAACTATTAATTACAAATCATATAAACCAGAAAAAGGTGGTTTGTTTGATGAAATAATTTTTGGTCCAATGATTGATTATAGATGTCCAGTTTGTGGATATAAGTATAAAAAAATCAATGAAGGTTCATACTGTACAAGAACAGAATTATGTAAACAAGAAAAAGTACAAATTCTGCCAAAAATTGCCCGTAGAAATCATATGGGACATATTAAACTTAACAGTCCTGTTGTGCATTTTTGATACTTCAAAGTTGACCACTCAATTCTTTATAAACTTCTTGGTTTAAGAATTTCAAGTGATAATATTAGCGAAGTTGTTAGAAGAGAAGAACTTGAAAATCTAATCTATTATAAAAACCATATCGTTGTTGAAGATGGTGGACTAAAATCTCTACCTAAAAATCTAATCATTGAAATCAATGATGCTGCTGTTATTTATAAAGAAGCATTGGATGAACTTCTAACGCGTTTTGATCCAAAAAATCCAGACCAAAGAGAAGCATATGAAGATATTGCTGAAACAATTGAACAGCTAGTTGAAAAAGCAACTTCGAAAATCGGTCAAGAATATGGAATTGACTTTTATGAATTAAATGAAGTTATTGAACACTATTCTAGCGCCAAAATTATGACTGGGGCTTTAGCAATTGAATATCTACTTAAACATCTTGATTTAAATGCTGAAAAAGAACTTGTCACTAAACAAGTTCGCGAACTAAATGCCCAAGAATCAAAAAATCCAGGTAAATTTGCAACAACTACCAAGCAAGCAAGAGAAAAATTGTATAAGAGATTACAAGTAATCAATGCGTTTATTGAATCAAAACAATCTCCAACAAACATGCTTATTTATAACCTACCAGTTATTCCTGCTGATTTAAGACCTTTAATTCAACTTGATGGGGGAAGACACTCAACTTCTGATATCAATGAGTTATACCGTCGTGTAATCATTAGAAATAACCGTCTACAACAATGACAAGAAAAAGATGCGCCAATCTTAGTTATTCAAAATGAACTGCGGATGATTCAAGAAGCAGTTGATGCTTTAATTGATAACCAAAGAAGAACACCAAACCCAGTATTATCTAAAGATAATCGTCCATTTAAATCCATTTCAGATTCACTAACTGGTAAAAAGGGACGTTTTAGACAAAATTTACTTGGAAAACGTGTTGACTACTCAGGACGTTCAGTAATTGTAGTTGGTCCTAATCTAAAAATGCATCAATGTGGAATTCCGCGGGAAATGGCTGCGAAATTATTTGAGCCATGAATCATTGCACGATTAATTGACCAACAAGTAGCTTCAACTGTAAAAAATGCAAAAAAAATCATTGAAGATCAAAATCCAATTATTTGACCTCATATTGCTGAGGCAATTAAAGGAAGACTTGTGCTTCTTAACAGAGCACCTACTTTACATAGACTATCAATCCAAGCTTTTGAACCAGTTTTAGTAAGAGGAAAAGCAATTAGACTACACCCTCTAGTATGTACCCCATTCAATGCTGACTTTGATGGGGATCAAATGGCAGTTCACGTACCTATTTCTGAGCAAGCTCTTTTAGAAAGTCGTGAACTAATGCTAGCTAATAAAAACATTTTAGGCCCAAAAGATGGAGAACCAATTATCAATCCATCACAAGATATGATTATTGGACTTTATTATCTAACAATCGAAGAAAAAGACGCATTAGGTGAAGGTAGAGTTTTTGATAACTATGATCATATGATGCGTACTCTTGAAGCTAAAAAAGTTTCGCTACATGCAAGAGTAGCACTTCCTGCAGAAGAAGTAAAAAGCCTAAAATTATTTAGTGGCTTTCCAATTAATAAGAAATTGTATGTAATTTCAACTGTTGGTAAATTCATTTTCAATAATGTCTTTCCAAAGAATTTCCCATTCATTTATGACAACAAGGTTACAAAAGCTAACAACTTAGATGATTACAAAAATGAATTTAAGAATACATATGTAGTAGAAGCTGGAACTCATATTGCAAACTACATTAAAAGCCTTCCAACACAAGAAGCTTTTAATAAGAAAAACATTGCTAAAATCATTCGTTATATGTTTGATAATTATGTTGCAACAATTAGCATTGCTGACGTTGCTGCTGTAATTGACCAAATTAATGATTTAAATGAATCAGATATTGTTTTAGAATTTCTAAAAATTAAAACTTATAAGAATCAACTTCTAGAAAAAGAACATGCTGATTTATTAACTGAGTTTGTTTTAAGAGAAAAAAGAAGAATTCAACATGATACAAAAGAAAGATATTATGGTGAAAATACTTCTCCGATCTCATTCAAAGAAAAAGCCAAAATGCTTGACAATGTGTGATTTAGTTATACAAACATTGTAGCTTCTATTTTGGATGACATTAAACAATTAGGATTTGATTATTCTACAACTTCTGGTATCTCTATTTCTTTCTCAGATATCTTAGAAACAAACAAGAAAAAAGAATATCTAGCAGATGGGGACGCTTATATTAATAAGTTAAAGAAATACTACAACTTAGGTTTAATTACTGATGATGATCGTTACTCATTAACCATTAAAAAATGAGCAGAAGTTAAGGATAAAATTCAATCTGAACTTGAAACTATTATCAAAGAAAATCCAAAAAACCCTGTTATTACAATGATTAATTCCGGAGCTAGAGGTAATATTTCTAACTATGTGCAATTAGCTGGTATGCGGGGACTAATGGCCAACAACACTAAAACAACAAAAGCCGATGCTAAAAACGACAGAGTTGTGCGTTCGACAGTTGAAGTGCCAGTCAAATCTTCATTCATCGAAGGACTAACTGCATTTGAATTCTATTCATCAACACACGGGGCTAGAAAAGGGTTAACAGATACAGCCCTTAATACAGCTAAATCTGGTTATTTAACAAGAAGATTAGTTGACGTCGCCCAAAATATTGTTGTAAGACAAGCAGACTGTCATTCTGAATATGGATATTTAGCAAGAAACATTGTTGATAACAAAACTAAACAAATAATTGTTCCTTTAAAAGAAAGAATTATTGGTAGATTTTCAAATAAACCAATCTATGACAATGAAAACAATTTAATTTGTGAAAGAAATGTTTTAATTACTAACAAAATTGCCCAAAAAATTATTGATGCAGGAATTACTGAAGTTGAAATTAGATCAATTTTAGGATGTAACACACGTAATGGGGTATGTAAGGTATGTTTTGGTAAAGACTTAGCAACAAACCGTGTTGTTAACATTGGAGAAGCAGTTGGAATTATTGCAGCTCAATCAATTGGGGAACCTGGAACTCAGCTAACAATGCGTACATTCCATACAGGTGGTGTTGCCGGGGTGGAAGATATTACAGGTGGTTTTACTCGGCTAATTGAATTAATTGATGCCCACGACCAACCATGAGGTCGCCCAGCAACAATTTCTCCATACCAAGGGAAAATCATTGAAATTGAAAAGAATAAGAAAGCTGAAAACGAATATATCATTTCTATTCAAACAACAAATCCAGACAATTATACAATAGTAAAACAAGTCTTTGTGGAAACCAATAAGAAACTAAGAGTTGCTGTTGGCGATGAAGTGCGCATTGGACAAAAACTTTCTGAAGGGCCAATTATTCTAAAAGAATTATTAGCCTTAACTGACGTTATTACAGTGCAAAACTACTTACTAAAAGAAATTCAAAGAATTTATAGAATTCAAGGGATTGCAATTAGTGATAAATATATTGAAATCATTATTAGACAAATGATGTCAAAAATTATCATCAGTGAACCTGGAGATTCAAAATTCTTTGCGGGAGCTATTGTTGATATCTTTGATTACCAAGAAGAAAATGCAATTTTATTAAGTGAAAATAAAAAACCTGCATATGGTAATGTAATCATCAAAGGAGCAAAACAAGTTCCACTTCTATCTGATTCATTCTTAGCTGCTGCTTCTTACCAAGAAACTTCTAAAATTCTTGTTAACTCCGCAATTTCTTCAAGAACTGACCATTTAAGTGGACTAAAAGAAAATATCATTGTTGGAAAAAAAATTCCTTCTGGAACTGCTCTTGAAGATTTTGAAGAACACTCAAAATACGACATCAAACCATCAATTAAATACTTCACTTCAATTCTTGATTCTGAATATAAAGAAAATGAAGAAGAAACTATTGAAATTTCTGAAGATAATGAAATTGATTTAGATGCCTTAACCCAAGAATTGTCTGATTCAGAAAGTACTAAAGATTATTTAGAAGACGAAGAAAATGATCTTTATGAAGAAGAAGATGCTGTTGCTGAAGATGAAAATCAAGATGATGATTCAGATGATGAATAACCAGTAAACAAACAAAAAAAGAAACATAAAAAAACACTTATGTTTCTTTTTATTTTGTTAAATAAAAATAGACTTAGTTTTGGTATAATTCTTTACGTTACTTATAGAGTAACCATTCCAAAGTGGTTTTAAAACTTTTTTAAAGTACCATTAGGATGTGACAAAATATAAGGAGTTTAAATGTTTGCAATTATTGAAACAGGTGGAAAACAATTAATTGTTAAAAAAGGCGATGTTATTTTCATTGAAAAAATTGAAGGTAACGTAGGAGATATCGTTACATTTAACAAAATTCTAGCAATTGAAAACAAAATTGGTACCCCTTATTTAGAAGAAGTTTCTGTTTTAGGAATTATTGAAAAACAAGGTAAAGCAAAAAAAATCGTTGTTTATAGACATAATGCAAAATCAACACACAAACGTAAATTAGGACACCGTCAACCTTATACAAGAGTACAAATTACTGAAATTAAGGAGAAATAACCATGGCACATACGAAATCTGGTGGAACAACTTCGAATAGTAGAGATTCGGCTGGTAGAAGACTTGGTGTTAAAGCAACTGATGGACAATTTGTCACTGCTGGAAGCATTATTTATAGACAAAGAGGGACAAAAATTTTCCCAGGTAACAATGTTGGCAGGGGAAAAGATGATACCTTATATGCTCTAATTGATGGCATTGTAAAATTCGAAAACAGAATTAACCGTAAATTTGCATCTGTATACAAAAAAGAAAAATAATTGTAATTTGTAATTGTAAGTTCAATTTCTGAACTTACTTTTTTTATACTTTTTTTTACAATTAAGCAACCTTATTTATTTAATTAATAGCTTAATTTAGGAATAAACTTGGTATTTTCTTATTTTTCTTATATAATAATTGAATTATTTTTTAATATATAACATTAAATTCAATTTTTTCTAAGATTAAAAAAGGATTAAAAAGCATGCATAAAAAACCTGAGATTGTTATTGAAAAAAATAAAGAAAAAATTCTTTTTTTTCTTGAAGAAAGCAAAATGCTACAAACAAATAATTTCATTGATTACAATAAGTTTCTTTCAACCATTTTACTAAAAACAAAACTTAATTCTGATGATAAAAATGTTTTAAATTTTATTAACAAAATTAAAAACTCACTTGAAAATTTTGAGAGCTTAATTTTGGAAGATATCACAATTGCTTTTTTAATTAATGAAAAATTTAGTTTTGATAAAAAAGTCCCTTTTATTATCAAAAATGAAAAAAAGCAACCTAGTGTTAATTTATTTGAACAAGCATTCAATTTACAATTACAAGAATTAATTAAAGACAATTATTACATTGAATTTTTACCAAATATAGTCTTATATTTTTCATCGAATGCACAAGATTTAAAGTTATATATTAAAAAAAGTTATTTTAATTAAAGTAAGGAAATCAAATTATGGAGAATATTAATAGCTTAAAGGAATATAGTAAACCAAAAGTAAGCTCAATATTTAACTATATTATTGAAGTTCAAGGAAAATTTAACTATGAACAATCAATGATGTTTGTTTGCGAAAGAGATAAAAGCATCAAGATGATTTTGATTAATGCATCAGAAGATAAAGCTTTTTTATTAGCAAATAATGAAAACAAAGAAATTCAAATTGATGACACAATCATTCCTATTGAAAATGCTGATGTTTTTAGTTCAGAAGAACATTTTGGTAAGGTTATTGATATTTTTGGCAATGTTGTGCTACCAAAAAAACAAGAAATCAAGCAACAACCTTCAGATCCTCATAGTCCAGCTTTTAAATTAGCACACCAACTGATGAGTGTGCAAACTCTAGATAAGCAACTATATACTGGTTTTACATTAATTGATTTATTAATTCCAATTGGTAAAGGACAGCGAGAACTTATTATAGGAGACCGTCAAACTGGAAAAACTCATATTGCAATTAATGTTATTCTAAACCAAGCTAAAAGTAATACAAAATGTATTTATGTTGCCATCGGACAAAAAAAAGAAAGCATTTCTAAGATTTATAACATTCTAAAAGAAAAGGATGCTCTAAAAAACACTATTATTATTGATGCACCTGCAACTAGTTCATATGAACAATACTTAGCACCATATGTTGGAATGGCACATGCTGAAAATATCTCTTTAAAAGATGATGTAATCATTATCTTTGATGATTTAACCAAGCATGCAAATATCATTCGTGAAATTGCCCTTTTAACTGATAAACCAGTAGGAAAAGAAGCTATGCCAGGAGATATTTTCTTTGCACACTCCCAACTACTTGAAAGAGCTGGTTCTTTTAAGGATAAAAAAACCATTACAGCCCTTCCTATTTTGCAAACAGTTGATGGTGATATAACTTCCTTAATTGCTTCAAATGTGATTTCCATTACCGATGGTCAAATTGTAACTAGTGCGGATTTATTTTCACAAGGAATTTTACCTGCTATTAATATTAATCTATCAGTTTCAAGAACTGGGTCTTCTGTGCAAAATCGTATTATGTCAAAAGTAGCTTCTGAAGTAGGAAAAACTTATAGACAATACAAAAGACATCTAAAATTAGCTACTTTAGATTACGAGTTGAATAAAGAAACTGCTGAACTTCTTTATAAAGGTAAAATGATTGACAAAATGTTTATTCAAAAAGGTTATTCATTATATTCAACGAAATTTGTTTTTCTAATGTCAAAATTAATATCATGAAGCATTTTACGTGGTATTAAAGATGAAGAAAAAGCTTTGAAATTTATTAATTTATTAATTGAAACAAATGCTGATGCCAAGGAAACATATGAATTAATTCAATCATCAACAAATTATGATGACAAACTAATAAGAGACTATTTTGCTTATTCATTAAAACAATATTCAAATTATCTTGGACTTGATTGAAAAGTAGAATACGACCATGAATTTGTGGAATTTGAAGATTCTTATTTAGAAGAAATTGCTAGAAAATTAGGAGATAAATAATGGGAAAAATAGTTAGATTCTGATCTGATATTCTTGAAATTAAATTCACTAAAGAAAATCTTCCTCAAGTTAATCATCTACTTACAACCAATGATAATAAAACTTATTTATTAGTAAAAAGAATTATTGATGAAGAAACAATTAGAGCAATTATTATTTATTCATCTAAGCCAATTAATATTAATGACAAAATTATTAATACCAAAAAAAGTTTCATGGTTCCAGTAGGAAAAAATTCCAAAAACAATATCTATTCTTTTGAAGGAAAACCTCTTTTAGAAAATAGAAATACATCCCCAAAATACATTGAAATGAATTCAATTATCAATAATGAAAGATATTTGAATAATCAAAATGAAATTATTGAAACAGGAATTAAAGCAATTGATTTTTTCATTCCCATTCTTAAAGGATATAAATTAGGTATCTTTGGAGGAGCTGGAGTTGGAAAAACAGTTTTAATGAAAGAAATTATTTTCAACGTTAACAAAAAAAATGCCAAAACTTCTAATATCTTTATAGGTTCTGGAGAAAGATCAAGGGAAGCAATTGAATTATTCAATGAGCTTGAATCATCAAATTTAATGCAAAATTCTGCAATGTATATTTCAAAAATGAACGAATCTCCTGGCGCTAGAATGTCAATTGTCCCAATTGGTATTACTGCTTCAGAATATTTAAGAGATATTGAAAAGGAAGATGTTTTATTATTCATTGATAACATTTATAGATTTGTGCAAGCTGAAAATGAAGTTAGTGCTTCTTTAGGTAAAAAACCATCCGTTGGTGGTTACCAATCGACTTTAGAATCTGATGTTGCTAACATTGAAAATCGTATGTTCAAAAATGAAAATGGCTCAATTACTTCATTCCAAACTATCTTTTTACCAATGGATGATTTAAGTGATCCAAGTGCCGTTGCTGTTTTCAACCATTTAGATGGAAATTTAGTTTTATCACGTAACCAAACAGCTAAAAATATTTTTCCAGCTTTTGATCCACTAGCTAGTTCATCAAACTCCGTTGATGAAAGCATTATTGGAAAAGATCATTTTAATGCTATTATCCAAACCAAAAAAATTCTAAAAACATACAAAGACCTAGAAGATGTTATTATGATTTTAGGATTTGATGAATTGGATGAACAAAGTAAAAGAACTGTTAAAATTGCCTTGCAACTTGAAAACTTCTTTACCCAAAATTTCTTTATGACAGAACACTTTACTAAAGCAGCTGGTGTTTATGTACCTCTGCAGGATACAATTAAATCAGTCCAAAGAATTTTAGATGGTAAATATATCAAACAAAGTCCAGAAATTTTTGCATATGTTGGCTCTAACTTAGATATTCCAACAGATGAAGAACTAAATTTATAATTTGACAAGTATTTCAATCTTATTTAAATCCCAAGAAAAATAGTAAATACATTGAAATAGTTTTAAATTTTTAATCCTTAAATTAATGTTTAAAATTAGAGTAAAATATATTTACTATTTTTTGTTATTTTTATTTAAAAAAACTAGAAAAGCAAGCAAAAAATAATGGAGGATAAATGAAAACAAAATTCGATGAAATGAAGTATTTCTTAGCTATGGATAAATGATTTAGAGCAGCTAATTATTTATCAGTGGCACAAATTTATTTAAGAAATAACCCACTTTTAAAAAATGAATTAACAAAAGATGACATTAAATTGTATCCAATTGGCCACTGAGGAACAATCCCTGGTCAAAACTTTATTTATACACATCTAAATCGTGTAATTAACAAATATGATTTAAATATGTTTTATATTGAAGGGCCAGGTCATGGTGGACAAGTGATGATTTCTAATTCTTATTTAGATGGTTCATACACTGAAATTTATCCAGAAATATCTAAAGATACAGCCGGCATTCAAAAGATGTGCAAAAGATTTTCATTCCCTGGTGGAACAGCTAGCCATGCTGCTCCTGAAACTCCTGGTTCAATTCATGAGGGAGGAGAATTAGGTTATTCATTATCCCATGCAACTGGCGCTATTTTGGATAATCCTAATGTAATCGCTGCAACAGTAGTTGGTGATGGTGAAGCTGAAACTGGACCTCTTTGTGCTGGTTGATTTTCAAATTCATTTATAAATCCAGTTAATGATGGAGTAGTACTTCCAATCTTACATTTAAATGGCGGAAAAATTTCCAACCCAACTCTTCTATCAAGAAAGCCTGCTGATGAAATTAAAAACTACTTTTTAGGAATGGGCTGAGATCCGATATTCTTTGAATGATCTGAAGATAAAAGTAATCTTGAAATTCATGAAGAAATGGCAAAAAAAATGGACAAAGCCATTGAAAAGATTTTAGAAATTAAAAAAGAAGCTAAAAAACTTGGTGCACAAAATGCCATTAGACCTGAATGACCAGTTTTAATTGTTAGAACACCAAAAGGATGAACTTGTCCTAAAGAATGAGATGGTAATGCTATTGAAGGCAGTTTCAGAGCACACCAAGTTCCTCTTCCTGTGAGTGCATTTAAAACTGAACATATCAAAGAATTAGAAAAATGACTAAAATCATATAAACCAGAAGAATTATTTGATGAAAATGGCAAAGTTATTGATGAAATTGTTGCACTAGCTCCAAAAGGGCAAAAAAGAATGGCAATGAACCCAATTACAAATGGCGGAATTAATCCAAAAACACTAGAATTATCAAATTGAGAAAACTTTGCCCTTGATATTAAATATCCAGGACAAAACAAAGCGCAAGATATGGTCGAATTAGCCAAATTTATGGCTGATACAATGCTAAAAAACAAAGATAACTTTAGAGTATTTGGACCAGATGAAACAAAATCAAACCGTTTATTTGCATTATTTGATGTAACAAACCGTCAATGACTTGAAAAATACTCAGATAAATTTGATGAATGAGTTTCACCAGTAGGAAGAATTATTGATTCGCAACTAAGTGAACACCAAGCACAAGGTTTTCTAGAAGGATATGTTTTAACAGGACGTCATGGATTTTTTGCTTCCTATGAATCATTTTTAAGAGTTATTGATTCAATGCTAACTCAACATATGAAATGATTAAAGAAATCCTTAGAGTTAAAATGAAGAAAAGATTATCCATCACTAAATATTATTGCAACCTCAACTGCCTTTCAACAAGACCATAATGGTTATACACACCAAGATCCAGGTATTTTAGGACATCTAGCAGATAAACGTCCTGAATTAATTAGAGAATATCTTCCAGCTGATACTAATAGCCTTTTAGCAGTAATGCAAAAATCTCTTGAAGAAAGAAACACCATTAATTTAATTGTTGCCTCAAAACAACCAAGAGAACAATTTTATTCAATTGCAGAAGCTAAAGAATTAGTTGAAAAAGGTTATAAGGTAATCGATTGAGCTTCAAATGTTAAAGATAAAGAAGAACCAGATGTTGTTTTTGTGTCTTCAGGAGTAGAACCTAACTTAGAAAGTCTAGCTGCAATTTCAATTGTGCATAAACATTTTCCAGCTCTAAAAATTAGATATATCAATGTTGTTGATTTATTAAAACTAAGATCCAAATCTATTGATCCAAGAGGACTTAGTGACGAAGAATTTGATATGGCATTTACAAAAGATAAATTAGTTGTTTTTGCATTCCATGGTTTTGAAGGACTTATTCGTGATATATTCTTTAGCAGAACTAATCACAACTTAATTATTCATGGATATAGAGAAAATGGGGATATTACAACCAGTTTTGATATTAGACAACTAAGTGAAATGGATAGATATCACATTGCCAAGGATGCCATTGCTAAGCTATATGGCAAACAAGCACAAGATTTCCTTGATTTAATGGATAAAAAAATACAAGAACACAACAACTACATTCATGAATATGGCTATGATATGCCTGAAGTTGTTGATTGAAAATGAGAAAACATTAATAAATAAAATTACATACTTTTGTGGTAAAATATTTGCTAGTTAAATAACGTTAGCATTAGAAGGAGCATACGATGAAAAAAGATATTCATCCAAAATATAGTGAAATTCAAGCTACATGTTCTTCATGCAACACATCATTTATTTTTGGTTCAACTGCTGAAAAAGTAACTTTAGATGTTTGCTCTAATTGTCATGCATTTTACACCGGAAATCGTACAGATGTTAAAGCTCGTGGTCGTGTAGAAAGATTCAACAAGATTCTAGAAAAATCAAAAAAATAAATCTTGCTTAAAATCATTAATAATAAGAAAAAAACTAGGTTATTGTAAGCCTAGTTTTTTATTTTTCTAAAGACTTTAGACGCAATAATGAAAGCCAACATTAAAGCCCATTTTGTTATCTTCATTTTCCCATTTGGCACTGAAGTCTTTTGTTTTAATTTCGCCCTTACTTGCACTTAGAGACTTAATTAAACTAGCTGTTGAAGCAACAGTACTAAATACCAAAGGAAGCGCTCCCAGTATTGAGGTTATAATTGCAGAAATTGCAAAGCCACCTGAGAGATTATTGCATTCTTCTTTATTTAATTTTTCCATTTTTTATCACCTCATTTCAATTTTTAAATATAAAGTCTAAGAAATGAAGTAAAAAGCGAAAAAAAGAAGAAAAAAGTAAGAAAAAAACGACACTTACATCATGTCGTTTTCTTTATCTTTTGAAGGATTTGGAATTTGCAATTCACTTTGTTCTTGTAATTTATTTTCTTGGATACTTTTAGCTTTTTTGCTTTTAAAGTAACCAAAAGTTGCTTCAAGAATAATTGCTACTAGAATGCCTACACCACCAAGTACTAATCAAACATCAGCAAAGTTGAATACTCCTTGATTAACTCATGGAAGATTGATGATATCTCGCACTCCTTTAAATAGAAATCTATCAATCATATTACCAAATGCCCCAGCACTTACAATTGCAAGAAAAACAGTTACATAAATTAATTTTTTATCCTTAATAAATGTCACAGCAAAAATTGCACCAAAGAAAATCATAAAGCTAATGAAATGTAAAAAGCCTAAATTTGTTTCAAGGAAGCCAAGAGTAGTTCCCTCATGTAAAACTGATCTAAAAGTAACAAATTTCCCACCAGCTTCTCATTTGCTATCAACAAATAGTCGACTTTTATCAGCTCATTTAAAAATGGTTTCTTTTGTTACTAAATCAATCATTAAAAAGAAAAGAAATACACAAAAGAAAATTGCTAAATTAATTAAAATAAATTTTCAATTAATTTTTCAATATTCTTTAGAAAAGTATTTAACTCTGTTAGTTTCGTTCATTAATTACTCCTTCACATCTTTTGCAAATTTCAAGATCTTTATTAAATTCATCTTCTTCAAAATGATTTCAACATCTTAAACATTTAAATGATGGCAGTTTTTGGACTTTTAGTTCATTACCAAAAGAAACTTTTGCAACCATTAAAAGTTTTGTTAAAGGTAGAGATTTAATAAATTGTGATGAAGTATTAATTGTAACAAAAGCTTCATTTTGTCTTTTAATTTCTTGATTTTTTATATTTTCTTCAATCAGTTTGTATACCTCATTTTTTAATTCAAAGAATTCATCTCATTGTTTGCTTAGGTTTGAAGACGACTTAATTTCTTTATCATTTCATTTTAAAAGAAAGACTGATTCAAACTTGTTTGGTTCATTGAAGTATGAATAAACTTCCTCCATTGTTGTTGGCAGAATTGGAGCTAGTGCTTTTAGTAAGAATTTAATGATTTTTGTAAATAGAGTTTGTACCATCCGACGTTCTAAGTCATCTTTTTTATTTAGATAAAGAATATCTTTTGTAATAGAAATATAATAAGAACTTAAATTGATAATGAAGTTATTAATTTCTTTGATTACATTGACAAATTTATATGTATTGTAATAACCTAAAACTTTTTCTTCAAGATTATTCAATTTTTCTTCCATTAAGGCATGAATGGAATCAAGTTGTACATAATTGAAATCAAAATCAGAAATACCCCCAAGCATAAATTTGATTGTATTTCTTAGTTTTCTATAGATTTCAATATTTTGTTCTAAAATCTTGTCATCAATAGAAATATCAGCTGTATATTCAGAATTAGCTACTCAAAGTCTTAAGATATCTGCACCATGTTTTGCTACTACATCAAGAGGATTAACTGTATTACCTAAAGATTTTGACATTTTGCGTCCCTTACCATCTAAAACAAAACCGTGTGATAAAAATGCTTTAAAAGGTGACTTATTACGTCAAGCAACAGAATTAATTAGGGAACTATTAAATCATCCTCTATATTGGTCTGAACCTTCAAGATATAAATCAAAAGGAGCTTCGATTCCTGCAGGTTTAATTGCTAAAGAAGTAGAACCTGAATCAAATCAAACATCCATAATATCAGTTTCTTTGGTAAAACCTTGATTTTTGTATTTGTCTGGTAGTAATTCATCTACTTCTTTTTCATATCAGATATTTGTGCCAAATTCTTCAACTAAATTAATAATGTGATCAAAGATTTCTTCTTCTAAAACTGGATTTTTATTTTTATCATAGAAGACAATAATTGGAACTCCCCAGCTTCTTTGTCTTGAAATACATCATGTATCACGATTTTCTAACATTAATTCAAGTCTTTGTTTGGATCATTCATTAAATGTTTTAATGTTATTTATTTCAGATAGAATATCATTTTTAATTTTTTTAACTGAAACAAATCATTGAGGAGTTGCCCGATACATAATTGGTTGGTGTGTTCTTCAATCATGTGGATAGGAGTGTTTAATTTTTTTAAAACCAAGAAGAAGGCCTTGTTCTCCTAGAAATTTGCCAATTAATGGATTTGCATCATCATAGAAAATATTTGCAAATTGGAATGCTTTTTCATTAAGAATTCCATCATCATTGACATGCATAATTTTTTGCAAATTATTTTTGTTGCCAATAATAAAGTCATCTTCACCAAAAAGGGGTGCCATATGAACTAAACCACTACCATTTTCTAGCGTAACATGATGGCCTTCAACAACTGGGCAAACTAAGTTATTAATTGGACTTTTGTATTTAATATCTAAAAGATTTTTTCCACTAAAAGCTTCTCCAATAATTTCATAGTTTTCTCATTTACACATTTGTGCAACAGAATCTAGTAAATCTTTTGCTAATATATAAATTTGGTTATTAACTCTTATTTTTAGATATAAGAAATCTTTGTTAATTGCAACTCCGGAGTTAGCAATTAAAGTTCAAGGTGTTGTTGTTCAAATGATCAAATTATCATCTTTTGCAACTATTTCATTACCACAAACAACTTTGAATGCAACATATAATGATGGAGAAATATGGTCAAAATATTCAACTTCTGCCTCAGCTAGGGCAGATTGGGAAGAAGGAGATCAATAAATTGGTTTTAAGTCTTTATAAATTAAGCCATCAAACAACATTTTTTTAAACAATCTTAATTGTTGTGCTTCAAATTTCTTATCCAAAGTTATATAGATATCACTAAAATCTGTAAGTAAACTTAGTTTTTTAAATTGTTCTTTTTGTCTTTCAACTTGACTTAGAGCATACTCAGCACAATAATTTCTTAATTCTGAAACTAAAAAATCTTTGGCACTCATTTGCTTTTCTTTTAGCATCCTGTGCTCAATTGGAAGCCCATGTGTATCTCAACCAGCAACAAAAGGACTAAAGAAACCAAGCATACTTTTATTTCTTACAATGATATCTTTTAATATCTTATTTAGTGCATGGCCAACATGAATATCACCATTGGCATAAGGAGGCCCATCATGTAATACAAAAGCAGGATTATTTTTATTTGAATCTAAAACCTTTTTATATAGATCAATCTCTTGTCATTTTTGACTATAGATCTTTTCTTTTTCTACTAAGTTAGCTTTCATTGAAAAATCAGTTTGAGGCATTAAAAGGGTATCTTTATAATCTTTATTTTTTATCTCCATAAGTTATGCTCTTTTCAAAATATGTATTTTTTTATAAAAAAATAATATTTAAATTTTACACAATATTATCTTAATTTCATTTAGTTATTTGATGTTTTTAGGAAAAATTAGGTTGTTTAATTTTTTCTTTTTTACTTCATTATATTTCTAAAAATGACAATTATTTAACTATTGAAACAAGAAAAACATAAAAAATATAAATAAATATATTTTTAGATTTTTAGTGCTTCATTTTTAGCTTTTCTAAGAATAAAAGTAGGCTAATTAAGATAAAATTAATACCATGTATAATCACAAATTAATTGAAAAAAAATGACAAAAATTTTGGGATGAAAATAACTCATTTGCAACAACAAATAACAAAGAAAAAAAAGCCTATATTCTTGATATGTTTCCATATCCATCAGGAGCAGGACTACATGTTGGGCATCTTGAAGGATATACAGCTACTGATATAATAGCTCGCTACAAACGCCTAAATAATTTTGATGTGCTGCATCCAATAGGATGGGATGCTTTTGGCCTTCCAGCGGAGCAATATGCCCTAAAAACAGGTAATCATCCAGCATCTTTTACTAAAAAGAATATAGATAATTTTCGTTTGCAACTAAGAATGATGGGATTTTCTTATGATTATAAAAAAGAAGTTAATACAACAGATCCTAACTTCTATGTTTGAACACAATGAATTTTTAAAGAGTTATACAAAAAAGGCTTAGCTTCCATTGAAGAGATTGATGTTAATTGATGTGAAGAACTTGGCACTGTTTTAGCAAATGAAGAAGTTATTGAAATAAATGGTAAAAAAGTTTCCGAAAGAGGAAATTATCCAGTTATAAGAAAACCAATGAAGCAATGAGTGCTAAAAATTACTAAATACGCTAACAAGCTTCTTGAAGAAATTGATAATTTAGATTGACCTGAGAGTCTTAAAATGCTTCAAAAAAACTGAATTGGTAAGCAAGATGGTTTTTTAGTTAAATGAGATATAAAAGACTCCAATTATATGCTTGAAACATTTACGACAAGACTAGATACAATTTATGGAACTTCAGCAATAATTTTAAGTCCGCAACATCCTTTATTATTTGAAATATCAGATAAAAAACTCCATGAAAAAATTACTGCATATATAAATGAAGCAAAACAAAAAAGCGATTTAGAAAAAAGTCAGACAAGCAATAAAAAAAGTGGCATTTTTTTAGGTTGTTATGCACTGCATCCTCTAACAAAAAAAGAAATTGAAATCTGAGTTTCTGATTATGTACTAAGTAATTATGGAAGCGGAGCGCTTATGTGTGTTCCTGGTCATGATGAAAGAGATTTTTTATTTGCTAAACAATTTAATCTTGAAATTAAACAAGTTTTAGAAGCTTCCAACTTACCTTTTTTAGATGATGCTAAGCATATTAATTCAGAAGAAGTTAATGGTCTTAATATCAAAGAAGCTACAGATGTTATTTATAAAAAATTAAAGACACTTAAGAGAATTAAAAATCAAACGACTTTTAAACTAAGAGATTGAATTTTTTCCCGTCAAAGATATTGAGGCGAACCTTTTCCAATTTTATTTGATGAAAACAATCAAATTCATTTAGTTGATGAAATTGTGCAGTTACCATTTACAAATAACATTAAACCATCAAATTCCACACAAGGCCCTCTTGCCAACATTAAAGAATGATTAAACATTGAAATTGCTGGAAAAAAATATCGTCACGATACAAATGTCATGCCACAATGAGCTGGATCAAGTTGATATTTTTTAGCTTACATTCTAAAAAATGAAGATGGCAGCTATCTTCCCTTAAATTCAGACGAAGCTAAAAAACGCTTTGAAAAATGAATGCCAGTGGATTTATATATTGGCGGCCAAGAACATGCAGTGCTGCATTTACTATATGCTAGATTCTGACATCGTTTCTTATATGATCTTGGTATTGTTAATACAAAAGAGCCTTTTGCTAAAATCATCAATCAAGGACTAGTGCTGGGTCCAGATGGCCAAAAAATGTCCAAATCACTTGGTAATGTTATTAATCCAGATGAATTAGTTTTGGAATATGGTGCTGATGCACTACGTTTATATGAGATGTTTATGGGACCAATTACTGATTCTAAAGCATGAAATACTAATTCATTGAATGGCATTAGAAAATGATTGGATCGGATTGATACAATTCTTAATAATTTAGCTAAAAACATTGATAAAAATATTTCAAATATTGAACTAGAGAGTCAGCTTCATCAATTAATTTTGGATATAACTAATAATATTGAAAAATACAAATTTAATATCGCAATTAGTAAACTAATGGTGTTCATTAATTATGTGTCAAGTCTAAAAAAAATAACTTCAATTGAACCAATTAAAACTTTTGCTATTCTTCTATCACCATTTGCACCGCATTTTGCTGAGGAAATTCTTTTTAATATCAATGAAAAACCAATGCAATTTCAATCTTGGCCAATTGCAGATACGAATAAGATTATTAATAAAAATCCCCAAATTGGGATTCAAATTAATGGAAAAGTTCGCGGACAGCTAGAAATTAATCCTTTCTGAAATAAGGATGAAATTATTAGTCAAGCAACAAGTCTACCTTCCATTAAAAAATGAATTGAAGATAAAGAAATAATAAAAAGTGTTTATATTGAAAACAAGATTTTAAATATCATTGTTAAATAATAAATTCATTTAGATTTTCTTACTTTTAAATAAACTTCTAATGATTTAAAAAAGGCATCTTTAGAAGTTTATTTTTCTTTTAGTTTTATATAATTTAAATTATGGATAACACTAGTAAACTTAAAAAATTAGCAATTGCTTATTTGGCATTAATTGGAACTATTATTGGTCTTGGATTAATTATTTTTATATGATCACTTATTGCATTTGGAGCCTCAAGTAATCTAGCTGCATTAGTAAATCCTACTGATCCAAAATCATTATTAACTTTTTCAGCAGGTTCAATAGCATTGTCATTAATAATTTACTTATTAATGGTTCCAATTGGTATTGCTTTAATAGTTATATTGATTTGATCAGCAATCATTGCCCCAAACCAAAAATATTTAGTTTTATTTATTGTCGGACATATTTTTTGAATAGTAGGACTTGTTGGTATGATTATGTATTTAGTTGAATATAAAAAAATGCCTAAACAAGATTCTATGTCACCAATGATGCAATAGCAATGAAAAAAAATAAAATTCTAAATTAAAGTTATTCTAAAAAAAAGTAAGCTTTGTTTAATTTCAAAAAGCTTACTTTTTATTTAACTTAGTGGATTTAGTTTAATAGTGTGCAAATTATCATTCTTTAATTTCTTAATAGCATTAACTAAAATATTGCCATCATCCTTGTTTTTATAATCGCCTTGTCCCTGAATAAGATTGATTGCGTTTGTTGTTGTATCATGAGATTGATCTTGTGTTAATAAATAATTTATACCAATTAAATTGAATGATGAATCAATTGCCATCGAACCAGAAGATCCACTATCTAAAGCATCATTTTCTTTATTTTTTTCAATTCTTGTATACAAAGTTGAATGCTGAGTTAGGATATTTAGAGGCATTCCATGTTCTTTATCATTAACAAAAGGTTCAGTGTATTCTTTTCATCTATTTTGATGCGAATTTCAATCTTTATTTAATTGTGCATCATATCTTACTCAAAGACTTTTAAAATCATCTTCTTTAACATAGCGATTTTGTGTGCTAATAATGCCACCTGTTGATTTATTGCCCTTAAAACTATAATTTGGATAACCTGCATAAAATTGTGTTTTATAAGGACTAGCTAGCTCATTTTTACCAAGACCAACATATCAATCTTTTTCTTTCTTAGTTCCTATAATTTCTGCTAATTTAGGAAGAATTAAATGTAGCTGATCCTTTTTAATTTTCATTTTTAGTAAAACAAAATCTGCACCAGCATTTTGTGTTTTTCCAATGTAGCTTTCTTTATTATATTCTTCAAATCATTTACTTGCTGTGTCAGGATGATCAATCTTAAAATCACTAGCAAAATAACGAGGCGTATAATAGGGCATATCTAGATATTGTGAGTATGCATCAATGGTTGGGATACCAGCATCTTCGCTTCCATATATAAAATTACTAGTTAATTTATCTACCTTAGGTTTTATTGTTAAAAATTTATTGTTAGTGCGATTTTTTAAATCATTCCAAAATGAATCTAGATTACTTGGACCATAAAATCCAGCTTTTCATCTACTTGATTTTTCTTTGTTTTCATTTTTGAAAAAATACAAACTTTTATCAAAAATCTTATTCAAACTAAAAACATGAATATTAGTAGCTACTAATAGTTCTCAATAATCATTTTTTTCATCATTTGGATTAATAATCCGATCCACTACTCATAAAGTTCCTCCACCACTTGTGTAGCTTAGGTGTTCTTTTTGAAGTCCAAATGGATCCCTAAATCACTCAGTGCCATAATAGAGCATCATAAAACTACGGTCATAAATATACTGATAAAAATCAAGGTTATTTTTTAGATAACTAGAGTTATTTTTATCTATTTTTAAATAGTATTTGTTTTGTTTCTTATCTTCTAAAAGAAACTCAATCTCACCAACTTCATCATTGAAATTTGCCTTAATTTCAATGATATTTTCAATCTTAAAAATCTTGCTTATACTTTTAAAATCTAAATAATAAAATAATTGACTTAAATTTGAAGGAAGATAGCCAAAAGGATTGCTTTTAATAATGGAATTTAAATCTAAGTTTAGTTCTTCTAGGCTACTAATTTCATTTTTATTGAAGTTATCTAAATAAGCTTGTTTAACCATGCCATTTAGGGCAATATTTTTATTATAGAAAGCCACTTTTTCTTCTGGATTTTTTCCATAATTTCCATAATAACCAATATCTTTTGTATAACTTCAAAATTCTTTATCTGCTTCTATGTTATAGTTTTGAAAATCAATGGGATTGCCATAATTGCCATTTTTTAAAAAAACATTGATATTATGCGATGCACTTTTAAATTTTGGCGTTGATCTTGTAATCGTATAAACATCATTATTAAAAACAAAATTTTCATCAAATAAATGTCTATCAAAAAAATAAGCTGGATATTTATCTTTTGTATAAATAGTGTGACTATCATAAACTAATTTTTCATGATTAGAATATGTAGGGCTAATATTAGGTTTGTTATTTTTAGAATTATCATCTGTAGGATTATTGCTTTGATTATCTTTGTTAGAATCTGAATTTGGAAAAGTTTCATTTGGTTTTTTAAAATTAAAAAAGCTTTCTTCTTTGATAATTTCATTATAAATTTCTAATCCATTTAAGGCTTTTTTAATCACTTTTATTCTTACAACTAAACTGCCATTTCTTTTGATTAATGATTCTTTTATTATTTGATATTTGTTTGAATCATACTTTATTTCAATATCATTTCAATCTAGATTATCTAGTTGTAAATTACTTTGATTAGGAATAGAAATTTCAATTTTTAGATTACTATCTAATTTATTTTCATCTTCTGTTTTACATGAAAAAGCAACTAAGGGAAAACTTAAAGAAAAAAAACTTAATGCCAGTTTTAATTTATTTTGCATCTTTTTCATATTAGTTCTCCTTACTTTGCCTTTTTAGATTTAAGAATGATATTAAGATTTTAGCAAATTGCAATATTTTTAGTTTTTTTTAGGTATCTAAAAAAAGCAAATAAAAAACCCAAAAATGTCTTTTGAGTTTTAATTTTTCAAATAAATGATATGGCTGCCCTTGTTAGATTCGAACTAACGGATGGCGGTACCAAAAACCGCTGCCTTTCCACTTGGCTAAAGGGCAAAATGGTGGAGGGGGAGGGATTCGAACCCCCGAACCGTGAGGAAGTGGGTTACAGCCACCCGCGTTTGGCCGCTTCGCTACCCCTCCATAATGCAATTTGCAAAAAAAATTATATTATAAACAAAATAAACTTTTATAAAAAAACTAATTTTTTAAGCAATTGTCTAGATATTAAATTTAGATGCTTTGTTTTTATTAAAATGTCAATATAAGCTTTCTTAGATTAGTAAAAAAATATAAATTAAATTCTATTTGAGATTATGCTAAGAATAAGTCTCACAATTGTTAGGTGTTTTTTTGTAGTGTTATAATTGAAATACAAAATAAAGCAAAAAACATAAAAAAAATCAATCAACCATTAGTTTAAAGGAAAGATTTCATGAAAAAGAAAATGTTGTTATCCCTTGGTGGGATATTAACTGCCTTTAGTGCACTTCCAATGATTGCTATTTCTTGCGGGCAACCAAATGAAGAAAAGGTAGCTAAAGCAAAGGCTGCATATGAAAATGCTTTTAAAAATTTTGATGAAGCAATTAATGCTGATATGCAATCTTTAAAAGATAAAAAAGCTGAGATTGAAAAAGAAAAAGACGAAACTAAAAAGAAAGAATTAATTGCAAAAAAAGAAGAATTTGTTAAACAAAGAAGTCCAATTTTACTTGCTTTAAGAAAAAAAGTTAATGATGCATATAAGAATTTAAGAGTAGCTCAAAAAGGTGCTGGCACACAATTAATTAAGATTGTTCATACAAATGATGAACATGGCCGGCTAGTTTTTGATGATGGGAAATACAACAACTACTCAGGTATGCAAGGATTAGCTGAAATTTTAAGCCGTGATTTCGATAGAGATTTATTATTATCAGCAGGTGATTTAATTCAAGGACTTCCCTTATCAGATTCCGATAAAGGGCTAACAATTTCAAAAATAGCTAAAGAAATGAAATACAATGCCGTTGCTATTGGTAACCATGAATTTGACTATGGCTTAGATCATATGTTTAAGATTGAAAAAGAAACAGAAGGGATGCCATTTTTATCAGCAAACATAGTTTGAAATAAAAAAGCTGTTACTGACCAAGTTAAAGATAAAAATGGCAAACTTGCGATAGAAGGACAAAAAGTATTTAGTCCATATATCATTAAAGAACTACCATCAGGACTTAAAGTAGCAATTATGGGAATTACTACTCCTGATACCCAATGAACTTCAGCTCCAAGAAACTCCGTTCATGTAACTTTCTTAGATCCAATTGACACAGCTAAAGAAGTTGTTAAAGAACTAAAAGCAAAAGGGATTAATTTCATTGTTGCTTTAACACATTTAGGAGTTAATCGGCCAGATACAAGATGAGATTCAAGAGAATTCACTAAGAATGTTGAAGGTATTGATTTAGTTTTAGATGGACACTCACACACCCTAGTTCCAATCGAAGAAGGCAAAGATGAAAATGGTTTTCTAACACAAGCTGAATGCTACACAAAATATCTAAGTGAATTAGATCTTATAGTAAATACTAAAACAGGAAAAATTTCGAGTGTTAAACAACGTCTATGAACAATTGAATACACTGAATTAATGGATGGTAAAAAGAATACTATTACTCCAATTAAAAACATGATTGATGCTTTAAAAACTAAATTTGATGCAGTTAATAATGAAGTTGTTTTTAGTTTACCATTTGATTTCAAACACACTGAAGAAGTAAAAATTAAACCAGGAAATGGAAGCAAAGAAGTTCCAATTTGAAAAGGGAGATCACAACAAACAAATTTAGGTAGTTTTACAACTGATGCTACAGCTTGAGATTTCATTGAAAATAGTCCTAAAGTAAATAATGAAGCAGTAGTTTTCAATGCAGATAATGTTATTGGTTTAGAAGTTGGTGGTGCGCTTCGTCAAGATACCCAAAAAGGTGCTATTAAAAGAGCTGATTTACTTGGAATTGCTCCCTTTGGTAATAGAATTGCAGCTGTGCAAGTGAAGGGCGAAGTTCTTTTAGAAGCAATGAAACATGGTGCTAAAAAAATCTTTTCAGGTGGTTATGCACAATATTCACATAATGTAAGCGCAAAAATTAATTTCAAAGAAGAAAAAGATAATAAATTCGTTTACGAATTAGATGAAAGCAGTGTAAAAATCAACGGAAAATCTGTTAATAAAGATCAAAATTACTACATTGTTACAAATGGCTTTGTTTTAGAAGGTGGCGATGGTTATGATATGCTTAACTATACAAAAAATCCAACTAAAGCAAAGAGTGTTTTTGAAGGTGGAGATATCTTAGAAACATATATAAAGTATGGTAAATTAATTACTTCATCAAACAATACAAATTCAAGCAATCCTTTTGCTAAATATAAAACTGATGATTATAAAGACCCAAACCCAACATACATTCAAGTAAACCACAACAAAAAATAACAAATCAAAAAAGCAGCTATCCCTGCTTTTTTTAGTCTTTTCATTGAAAAAAAAGATTGATTTTGTACTCAATTTCATTGAACTCAATGACTCAATACTTATTTAAGCAAAACAAACTAAAAACTTAGAGTGTTATAATTTCAAATGTAATTATATTAATAATTACTATGAAAAAAAGTAGTAGTAATTTTGTTTAAAAAAACAATAAATTTAGGAAGCCTAATTATGAAAAAGAAATTGAGTCTATTATTGGGTGCATTGAGTGTCATTTCAATGCCAATAGTTGCAATAAGTTGCAGTAATTCAGAAAAAAATGATAAGCAAGATAACACAAAAATAAGATCTGATTTAATTAAAGAAATTGAAAAACTAAACTTTGAACAAAAAGTTGAATTAATTTCCAAATTAAATTTAAGTAAAGAGAAAAAAGGTGAACTAATTGGAAAATTAAACAACGGCGCAGCTGTTGCTGGCGCAATTGTTTGATATATGACTTCTGCTGAACAAAGAGCTGCAGCACTGCAAGCATACACACTTGCAAAAATTGCTTTTGATAATATCAAAAAGAAGGAAATGAGTGGCAATGAACTTGATTTTAGCAAATCAAAAGATGGAGAAGTTTCAAACACTCAATCAAACAAGGCCGTCCCTGTTGTGTTTATGGATATTGATGAAACTGTGTTAGTTAATGAATATAGTGAATCTTGAATGATTTATGAAAACAATGGCAAATTTGATGAAGATTTTAAGAATAAAGTTGATGCAAAAGGAAATAGAAAAGCAGTTCCTGGAGCAATTAATTTTATTAATCATGTGTTTACAAATGGTGGAATTGTTTTATTCAACTCAGGCATCCCACAACTAAAAGAATCCATTGAAGGAATTAAGAGAAACTTAATTAAACTTGGCGTTAAAAAAGAATATGTTCATGATTGAATGTTTTGATGTTCAGGAGTTGATACAAAAGCAAAAAATGGTAAATATGAAGATAAATCTCCTTGAAAAACTGCACTAGAAAACAAGAATCTAAATAAAAAAGTAACAAGTAAAAACCAAAGAATGAATGATGTTAGTGATAACAAAGAAGGCTGAAACTTTAAAGCATCAGAATCAAAATCTGGAGACAATGTCCAAACAAAAGTAATTATGAAAATTGGGGATGATTTTAATGATTTTTATGATGATGCTTATAAGAATGCAAAAACCCCTGGGGCTAATATTGATTTCATTACAAAAAATAACTTAGATCGTTTGTTTACTGAAATTGAAGGAACAAAAGGAGTGAAAGTTACTGTTGAAAATAATGTTCCAAAGATTGAAAATCTAAACTGACATCAATTTAATATCCAAATACCAGGAAATGCAATGTATGGTGGTTGAACTGCAAATTATTCGTATGGTGCATTTGATAAATTATGAAAAGCTCTAAAAGAAATTTATGAAAATTCAAAAGATAATGTCTAAAAATTAAAAAATCAAAAATAATTTTGTAATTTGCTAAATTACTAATTTAGAGTTAAAAAAGTAAGCTTATTGGCCTTGATTTTTAAAAACAAATTAAGAGCCGATATTTTTTTTAAAAATAAAAAACACAAAAATAAGTTTTTGGTATAATTAATTAGCATTTAAGCAAGGAAGCAAAAGGTTACGATATGCCAAGCTTAGTTGTTCTACTTGGATATCGAGAACTTTTGTGGAGCGTTTCATTTAATGAAAAAGGAGAACAAAGATGGCAAAATTAGAAATTAAGATCAAAGCTTTTGAAGCTAATTTAGTTGATGATGCAGCTAAGAAAGTTATCTTATTAGCTAAGGCTGAAAAAGCTGATGTTAGTGGGCCTATTCCTCTACCAACAAGAAGAGAAATAGTTACTATTCTAAGATCAGTTCACGTTAACAAAAAATCTCGTGAACAATTCGAAAGTAGAACTCACAAACGTTTAATTGTTTTATCAAACGTAAGCAAAACTTTAGTTGATAAAGCAAAAAGATTAGAACTACCAGCTGGTGTTCAAATCACAATTAAGTCTGTAGAATAGTACAGATTATTATTTTTTATATTAGAAAGGATAAAAAATGAAAGGAATCTTAGGAAGAAAAGTTGGAATGACTCAACTATTCACAGCTGAAGGTAAATTAATTCCTGTTACTGTTGTTGAAGTTAAACCAAATGTTGTAACCAAGGTTTTAAGCTTAGAAAAAAATGGTTATATTGCAACCCAACTTAGTTTAGAAGATAAGAAAAAATCTCGAATTAAGAAACCTGAAATTAACTATTTCAAACAAGCAAATACAACACCTAAGCAATTCATAAAAGAAATTCGTAACATGACAGGTTATGACTTAGGTGCTCAAATTGATGCCTCCATTTTTGAAGGCGGTGACGTTGTCGATGTTACAGCAATTTCAAAAGGTAAAGGTTTCGCTGGAACAATTAAAAGATGAAACCAACACATTGGACCTAAATCACACGGTGGTGGTGGAGGTTCAAAACCAATTAGACAAACTGGTTCTATTGGGGATATCTCTGGAAACAAGGTATGAAAAGGTATGACAATGCCTGGACATCTAGGTGCTGAACAAGTAACAATTCAAAACCTAGAAGTTGTTAAATCAGATGCTGAAAATAACTTACTTTTAATTAAAGGTAGTACCCCTGGTGCTAAAGGTGCCCTACTAGTAATTAAAAATGCTAAGAAATCAATTCAAAAGAAACCTGAAATTCAATTAGTAAATCTAAAAGAAGCTTTAGCAAAGAATGAAATTTTTGACCAAGCAAAGAAATACAACCTTGAATTAAAAATGGAAATGTCATTAAAAGAAATGAAAGCTGCGCTTGATGAAGCTATTGCTAAAGAAGCTAAAGAAAAAGAAGAAAATGTTGAAGGAGATAAATAATTATGGCTTCAGTTATTGTTGATAAATACTATATCTCTGAAACATTTGATGAAAATAGAAACGTTTCATTTACTTTTAAGAAAGCTAAAGAAGAAGTTTCAGGACACTTTGCTAACTTTATTGATGCAGTTAACGAATTTATTAATGTTAGTGAAAAATCAGAAAATGTTACTCATGTTTGATTCCATCGTGATGGAAAATTCAGAGGTAGTGTTAACTTAGAAAAAGCAAAAATCATTGCAAATCGTGTTGTTGAAGACAAAGTTGAAAATAAAGATGCAATTGCATATATTGAAAAAGAAAACTTAGTTGACAAACCAGCACCTAAGACAGCTAAAAGTCAAAAGGCTGAAAAAATGGAAGAAAAAGCTAAATTAGATTTACCAAAAATTGTTTTTGGCATTGAAAAAATTTATGCACAAGCCATCTTTGATGCGATTTTAGCTGAAAGAGCATCAAAGCGTCTAGCAACTCATAAAGTTAAATCACGTGGTGAAGTTAGTGGAACAGGGAAAAAACCTTGAGCCCAAAAACACACAGGTAACGCCCGTGCTGGATCATTAAGAAGTCCAATCTTTGTTGGTGGTGGGAGAGCTTTTGGTCCTACAACTGAAAGAAACTACGAACTAAAAATCAACAAAAAAGCAAGAAAAAATGCGCTATTTTCAGCTTTAACAATGCTAGCAAATGCTAATAGTGTTTTAGTTAGAGAATATCAATTAGAAACAATTTCTACAAGAGCACTTCTAGTTGAATTAAACAAAGATAATCTAATTAATCTAAATAACGTTTTAATTGTTAGCTCAGATGAAAAAGTATTCAGATCAGCTAGAAATCTACCTAATGTTCACACAACTAAAGTAACTTCCTTATCAATTGAAGAATTAGTTGCAGCAGATGTATTAGTAATTTCAGAAGCAGACATTAAATATCTAGAAGGGATGGCTAAATAATCTATGAATATCAATCAAGTTATTAAATATCCGATTTTGACAGAAAAGTCAGAAATTGCTAGAACAAATCAAAATGTTTATACATTTGCAGTTGACAGAAGAACAAATAAGATTGAAGTTAAAAAAGCAGTTGAATTTATTTTTGATGTGAAGGTTTTAAAAGTTAATATTATTAACTATGACAAAAAACCAGCAAGATTAGGAAGATTCTCAGGCTTTAAAAATGCAGTTAAAAAAGCAATCGTTTATTTAGATGAAAAATCAAAAATTCTTTTATTTGCTGAAGAAGCTAAGGAAGCAAAAAAAGAAGTAGCAAAAGAAACTGAAGCTAAAGAAACACAAGAAATTTCTGAAGCAGAAAAGAAAGCTGCTGAAAAAATTAAAAAAGCAACCGAAGCTAAATTAGCTAAAGAAAATGAAGAAGCTAAACTAGAAGAAGAAAAATAATCATTTTTTGCATACACTATAAAAAATGATTTAAAAATAAAAAAATATCAATACATCTTAAAAGAAAACAATATTTTTAAGAAAGGTAAAAAGAAGAAAAATGGCTATTAAAAAGTTTAAAGCGTATACAAATGGTCGCCGTAATATGTCTTCTTTAGATTACCAAGCAAATTTAACTGGACACAGACCAGAAAAATCATTGCTTGTTATTCTTCCTACACATTCTGGAAGAAATAATCAAGGTAAAATCACAACTCGTCACCACGGTGGTAGATTGAAAAGATTTTATCGGATCATTGATTTCAAAAGATATGACAAAGATGGAATTGAAGCTGTTGTTAAAAGTATTGAATACGATCCAAACAGATCAGCAAATATTTCATTAATTGTTTATCGTGATGGGGAAAAAAGATATATTATTAGCCCTAAAAATATCAAAGTTGGACAAGTTGTTGTTTCAGGGGAAAATGTTGATATTCAAATCGGTAATAACTTACCACTTGCCAACATTCCTGAAGGTACATTTGTTCATAACATCGAACTTCAACCAAAACAAGGTGGAATTATTGCACGTTCAGCAGGTTCATCTGCCCAAATTCTAGGTAAGGATGAATCTGGAAGATATGTAATTCTAAAATTAAAATCAGGTGAAGTAAGAAAAGTTCTAGGTGTATGTCGTGCAACAATCGGGGAAGTTGGTAATGAAGAACATTCATTAGTAAACATCGGTAAAGCAGGTAGAAATAGATTAAGAGGAATTAGACCAACAGTTAGAGGTTCGGCTATGAACCCTAATGATCACCCACATGGTGGTGGGGAAGGGAAACAACCAATTGGTAGAAAATCCCCAATGACTCCATGAGGTAAGAAAGCTCTTGGCGTTAAAACTAGAGCAACTAAGAAGGCATCTAACCAATTTATTATTAGAAGAAGAAAGGAAACTAAATAATGTCTCGTTCATTAAAAAAGGCACCATTTGTTGATGATCACTTAATGAAAAAAGTTGTAGCTATTATTGAAAATAAAGCACCAAAGAGACCAATTAAAACTTGATCAAGACGTTCAACAATCTATCCAGATTTTATTGGACTTACCTTCCAAGTGCACAATGGTCATGCATTTATTGATGTATTTGTAACTAATGACATGGTAGGACATAAGTTAGGTGAATTTGCTTTAACTAGAACCTTCAATGGACATGGTGCAGATAAGGTTAAAGGAAAGAAGAAATAACATGACACAACAAGTTGTTAAAGCATCAGTAAATATGCAACGAATTAGTCCAAGAAAAGCAAGATTAGTTGCTGATCTAATTCGTTATAAATCAGCTACACAAGCATTAGTTATCCTACAAACAACAAATAAAAAAGCCTCAAAAATTATTCTAAAACTTCTAAACTCAGCAATCGCCAATGCAACTAATAACTTTGGACTAGATGCAACTAAATTAGTTGTTGCTAAAATCTTAGTTAACGACGGTCCAACTCTTAAAAGATTTCAACCACATGCCCGTGGAAGAGCATACCCAATTTTAAAAAGAACAAGTCACTTTTATATTGAATTAATTGAACTAAATGATGAATTAAGTATGGAGGCAAAATAGTATGGGACAAAAAGTTAATCCAAATGGATTTCGTTACGGTATAACCAAAGCTCATAACACAGTTTGATATTCAGACAAAGCTAATTTTGCTTCTTTATTACTTGAAGACCAAAAAATCTATGATTTCTTTGATAAGAAAGTAAGAGAATTTCAAATTGGTAAAGTTCAAATTAGAAGAAATCAAAATGGCAATGTCATTGTTTATGTTTTCACAGCAAAACCAGCTGCAATGCTTGGAACAAATGGTGAAAAAATTAAACAAATGACCCAAAATCTAAAAAGATATCTAAAAAACAAAACAATTAACATTGCAATCGATGTTATTGAATTAAAAAATCCTGATTTAAATGCAAGATTATTAGCTGAAAATATTGCAGTTAAATTGGAAAACAGAGGTAGCTTTAGACTAGCACAAAAATTTGCCATCAAAGCTGCCATGAAAGCTGGCGCTAAAGGTATTAAAACCTCAGTTTCAGGTCGTTTAAATGGTGTTGACATGGCTAGAACTGAAGGATATACTGAAGGTGAAATGAAATTACATACTTTAAGACAAGATGTTGATTATGCAGTAACAACTGCTAAAACAACATACGGAATTCTAGGTGTTAAGGTATGAGTTTCTAATGGTGAAATTCTAGATAATGCTGCTATTAATAATGTAATCGAACAAAGAGCTGAAAGAAGATCTAGATTTAGTGGAAAGGATGGCGAAAAACATGCTTCAACCAAAGAGAACTAAACACAGAAAAATGTTCCGTATTCGTCATGATAAAACTAAAGCTCACAGAAATAACACTGTATCATTTGGAGAATTTGGTTTAAAATCAACTTCTTCTGCCTGAATTAGTGCAAGACAAATCGAAGCTGCCCGTATTGCAATTACTCGTCGTATGGGTCGTGAAGGTAAAGTTATTATTAAAATATTCCCACACATGTCAAAAACCTCAAAACCAATCGGAGTGCGTATGGGTTCTGGTAAGGGAAGTCCAGATCAATGATTTGCAGTTGTAAAAGAAGGCACTGTAATGTTTGAAGTTTCTGGTAACCAAGTTGATACTATGAAAGACGCATTAAGATTAGGCGGACACAAATTACCTGTTACTTGAAAAATTGTTGCTAAAGAAGTTTGCGAATGCAAGACAGCTGAAGGAGAAAAATAGTTATGTCTTATTCTGAATTAAAGAAAAAATCAGTTGAAGAGCTAAACCAATTATTAGGCGATTTAAGAGCTGAACTATTCTCACTTCGTTTTAAAAATGCAACATCACAATTAGACCAAACTCATAAGATTGAACTAGTAAAAAAAGACATCGCAAGAATTTTAACAGCCCTAAATGCAAAAAAAGAAGAAGGTATTAAATAATGGAATTAACAATGAGAGAAAACCGTCGTAAAAAACTTGTGGGAACTGTAATTAGTACAAAAAATGAAAAAACCATTACTGTAATTGTTGAAACCTATGAAAAACACCCATTGTATTCAAAACGTTTCAAAAAATCAAAGAAATTTGCAGTTCATGACGAAAAAAATGCCGCACAAGTTGGAGATGTTGTTGAAATTCAAGAAACCAGACCTCTTTCAAAAACTAAACACTTTAGATTAGTAGCAATTAAATCTCATGCAATCGGAGGAAATGAAAATGCTTAGTGAATTTTCTAGATGTAATGTTGCTGACAACTCAGGTGCTAAAGAAGTTATGATTATAAAAAATCTAGGTGGGAGTGTTGTAAGAAGCACTAACATTGGTGATGTTGTAGTTGTAACTGTTAAAAAAGCTATTCCTAATGGTGTTGTTAAAGAAGGACAAGTTCTAAAGGCTGTTATTGTAAGAACAAAAAGAGGAATTGCTAGAGACAATGGCTCTTACATAAGATTTGATGATAATGCGGTTGTTTTAATTAAAGAAGATGGTTCAATGAGAGGAACTCGGGTATTTGGTCCAGTAGCAAGAGAACTTCGTGACAAGGGATATTTAAAAATAATTTCACTAGCACCGGAGGTTTTATAATTATGTCTCAAGCTAAAATTAGAAAAAATGACATGGTTTTAATTATTTCAGGTAAAGATAAAGGGAAATTCGCAGCTGTTTTAGCAACCGATTACAAAAAGCAAACTGTCATTCTAAAAGATGTCAACATGAAAGTTAAACACCATAAACCTTCCCAACAAAACACCGAAGGAAAAATTGAAAAAAAAGAATATCCAATTCATATTTCAAACGTTGCCTTTTTAGCTAAAAAAGGTGCACAAGGTCAAAAATCTATTGGAACTAAAATTGGATGAAAAGTTGATGCTAAAACCGGTAAAAAACAAAGAGTTGCCAAAAAAATTAATAAGGTTATATAGTAAAAAGGAGAAAAAAACATGGCTAAGTTAGAACTAGAAAAGAAATATTTAGAACAAGTTCGCTTTGAACTAGTTAAAGAATTTGGTTACAGCTCAATTATGCAAGCTCCTCGTTTACAAAAAATCATTATTAATATGACAGCCGGCAATGAAGTATCAAATTCAAAAGCAATTGAAGAAGTTATGGTTGAACTATCCCAAATTACAGGGCAAAAACCATACCAAACAAAAGCTAAAAAATCCTTAGCATCCTGAAAATTACGTGAAGGGATGCCAATGGGTGGAAAAGTTACATTAAGACGTGACAGAATGTGATCATTCTTAACAAAATTAATTAATGTTGCACTTCCTCGTGTAAGAGACTTTAATGGAACAAGTTTAAAGAGTTTTGATGGTAGAGGAAACTATGCAATTGGTATTAAAGAAGAAATTATTTTCCCTGAAATTTCATTTGACAAGATTCGTAAACTAAAAGGTATGGACATTATTCTTGTAACCAGTGCAAATTCTGATAAAGAAGCTTTTGCACTACTTAAGAAACTTGGAATCCCATTTGCAAAGGCTAATAATTAAGGAGATTATTTATGGCAAGAAAAGCATTAATGGTTAAGGCTGAACGTGAACCAAAATTTCCAGTAAGAAAATACACACGTTGCCAAATTTGTGGGCGTGTTCACGCAGTCTTACGTAAATATAAAATTTGTAGAATTTGTTTTAGAGAATTAGCACATGAAGGAAAAATTCCTGGTGTCAAGAAAGCGAGTTGATAATTATGGCTATCATTACTGATCCAATAGCAGATATGTTTGTAAGAATTAAGAATGCAATTGCAAGAAAATACCTTGAAGTTACATTCCCACATTCCAACAAAAAAGAAAAAATCCTTGATATTTTTGTTAAAGAAGGATACATCACTTCCTATGAAGTTGTTACTTCAAAACAAAATTTTAAAGAAATTAAATTAACTTTAAAATACAAAGGAATGAACCAAAATATATCTGCAATTACTGATATTAAAAGAATTTCGAAGCCAGGGCTAAAAGTATATTCATCAGCAGACAAATTACCTCGTGTTTTAAGTGGTTTTGGAACAGCAATTATTTCAACTTCAAAAGGACTTTTAACAGATAAAGAAGCAAGAAAAGCTAACTTAGGTGGCGAAGTTATTGCCTTCATCTGATAATCTTTAGTTCTATATATCAATAAGGAATTAAATTATGTCAAGAATTGGAAAAAGAATTTTAAGTATTCCAAAAAACACCGAAGTAAGTCTAGATAAAAACCATATTACTATCAAAGGTCAATTAGGACAACTTGAATATACATTTTCACCTTTAATTACAGTAATTATTGAAAACAATGAAATTAAGACACTAAGAGCTAATGAAGATAAAACTACAAAACAATTACACGGAACTACAAATGCAATTATTAGCAATATGCTAATCGGAGTTTCAAGCGGTTACAAGAAAGAAATCGAAATCAAAGGTGTTGGTTATAAAGCAACACTAAAGGGAAATGAAATCGAAGTCATTGCAGGGTACTCACATAATGTTATTAAACAAATACCATCAAATCTAAAAGTTGAAATCCCAAAACCAACCAATATTATCATTTCAGGTATTGATAAACAAGCTGTCGGAGAATTTGCTGCCAATTTAAGAGATATAAGACGTCCAAGTCCATATTCTGGAAAAGGAATTATGTACAAAGATGAAGTTATTAGACGTAAAGAAGGTAAGACTGCTGCTAAGTAGTTTTTTAAGGAAAGGAAAGATAAGATATTTATGTTATCAAGAAACCAAAAACGTGTTGCTAAGCATCTAAAAATTACAAATAAATTAGCAAAAGGAACCTCAATTCGTCCTCGTGTTGTTGTTTTTAAATCATTACATAACTTTTATGCACAAGCAATTAATGATGAAAACCACACCACTCTTGCTTCATTTTCAACAAGACAAATTCCAAATGTAGGCAATAATATCGAAGCAGCAAAAAAAGTAGCAAAAGAATTTGCATTAAAATTAAAAAATTTAAATATTTCTGAAATTGTTTTTGATCGTTCTGGATATATTTATCATGGAAAATTAGCAGCTTTTGCTGATACACTAAGAGAAGAAGGGATTAAATTCTAATGGCTGAACAACTAAAAAAAGAAACAATGAAAGAAAATGCAAGCGCTACTAAAGTAGTATCACCAAGAAAAACTGAAATGAAAGAAAATGCTCCAAAACAACATCAAGAAAGAAAAAACTTCAACCAAAAGAAACAATTTAACCAACAACCTCAAGCTAAACTTTATGAAGAAAAAGTTATTGATGTAGCAAGAGTTACAACAGTTGTTAAAGGAGGAAGAAGATTTTCATTCTCAGCTTATGTTGTAGTAGGAAATAAAAAAGGCAAGGTTGGCTTTGGACACGGGAAAGCAAACGAAGTGCAAGATGCAATCAAAAAAGCAGTTAAAGATGCACAAAAGAATGTCTTTAGCGTTCCAGTTGTAAATGGAACAATTCCACACGAAATCAAAGAAAAATTCCTAGCTTCAAAAGTACAATTACGTCCTGCTCCAAAAGGTGCTGGGATTATTGCTTCCAATACAGTTAGAGCTGTTGTTGAATTGGCAGGATATACTGATATTTCAACAAAAACCTATGGTTCAAGAACAAAACAAAATATTGTTCATGCAACTATTAATGCTATTAAGAAATTAAGAACTGTTGAAGAAATTTCCAAACTACGTGACATCGAAGTTAAAAAGTTATTAGAAAAATAATAAATAAGGAGACTTATATTTATGAAACTACATACACTAAAAGCAACAGAGGGTGCAAGAAAAGCAAAAACCCGTGTTGGACGTGGTCATGCAGCAGGAAAAGGGAAGCAAGCTGGTAGAGGACAAAGTGGACAAACTAAAAGAAGTACAGTAAGACTAGGTTTTGAAGGTGGGCAATTACCATTATTTAGAAGAATCCCAAAAAGAGGATTTAATAACGTAAACCATATTGAACATCAAGTTATAAATTTAAAAACACTAGAAGCCAAATTTAATGACAATGATGTTGTTTCATACGAAACATTAAAAGCAAAAAACTTAATTAAAGGCAGCTTGCCTGTTAAAATCTTAGGAAATGGCACATTAACCAAAAAATTAATCGTGACAATTCCTGCGCTTTCATTAAAAGCTAAAGAAGCGATTGAGAAAGTTGGTGGAAAAATCGAGGTTCAATAATGGCTAAAAAAACAAGATTAGAAAAGGAAATTCAAGCAAAAAAACTTGATCGCCAACTAGCGATTGATAAGTATTTTGTAAAAAGACGAAATAGCTGATCTGAGTGATGAAAAAATCATAATCTTTTCAAAAAGATTCTTTTTACACTATTCATAATTTCTCTTTTCTTAGTAGCAGGAACAATTACACTGCCCGGTGTTAATTTAGCAAATACTGATAAATTGAACCAAGGTGATTTCTTTGGAATACTTAACTTAGTTGGGGGTGGAGGATTAAGAAGATTCTCCATCGTTGCTTTAGGAATTGGTCCTTTTATATCATCTTCCTTAGTAATGATGCTTTTACAAACCAAATTATTCCCCCCAATTTATCGCTTAAGTCAATCTGGTCCAATCGGAAGAATTAAAATTAATTTTATTACATATACTATTACGCTATTTTTTGCAATTTTTCAAGCAATTTTAATTACAAGAGCATTAATTAATCCTAATGACCAAAGTTTTGGAATTACTTTTTCTTCTGAAATTGCAAAACTCGGAAGAAGCGGAGAGTTCTTTTATAAATGAATAGCAGTACCCTTTTTATTAGTAGCAGGTTCATTCTTTTCATTATTTTTATCCGAACAAATTACTAATAAAGGAGTAGGAAACGGAACTAGTTTAATTATTTTTGTAGGAATTGCTAATTCCTTAATTCCAACCTTTAGACATGCATTTGAATACTATATGCCTTCAATTAAAAATAACAATGAAGTAATTTTGCATGAAACAATTAATTTTGTTGTTTATTTATTAGCTTATTTAATTGTTATTTTTGTTGTTGCTTTCTTTAGTTTAGCTGAAAGAAGAATTCCTATTCAACAAGTAGGAGCTGGACTTTCTAAAACTGAAAAAGAATTAAGCTATTTACCAATCAAAGCTAACCCAGCTGGGATTATGTCAGTTATTTTTGCGATGATGATTTTATCTGTTCCATCAATGATAGCTAGTTTATTTAATCCAAATACAAGTAAATATTATGCATGAGTGCACAGTAACTTAGAACTAACACAACCTCTTGGCTTCTTTTTATTTGTAATCATTACATTTGGACTAACAATTTTGATGGGGATTCAACAATCAAAAATTGACAAAATTAGTGAAGATTTTGCAAAAAGTAGTACTTTTATTCCAGGTATAAGACCAGGAGAACAAACAGAAGATTATTTATTAAATGTTGTGCTTCGGCTATCATTCTTCTCAGCGACATATTTAATAATCTTAGGGGCATTGCAATTCATTCAACAAATGTTTGGCATGCCAGCTCCAATTTCTTTTGGAGGAACAACAATAATGATCTTAGTTTCGACTGCCATTGAAACTGTTCAACAAATTCAAGCAAGATATAAATCCCAAGAACTTGCAAGAAAAAGAAGAATGATAAAAGAGCTAAAAGAAGTGTATGGAGAAGAAGAGGATTTAATATGATAAATAAATGCTCTAGTTGCAATAACCAAACTTGTAACAATAAACCTAATTTAATTTTCATGGGTCCTCCGGGAGCTGGAAAAGGTTCAATTTCGAAGTTAATGGTTGAAAAATTTGGCTACTTTCAACTATCCACTGGTGATATGTTTCGCCAAGAAATTAAAAACGAAACTGAATTAGGGAAGAAAATTAAAGATATATTAGATTCTGGAAAATATGTTGATAATAGCATTACAAATCATTTAGTTGAAAGCAATTTAAGAAATTTAGTAGCAACTAAAACTCCTTTTATTCTAGATGGCTTTCCAAGAACCCTAGACCAAGCGCAGTTTCTTGAAGATTTAGAAAAAAAAGATATCTTTATTGATAAAGTAATTTTGCTAAAAATTTCTAATGAGCAAATTATTGAGCGTCTTTCAAAAAGAAGAATATGTCCAAAATGTAAAACTATTTATCACTTAGAAGTTTTTCCACCACTTGAAAACAAGTATTGCAAAGTTTGCCATACGGAAGTTATAAAACGCGTTGATGACGAAAAAGATGTCATTTTAAAAAGACTAGATATGTATTATAGTCAAACTGAAATTCTAATTGATTTCTATAAGAAAAAAAATATTGTTCTAGAAATCAATAGTCATCAAGATTTAAATGAAGTTTTTTTAGATTTAATGAGGGTTTTAGGATGATAAGAATCAAAAATCAATTTGAAATCCAAAAAATTAAAAAAGCTTGCGCAATCTTGGCAGAAGTTAAAAAAATTCTTTGAGACTTCATAAGACCAGGAGTTTCTTTAAAAGAAATTGATAGCGTCGCTTTTAAAGAAATTAAAAAAAGAAACGGAAAACCAGCTTTTTTAGGGCAATATGGTTTTCCCAGGCACATGTTGCATTTCAGTTAATGATGAATTAATTCATGGTATTCCATCTGATTATGTAGTCAAGGATGGCGATATTATAAAAATTGATACAGGTGTCATTTGGGAAGGATATTATTCAGATTCTGCCTTTACTAAGGGTGTTGGAAATATTACAGAAGAAGATAAAAAACTTATCCAAGTAGCTAAAGACGCTTTCTATGCCGGCTTCAATGCAATTAAGATAGGAAAAAGAATTGGCGATATTTCAGCAGCAATCGGAGATTATATTCAAAAACAAGGATATTTTACTCCTGATGAATTCTGCGGCCATGGTATTGGTAAAGAGCTACATGAAGACCCTCTTATTCCTAACGAAGGAATTCCAAATAGTGGCCCTTTAATTAAAAATGGCATGGTAATTTGCATTGAACCAATGATTTTACAAAAATCAAAAAAAATAAAAATCAAAAATGATAGTTGAACAGTATTTGATCCATTAGGCTTTAATACAGCACATTATGAACAAACAATTTTAATTGATAATGGAGAAGCTTACATATTATCAGGAGATCATATTTAATGGGAAAAAATAAAAAAGAAAAAAAAGAAGAAGTTATTAAAATGACTGGCAAAATTATCAAGATGCACTCAACCAAAAACTATGATGTGCTACTTGAAAATGACCAAGAAATCAAAGCATATATTTCTGGAAAAATGTCACTACATAACATTAAATTAATACCAGGCGATGTTGTTGATGTCGAAATCAGTCCTTTTAATTTAACACTTGGAAGAATTGTTTTTCGCCATAAATAATATTTTTTAGGAGACAAGATTATAAGATGAAAGTTAGAGCATCAATCAAGCGTATTTGTAAAGACTGTAAAATAATCAAAAGACATGGCGTTAATAGAGTTATTTGCATTAACCCAAAGCATAAACAAAGACAAGGATAATATAAGATGGCTAGAGTTTTAAATATTGAAATTCCAAACAATAAAAAAGCACGTATTTCTCTAACATATATTTTTGGTATTGGCCCAACATTAGCAAAAAAAATCTTAGCTGATGCCAATGTAGATGGTGAAAAAAGAGTTAAAGAATTAAGTGAAGAAGAACTTACAAGAATAAGAGATGAAGCAAAAAAATATACCACCGAAGGTGATTTAAAAAGAGAAATTAACTTAAACATAAAACGTTTAATGGAAATTAAATCATATAGAGGAATTAGACACAGAAAAGGACTGCCAGTAAGAGGTCAATCAACCAAGAAAAACGCAAGAACAAGAAAAGGTCCAAGAAAAACAATTGCTGGAAAGAAAGGTAAATAAAAATGGCTAAAAAGAATAAAAAAATTGTGACACAAGGTATTGCCCACATTCATTCAACATACCAAAATACAATTGTTTCCTTTTCAGATTTAAAAGGTAATGTTTTTGCTTGATCTTCATCAGGTGCAATTGGTTACAAAGGCACCAAGAAAAAAACTCCATATGCAGCTGGTCTAGCAGCTGCTGCAGCAGTAGAAAAAGCTAAAGAATTTGGTTTGAAAGAAGTATCAATTTTAGTTAAGGGAGTAGGCCCTGGAAAATCAACAGCACGTAAGCAAATTGAAACAAGTGGTTTAAGCATTAAAGAAGTTAAAGATGTTACCCCAACAGCTCACAATGGTACACGTCCTCCAAAAAAGATTCTTAAAAGAGAAAAATAAAATTTAAGGAAATAAAACGAGGATAATCATGGAAAAAAGTCAAAAAATTATATACAAAGAATTAATTACTGAAAAAATTAGTGATTTCAATACTACATTTATCATCGAACCTCTTGCAAGAGGTTATGCAAACACAATGGGAACTGTTTTAAGAAGAACTTTATTATCTTCAATTACTTCAGTAGCCCCATTTGCAATTAAAATTAATAATGTCGAACATGAATTTCAAACAATTGATGGACTTAAAGAAGATGTCATTACTTTAATTCGTAACATTCGTAACATTCGCTTTGTTTACAATGAAGAATTTTTTGCCAAGGATAATTTAGCAAAAATTTCTTTCCGTTCAAACAAAGAAGGCGAAGTTTATGCTTATGATATAGTTAATACTTCAGGTTTAGAAATTGTTAACAAAGACCAATATATTGCAAATATCTCTGAAAATGGCTCTCTTGAATTTGATTTATTCTTAAGACAAGGCAAAGGTTTTATTGATTTTGAAGAAAATAAAAATGTCATTGCTCAATATGGCTCAAGACTTGAATCAGATATTAAAAGCGGACAATTTTTAGCAATTGATAGTGATTTTAGTCCGATTAAAAAATGTGCAATTTCTTTTGAAGAACTAAATAGTTCATCAAAATTAATCGAAGAGCGCCTAAAAATCAAAATCGAAACTGATGGAACAATTCAAGCAAAAGAAGCAATTGAACAAGCAGCTAAAATTATTGTAGCCCATTTCCAAATTATTGGAAATATCAATGCGCTTGAAACTCTTGAATTATTTGAAGATTCTAAAGAAAAGAAAGAAAAAGATATCAAAACTTCGATTTCAATTGATAAACTAAATCTAACAATCAGATCACTAAATGCCCTAAAAAGAGCAAAATATAACACTGTTGAAGAAATTATTAAACTAAGTGACGAAGATTTATCAAATATTAAAAACTTAGGAAAAAAATCCATCGAAGACATTATCCAAAAAAGAGATGAATGACTTGCAAAAATGACTTCTGGTAGCAGAAGCGATAACGTAGTAATTGAAACACTTGATCAGATAAATAATTCAGACTTAGATGAGGGAGAAAAATAATGGCAAATCCAAAACAAGTATTTCGCAGAAATACAGAATGATGAAACCATGTTGAGAGATCTTTAGTTACTGATTTAATTGTTCATGGGCAACTAAAAACCACACTAGAAAGAGCAAAAAGAATTCGCTCAAGTGCTGAAAAAATGATTACTTTAGGCAAAAAAAATACCCTTTCAACACGTAGACAAGCTGCAAAATTTTTAAGAATTATTCCAACTAAAAACGAAAATAAAGATTCATTACAATATTTATTTGATGTTGTTGCCCCTAAATATGCAACAAGAAATGGTGGATATACAAGAATAATTAAAATAAGCAACAGAGCTGGCGACAATGCAAAGATGGCAATTATTAAATTAGTTTAAATAATTTAAATTAATTTAATTGATTAATATTAAGAAATAAATTAAGGAGATTTAAAAATGGCTGTAGTTCCAAAAAGAAAAACTTCGAAACAAAGAAAACATTTAAGAAGAAGTCATCATGCACTAACCGCTGCTACTCTAGTTGAATGTAAACACTGTAAACAATTAATTATTCCTCACCAAGCATGTAAATATTGTGGATTCTATAAAGACATTAAAGTTCTTAAAAATGCAATTAATGACAAAATCAAATAATTTTTTAGCTTAATTAAAATTAACAGGACTAAAAATCCTGTTTTTTTATTTTGAGATTACAAAAATACCAATTATAAGAAATAAAAAGACAAAATTACTCCTAACTTCTAGTTAACTATCTTAATAAATTAGATAAAAAAGGAATCTAACAATCTTACTAAAAGCATTTCAAGAAAAAGTTCAAAAAACAATATTGAAAAAACTTTTTTTGAAAATTAAATTTTAGAAATTAATAAAGTAGTTTTCAAAAAGAATTTTTAATCATTTTCTTAACTTTAGTAAGAATATTTATTATAATTAAACAACGCTATTTTAATAAATGCAACTCCCTTCTTTAAATAGTCATTTAATAAGTAAATAATATTCATAAAATTAATAAATATTTTTAATATTTTTTTTACTTTGTTATATACTTATAAAGATATCTTTTTGAAGCATTTAAAAAATGCTTTAAGGATACATTACACTTAGATAGTTCTTTGAAAACTGGATACAAATACCATAACGTCAATTTATTTTTACAAAAAAT
>NZ_AORI01000010.1 GCF_000367765.1 Metamycoplasma auris 15026
AATTTTTTATTTTTATCTTTCTTATTTCAAATAAACACCAAAAAAGGTCTTTGAAATTCAATCTTTTTGATACAATAACAAAGAATAAAAATTAATAAGTCAATAAAATTAAGAAGGGATTTATAATGAAACGTCAATCAATTTTATTGAATAATGAAACAATTAGTTATCTTGCTGATGATGAGATATTAGAAAAAGTAGTTTTATTTGTCCATGGCTTTGGGGATAATGCTAAAAGAGCTCTGCATCTTTTTAATATTAAAGAACGCAATTATTCTCTAGTTGCAATTGATCTGCCAGGATGTGGTCAATCAACAAACAACAATCCTCTTTCAATTGAATATTATTGTGAGATACTTGATTTATTTATTAAAAAGATTTTGCCAAACAAAAAAATCTACTTGTTAAGTCATTCGTTAGGTATATTACCAGCTATTTTTGTTGCTAAAAATAATCCTAACATCAAACATATTTTTGGTATTACACCACTGCTACCACTTAATTTAGATACAAATAAAATCAATGAAATTAAGTCATATTTACTTCCAAACGATCCAGAGCAATTTTATATTTCACAACTACAGTTATTTAGTGACATTGAAAATGGTTGACTTTTAAAAAAAGAAACGAAAGATTTAATTCTTAGAACTAGCTTAGAATTTCTCAAACAAAGAAAAGAAATGTTTGGCAATATTGTAAACCAAATTTTTCATTCAAACATTGTTAAAGAAATGTTTGATTCATTTTTTACATGCAATTCTAATTTAAGTGTTGTTATAACTAAAAATGATAATTATATTGACTATAATAAAGCCATTGATGTAATTAATTCTTATAATATTAAACATTATGAACTGAATGCATATGGTCATGCCATGTTTTATAATGGTAGTTTGGATATCAATAAAATTATTGATAAGCATATTAGAAAAGAAAGAAATTAAACGTCGTTACAAGTTTAATTTAACCCTTAAAATTTAAAAGAAGTATTGGAAATAAGTTACTTATTTCCTATTTTTATATCTTTCTTGATATAAAAATTAATTTTCTTTTAGTTTCTAATCCTAAATTGCAAAAAAAAAAAAAAAGGACTAATATAAAAATATAAATACACACAAACTAAGATAGAAATCTTATTAATAGCATTGGGGAAAATAAAAAAATGGCAAAACTAATCTGAGCAATCGCCGCAGCTACAACAGTTGCGCTTTCAACTACTGCAGTTGTAGCATATGACACAATTAAAAACAAAAATAATAGTAGCAACAAAGCAAATAATGAAGCAAAAGAAAACAAAGTACTAAAAGAAAAAATCTCTAAAATTGAAAAAGAAATGGTGAAGTCTAAATATGCATATGCATACAAGGCTTTATTAAATAATAAATTAAATTCTGAATTAAAAATTAGCAAAGATAAATTAAATGAATTAACCAATTCTCTTGCAAAATTAACAAAAGATGAAGAAAAACTAAAATCTGAAATTACTGAATTAAAGAAAGATAAAGAAAAAAATAGTGCAGAATTAGAAAGCAAAATTAACGAATTAGAAAGCATCAATAAAGAAAAAATAGAAGCTATAAGAAAACTTGACAATTTAACCAAAACTAATTCCCAATTAGAAGATGAAGTTAACAAATTAATTTTAGAATTAGAAGAAGCTAGTGATTCAGAAGAAGCAATGGAAACTTACTTAGATGCATATAAGTTAACATATAATAAACTTAATAAGAAATACGTTGAACTATTAAATGAAATAAATGGAAAAAACGATGCTGTTGCAAGAACACTAGAAGAGTTAAATAAGGTAACTGATGAATTAACAAATTTAAAGAGTGTTAACCAAAACAAACAGCTAATCGCTGAAATTGAAGCATTGAGACAACAATTAAATAATACTGATTCAAGAAAGAAAATAACTGATGTAATTAACCCTCGTGATGGAAAATACTCAATGAAGATTGACAAGAATAATAGAACCTATAGTAACATAATAAATAAATTCTTAGAAGAAAAAAAGGAGCTTAAGGATACATATAAATTAGACGTTAAAAATATTTATGTTTCAAATTTAACTGAAAAATCAGCAACTATTGATATCATTGGAAGTCAATTAATAACTGGTCGTTTGATTGTTGAATTTACTGAATAAGCTTTCTTAGGAAATTCAAAAAATACTTCTACTTTAATTCATGGGAGTATTTTTTTAACTAAAATAAAAAACAAACTTACTAAGTATAAGCTTGTTTAAATCTAAAATAGCGTAGGTTCATTTTTATTTAATAACAAAGCAATTTCTTCTTTGTAAGGAGGCTTGTCATTGATATAAGGAGTTTCTAAAATAATTGGAATATTATCAAAGTCAGGATCATAAACAAATTTCTTTAGAGTTTCTAGTCCTATATAACCTTGCCCGATATTTGCATGACGGTCTTTTTTTGCATTAAGTTCATTTTTTGAATCATTTAAATGAATTACTTTGATGTATTTTAAGAAACCTTTTTCTTTTAAATATGTTTTAAATGAAGAGTAATTTTTAATGTTATAACCAGCATCTCAAATATGGCATGTATCTAAACAAATACATAAGCGACTAGGGTCAACTGCTTCAATAATTTCCTTAAGAATTTCAAAATTATTGCAGTAATTTGAGCCATTTCCAGCCATTGTTTCTAAGGCAATGTTAACGTCTTTAGTTTGGTCTAGAATACTTTTTAGGGAAGCTATTAATGTGTTTTTTGCTTCTTCAATGGTAAATGTTGTATGTGAACCTGGGTGTAGTACTAGATATTTAGCACCAATATAATTCATTCTTTTTATTTCAGCAACTAAAAAATCAATAGCAAATTGGCTTTTTTCTGGATTTGAAGGATTAACAATATAAGGAGCATGGACAATTATATCTTGAGCTGCTATATGCTTTGCATAAAGGTTTTTATATTGTTCTAAATGGTAATTTTCTTTAGGAATACGCTGTGTAGTTTGCGGAGCTCCTAAATAAATCATCATACAATTAGCATTATTTTCAAGAGAAATCGCTGCAGCATTTTCTAAATACGAAGGTTTTACAAAAGAAACATGACTTCCTAGTTTTATCATTACTATTCTTCCTTAAATACCTAAATTTTAGTCAAGATCATAACTTTCGTTAATGAAGAATTCTTTTAATTTCTTACGTTTTTGGGGATGTTTTAATTTGCGAAGTACCTTTGTTTCAATTTGACGTACTTTTTCTTTGGAAATACCTAGTTCTTTAGATAGTTCATCTAGTGAATGTGGACGATATGAAATACCATTGATATCAGATACTCCGTATCTTTTACGAATTAAAAGTCTATCTGATTCATCAGGTAATGAATTAATCATTTCATTCAAAATGACACTTAATTCTTGTTGGGATGTGTAATTTGTTGGACTTGTTACACTTTCATCCTTAACAAAATCTGAAAAACTTGAATTTTCTTCTTTTCCTATGTTTTTATCTAGTGAAATTGGGTTGATATTGATTTTTCTTATGTAGCGTACTTTTTCAGCAGTGAAATCACCACCGAATTTTTTAGCAATCTCTTCATCTGTTGGCGGATAATCTAGTTCTTGTTGTAATTCTCTTTCAATTTTTAGAACTTTATTGATAGTTTCTACCATGTGTACTGGTACTCTAACAGTACGCGCTTGGTCAGCAACGGCTCGAGTAATTGCTTGTCTTATTCATCAAGTCGCATAAGTAGAAAATTTAAAGCCAGTTTTATAGTCATATTTGGAAACTGCTTTCATAATTCCAGCATTACCTTCAGAAATTAAATCAATAAAACTAAGACCTCTGTTTTTGTATTTTTTGGCATTATTAATTACTAATCTAAGATTTCTTTTAACTAATAAGTCGCGGGCTTTTTTAAACTTATACATATTGCCAGCTTGTTTAGCATTTTCCATTTTTTCAGCTAATTCTTTTTCTTCTTTAGCAGTTAAAAGCTTGCCATATTTTCCAATTCAGCGCATGTATCATTTAACAATGTCATTAGTTTCAGTTAGTCTATTTGAGAGGTTGCTGTGTTCCATATTTCTTTTAAGACTACCAATTTGAATATCTTCAGAATTATAGTTTTTTAGAAGTTTAGAAGCTTTTTCTTCATCTTGGTTTTTCTTAGATCATGAAGAGTCACTAAATTCATCATAGTCATCTAAGTCATAACTATCATAATCTTCTTCTTCATCATAGTCACTGTGGTTAATATTATTCGAAATAAATTCCACATCTTCATCATATACTTCGTAGTCTTTTTTTTGACTGTGTCCTAAAGATGGATCATCAAATTCAATTTCTTCAGCGCCACTTTCACTTTCATCAAAGATCTCTTCATCATTATCTTCACTATCTTCTTCGCTATCAATTGCTTTCAAGGCTTCTTCATCAAGTTTGAAATCATCATCAAAACCTAAGATATCATCATTATCCCCTTCGTCAACACTATTAGAAATGATTTTTTTCTTAAGAAGTTTTGCTAATAAAAGATCTGATTCTTCTTCATCAACATAAAGTTTCTTTTTATCAATCAAATCAAAAACCTCTTCTTGCGAAAAAGATTTTTTATTTGGGTTTTTCTTTTGAAGTTTTTTAATTTCTTGTTCAATGATTTTGACTGTGTAATCAATTGATTTTTCCAAATCTTTATTTTCCATTTTTTATATTCTCCTTAAGAAATAAATTTCTTTTTATTTTTATTTTTTAAACTACGCATTTCCTGATATTTTTTATAAAAATGATCTTTATCATTCATTTGTTTGTCAAAAAGACTATCTTGGTTGTAATTTTGTAATTCTTTAGCTATTTCAAGGAATTCTTGATACAAAGATATTTCATCTTTATTTTCTAAATTAGAAATATCATTCTCTAAAAAACTAACAATTTCTTTGGGGCTGCTGATATCATTTTGACTTTTTTTATCCAAAGCATAATCAACTAATTTTTTAAGTTTTTTATTTTCATCATCAAAAGATATATATTTAAAATCTCTAAAAAATTCTTTGTTAAAAAAATCTTGGGATAAAGAAGTAACAATGATATAAAAATCAATCAAGGTTTTATGATATACTGAAATTTTATTTTTTAGCTCTTGTTTAATCAGAGTTCCTTTTTTTTGCATTTTACTTGCAAAGGATTCAATTTCATATTGATCAAACTTTGGCTCATTAAATTGTGCATTTGAATTTTTTTTAGGATCAAAAGTTGCATAAAAATCTAAATTAGCTTGTGATTTCTTTATTTTTTTAAGAAGTGAATAAAACAAATCTTTTGATAGGATATTTGCTTTTTGCATTCTTTCTTGCAAGGCAATTATTCAGTTTTCATACAAATATGAAACATATTCAAATAAAGTTTCATAAGCATTTAGTTTATTTATTTCGTTAGCTTCTTTATTAAAAATTTCATTAAAAGCATTATAAAGAAATTCAATAATATCAATCTTGATATTTGTTATTTTTTTAAGACTTAAGCCATTATCAAGATTATATAGTTCATCTGGGTCTTTATTTAGATTATTATTAATAAATGAAACATTTAAGTTATATTTTTTTAGATTTTGTAAAATCATTTTTAGATTCTTAAATGTAGCATTTTTTCCAGCTTCATCATTATCAAACAAAAGAATAATATTTTTGTTACTTAATTCTTTTAGATGATTGATAGAAAAAGAAGTTCCCATTAAAGCAACGACGTTTTTAATGCCAATTTTATATAAAGCAATGCAATCAAATTGTCCTTCAACCAAATAAACTTCATTTGTTTCATTGATTGCTTCTTGGGCATGAAAATAATTAAACATTACTTCATTTTTTTTAAAAACGATTGTTTCAGCACTATTTAGATATTTTGGTGTTTGTAAGTCACTAATATCTCTTCCTGAAAAAGCAACGATATTGCCATATTTATCATGAATTGGAAAAATTAGGCGGTCATTAAAAAAGTTTTTATTACCATAGTTAGAAAGTAGCGAGGAATTATAGATAGCAAAATCATCAATATTTTCTTCTTTTAATTTGTCATAGATAAGTTTATTTGAATTAGCATAACCTAATTCAAATTCCTTAATAATTTCCTCACTTAAGTTTCTTTTTTTTAGATATGCTTCGATTGCTGCATTTTTTTCAAAAATAAGTTGGTATCGAAAAAAATTATTGGCAGTGGACATAGCATCAAGAATTTTTTGTTGCTCAGATGTAATAGTTGTTTGCAAAAAGAAATTATCAAAGTTTGAGATATCTAGATTTTCTTTTTTAGCTAGAAACTTAAGAGCTTCAATTGAATTTAGATTTTCTTTAAATTCAATAAACTTAATGACATTTCCTGACTTACCACAGCCAAAGCATTTAAAAAATTGCTTTTCGCCACTAACAATAAACGAAGGTGTTTTTTCAGAATGAAAAGGACAATTTGCCTTGTAGTTTTTTCCTTGTTTGTTAAGGGATACATATTGTCCTATAATATTAACAATATCGCATTTAGAAATAATAAAATCTCAAATATTTTCTTTTGACATTTAAACCTTGACTTTCTTTTTTATATATTTCTAAAGTAGTTTTCAATTTCATTTATGGAAATTGTTTCTTGCTTCATTGTGTCACGATTTCTTATTGTAATCGTATTATTAATTGGACTATCAAAATCAACTGTTATGCAATAAGGCGTTCCAATTGCATCTTGACGACGGTAACGTTTGCCAATTGAGCCGCTTTCATCATAAGTAACTCTTAAATTGGTATGCATTAATAAATTATTATAAATTTCTTTAGCTTCATTTGCTTGTTTTTTTGTAAGCGGAAGAATAGCTAGTTCATAAGGGGCAATTTTTTTATTTAATTTAAGAATGATTCTTTCTTCATCATTTTCAAGTTTTTCAATCTCATATGCATCAATTAATAATGCAAAAAGTAATCGATCTAGCCCAATTGATGGTTCAATTGCAAATGGAATTATTTTGCTGCCATCTTCTTTGAGATATTCAAGAGATTGATTTGAGAATTTCATATGTTGTTCTAAATCAAAAGAGCCACGATTAGCAATCCCAAGAAGTTCCCCTCAGCCAAAAGGAAATAGATATTCAATATCAAGGGTGCCTTTTGAATAATGACTTAATTCTTCTTTGCTGTGTTCTCTTAGTCTTATGTTATTTTCTTTTAGTCCTAAGAATAAAACAAATTCTTTAGCTTTCTTAATTCAGTATCGATAAAAATAGTCACTATCTTTTTCTTCACAAAAAAACTCAAGTTCCATCTGCTCAAATTCACGGGTTCTAAAAATGAAATCTCTCGGAGTTATTTCATTGCGAAAACTCTTTCCAATTTGGCCAATTCCAAAAGGTAATTTGGCTCTTGAACTACGACTTAAATTTTTGAAGTTAACAAAGATACCTTGGGCTGTTTCAGGTCTTAAAAAGGTTTCTGATGCAGCATTATCAATAGCTCCCATTTGGGTTTTAAACATTAAATTAAAAGGTCTTATATTTCCCCAATTTGTTTCAATGCCATCATATTTTTTAACTTTTTCTTTGATTATTTGTTCAAGTTGTTCAAGACTATATTTTTCAATTTCCATTTCAGGATATAAATCCTTAAGAATATGGTCAGCACGGTATCTTTTATTGTTGTTTTTATTTTCAATCAAGTAATCTGAAAAATTATCAAGATGGCCGCTAGCTTTTCAAACTGATCTATTCATAATAATTTTGGAATCAATCAAAAAGTTTTTTTCTTTTCTTATAAATTCATTGATTCAAAAACTCTTAATTTGATTTAGCATTGCAACTGCTAGAGGGCCATAATCTCAAGTATTAACAACTCCGCCATAAATTTCTGAGTTTTGGTATACAAAGCCTTGGTTTTTTAAATGCGCAATGACATTTTGAATATCTTTTTCTAAATTATTATCCACGAAATACACTCCAGAAGCTTTTATTATTAGAATTAATAATAAATTGTACCAAAAATAAAAAATTAAGAAGCGCTTTGTTAAGAAAAAATTATCTTTGTTTTTTAAGGCTTAAAAAGTTTGATTTTCAATAACTAACTTTGAGTTATTCAAGTTATTTAAATCCTTACATTTGTTATAATATTTTTATGCTAAATTTTATACAAAAAAGATTCCAAAAATCAATTGATAAGATTAATAAAAAGCTTTCGATTAATGAAGAAGATATTCTTGAAATCTTAAGAGAAGTGAAGCTTGCTTTATTAGAAGCTGACGTTAATTTAGAAGTTGTAAAACTTTTTGTTAAACAAGTTAAAGAAAAAGCTCTAAATAGCCAAATTATAGGGAAACTAAATCAACAACAAACAGTTTTAAAAATCTTTAAAGATGAATTAACGGCAATTCTTGGCAATAATACAATTGAAATTAAGCCCAAAGGATATCCAACTAAGATTATGATGGTTGGACTACAGGGTTCAGGAAAAACAACAACTTCAGCTAAATTAGCTTTTTATTTTCGCAAAAAAGGTATCTTCAAAAAACCTTTATTAGTAGGGGATGATATTTATCGTCCAGCTGCAAGAGATCAACTAGACCAACTTGCCAAACAAAATCAAATTGATTTCTTTACAAAAAAAGAAAATGATGCACTTTTAATTGCAACTGAAGCAATTAAAAAAGCTGAAGAATTTAAAAATGATTTAGTTATTATTGATACAGCCGGACGACTTGCGATTGATGAAAATTTAATGGACGAACTTAAAGAAATCAAACGTTATACAAAGCCAGATTATATCTTTTTAGTTGTTGATGCAATGAGTGGACAAGATGTAATTAATAGTGCCAAAAAATTCCATGAGCAGCTTAATTTAAGTGGCACAATTATTACTAAATTAGACTCAGATGCAAGAGGGGGAGCTGCCTTAAGTATCAGCCATCTTCTAAAATTAAATATTGCTTTTATTGGGATTAGTGAAAAAATTACTGGACTTGAAGTATTCCATCCTGATAGAATGGCAGACCGGATTTTAGGTATGGGCGATGTTTTATCATTGATTGAAAAAGCTTCGGAAGAAGTTGATGAAAAAATGATGAAAAAAATCGGCTATAAAATGATTAGTGGAAAATTTGATTTAAATGACCTTATGAATTCTTTAGCCCAAATTAAAAAATTAGGCAAAATGAAATCCATTCTTAAATTAATTCCTGGCATGGCTGATAAAATTAGTGACGAAAAAATAGATGAAGCTGAAAATAAATTTAAAATCTATACTTATTTAATTAATTCCATGACTGAAGGCGAAAAGAAAAATCCGAAACTTCTAAAAAATGCCTCAAGAAAAGAACGCATTATTAAAGGTTCTGGTAGAAGTGCTAGAGAATATAATTTATTGCTAAATGATTTTGAGCGTATGTCAAAACAAATGAAAGAAATGGCAGCTAATCCGCAACTAAAAAATGGCATTTTAAATAGCTAAAAAAACAATTTTAAAAGTTGACTTGCAATAAGTCAACTTTTTTAGATTTTATATTTTTTTATTATTTTTCTTATGATAAAAAGATTTTTAAGAATTTGGAAGCCTAAAATTAGATATTTATTAATTGAAATAAAATTTGTTCATTTAAGTATTTTTTTCTTATTTTCCTTACTTAAAAAAATTAAATCATATAAAGAAATATCCTTAATGCGATCTAGTAATTTAAGACCTAAGTTATTTAGGTATTTTGGATTGCTTTTTAGTATATTTAAAATGTTAGTAATCGCATTTTTTAGTTGCTTGTAATCTTTGGATTCAATTTCAAGTCGTAATAAATCACTAATTGAATTACTAAAGAAATCAATTGATTCTTGAATTTTGGTTTCTTCTGTTAATTCAACAAGGATTTTATCTAGTAAAAGTAAGATATTGTATTTATTTTTAATAATGAAATTAGCTCAAAGCTCATCAAAGTTTTTTAGTGTTATATATATATTTGCATAATTAATTAAAGACTCAAGAAAAAAAGTCACAAAGTCTTTAAATGAATTGAGACTTAATACATAATTAATAATATTTTTAAACTTATTATTTCCTTTGAAATTAAAGAAATAATTTAATAGATCGCTATTTAAACTTTCTTTAATAAATAGCTGAATAATATGATTAATTTCATTTTTTGCTTCAGTTATTAGTTGCGAGTTAAAAAAGTATTTTAAAACATCATAAACTAAATATTGGTTGTGTCTTAGAATACTAATTAATTCAGCTAAAATGATGCTATGATGCAAATTGAAATTGGAATTTAGTTGTCTTTTAAAAATAGATTGCTCTAAGATATATAAGATATTATCAAGCTTTTGGTTTTTTAGAAAAATTAAAATTACTTGTTTAGCGCGCTGTTCATTAGTAGTAAATTCAATGACACTTTGAATGAATTTGTATCTATCCTTAACAATGCCAAATTTATCAGTAATGAATTTTTTAACTAAATCAAATAAAAGAAAACCATAGTATCTTAAAAATAAAGTTAAAAAATCCGAAACTCTTATTTTGTAGTTTAAATATGTGTGATACTTGTTTTCGTTTGCACTCATTAAATAAATATTTTCATTCTTATTGTTACCATAAACAAACTTAAACAAAGCTTCTGTGTCAATTTTTTTTACTAAAGGAATATAGTTGCTAAAATTATTTGTTCAATATTCTTTGTTTGTAATATATTTATCTAAAAAAATGCCATTTTTTATTTGTTCATTGAATGAATCTTTGGATAGAAATAACTTGCTATATATATCCATACCAATTTTTTTGTAGCCTTTTTCAGAAGGAAAAAAAGAAAAAATATTTTCAAATAGATATTTATAGTTTTCATTTCAATAAGCAAAATCATCAATATCAATAAAATCAATAGCACTTTTATTTGCTACTAATTCCATGATTGAATTTAAACTTCTTTTAATATATTCATATAAATCAAAAGACTTAATTTGGTTTTCATTGATATATGAATTAATTGCATGTTTTAAATTAAAAAGTAACTGTGGGTAATTAGTTATAAAGATTTTTGCTTTGTTATTAAGTGTCTTAATTGATTTAATTAAAGAAATTAATTTCAAAGAAATTTCTTCTTTAATTTTTTCAATATCTTCTTTAATTTCAACAATACTATGCCCTCGTTTTTCTTTGGATAATTTGTTTAAGGCAAGAATTTTTTTAAATGGCAATTTATTAAAAAAATCAAAAAAACCAGCTGTAATCGAAATCAGATTTGCTTCCTTGATTTTATTTGTTAAAAAGCCAAAATCATTATTTTTGATATTTCAATCATTTAAAAAACTTGAAAAAAAGTTTTTAAAAGGATTGGAAGCAAACCAGTCAATTGCTTGAATTAAATCAATAATCTTGCCGTTTTTTAAAATTTCTTTTTTGTTATTTGTGTATATTGCTTGCAAGAAATCAAGATTTCCAATTGCAAAAGAAAAATTATAAAAACTCTCTAATTCTAAGTGTTTATTGTTAGCAATTAAGGAAGCAAGGGTAGTTGGATAATCAAGTCCATTAATTTTTTGATTTTTATTTAGATATCCATTTGTAGGAAAGCCAATTTTAGAATTATAGCCAGCAGCAAAAGCATCACCTAAGGCTATGTATCTGATTTTTGATTTATTTATTTCTTCCATAATTCTTCACTTTCTTCAAATACATCATAAATAACATTATTTAAATTTTGAAAATAATTAATTAATAGATTAATACCTCTTTTAATGTCATATTGGCCATTTTTAATAAGTAAGTTATTTACCTCGCTAAATTTGTTGATATTAAAAAAGATATCTTCTTCTAAAAATGCCTTATCTAAATTAATATCTTGCAATTTATTAGGATAGTATTTAGAAACTAAACGATATAGTTCAACTATTAATTCATTAAGATCGATTGATTCTTTTCTAATGGAGCCCACGATTGCTAATTTAGCACCAATTTCATTGCTTTTAATTTTAGGCATAAGCAGCCCTGGTGTATCTAGAAGCATATAATTTTTGCAATTAATTCATTGCTCCGAACGAGTAATGCCAGGAATGGCACCAACTTTTGTGGATTTTGATTTTGCCATAGTATTAATTAGAGTGGATTTGCCGACGTTTGGAATACCTAAAACAACACATTTTAAAGGTGGGCTTAATTTTCCCTTAGATTCATTTTTAGCTTTAAGTTTTAGATATTCTTGATTGATAGCAGAGTCAATTTTTTTGTATGCAGCTGGATTTTTTAGGTTAGTTATTATAACTTGACCTCTTTTTTCATATTCCTTAATGAAAGGTTTTAATTTTGATAAATCGCCCTTATCTGATTTATTAAGAACAAATAAAATTGGTTTATTGTTAATGATTTTAAAGATTTCTTCATTGAATGAGCTACGTGGAATTCTTGCATCCATTACAACAATGAATAAATCAAAAATCTTTTGTTTTTCTTGAAGCAACTTAAATTGCTTTGCCATATGCCCAGGGAATCAATGAATCATTTTTATATCCTTAATTTTTTAATCTTTTTTTAGAATAAAATCCTTACCTTTTTGTACTTCATATAAAGAAAGGTTAGCAAAATCATTTTGTCTTAAAATTTCATATAAAACAATTGCTACTGAGTTAGCTAAATTTAAACTACGGCAATTGGGGTTCATAGGAATTCGTAGACAATTTTCAATCTTGTTTTGCATAATTCTTTTAGGAATGCCTGTACTTTCGGTTCCAAACATTACCCAAATTTCTTTTTCATTTTCTAAGATTTCTTTGTAATTGAGATCTGCGTAATTTTTTAAGCCATAACGAGTAATATAAAAAATATTTTTATTGGGATATTTTTTAATAAATTCATCATAATTTGCATGAATTTCATGTTGAATTTCACTTAAAAAATGTCCTGCAGCCTTTCTTTTTAATCAGTGTGGATGCAAATCAAAAGCAATTGGTTTAATGATATGTAGTTTTGCATTTCCAGCAAAAGAAGTGCGAATGATATTAGCTGTATTTGGACTTATTTCAGGTTGGTATAAAATAATATTAATCATATTATAGAATTTTACTATACATCATTAAAATGAAGTTTTATAAGTTAAAAAAAGATATCAAAAGAATAAAGAAAAATGGATTAGTGAAGGTAATCTAAAAAATAAGTGTGTATTAGACTAAGTGATTTCTTTTTTCTACCACTTATCTACCATAGAGTGGTCGAATAGTGGTAGAAAGATGGTTGAATAGAGGCCTAAAATACCTTATTATCTCCTTTTTTCTACCACATAAGTAAAAAAAAGTGGTAGAAAGGTGGTAGAATATTTTTAACTACTACTAATAATAATGGAGAGATAATAGCAAATGGTTAATTTTAAATATAATGGTGAAACAACAACGAATGAATATAAGCTTACGTTTGACAAAAAAAATCCAGATAATTTATTACATACTGTTAGCGCTTTTGCAAACACAAAAGGTGGGAAAATATTTATTGGTATAGATGATAATCATCAAGTAGTAGGTTTAAAAAATCCCCAAATCATTTTAGAAGATATTAGCGAAGCTATTAAAACAAAAATTGATCCTAATCCTGAGTTTTATTGTGAAATAGAAGAACATAATGGTTTGAAATTTATTATTTTAACAATTAAAGATGGTAATGAAACACCATATCGTTATTTAACTAAAAAAGGTGATGCTACATATATAAGATATGGAAATCAAAGCATTAAAGCAAATGCAAACGAACTAAGAAATCTATTTTTTAGAGGCTCAAAACAGTCATTTGGCACATTAAAAACAGAAATTAATTGAAAAGAAGCAAATTTTAGAAGTTTAAATGCAAAATTAAGTGAAATTGGCTTTCAGGCAAAAACAGCTATTCAATTAATTTCCCTTGATTTAGTAAAAGATGATTTTTTAACAAATGCTGGAGCTTTAATAGCAGATAATGGTTTCATAAAATCTTCAAAAGTGTATGCAACTAGGTGAAATGGTAATAATAAAACAAATTCTCAGTTTTTAAGTCTTAATACAAAAGAATTTACTGGAAGTTTAATAGATATTTTTAAAGAAACTGAGGATTTTATAAATAACTATAATTTGGTTATTTGAAAAAAAACTAATGAAAAAAGAATTGAATATCCTAATTATCCATTTTTAGCAATTAGAGAAGCACTTGTTAATGCTTTGATTCATCGGGATTATGCAATGGAAGGTTCACAAATTGATGTTGACATTTATGATGATAGAATTGAAATAACTTCCCCTGGAGGAATGGTGGATGGAAGTAATATCCAAGAGACTTCTGCATGATTAGTTGTTTCAAGAAGAAGAAATGAAACTTTAGCGAATATTTTTTGAAGAATTAATTATATGGAAAAACGTGGCAGTGGATTAAACAAAATTATTGAGTTATACGCAAGTCAACCTAATTATTCCAATAATTTAAAACCAATTTTTATGTCAAATGAACAATTATTTAAAGTTGTTTTATGAAATTTAAATTATAAAAAAGATGATCTTGCTCTATCTGATAGCATGAGTACTTTTAAAAATAATATAGATATAGAAACTAAAAGAATAGATTTACAAAATAAAGATGATGCTTCACAAAATCAAAGCATTTTGGATTATATAAAAAGCGTTTCGAACTTTAAAAGGAAAGATATAGAAAAGGTTGCTAATGTCAAAAGAACAAGAGCAAATCAAATAATAAATAACCTATTAGAAGAAAATAAAATCATTAAAGAAAATGTAGGTAGATCTACTATATATAAAGTTAATAAATAAGTGTTAGCTATTACGAAGTTATATTTAAAAAAAATATAAAATTAAATAGACTTATTAAAGCCTTATGAGGTTTATTTTATGAAGGAATTCAACGAAAAAACAAGAGTACAAGTTCCAGCTATGGTTCATCTTTTGAGATTGGGATATAAATATTACGGAAAGATTGACAAATCAAAAGCATACGAAATTTATGATCCAAATACAAATATTCTATTAGATGTATTTAAAAGACAATTTATGTTCCTTAACCCTAATTTTAATAAAAATGATTTTGATAATTTATTATCTGAAATTACAGATAAATTAAGAAATGATGATCTTGGTAGAAGTTTTTATTATGATTGTTTATTATCAAGTACTAAAAAACTAATAGATTTTGATAATCCAGAAAATAATGTATTTAACTTTACAGCTGAATTTAGTTGTGTAAACGGCAATGAAGAGTTTAGACCAGATATTACACTTTTCATAAACGGTTTGCCTTTAGTTCTTATTGAAGTCAAGAAACCCAATAATCAAAACACATTAGTTGAAGAACAAAAAAGAATGTTAGGCAGAAGAATGACTAATAAAAAATTTAGAAAATTTTTAAACATGACTCAACTAATGATATTTTCTAACAATATGGAATATAAAGCTGAAGATGGTATAAGACCTACTCAGGGATCTTTTTATAGCACAATTTCAGAAAAAGATTGTTTTTTTAATTCCTTTAACGAGGAACTAGTCAATGGTGATGAATTTGGTTTTTATAAAAATTTTGAATATAAAGATATTGATGAAATACAAGAAAAACAAATACTAAAAGATTTAAATTGTTTAGAAATAAAAGATGATATAGAATACCAAACTAATATAAATCGGTTAACACCACTTAATAGAATTATTACTTCTTTGTGCAGCAAGCAAAGACTGCTTGATATATTAAAATATGGTATTGTTTTTTTAAATCAATTTAGAGAAGAAAATAATATGCCTATTACTATAAAGCAAAAACACATTATTCGATATCCTCAATTATTTGCTCTTTTTGCATTAAGAAATAAATTAGACCAAGGAATAAAATCTGGAACCATATGACATGTTCAAGGGTCAGGTAAGACTGCATTATCATATTTCATAACAAAATTTTTGACAGATTATTATTCGAAACGTAATATTATTCCAAAATTTTATTTTATTGTTGATAGATTAGATTTATCAGAGCAAGCCACAAGAGAATTTGAGGCTAGGGGATTAAAAGTCAATAAAATAAATAGTAAACATGAATTCAAAGAACATTTTAAAAAACAAAGTTCAATTGAAAATAATGAAGGAAAATTGGAAATTACAGTTGTTAATATTCAAAAGTTTGATTTAGAAAAAGAAGACGACAATATTTTAAAATATGACTTAAATTCTCAAAGAATTTTTATTGTAGATGAAGCTCATAGAAGTTATAAACCCGAAGGAACATTTCTTGGTAATTTATTAAATATTGATCGTGATGCTATTAAAATAGCCCTAACAGGTACACCACTACTTAAAAAAGATAAAGAAACCTGAAAGATATTTGGTGAATACATTCACACATATTATTATGATAAGTCTATAGAAGATGGATATACTCTAAAAATATTTAGAGATGAAATTGAAACATCTTTCAAACTAGAATTAAGTAAAATCCATGATAATATGAAGCTTAAAGACAAATCAGTAAAAATCGAGCATATTGTTGAACATTCTAATTATGTTAAAAAATTTGTTGAATATATAATTAATGATTTCAAAAAATTTAGAGTAAATAATGACGATGAAACATTAGGTGGTATGATAGTTTGCAAAACATCAAAGCAGGCTAAAGCAATTTATTATTGTTTTAATGAAATACAAGATAAATTAAATAAAGAAATTGACGACCAGAATATGCAAACTAATTATAAAGTTGGTTTAGTACTTTATGATGAAAGTAAGGAAGATATAGCAAATGTCATAAATGATTTTAAATACAATTTTAAAATCGATATATTAATAGTTTTTAATATGTTATTAACTGGTTTTGATTCTCCTAGATTAAAAAAATTATATTTAGCTAGAGAAATGAATAATCAAACATTATTACAAGCAATAACTAGAGTTAATAGACCTTACAAACATTATCAATATGGATTTATCGTTGATTTTGCAGATATAAAAAGTAATTTTGAAAAAACAAACGAAAAATACATAAAAGAATTAAATAGTTACGACATTAATGATTCTGAAAGTCTAATAAGAACTAATTTCTATGACGATATCATGCAAAAAAAAGAAAATCTAGTAAAAGAAATAAAAGAAATTGAAAATATAATGTTTCCTTATCCAAAAAATAATTTAGAAGAATTTAGCAGAGCAATAACTAGAGTAAATAATAAACGAGTTTTATTTGAATTAAAAAATGCCTTAGTTAGATTACAAGAAATATCCAATATAGCAGCGTTTTTAGATGATCCTAAACTAAAAGAACTATTATCAATTTTTATAGAACCTAAAAAAGCTAGATGTATGAAAAATGAAGTTGAAAATAGAATAAATTTTGTTAATACTCAAGAGCAATTCAAAGATGAATTTGCAAACGAAATAGAAATAAATAGTATTTTATCCGATGTTGTTTATAGTTTTAAAATGGTTGACCAGAAAATACTAGATATTATTTCTGAAAATGAAAACTCTAGTATAAATAATTCCGCTTCCTTGCTTATTAAAAAATTTACCGAATATAAATATCCAGATTCATTTGAATTTAAAAAAATATGACAACAGGTTATAGAAAAGATTAATGCTTTGAGGATAAAACCTATAAGTGATATAAAAGAGTATAGTGAAGCAATTATTTTTTTTAAAAATAAATCAGATAGTCTTGAATCGTTGGAATATAAGGATAATTTATTAGAGAAGAAATATAACAATGATGTTACTTGAGTAAAAATACATAAAATAATCTCTTCAAATAGTAAATCAAATAAAGATAGTAATTCTAATATAATTCAAATATGACCTATCAAGAATGAAAATACTATATTTGAATGCTTGAACCATATAAAAAGTAAATTAGAAGAAAGAAGAAAAAATAACAATACATTTGTTGATAATGAAAGTGTAGTTATAAAGGCAATATCAAACTATGCAAAGGATTTTATTTCAAAAAATAACAACAAAAGGATAACTGAAAAAGAAAAGCAATGAATTAAAAAAGCATCTAATTTAATTGCTTTGGAATATATAGATGCATACAGAACTTAGAATGGTGAAAACATGATTACTAAATTAGAACAACAAACAAAAAACCTTATAGATTCTCTTAAAGCAGTTTGTCATTCTTATGGTTTGTCGAATGGTGGGGATGAATACAAAATTATTACTCAAACATTTCTTTATAAATTTTTGAATGATAAATTCTACTATGATGTTAAAAATAGTCCATATATAGATGAAGAATTAAAGCAAAAAAATAAATGAGTAGAAAATTACAGGCAAATGGATGAGCAAGAGGTAGAAAATTTTATAGATGATATAAGTAATGAATATCTTTTTGCATTTAACCCTGAACATTTGATTTCTGTTTTATGAGAAAAGCAAAATTTAAACAATTTTGGTGAAATTTTTGATGACACAATGAAAGAACTATCCGAACTTAATGAAAAAATATATATTACAGAAACAACTGAAGGAACACAAGTTAATCTTTTTGGTCCAATAATTAGTGAAAATATTTCAGATGTTAATAAGCGTTCGGATTTTGCAAGAGCATTAATAAATAAACTAGTTGATTTTTCTTTTGAAGATGCTTTCGGCCAATCGTATGATTTTTTCTCTACTATTTTTGAATATCTTATAAAAGACTACAACACAAATGGTGGTGGGAGCTATGCAGAGTATTACACTCCGCAATCAATAGCTAAAATTATTTCTGAATTATTAGTTGACGGTGATAAAACTCTAAAAAATGTTTCGTGTTATGACCCATCTGCTGGAACTGGTACTCTTGTTATATCACTATCTCATCTAATAGGTGAAGATAAATCTTCAATTTTTACACAAGATATTTCTCAAAAAAGCAGCACTATGCTTAAGATGAATTTGATTCTAAATAATCTTGTATCTTCGCTAAGAAATATTATTGTTGGAAATACTCTTACAAATCCATTCCATAAATCAAAAAATGGTGATTTAATGACGTTTGATTTTGTTGTTTCAAATCCACCGTTTAAAATGGATTTTGCAGATACTAGAGACACTTTAGAAGCAATGAAATCTAGATTTTGAGCAGGTGTTCCGAATATTCCTAAGCAAAAAAAAACATCTATGTCAATTTATACTCTATTTATTCAACACGTTATTAACTCAATTAAACCAAATAGTGGTAAGGGCGCTATAGTAGTTCCAACTGGTTTTATTACTGCAAAATCAGGAATAGAACAAAAAATACTAGAAAGAATTGTTAAAGACAAATTAGTTTATGGTTGTATAAGCATGCCATCGAATGTATTTGCGAATACTGGAACTAATGTATCTGTATTATTTTTTGATAAGTCCAAAAAATACGAAAAAGTTATACTAATAGATGCATCAAAATTGGGTGAAAAATACAAAGATGGAACTCAACAAAGAACTAGATTAACAGACAAAGATATTGAACATATAATTAGCACTTTTAGAGAAAAAAAAGAAGTAGATAGCTTTTCAAAACTTGTTAGTTATGATGAAATATCAGAAAAAAATAATTCCTTATCTGCTGGTCAATATTTTGATATAAAAATTGATTATGTTGACATTACTGAAGAAGAATTCGAAAGCCAAATGAATGAATATAGAAAAGAACTCAAACAACTCTTTGATGAATCTAATGAATTACAAAGTGAAATATTAGAACAATTAGGTAAATTAAAATATGGAAAAAGTTAAATTAAATGATGTGCTTAGTGAAGTAATAGATTTTTCAAGTAAAGCAACTTATAGTGGAAGAAATAAAGCTTCGTTAAGTAGAAATATTCCAACCTTGAGTGCGCTATCTGTATTTCAAAATTATATAGATTATTCGAAATGCTATTATGTCTCTTTAGAAGAATACTTAAAGATGACTACAAAAAGAACACCTAAAATAGGTGATATTTTAATAACAAAAGAAGCACCTGTTGGTAGAGTCGCTATGCTTGATAGAAATAATATTGCAATTGGTAGAAGATTGTGACTATTAACAGGTAAGGAAAACGTAATTGATAATTACTATCTTTTATATTTTTTGCAATGAGATAAAACTCAAAGATTATTAAGAAGCATTTCAGGTGGAAGCACAGTTAAATCCATAAATTTAAACACTTTTAGAAATCTTGAATTAGAGATACATCCATATAATGAACAAGTTAAAATAGGTAATTTATTGAACTTAATTAACAAAAAAATATTGCTAAATAA
>NZ_AORI01000011.1 GCF_000367765.1 Metamycoplasma auris 15026
GAATTATTTATTATTCGAATAATGCAATTAAAATAAATATTAGATTGGCCTTAGTTTGAATAAAACATCTAATATTTCCTTAGAAAATTAGTAAGAAAATAGCAGACAAATAAATAAGGGTCTGCTATTTTTATAAGTCATATATTAAAGGTTTTGTTTTAGTTTATTTATATATGACATTTATATTGAAAATATTTAATCTACGAATCTTTAATTATTGTTATGATCTAGTTGATGATACCGTTGCTGCTGGTTCTGTTGATGATGATGATGAACTTCGGTCTAAACCTTCTCAGATTTTTTCTCAATCTCCGGCTTTTCTTAGATCTTCTTCAGTAAGTTTTCCATAGTTATTTTTAACAGCTTCATCAACTGCTTCAGAATTCTTTGTAACTAAATTGGCTGTTTCTTCAAGTCTTTCTTCTTCTAGTTGGTTTTCCTCAGCTCCTAATCAACTAAAGTCTCCAAGACCTTGTCAAAATGCATATTCTTTATCAGCTCTTGTGTTTTTAGGTCTTGGAGCACTTCCTAAACTAGGAGCATCCCCTTGAGGTCTTTCTGCTGGTTGACCAGTTAATGTATTAGCAGCTGTTGAAGAATTACTTGAATCTGTTGTTGTCCCTTCTGATGTATTTGTTTTGGTAGTAGATTCAGCTTTCTTAGTTTTATCTTTAGAGTCTTTGTCTTTATCACATGATGCAGCAATTAAAGGTAAAGCTGCTAGTGAAGACACTGAACCTAAAGCTAATAGTAGTTTGTTAATCTTTTTCATATATGTTTTCCTAAATTTATTTTTTAAATATCAATTTTTTATATGTATTTTTAAATAGAGAGGGATAACAATTTAAAACTAAATATAAATTTTGTAAATTTAAAAATACCCCAGGATCCAAATAAAAGGAAGCAGGGCTTCAATTTACAAAAACTATTTTATCTTTTTTTTTTTTTTGGAATTTAGCCTTAATTCATTGACAAGAGATTGCATTTTCTAAGAAAAGATTGCGAAAAAGATTGATTTTCATGAAGGAAACTAAATTATTTGATTTCTTTAAAAAGACTAGAAAACAAAGAAAAAGCAGAGTAATTTTTGTAAATAAAAAATCCAAGCTATATTTCTAACTTGGATTTTTGTTACTATTTTTTTGCTTATTATTTTCTTATATTTAAAGCTTTAATAGTTGATTGATACAAAGTGTAATCTTCTTCTTTTAGGTGGTTTAATAGCGCTTTACGGTGATTAACTTTTGCCATAAAACCACGCATTGAGTGAAGATCTTTTTTATTAACTGCAAAGTGTTTTTTTAAAGATTCAATATCTTCAGTTAAAATAGCAATTTGAACTGGTAGGTATCCTGTATCCTTAGGATTTCTTCCAAATTCTTTTACTAACTCTGCTTTTCTTTGTTTTGAAACCATGAATTAACCTTTCATAACCTAGCAATAATCTTAATTATTACCAAGGAATAATTTTTAATCTTATATAGTATAACATTTTTATTTTTATAAGATGCATTTTCATAAACTTTAGATTTATAAAAAAACACGCGACTGCGTGTTTTAAAGGCCAAATTAATGAAATGGTGCGAACAAATGGACTTGAACCATCGACCTCACGATTATCAGTCGTGTGCTCTAACCAACTGAGCTATGCTCGCATTTATACAAATATGTGTAAAAACACATATAAGTATATCATAAAATTTTTAACGCTTTGAAAATTGTCTTGCTCTTCTTGCTTTTCTTAGACCAAATTTCTTACGTTCTTTAACACGGGCGTCTCTTGTTAAGAAACCAGCATCTTTTAGTTTGTTACGGAATTCGTTATTTGAAGCTTCTAATAAAGCTCTGGCAATTCCTAATCTAATTGCTCCTGCTTGTCCTGTTAAACCACCACCATTAACATTTACAAAGATATCAAATTGGTTAACTGTTTCAGTTACACTAAAAGGACTTTTTGCATCTTTTAATAGAATCGCAGAATTTAAATATTGAGCAGCTTCTTTGCCATTGATTACAAAGTTTCCTTTACCAGGAATTAAATAAACTCTAGCAACAGAAGTTTTACGACGACCTAAACCATAGTATCTAACTTTATCTGCCATTATTTAACCTCGATTGTAATTGGTTGTTGACTTACTTGCTTGTGGTCTGCGTTTGCATAAACATATAAGTTTTTAAATTGTTTACGACCTAATTTAGTGTGTGGTAACATTCCTCTAACTGCTTTTTCTACTAAAGCTTCTGGTTTTTTAGCTCTTAAATCAGCAGCGGTAATTTGTTTTAATCCACCAGGATATCCAGTGTGGTGGTAGTAAATTTTCTTTTCATCTTTTTTAGCTGTTAAAAGAACATCTTTTGCATTGATAACAACTACATTGTCGCCCATGTCAACATTTGGTGTAAATGTTGGCTTATTTTTTCCTCTTAGGATTGAAGCTACAAGAGTTGAAAGTCTACCTAAAGGTACGTTGGCTGCATCGATGATGTATCATTTTTTATCAACTATTTCTTTTCTAATAATTGTCGTTTGACGCATACTTTCTTCTTTCTTATATATGTTTTAATATATTAATTTAAATTGCAATTTAAATTTATGCTTACCTATTATAATATAAGTTTTTTATTTTTAGTTAATTTTTGACAACATATAAATAATTGCAGTTTCAGCTCGCAAAATTGTTTTTGTTAAAGAAACAATATTGACATTTTTTTGCTTAGCTAAACTTATTTCTAGCTCACTAAAGCCTCCTTCAGGACCAACTATTAAAAGTGTATCTTCAAGACTTTTTGCAATTGGATTTTCTTTTTTATTTTCATAGGCTAGAATTTTGTTTTTGATATCTAAATTTATAATTTGCTCAAAAGTATGAATTTCTTTTAAAATAGGAATTTTATTTCTAAAAGATTGTTGGCAAGCTTCAAGAATAATTTTCTGAAAACGCTCATATTTGTTTTTGAGATTTAAATTTGAACTGTCAGTAAATTTTGAAATATAAGGAATAATTTGCGTAGCTCCTAATTCAGTCGCTTTTTGTAGTGCTATTTCAAAATTATTTTGTTTAATTAGAGGTATAGCAACTATTATTTCATAATCTAACTCGTTATTAATATCAAGTTTTTTTTGAATTAAAGCCTTGTTGTTATCTACCAGATTGCAAAGATAAAATTCATTTTTATAATTAATTAAAAAGTCTGCGCTTTTAATTCGAATTACTTTGAGATGCTTTTTTGTTTCTTCATCAATTAAAAAATAGTTATCAATTTTTTTATTACTAAAAAATTTGTACATAATTAAAAATTATATAAAAAAAGGAGATTGCTCTCCTTTTTGATTTAATTGTTCTAAAAATTAGATTTATCTAAAATTTCTTACATCATCTTAGTTTCTGAAGTTTTTAAAAATTAAATCATTATCATCGACATTTGAATCGTCTAGATGAGATTGTTTTATTGCTGAAGATAAACTTGTAGGAATCAAATGTTCTCGCGTTGAATCTTCACCATTATAGTTTGTTTCTTCAAGGTCACTAAAATCATCTGTGTTATTTTCTTTTTTAAAGCCAGTTGCAATGACAGAAACATAAGTTTCATCAAGTTTTTCTTGGTTTTCATTAGTTTGCATACTAACACCAAACATGATATCAATTTCTTGCCCAGCAACATTTTTTAGTTCATTGATTGCATTTTCAAAGTCTTTGATTGTGTTTTTTGTTGATGATGAAAAATATACTATTGCTTTTGTTGCCCCATGTATACTGCTTTCTAAAATTGGACTATTAATTGCTTTTGTTATTGCTTTCTTGGCTGCATCATCACCACTAGCATTCCCAATGCCAACAATTGTTTCGCCAGCATCTTTAATCAATGTCTCAAGATCGGCCAAATCAAGATTGATTAAACCAGGAATTGCTATGATACTAATGACAGTGTGAATAAATTGTTTAACAATATTATTAGCAATGTTAAAAGCTTCACTAAAATTAATTTCGCCATATTCTTCACATAATTTATCATTGGAAATAATTATGTAAGAATCAACGTGTTTTTTTAGCTCTTCGATACCTTTTAGGGCTACTTGATTTCTTTTAGTTCCTTCAAATTTAAATGGAGTTGTGACAATTGCAATAACTAAAGCGCCCTGCTCTTTAGCAATCTTGGCAATGACTGGAGAAGCACCTGTGCCAGTGCCTCCTCCCATGCCAGCAGTTATGATTACTAAATTTGCATCCTTTAGTCTTTTTTTAATCTCTTCGGCTGAATGGTCGGCTGCTTTTTTTCCAACTTCTGGATTAGCACCTGCACCAATTCCGCGATGATCGCCAAGTTGAAGAGTAACATCTTTATTGAATTTATCTAGAATTTGCTTATCAGTATTGGCAACAATAAATTCTAAACCATCAATTTTTGTATTCAAAATCTCACGAATACTATTATTTCCACCACCACCGACTCCGATGACTTTAATTTTGGCAACAGAGTTAAATTCTTCAACTGTAGACATTTAATATCCTCCATTTTTTTGCTTATATTTTGCTAAAAAATAATGAACATTGTAAAAATTTATTTTTTTATAATGTTGATCGAAATAGTACTTATTAATGGTTTAAATAAATTATAAAATTGTTAGTTTTCAACTTAAATTGAGATATTTTTTAAAATAATTACACTAATTTAGATTCTGATTTAGAACTTTAAAATGCTTTTCTAAATAGTATATGCTTATTTTATTTAGTTAATAATATATAGCTAATATAGTATAATAATACTAACTTTGGTTATTAATTAATTACAACCCTTTATCAAATTACTCAATTACTTCAAAATATTAAGCAGATATTTTGAAGTTTTTTTAAGTCTTAATTAAAAGGAAAACATTATCTAAATTACAGCTACTTTTTTAATAATGTTAAATTATAAAAACTTAAATTTAAAAGATGCAATTAATTTTTTTTTAAAAAAAGCTTTAATCTAATTTTGTAATTACTCTTAGTTTTGCACTACGGGATCTTTTATTTAATTCCAATTCGTTTTGAGAAGGGAAAAATATTTTTTGTTTCCATTTTTTTTGGGTTTGAATTGGTAATTTATTTAGTTTGGGATCAATGTAGTTTAAATCTTGGAAGAATTTTTTTACTTTAAAATCTTCTTTACTATGAAATGTAATAATTGCTAAACTTCCATTTTTGTTTAGTAATGAAGGAATTTGCTTTAATAAATCATCTAAAGCATTTAATTCATCATTAACTGCAATTCTTATTGCTTGAAAAACTTGTTTTGATGGATTTTTTTGGCGGATATATCATGCAGGAAGACTTGTTTTAATAATTTCATTCAATTCAAAAGAAGAATTAATTGGACGATTTTTGATAACAGATTTCGCAATTTCTAAAGGAAATTTTACATCACCATAGTTAGAAAAAATTCATCTAAGTTGCTCTTCGTTTCAATGATTAATTATCTGTCAAGCATCTAAGGTTGCATCTTGATCCATTCGCATATCAAGTTTGCCATCTTTTGAATAAGAAAATCCTCTTTCTATTTCATCAAGTTGTGGACTTGATACACCTAAGTCAGCTAAAATGCCATCAACTTTTTTAATATTAAGTTCTTCTAGTTTTTCAGTTAGAAACCTAAAATCACTTTTTATTAAAACAAAAGAATTGCTAATTTCTTTTAATTTTGTTTCAGATTCAGTTATTGCTTGTTTGTCTTTATCAAAACAAATTAGCATACCTGAATTATTTTTTTGAATTTTTTTTAGTATTTCAAGGCTATGACCAGCTCTGCCGAGTGTTAAATCAACATAAATCCCATTTTCTTTGATATTAAGTGAAGAAATTACTTCATCTAATAAAACAGGAATATGCTTTTTTATAATTTAACTCCGACTTCAAATAGTTTTTGAGCTAGATCATTAATACTTGTTTCGTTTTCAAATTGACTTTCTTTTGCATCATAGATTTCTTTGGCAAAGACTTCACAAATATTTCCAGCACCTATGAAAACAACGTTTTTTTTGATAGCGGCTTTTTCAGCAAGATATTTTGGTATATTGATTCTGTTGGATTTATCTGGGTTTACTAATTCTGTATTAGCAAAGATGAAACGATTCAATTCCCTAAAATCCTTATTAAGAGAGTTATTCTCTTCAAGTTTAGTTCTTAACTTTTCAAATTCATTCTTATCTCTAAGAATTAATTGTTTGTCAAACCCGATTGTTACAAAGAATTCATTACCTAATTCAGATAAGATTTTTGAAGGTATGACAACTCTATATTTGTCGTCTAAATTTCGTTCATATTTACCAAACATCGACACTTTCTCCCACTATCACTCCTATTGTACCATTTTTAAAATATGAATGGTTAAAAATTTTTTTATAAAAAAAATAAGATAAAATAATAGTTATGCTGGTTTAGCTTAGTTGGTAGAGCAATTGATTCGTAATCAATGGGTCGTAGGTTCAAATCCTATAGCCAGCACCATAACGTCGATTTTTTTGGGTTAAGTTAGTTAAAAAAATAAATAAAAGAAAAATTTTTATTTTTTTTATCAAGTCTAAATTTTTTAGTTATAATAATTAAGCATTTGTTAATGAGTGCCGACTTAGCTCAGCGGTAGAGCAGCTGGCTGTTAACCAGTTGGTCGTTGGTTCAATCCCAATAGTCGGCGCCATTATGGCCCTATGGTGAAGTGGTTAACACATATGGTTTTCATCCATACATGCGTGGGTTCGAGTCCCGCTAGGGTCACCAAATGGAGAATTAGCTCAGTTGGGAGAGCATTGCCCTTACAAGGCAAGGGTCGTGGGTTCGAGCCCCTCATTCTCCACCATTTGTCAAATGACTCAAATTTAAAAAATGCCCCTCAAAAGGCATTTTTTATTTCATTTTTAAAATAAGGCAAAAAAGATTTTCTTTAAATAAGAAGTTAGTTAATTATTTATTCATTAAATACTTTTAAAAAAACTTAGTTTTTTATTGCAATTTTATTTAAGATAAGTTATTTTCTTTCTTATTTTATTTAGTTTTTTTGTTTTGTTAAAATTTATATTAATAGTTAGATTTCAATAAATTTAAATAAAGGAATAACTTATGGATAAAAAAGAATGATTTAAAAATCGGTTAATTAAATATATGGAAATAGAAGCGATGTCACGGTATGAAGAACCAGTGGCAAATGAGTTAAAAGAAGCATTTAAAGACTTAGGATTTGAAGTTTCTAGAGATAATTTAGGTTCAATTATTTTCCTAAAAAAATCAAGCAAAAAAAATGCGCCTAAGATTATGATTGCTGCACATATGGATGAAGTGGGATTCATGGTGCGAAATATAGATAAAAAAGGACAACTGCTTTTATCTCCAATTGGTGGTATTTGACCAACTACTGTTATTGGTACAAAAGCTAAGTTAGTAACTGATACAAATAAAACTTTCTTAGGTGTTTTTGGACATACAAGTATTCATATTATGCAAGAAGCTGAGTTAGCAAAAGCAATTACTAATAATGAATTATTTGCCGATTTTGGTTTTAAATCTGAGGAAGATGCACTATCCCAAGGAGTTGGTGTTGGGGATTTAGTTTATATGTCAGGAGAAACTATATTATTTAATGATCCTAATTTATTAGGTGGCAAGGCTATGGATAATAGAGCTGGTATTACAGTGCTAGAATATGTAGCAAAAGAAGTTGCAAATAAAAATTTAGATGTTGATTTATATTTAGTTGGTACAGTGCAAGAAGAAGTGGGAACTAGAGGAGCTAGAAGTAGTGTTTCTTTAGTAAAACCTAATATTGCAATTGCACTGGATACATGTGCTTCTCATGATACACCAAATACAATTGCAGGAAATACTTCTTTATATAAAGGAGCAGCGCTAAGAATTAAAGATAGAGGCACTATGATGGATCCTAAATTAGTTAAGGAATTTCAAAAAATCTCCAAAAAATATGACATTCCAGCATATAAATTTGTCGCTATGGGCGGTGGCACTGATGCACATGAGCTACAATTTGCCAAAGGTGGCGCTGCTACACTAACAATTTCTTTACCTCAAAGATATCTTCACAGTCCTATCGGCGTATGTGCTATTTCAGATTTAATGGCAGCTGGAGATTTATTAATTAATTTCCTACAAGATTTTAATGAAGATATTTGAAACGAAATTAGATATAAATAAGTAATTAAAAATGCAGATAAATAAAATTCTTTCTTTCTGCATTTTTTATTTTTAATTTTTTATCAAAATAAGAATTACTTTTTTTTAATAATTTTCTTGAATTCGTTTGTAATTCTTTTTATTTTTTGCCATATATGACTTAATTATTTCAATCTCACTTATATCAATAAGTTGTCCTAAACCTAAATATGCTTCATAGGCTTTGGTGACATTTTCTTTATTTTTTTGGTAAATGAGATTGGAAAAAAGCTTGTAAGTATAACTAAGTTGTAGCACAAAATTCTTATATTTAATTTTGGGAGTTAGTTTTGAAGGCACAGATAAAGGATATGCAATACTAGTTAAAAAATGAATGCCATCAGCATATTCTTCTAAAATTTTTTGTCTGTCAGTTTGCTTATTTTTTTTTCAATATTTAAATGATTGCACTTCGTTAGCAAATTCCCCTAATTCAACTAAAAGAGCAATAACAATTTTTTTATCAAAAAAAGACTTTTCTTTTTCTAATATTGCATCTGCAAAGACTTTATCTAAAATTTTTTGAGCTTCAAAAACTTCTTCTAAATTCATAATTTAATATTATATGCAATATAAGTTTTTTAATAAAACAATCTTTTTATTTTTTATTCTTAAAATAAAAGCTAAAAAACTAAAAAATAAATCTTAATGATTTTTGGTATTAATTACTTCAATAACATAGCAAATTAAATCAATAAAAAACCTTGATTAAGCAATAAAAATTTTTCTTATTAGACTTAATTTAAGATGTATTTTTTTAAAAAAAGTGTATTATTTTTAACATTAAGGCAAAAAATAATGCCTTTTTTATTTTATTAGGAGTTTTATAAGATGTTTATAAATAAAAAAAGCAAAGCTTTTATTTCTTTGGGAACAATTGTTTCTTTTGCTACTTTTCCTTTAATTTCTTCTTCATGTAAGAACAAAAAAAGCAATAAAAACATGAATGATTTATTGCAAGAAAAACCAAATACAAAAGCAAATAAGGATACTAATGAATCTTTAGAAAATAAAAAGAATAATCCAGGAAGTAATGATACTAATACTAATTCCAATTATATAAAAAATATAAATCCTACAAATCCACTTGACACTGAAATATTAAAGTTTTATAATGAAATTACAAACAAATTTAATGAATTAAAAAATGATTTTGATAATTTAAAAAATTTAAGCTTTGATGCTTCAAAATATAAAGATAATAAAGATAATCTTCCAGTTGCTGTCGAAATTAAAACGAATGAAGAATTCCAAAAAGTAATTTCCCAGTTTTTTTCATATTTCTTTGAAACTTCAAATAAATATAAAGAAAAACTAAAAGCTCTACTAAACAAAGAAATACAAGAAAAAGAAGAAGAATTTGACAAACTAAAATCAGAAATCAATGGTTTTATTAGGGAAACAAAAAGCACGCTTGAATTATTTAGGAAACTAACTAAAAATTAGATTTTTTATTTAATAAGGAATTTTTTAAATATAATTTTAGATTGATTTTGATTAAATAAACAAAGCTCCAGTGGCGGAATGGCAGACGCAGTTGACTCAAAATCAACCGGTTAAGAGCCGTGCTGGTTCAAGTCCAGTCTGGAGCACCATATAATCAAAATCAAAATGATTATCTAACCTTAAAATAAAAAACAATACTTATTTCAATCAAATTTGGAATAAGTATTTTTTGTTTATAATTATGTTATTATTATTAATCTTTAAATAAAAAGGAGGCATTAAAAAGTTTTTTTATGAATAATCGAAAAATGGAATTAAAGAAACTAAAGAAGCATGAATTATATGCAAATTGATATCCAATTTTAATTCTTACAGCCATTTTTGCAACTTGGCTATTAATAATTTATATGGTTGCAATTTTTAAAAATAAATATTTTGAAAATGGTATTCTAGGGCTAACTAATGACATTATAGCTAGTGTTATAACTGGACTTATTTCAGGAATTCTAACCATTTTGTTTGCTTTTATTTTTCTTGATTTAGTTAAAAGATCCTTTATTAAAGATTATTTTAGTTATTATTGCTATTTAAATTCATTACGCAATAAAACAAAATACACCTTTTTTAAGGATTCAAAAATCCCTAAAGACTTATATTTAAAAAATGCTGAACAAATGACTAAATCCACATTTGTTTCCATTGTTGCAAGTATTTTAAATTACTCAATAATGTCCCCTCATTATAAGAATTTAATAAATGAAATTGATAGTGACTTTGCACTACATGCATTTTTAACACCTAATTTTAATAAGCAAAGAAAAGTAGCAATTTCAAAAATCGTTATTTTTGATTTAGTAATTCCTTTTTTAATCATGTCCTTCTTGTTAGCTGTTATTATTTGAATTAACAAAGAACCAATAAGAGAAAATTTAGGAAGTTCCTTAGAAATGGAAGAAGATATTTCAATTTCTGCAGTTACAAGAATCTTAATTATTCTTCTAACAACTGTTTTTTCATTAATGCTTTCAATTTCAATTTATGAATTTTATATTCTAAATAAGATTAAAAACTACAATAGTTACAATGATTTTTATTTTTTATCATTTAACAACTATGACTACAAAAAATTAAATTCATCATTGATAAAAAGATAGTAAATAATAACTGATTTTTAAACCTAGTCATTTAAATTTTTTTAGGGCTTTTTTGTAGTACAATTTCTTATGTGAATTACACATTCAAAACTCGCAAATAAAATTACACACTTTCAATTAGATTTCTAATTGAAGTGTGTTTTTGTTTAACAGTTTCCTAGCAACTTCACATTTATACAAAAGATATAAATAGTTTAGAATTTAGTTGTAAAAAAGCTAAATTAAAATAAAAGAAAATAACAATAAAAAAAGACGTAAAAGCAAACCAAACAAAACTAAAAAAAAAAAAAAAAAAAAAAAATGAAAGGTTTTTAAAACAAGCAATGAAAAAGACAAATAAGGTTTTATTATCTTTAGCAAGTATATCGATTTTAGCCACTCCTTTACTTGCTGCTGCATGTAATAGAACTGGTCAGTTTGATCAAGCAGATGATGGAATCTTAAAGATAGCTACTGGTTTTTCTGAAAGTGGTGTTCAAGGAGAAGCTTTACAAGGCGTAGTAGCTTCTTACAACGAATGATTAAAGAAAAATCCTGATAAAAAAGCTGAAGGATATTTACCAGTTCAATACGAATTCTTGCCAAATGGGTATGATACTGGGACTCTAACAAACAAATTGGCAGCTAAAGAACATAAAACGTTCTGAAATATTTTACTAAATTATCCAACTTCTGCATCAATTCTTGCTCAAAATAATATGAACCTTGCTCTTAGCAATGAAGAATTTGAAGATTTAGACCTTGCAGATGCATTTAAAAACGGGAATAAAGGAATTGGTGGTAACACAAACAACGAAAAATGAACAGTTCCTTTTGGTGTTTCATCTGAAATGAATTCCATTAACAAGATTGTTGTTGGTAAATTAGTTAGTGAATTAAAAGAAAAGGGTGTAAAAATAGACGAAAACAAGTCAACTAAATTAAAATCATACATGGAATATTATAGTAGTAAATCCAATGGTAAAAAGGGATATGTGGATGAATTTTGGAAGTCTGCAAAAGCAAGTAATGAAGAAGATGTAAAAAAAGAAATCGCAAAAATGAATCTTGATTTATCAGATGAAATTTTTAACTCATACGAAAAATTAGTTAAATTTGCAATTGCTGCTAGAAAAATGTATCCAAACGATCTATCAAAACCTATTTTAGGAATTGATTCGTTACCTACTGCAATTAATGTTATGATAGCCGCTAGAACAAAAGGTGATTTATCAAAAGGATTTATTACACCTTCTGTTGAACATGCAGTTGATGGTGGATATGATTATGGGTCATTTCAAAAATCTGGTACTCCTCAAAATAAAATATTTAGAGAACTTCTTGAAATTATCTTTGAAGGTATTGAAACAGGGGCTGTTTGAGTTGGTGGTGGAGGAGCCTTTGGTTCTAACTTATTAACAAAGCACAATATGGCTTTAAATATAGGTTCAACTGCAGGATATTCACACACATACATAAAAGAAAATAAAATTACTATTAATTATGTGGAAGATGAAAAGAATTCAATTAATTCAGGAAACCTATTTGAACTTTTAAATGGCGATGGGAAATCATTGTTTCAATTTAAAATAAACAATCATACAAATAAAATTTATTCAAATGATTATAAAGATACTGTTGGAAAGCATGACAAAAAGTTTGTCTCTAAAGAAAAAGTTGATCAAGTATTGGCAAAAGTAAAAGATAATTATAGTAAATATAAATTAGTTCGTTTAGGATATGATAGTAAAAGCAAAAAATTAGGTTCCTATCAATTAAAAGGAGACTACGCTGATAAAATTATTAGTTTAGGTTCAATTTTTGATGGAGATAAAAACGAATATTCTTTAATAGATTCAAGTATTATAAAGACCAAAGAATTAGATACAAAAGCCTTGCTAAATAAAGATGATGCTGATTGAGTTTCGGCACCACTAAAAGGCAAAGTTGATGACAAGAATTCAATATTTGTTCAAGGGCCATCATTTGTTTTAATTCATGCAAATGAACGTGAAAATAAGGCTACCAAATTATTTATTAACTGGATGTTCAAACATAAACTTGATAAAATAGACTTTGGTACAAAGAAAAAGACTGAAAGTTTTACTAATGTATCTCCAATTGATGCATTTAATATATATTCAAGTTATATATCTCCAACAAAATCATATTTTAATAATAATGACACATCAAAATTAAAATTGAATGAAGCATCAAATAAGGCATTTGAAAACTTTAAAAAAGCTATAAATTCACCTAGCGATTATCAAACTGCTGATGATGTTGCTTCAGTAAGATCTGATAAATTAAGAGATGCAATTGGCAGTGCAGGAAGACAAATTGTCAATAAAGTCGCTTCGGGGAAAAAAGTTAAACTTGATGAATTTCTAGCACAAATTGAAAAATTATTTAAATAATTAATGTTTTCAAATTAAAAAACATACACATCTAATGTGTTGTTTTTAATGAAGGATAAACTATGAAGAAAATTTGATGAGTATTAAGTACTACTCCGATTATTGCATCACCTTTTGTTGTTATTTCATGTACAAAAATAAATGATAAATATTATGATAGTCTAAGGTTAAATGATACTTTTTTTGGCATTAATAATTTAGATGAAGTTGGAAAAATTTTTGATAAAAAATATAAGGAAACTGTTATAACAGATTTAGAAACAAGAAAAGAAGAAGTCAAAGAGAGAAGTTTTTGGGAAAAATTCTTTGCAATTGAAGGTGTAGTTGATAGCGTTGTTGATGGTGATACACTATATGTAAAAGTGACAAATGGAAAATTACATAATAAGCAGCATTTTAATAATGGTGAAATCATTAAAATAAGAATTCCAATGATTGACACATTGGAGGAATATGATAAAGCTAGTCCAAAAGAAAGAGCATTAGCATCAATTGATAGTGCATTTGCAAAAAAAATGGTACCAGTTGGCACAAAAGTAAGGGTTATTACGGAAAACTGAGCAAATAAATCACACGATCGCGTTATAGGTTATGTATTCTTTGGAAATAACTTTGAAAAAGAATGAGATATTGAAATGCTAAGAAATGGGCTCGCATTGCCTAGAGTCCAAGAAAGCGCTTTTAAAAACTTTTTATTTGATTACGATGACAAAATTAAATCATCCCCTGCTTCATATTTAATTCCATATGTTGCAAAAGCATTTAATGAAGGATGATTGCAAAAAAGAGGATTTTATAAAAAAGGGGGAAATGATATTAATCTAAATGGTAAAAAGAAAAGTATCAAATTTAAAAATCCTGAAGAATTTGCAACAGCATACGAAGCACATGGTAAAGCTTTAATTAATGATGCTTATAGATTCTTTTATCCAACAGTATTACCAAAAGGTGTACACTCTATATTTAAGAATGATAAAAACAACTTTTATGAATTTTTAATTAAACAAAAAGAAAATAAATAATTAAATAAAGGAAAAATAATGGAAAAATCGAATAGTGGATTAACACAGCAAGAGATTCATGGTTTTTCAAAAGAACGTTATCATGCAAAAAAATCAATCCCTGCGATTGAAGTTAAGGATTTAGTAATTGACTTTGGTGAATCTTTAGCTGTTGATAATGCTTCTTTCACCATTGAACGTGGTGAGTTAGTTACTTTACTTGGACCATCAGGTTCAGGGAAAACTACTACTTTGAATGCAATTTCTGGTCTATTGCGTCCAACTAGTGGAAAGATCTTTTTCTCTGGTGTTGATGTAACAAAATTCTCCCCTCAACAAAGAGAATTAGGTTTAGTTTTCCAAAACTATGCTTTATATCCACATATGACTGTGTATGATAACATTGCCTTTCCTTTAATGAATGATAAACACTGAAAAGAAGAAACTATTGAAAGATCAAAATTAGCTCAACAAGAAATATTTGAAATTATTTTCAAACATTTCAATGTTGATCCTTCTTTAGTTAAGGATTCAAGAACCAAGTTATATCATTCAATTGATAATCCAAAGGAAACAAGAAATTATTTAACAGAACTAAAAACAGAATTCAATAACATAATTGATAATGAAGTAAACGAATATAACTTTATTCATACTAAAAAAACTGCCCAATTATCTGCATTAACAAAAAAAGTGTTAATGGATATTAAAGAAACCAAAAAAGAAATTAAAAGAATTGCATTAGAAGATAAAAACACAAAAGCTCAAGCTAAAAATGAAATTTCTGAACAAGAAAATTCAATTGAGATTTTAGATGAATCTAAAGATACAAAAGAATTAAAGAAAATACAAAATGAGCAATACAATGAATTAAATGCTAAATATAATCAAAAAGTTATTGAAGCAAAAGAAGCTTTAGAAAATAAAATTGCTGAAACAAAAAAACAATTGGAACTAAAACTATCAGAAACTGATTCCAAAGACCAAATTAAGGCCTTAAAAGACGCATATTTTGCAGAATACAATAAAGCTAAAATTGCATTCAACTATGAAGTTGTAGAAGCAAAAAAACAATTGTATTTAAAACTAGCAGACATTAACTTAAATTACAAAGTTAATGGTCTAAAAGATGTATATGCTGCTGAATATAATGCAACTAAATTTGAATTTAATTACAAAATCAAAGAAGCAAAAAAAGCACTACAAAATAAAATTGCAGAACAAAAAAAATCTGACCTAAATGATAAAATCAAAAAAATTGAAAATCGAATCATTTCAGTAAAAAAAGAAACAGAATCTACCTATTCTCAAACAATTAAAGAATTATTACAACCAATTTTTGATAAGAATGAAATTAATTCAACTAATACTAAAAAAGCTTTAAATGAATTAATTTTAACCTTACCAGCTGAGTTGCAAACTCAAATTAATAATTTAGCTAAAGATGTATTAACTATTGAAGAAGCAATCGTAAGAGATGTTTTAGATGTTGCTCAAAGAGTTGAAATTACAAAGAATTTATCAAAACGTCCAACTCAACTATCTGGTGGGCAACAACAACGGGTAGCTATTGCTAGAGCAATCGTTAAAAAACCTAAAATTCTTCTATTAGATGAACCTCTTTCAAACTTGGATGCAAAACTTCGGATTTCAACAAGAAAATGAATACGTTCAATTCAACAAGAACTAGGAATTACAACTGTTTTTGTTACTCATGACCAAGAAGAAGCTATGTCAATTAGTGACAAAATCATTTGTATGTCAACAGCTAAGGTACAACAAATTGGTGCTCCAATGGACTTATACCTAAAACCAAAAAATGAATTTGTTGCCAAATTCTTAGGTATGCCAGAAATGACAGTTTTTGAAACTGATGTTAAGGGCGGCTATGTTTACTATAACAAAAAGAAATTAACAAAAGCACCAGCTGGATACAAGAAAAATAAAATTAGTCTTGGATTTAGAGGGGAATCATTGGTTGAAGATGAAAATGGAATTATTAGTGGGGACATTAAATTAGTTGAATATCTAGGAAAAGAAATTCAAGCACAAATCTTTATTAAAGAAATTAACCGTGTTGCTAATGTTTTCTTAGGCGCTAAAACTAAATATGAAATTGGCGAAAATGTTAAACTAAGCATTAAAAGAGAAGAGTTGTATCATCTATTCGATATTGATACAAAGGAAAGAATTTAATGAAAACATATTTTTGAAAAAAATATCGGATTAAAAAAACTGGCGAAGCTTTAAGTATTTTAAATGCCAAAACGCCATTTTGAAAACCATTTCTTTTAATGTTACCATCATTAATCGCTTTATTTTTCATGGTTGTTATTCCATTTATCTTTGTTATTATTGGTTCATTTAGATCAAGAGTAACATTTACTACATATGGCTGATCATTTGATCACTATTGACATGCAAGCAAGGGCGGAACAGTAGGTATTCTAAATGACCCAAAATTCCAAGTTGCATTAGTTAACTCATTAGTATACGCAGTAACAGCATTACCAATTGGTTTAATGATTTCTATTCTAATTAGTACTGCCATTACTATGGTTGTAAGAAAATATGCCCAAAACTTCTGACAAACAGTATTCTTTTTACCATATATGACTGGTGCTGTTGCTGTTTCATTAACATTTACAGCCATTTTTGGTAGAGCTAATGAAGGAGCTATTGTTCCACTTCTATATAACTCATCAAGTAGATGAAATCCATTTATTGTTATTCTAATTCGGGGAGTTTGAGGAGGACTAGCATTTCAAGTTTTAATTCTAACAACTGCAATGCTATCAGTAAACCCAGATTTATATAAATCATCAGCAATCGATGGCGCATCTACTTCAAAACAATTCTTTATGATTACTCTACCATCAATCCAAAGAACACTTTCATTTCTATTTACAATTGGAATCATCAACGGAATTAAAGTCTTTCCACTAGCACTATATAACAATAATGCTACTGATGCAATTGCTGAAAATGGAAGTTCGCTATTAATTTATATCTTCCAAGCAGTTAGATTCTCAAGTGGGGACTTTGGTAGAGCAATGGCATCATCAGTGTTTCTATTTGTATTAGGTGTTACTTTATCATTCTCATTAAGAAAGTTCGTTTCATTAATCTATAAAGCAAAAATCAAATTAGGAGAAAAAAATGTTGTTAACAAGCTTAAAGCTGAGATACAAAAGAGAAAAATCAGCTTTAAAATCTAAACAGGAGTTGATGAGTAAACCTTATTCAACAACAAATGTTTTAGGCAAACTTTTTGAATGAGCATTTAAAGTAACCATCCTAACGTTTTTTAGCTTCTTAGTAATTCTTCCATTTTATTTCATGATTGAACAAGCACTAGTAGACCCAAAATTCTATGAAAACCCTGGATTTAGTATTGCTTGATGACCATTTAGTTATGAAAAATATCTTGCAGCAAATAGGGAATTTAGTGGCAATTTAGGAACAAGTTTATTCTTTTCTAACTTTAAGGGTGCAATTGAGCAAGGATATTTACAATCACTTGTATTTACAGCCGGTTTTGCTGCGCTATCTGTCATTGTTAGATTATTCTTTGCAATAACACTAGGATATGCACTTGCAATGAAAAACTGAAAAGGAAAAAACGTATTTTTCAATATCCTTCTAGCATTAATTGTGATACCTGAAATTACACTTATTTCCTTACAATATACTCTAGTATCCAAAGCTGGATGACTTGGTACTAAAAATCCATTTATCATTGTTGCTATGATTGTGCCATTTGCAACTTCAATCTTCAATGCTTATATGTATAGAGATTCTTTTGATGCAATTCCTAACTCAGTAAAAGAATCTTCCATGCTAGATGGAGCAAATGGTTTTAAATACTTCTTTAATATTGCGCTTCCAATGGTAAAAGCAACAACTTGAACAGTTATTATTCTAACAGCAATTGCCTCATGAAACTCATATACATGACCTGCTTTGCTATGAGATTCAGCTCCTGGTGAAACAGCTGGATATTATGCACCAATTAACTTATGATTGTTTACAACTGGTAGACATGAAGTTGCTCCTGGACAAATTCAAATTGTTTTATCTGTAAGAATGGCAGCTACTTTATTAGCAGTTATTCCTATGATTATTGTTTACTTTATTCTAAGAAAAAGAATAATGGCAGCAATTTCAAGAAGAGGAAGCGGAGCAAAAGGATAAGATTATGGAATACAAAGATTATAGTTCTCTAGCAACAAAAAATAAAGGCAAAAGAGTTGCAAAAAAGACAATGCGGATCTTTTGAATACTATTTACAGTAATCATTGGATTAATCACTTTAGGCTTTATGCTTTATGGGTTAATTATTGGTGTATACCAAGTATTTAATCAAGATACATTAAGACTATTTACCTAAAAAAAACTAAAAAAACTAAAAAGCAAGCATTATATGATGTTTGCTTTTTATTTCTTATTAACTTCTAAATTTAATATAAAATATTAAATTATGAAATTTTTTAAATTCGAATCAACTGAAATGCGAATTGCTTGACACACTTTAAAAAAAATTAATGCCTTAGAACCTGAAATTTCTTTATTAAGTGACACTGAACTTAAAAATAAAACAATTGAATTTAAAGAAAGAATCAAATTAGGCGAAAGTCCTGAAGATATCCGCCACGAAGTTTTTGCAGTAGCCCGTGAAGCTACTAAAAGAATTTTAGGAAAAAGACCGTTTGATGTGCAAATGATTGGGGGGATTATTCTTGATTTAGGTTCTGTTGCTGAAATGAAAACAGGAGAAGGAAAAACAATAACCTCAATTGCTCCTGTTTATTTAAATTCCCTAAGTGGACAGAGTGTTATTGTTTCAACTGTTAATGAATATCTAGCCGAACGTGATGCCGAAGAAATGGGACTTGTTTTTAATTTTTTAGGTTTAAGTGTGGGAATTAACAAAGCACAAATGCCAGCACATTTAAAAAGAGAAGCCTATGCATGTGATGTTGTTTATTCAGTGCACTCCGAACTTGGCTTTGATTATTTACGTGACAATATGGCAATGACTAAAGAAGAAAAGGTCCAAAGAGGACTTGATTTCATTTTACTTGACGAGGTTGATTCAATTTTAATTGACGAAGCAAAAACACCTCTTATTATTTCAGGTGGCGACCAAGAAGAAAGTGCAATGTATAACATAGCTGATTTGTTTGTTAGAACTTTGAATCATGATGATTATTTTATTGATGAAGAAACAAAATCAGTATATTTAACTGATGCTGGAATTGAAAAGGCAAATAAGTATTTCAATTTTAATAATCTTTATGATCTTGAAAATTCTGAATTAGTACACCGGATTCAAAATTCTCTAAGAGCACATAAAGTTATGAAATTAGATGTCGAATACATTGTGCGAAATGACAAAATTGAACTTGTTGATTCTTTTACAGGTCGGATTATGGAAGGAAGAGCTTATTCAGAAGGTCTGCAACAAGCAATTCAAGCTAAAGAACGAGTTGAAATTGAATCAGAAACTAAAACATTAGCAACAATTACTTACCAAAATTTCTTTAGATTATTTAAAAAAATCAGTGGAATGACAGGAACGGCCAAAACTGAAGAAAAAGAATTTATTGATATTTATAATATGCGAGTTAATGTAGTGCCAACTAATAAACCAGTTGTGCGTGTTGATGACCAAGATGAAATATATGTCGATATGCATTCGAAATGAAAAGCTGTAACAAAAGAAGTTAAAAAAGCATATCAACGTAGACAACCAATTTTAATTGGAACAGCGCAAGTTGAAGATTCAGAAATCTTGCATGAATATCTCTTAGATGAAGGCATTCCACATACAGTTTTAAATGCCAAACAAGATGCCTCCGAAGCTGATATTATTTCCAAAGCAGGTGAAGCTGGAGCTGTTACAATTGCTACAAATATGGCAGGACGGGGAACTGATATTAAACCATCAAAAGAAGCAATTAAAAATGGTGGTCTGTATGTGCTTGGAACTGAAAAAGCTGAGTCACGTCGGATTGATAACCAACTAAAAGGTAGATCAGGACGTCAAGGAGATATTGGCTATACTAAATTCTTTTTATCTTTAGATGACCAACTAATCTTAAGATTTTCAGTGCAAGACCAATGAAAACAAATTTTTAAAGAATATGGATCAAATCCAATTCCAGGTAAAGCTATTCGTAGTGCTTTTTTAAGAGCACAAAAGAAAATTGAAGGCTTTAATTATGATAGTAGAAAAAGTGTTTTAAACTTTGATGACGTTATCAGACAACAACGTGATTTGATTTATGAACAACGTGATTTGATTTTAAATCGTGATGATTTAGGTTCAATTATTCATAAAATGTTTGAAGTAGCAGTTTTCCAAATTGTTAATAATCCATATTTTGTTAAAAAGAATGACACCATTGATTTTGAAGGATTTGTTGAATATCTAAATAGTAATTTTATGTTGCTAACAAAACATAAATTCAATGTAGATGAAATTAAAAAGATGGATAAGGATGATTTAATTGCATACATTATTGACATCTGAAAAAAAGAATATGATATTTTAAGACAAAATATTATAGATAAATATGGTATTTCTTCTTTAGTAAAAAATGAGCGAAATATCATTCTTAATGTTTTTGATAGTGGTTGACAAGATCATATTAATGTTATGGATAAATTGCGTCGTAGCACTCACTTAGTGCAATATGCCCAAAAAAATCCATACCAAGTTTATACAAAACTAGGTTCCAAAAAATTTAAAGACCTTACAAATCGCATTGCTATGGAATGTGCTGCTAATTTACTTAATAACTATGAAGCTCTTCCTGCAAATAACTCTGATTTTGATTTTCCTTTTGTTACTAATCAAAATGAAACAAATAACAAACAAAGCATGCAAAATCTACAAGAATTTATTGGTTTTCTATTAGAATCTGAAAAAGCGCATTTAGAAAAAAAGAATTTAGATGAAAAACAAATATTGCAAATTCTTGCTGAAAAGAAGGCTGAAATCCTTAAAGAATTTAAGTATAGCTTCGAATCTTTAGCTAAAAAAGAAGAATAAAAAAATAAGGCTAGATAGAAATTCTAGGCTTATTTTTTTTCATATTCCCAAAAATTATTGATATAGAAATTAATTGCTTTTTCTAACACTTCTTTATTTTGGTCATGGGTGATGCGATTTTTTAAAGCTTCGTCTACTTTTACTCATTCAACAATTTCAATTTCGCCAACTTGCTTTTTTAACTTAAAGTTTTTTGGCTTGCCTAAGAAATAAATAACATCTTTTGTCACATTAAAAAATGGTGAATAATTAATTTTTTCTTTAAAGTTAGGAAGAAGTTCAATGTCGACGTTAGTTTCTTCCTTCACTTCTCTAATTGCTGTTTGCTCTTCTGATTCATTGCCTTCTACTCTTCCCTTAGGAAAAATTCAGTGCCCTGCAATTTGTTGTACAAGTAAAACATATAACTTTGATTCAATGTTATGCAATACCACTGCCCCACATGATTTTACATACCTCATATTTTTTAAATTTTGCCCCTAATTTTGATAAAAGTATTTATTGATACTATTGTAATTATATTTAAAATAAGGACTGAATTTATAATAAGGCTAAATATTTTTAGTTTATAAAAAGTCCTTGTGTTCATAAGAAAAACTGGATCATCTTTTAAGTGAATAATTTTAATTATTTTTTGATAAGTAGAATTGAATAGAAAAGTTCAAATAATTAAAACTGCGCCTAAAATAATTAAAATAATAACTAAATAAAAAAGTGTTTTTAATAACTTCAAATGATCTAGTGAATATCTTTCTTTATATAAAGGAAAAAAACTCACAAATACTAAAAGAATAATAATTAAACTTAAGATACTTAAACTAATAATTCCAATAAAACTACCTTTAGAAATAAAACTATTATTCTTATTAAAAAACAAAAGGCTACTTGCAATAAAAAAGGAAACAACAACAAATAAGGAAATAATTGCTAGTAAAAAAAATGTAAAGAAATTTCTTTTATTTATTTCATCAATAACCTTATTAACTTTATTCATAATATATTATTATAAAGAATAAAATTTGTATTTTAGCTATTGCTTAAATTAAGTCAAATAAGAAAGAAAAATTAAAATTTTTTTAGGCTTTTTTTGCCATGCTAATTTGGTAAAATATATGTATATTTTAAGGGAGCTGCAATGTCATTTGAAAAAAAATATTTAGCACTATATCGTCAATATCGTCCAAAAATTTTTGATGAAGTATATGGCCAAAAAAGCATTATTGAATCACTAAAAAACATCATCAAAGAAAATAAATTAACGCATGCTTATTTATTTTGTGGACCACATGGCAATGGAAAAACCTCAACTGCCAAAATTTTTGCTAATGCAATTAACTGTAGCCATAGAATTGATGAAAATCCATGTGAGCAATGTATCAATGATTTAAATCAAAATATTGATATTATTGAAATTGATGCAGCTTCCAATACTGGGATTGATGATATAAGAGAATTAAGAGAAAAAATTAAGCATCTACCAGCAAAATCAAAATATAAAATCTATATTATTGATGAAGTTCATATGCTATCTAAGGCTGCCTTTAATGCACTTCTTAAAACAATTGAGGAGCCTCCGAAACATGTTATTTTTATTCTAGCAACAACTGATCCTCAAAAAATTCCGCTAACTATTCTAAGTCGTGTACAAAGATTTAATTTTAAAAAGATTGATAAAGAAACACTTTTTTTTCAATTAAGCAATATTTTTAAAAAAGAAAATATTAATGCTAATGAAGATGCTATTAAATTAATTATTGATTTAGGTAATGGCAGCTTTCGGGATACTTTAAGCATAGCTGATCAGGTGTCTATTTATTGTGCAAACCAATTAATTACAAAAGAAGCAATTGAAGAGCTATATGGTATTGTTGATATAAATAACATTTTGTATCTTTTAAATGCAATTAAAAACCATAACCACCAAGATTTAATTAAAAAATATAATTATTTAATTGAAAATGGTGCAAGTATTGAAAAACTGTTGATGCAAATTTTTAAATTACTAAAAGACTATTATGTTTGAAAAAAAACAAATGATTTAAGTTTATTAGAATTTAATCAAAAAAGCAATTTAAGTACTCTTGCATTTGACGATGATAGTTTGTCTTTTTATTTAGAATTAATTCAAAAAGCAATGATTGAAATTAAAAATTCAGATATTCCTAAACAAATTTTTGAATTATATCTATTAAAAATGGCATCTTATAATGATTTTTATACCAATCAAGTAGTTCAAGAAGAAAAATTCAAAGACCTTGCATACGAGGAAGTTTATTCAGATAATAAAACTATCGAAACGCCAAATAATTCTTGAGATAAAGAAATTGTTACTGAAAAAAAAGATATAAATGCAAATGAACTAAGAAACAAAAGTCCTATTGAACAATTTAATGATGTTTTTAATTTGGCAAATATATCAAATTCATACGATAAACAACCGCAGCCTAAAATCATTGAGAAATCTAATGATTTATTAGAAAATAATAATAAAAATAATTCAATCACTCAAGAAAATAAAAACAAAAAACAAACTACAAATATAAGTGATTTATCTAAAATAAATAGGCATGAGAATTTCTTGGATAACATTATTAATCCAGAGTATACAAGCTTTAATGAAGAAAAAAATATTGATATTTTAAAACCCGAAATTAACCAAGAAGATATTAATAAGTTAGCCTTTATTTATCAATATATCAAATTAGGTTTATATAATTGAGAACAAAGTAAAAGCCAAATTAATTTAGATGCAACATACTTTAATATGATAAAAACGAAATTGCAAGAAAAATATCCGCATCTAATTGAACTACTAGCAGCATTCAAAATTCTTTTTAGTACCCAAGATTTTATTGTTTTAAAATCTGATGATCTAAGCAAAGTTCATCAACTTAATTTAAGAGCCAATACTGAAGATTTAATTGAAGCGACAAATTTAATTTTTAATCGATATTTAAATGTAATTGCAATAAGTCAAAAACAATTTGATATTGCAAAAGATTATTGCTTAAAAAATTGAAAAGATTTAAAAGAAAAAGAAATCAAAATGTTTGAACTACCTAGTTTGGATAAATATAAAAATAAAGAATCTGAAACTTATGAGTATGCAAAAAAACTTTTTGGCGATATTGTTAAAAAACCTCAAAGTTAAAAAAATAAATTATTAGAATATGGAGCCTATTAAAATGAATATAAATGAAATGTTAAAGAATGCCAAAAGAATCCAAAATGAAATGGAAAAAGAAGAGCAAATTATTGCAAAGAAAGAATTTGTCATTGAAAAACAAGGAATTAAAGTCACAATGCTAGGTACTAGAAAAATAAAAAGCGTTGAAATTAATCCAGCTTTAATAGATCCAGAAGATCCTGAATTAATTCAAGACTTAGTGATGCTAGCTGTCAATGAAGCAATCGATACAATTGATGCAGCTTACGAAGAAATTAGTGCTAAATATACAAATAGTGGAATGCCATTTTAATGAATAAAGAACTGACTAATAAAATCATTGAATCGCTAAAAAAAATTCCTGGAATTTCTAACAAACAAGCAAATAGAATTCTTAATTTTTTCTTAGAAAGTAATGTTAATTTCACTAATGATTTATTTGAAAATTTGCTTAAAATTCAATCACAAACAAAAAAATGCAAACAATGCTTAGCTTATTCAAATAACGAAATTTGTGATATTTGCTTAGATAAAAAAAGAGCAAGTAAACTATTTGTTGTCTTTGAAAATCAAGATATAGAAAAGATTGAAGCATTGGATATTGAAAAAGGCAAATATTTTATTTTCAATGAAAATATCAATCTAAAAAAAATTTCGCAAGAAACTTCAACTAAGCTTGATTTACTACTTGATATCATTAAAAAATTTGATGAAGTTATTCTTTGCTTAAATACAGATTTAAATGGGCAAATTACAATGCAATATCTAAAAAAAGCTATTACTGATTTGTATCCAAATAAACAAGTCTACCAACCTTCTATAGGAATTCCTTTTGGAATGACAATTGAAGCAATTGACCCAATTTCTTTAAGACAATCAATTCTTAACAAAAAAAGAATCTAAAAAAAGGCAAAAAAAGGATAAAAGAATTATGAAAAAAAATGGAAAATTTATTGCCATCGAAGGGATGGATGGCTCAGGGAAAACAACAATTATTCAAATGTTAAAAAATGAATTAATAAGAAGAAATATCATTGATAATTTTGTTTTTACAAGAGAACCTGGATCAGCTTTTTCAAAAGAAGCTGAAAAAATTAGACAGCTTATTTTAGATAATGAAAATTCTTTTTCCCAAATGGTAGATGCCCTTCTTTTTGCAACTTCAAGAAGACTTAATCTTGAAAAAGGTATTTGACCAGCACTTGAAGCTGGTAAAAATGTTATTACAGATAGATATACCACTTCTTCCTATGTATATCAAGGAATTTTAGGCAATGTTGGACTTGAAAATGTTTTAAAAATCAACCAAATTGCAACAAACTACACTGAACCAGATTTGATTATCTTTTTTGATTTAGAACCTTCTATATCCATTGAAAGAATTACAAAGATGCGTGATAATATGGATCGCCTTGAAAGCTCTGATGTATCCTACTATACAAAGCTAAGAGATGCATATAAACAAATTATAAAAAAGAATAAGGATAAATACAAAGTCATTGATGCCAGCTGCTCAATCATTGAATTATTTAATAAAGTACTAAATATTCTAGAAGAAGAAAAAATTCTTTAAAAAAATGCATTTTATTTTTCAAAAAATTATTAATAATTCAATTAAGGCTAATAAATTAGGGCAATTCTATTTACTTTCATCAAAAGAAGAAAAAAATTTTGATGAGTATTTTTTATATTTTATTAACCAAGTTAATAATGAAAACTTTAAGCAAATAAGTGAGATTAATTTTGGCGAACTTTATTTTTTTATTGATGGAAAAAACCAAACAATTTTGAAACAAGAAGTTCTTGAAGCTATGAAAAATACGACTGAAACTTCGATTTTTGTGCCCAACAAAAAAAAGATTTTAATTATTAATAACATTGAAAATGGCACACAGCAATCTTTAAATAGCCTTCTTAAATTTCTTGAAAATCCCCCTCATAATACTATTATTCTTTCAAGTTGTAATTTCATATCCCAAGTTATTAATACAATTAAATCAAGAGCTTTGATCATTGAAATTCCAAACCAAAAAGAAACTTTGCTTTTAGAAACAAATAATAACTTCTATGAGACTTTTTTTAGTTTCATCAACCAAGATTACGATGAAGAATTAATAGTGCTTCTAGAAAAGCTAAAAAAAGCCATATTTGAATCCCATCTTAAACCTTATAATCTTCTAAGATTGATTATTAGTGATTTTTTATCTGAAAATAAAGAAGTATTTCTTAATTTTTCTATCTTTTGTTTTAGTTTAATTTATAAATTAAAAAAAGATATTAATGATTCTTTGTGATTAAAAGAATTTAATTTAAAAAAAGAAATGTTTGATTATATTCCAATTTATAAAATCATTAATCTTTTTAAAGAAATAAAAAACGCTTTAGAAAATGCAGCGAATTTCAATCTCCAAAAAGCAAAATTATTACTTAAATTAGAGGATTTTTATGGAATATAAATTATATGTAGTTGGCACTCCAATTGGTAATTTGGAAGATATAAGTTTAAGAGCGCTACGTATTCTTAATGAATCAGATATTATTCTTTGTGAAGATATTAAAGTAAGCAAAAAACTTCTAAATCATTTTAATATTACAAATAAGCATTTAATTTCATATCATAAATTTAATGAAAAAAATTTGGCAAAAAAAATGATTTCTTATATTCTTGAAGGAAAAAAAGTCAGTTTAATTTCTGATGCTGGAATGCCTTGCATCTCTGATCCTGGTTTTAATTTAGTAGAAGAAGCTAAGAAGAATGGAATTTTTATTGATGTAATTGGAGGAGTTAGTGCTTTTGTTAGTGCTTTTATTAAATCTAATTTAGGTTCAACTTTTAGTTTCTTAGGTTTTTTAAAAGATAAAAGCGGTGAAAGAATTAACCAACTTAAAAAACTAAATGAAGGTGTTTATGTCGCTTATGTTTCACCACATAAACTACTAGCTACAATTGATGATTTCGAAGTAGTTTTTTCTCAGCAAGTCTTTATTTATTTATGCAAGGAATTAACTAAAATTCATGAAAAAGATTGAAGTGGCAGCCCAAATGAAATAAAAAGCTTGCTGCAAAATGAAGTTATTAAGGGTGAATTTGTTATTTGCTTTTTGATTAAAAAAGAAAAAAGAATTAAGGTTAATAAATATGAAAATAAAAAATATGCCTAAACTAAATGAGTGGCATATTTTATTTTTTATTAAGTGTTTGAATATTTTAGATTAATTATTTGTTTTAGCAATAAATGCATCTAAACGGCTAGCTTTTCTGGCACCATTGTTTTGGTGTAAAACACCTTTTGAAACAGCTTTATCAATTTCGTGGTGTGCTTTTGCTACTAATTGTGCAGTTTTATCACTTTTAGATTCAGCTGCTAATTTAGCTTTCTTGATTGCTGTTTTAACGGTTGATTTAATTGCAGAATTACGAGCGTTTGCTTTTTGATTAGATAATATTGCTTTTTGTTTTGATTTAATATTTGCCATTTTTTTGCCTCTTCTTGCTAAAAAATTAATTAGCATCCATAATTTTACATAAAAAAAATATTTTTTTTATATTTAGTTTCATTTTTAGTTTTGCAAGACTAAAAACATACTTTTTAATGATAATTAAAATCTAAAAAATAGTCTCAATTTATATGTTTAATAAACCTAATTTTAATAAAATATTCTTATATGAAAAAACCAGATTGAATAATGCAAAAACAAATAAAAAATACTATGTATGAAATTAAATTTTTTTATACAAATGCCAAACATGTTTATTTAACTTATGAAGATGGTTTTTTTGTCGTACGCGGAAATATTGTAAATTTAAGCAAACCAAAATTTGAAACTTTTTTAGATGAAGCTATCTTTAAGATTTTAGAAAAGCTAAAATCAACGAAGAAAAATGTTCTTGATATTGATGCAACTACTCAACAATTTTATTATTTTGGGAAACTATGCAAATATGAAGTTGCAAATAACTTAATTGTTATTAAAGATTTGAATAACAAAATAATTAAAGAAATTAAATTTAAAAACAAAAATAAAAATCTAGATGCAAAAGAAATAATAAAAAAGGAATTAAAAAAAGAGCTATTAATTAAATTTGATTTCTTAGCACAAGAAGCATCCAAAGCAATTTTTAAGAAAAAAATTGACTTTGAATATGCTATATACCAAAAAAAGACATCTTGAGCTTCCATTGTAATTCAAAAAAACAAAATTAACTTAAGCGCAGATTTAATTTATTTTGATATGGAAATTATTAGATATGTTGCATATCATGAAATAAGCCACATAGTTCACCAAAATCATTCAGCAAAATTTTGAGCCTTGGTAGCTAAATTTATTCCAAATTATAAGATTTTAAAAAATAAATTAAAAAACCATATTTTTAACTAAAATTTTTTAAAAAGGAATGAGTTTTTTTATGGATAAGCAACTAATTGCCATTTTAGTAATCGTATATACTTTTCTTTTTATAATGCTTGTAATTGATGCAATTTTTATTGTTTTATTTTTCAAAAGAAAAAGAAACAAAAAAAATGAATCTGCATCTGAAGTTAAAGATGAAAAAACTAAATTTGAAGAAGAGCTGCAAATTATAAAAAGAATGATTCCTGAAAATCAAGTAATTAATGATGCTATTTTTAAAAAAGATAGCAATCTGACTTTTAGTTCTGGGAAAATCTTAATCAATAGTTATGGCTTATTTGTTCTAAAAGAAATCAATGATGAAGGTGATAAAATAGAAGGTAATTTTAACCAACGTCAATGAATTTTGCATAAAGAAAATGTTGATTATTACACCAATAATTTGTTTTGAGACTTAAGAACTAATATAAAGGAGTTAATTCCTTTTTTACCTAACAATCTTCCTGTTATTGGAATCTTAGTTTTTCATTCAATTCCTGAGGTTCAATTAACTGAATTTCCTGAATATTTATTGCATACAAATATCAATGATTTATCGAGTTTAATGTATGAAATAAAATCAAAATTACAATCAATAGTAACTGCTGATAATATCAATAAAATTATTGAATTATTGAACAATAAACGAGTAAAAAAGTAAAGAAATTAAGATATTTTCAATAATTGATGACAATTTGTTGTCATTAATTTTTTTTATTGATTTTTTGTTTTAAAATATAAGTGTATAGTTTAAATAAATCTTGGAATATATCTTTCAATAATATATTTTAAAAAGATAAAAAAGTGGGAGAAAAGATGGCAAAAAGTACATTAGAAAGATACTATATCTCAGAAACAGTTCCTGACGAAAATGGTAAAGTATCTTTTAATTTTAAAAAAGCAAACGAAAAAATATCTGGTACATTTAGTGATTTTAATGAAGCATTATTAGAATACATTCGTATAGGGGAAGCTTCAGAAAATCCTACACGTGTTTGATTCCATCAAGACGGAGCATACCGGGGAAGCGTTAACGTTGAAAAAGCTTATGTTATCGTAGATCGAATTAAAGTTCAAAGCGTAAAAAACGAAGAAGCAATCAAATACATTGAAAAAGAAAATCTAGTTGACAAGCCAGCTCCAAAAGCATCTAAGAAAGCTGCTATGGAAGAAGTAAAAATGGAAGAAACTTGTTCAATGGAAGAATGCAATGAAGAATGCAAGATGGAATGCGAAGACAAATGCAGCTGCTGCAAAAATTGTAAATGTTGCAACGGAGAAGAAAAGAAAGAAGTTGAAGTGGTTATGACTCCAACAAACACACCAACTAAAAGAGAAAATCGTGTATTCTGAGTATTCTTTACATTGTTATTACTATTAACAATTACAAACATCGTTTTAATTGTGCTACGTATTACTAACAAAATCTAATTTAACATAAGAAAAAGAAATGTTGTATTCAAAAATACGACATTTTTTTATTAGTCTTAAGCAATAAAAAAAGCAATTGGGATTTTATTTTTTAATTCTTAGGGTAATGCTTTTATTTGCAATTTTAAATAACTAAAAAATAACTAAAATTATCAATTAGATTACTAAAAAATTTAAGTTGGTTTTTCAAAAAATCTCTTAAATTAAGAAGAAAAATAATAAATCATAAAAATTAAAGTCCATTAAGATTGAAACTTATTGAAACTTCTAAACATTTAATTAAATCTTTTTAATAAAAATGTGAAATTTCTTAAAAATTGTTGTAAAAAATAAGTATATGACAAAAAAGAAGACTAATACTAAAATTACAAATAATAAGCAAAAAGAAGAAAAAAAACAAAACAAAAAAAGAAGATACCTAATGGGTATTGCGGGCTTATTGTATGGAGGAACTTTAATTGCAGCCGCAGCCGTTGGTTTTGCTAAAAACAAAAAAAGAATTGTAAGAAAAATTGACAAAAATAAAAAAACTCTAATCAATCTTGAAGAAGCAATCAACAAAAATTCAAGAATACTTCCTTTTTTATATACGGAAGACAAAAATAATATTATTAAACAAATTAATAACAAAATTAACAAACAAAATTTCTATAAGAAATTAATTAATTTAACACTTAATGATATTGACATTGAGTTTCATAAAAAAACTAATAGTTTAATAGTTAGTGCAAAAGAAAATCAAGATAAATACAAAGGAAAAGTTGAGCTAAAATTTAAAAAAATTAATAGCGACCAAATTTTTAATTCCAAAAATAAAAACTTAGGTTTACTTGATGAATTAGATGAAAAAGAAATCATTGCAAGAATTATTCAACTAAACAAAGAAAGTTTAAAAGATATTGAATTTAATGAGCATTTTGATATTGTTATTTCAAATAACACTGTCACAATTAAAGCTAAGGAAGATTCTAACTTTTATAATGGTCAAATTACTGGCTATAAATTCAAACTAAGAAAGAAACTAAGTGATTTAATTAACACTAAAGAAATTAATAATTATGAATTTGATTTAAAACCAGACAAACAAAAAATCATTGAACTAATTAAGCAAAAAAATCCAGAGCTTAATAATTTAGATTTTGAAAATGATTTTATGGTTGAAATTACTGATAATAAAATTATTATTCTTCCAGTTTCTAATGATTATAAAGATAAACTTGAACTAGATTACAAAATTAAACCTGAACCAAAAAATGATCAAGATGAAATCTATGATAAAAATGATAAAACTGAACTAAAAGAAATTGGTTTCTTTAAAAATAAGTATGGTCAATGACAAATCAAACCAATTCCTGCAACTGTTAAAAAAGTTCCAACCAAACTTCCTGGTTTTATTACTAATCTAAAAGGTGCATTCAAAGGCAATATCAATACACATATTGAAGGTCTAGACCAATGAGATACAAGTAATGTTACAAATATGATTGATATGTTTAAAGATGCAGCTAATTTTAATCAATCACTAGCTAACTTTGATACTTCAAGAGTAGTGGATATGGGAAGAATGTTTTCAGGGGCTTCTTCATTCAATCAAGATATCTCGCACTTTAAAACAGCAAGAGTGCAAAATATGGGTGAATTATTCAAAGATGCATCTTCCTTTAACCAAAATATTTCCAACTGGGATGTATCAAGAGTAACAGATATGAATCGGATGTTTAATAATGCCAAAGAATTCAACCAAGATTTATCTTTATGAGATGTTAAACGTGTGAGTTATGCAAAAGATTTCAACACTAATGCGCATCCATCATTTACTACTAAAAAAATTCCAAGCAAACTAATTAGTTTTCTATAGAAATTCGATTAATAAAAATAAGACAGCTTCCTTTTTTTTAAGAAAAATAAGAGGCTGTCTTATTTTATTTAAGTTCTTTTTTAAGTTGGAATAATTTATTTATAAATTCTTCTTTGCTATATTCTAGTGTTTCAGCTGAATTGTATGCTCTTATTGCTAATTTATTGTTTTCAATTTCATTTTTACCAATAATTACAATAAATTTAGTTTTTGCTATTTGCGCATCTCTTATTTTTTTATTAATTCTTTCGTTGCGCAAATCGATTTCAACATTGATATCTAAATCAAGAAATTCTTCATATAATTCTTGGCAATATTGATTATACTCAACATTTATTGGCATAATCATCACTTGTTTTGGGCTTAATCAATAAGGAAGAATTCCTTTTGTTTGTTCTAGAAGAGTGGCAATGAAACGCTCATATGTACCAATAAGTCCTCTATGAATTAAAATAGGACGTTCAAATTCTTCTTTGTCATTAACAAATTTCATATCAAATCTTTGTGGAAGTAAGAAATCAAGTTGTAGTGTTGACATTGTAATAATCCGATTTAAAGCAGTTTTTACTTGAAAATCCACTTTTGGCCCATAGAAGGCAGCTTCACCAATAAATTCCTTGTATTCAATATTTAGCTCATCTAGCACATGTCTTAAATCATTTTCTGCTTTATTTCACATTTTATCATCATCAAAGAATTTTTCTTTGTCATTGATATCTCTTAGGGATAGTGAAATATGATCAATTTCAATTTTAAAATCACTTAGTGCTTTTAAAATCATTTTGTATAGATGTTTAAATTCATCCTTAATTTGGTCTGATCTAACAAAAACATGTCCTTCAGTTAAATCCATTGCCCTTACTCTTTCAAGACCTGAAAGCGCGCCGGATTTTTCATAACGATAAAGTCTTGACTGTTCAGAGTAACGGATTGGTAAGTCACGATATGAACGTCTTGTAGAATTAAATAGAATAATATGGTGAGGACAAGTCATTGGACGGGCAATTAACATTTCATTATCCATCTTAATAGGATTAAACATTGTGTCATGGTAATGAGCTCAGTGTCCACTTATTTCATAAAGTTTTTTTTCGCCAAAATGAGGAGTTAAAACTTCTTTGAATCCGAATTTTTTATCTAATTTTAAAATATAGTCTCTAATTGCATTATGAATTTTCATCCCATCTTCAAGTCATGCAGGAAAACCTTGACCTGAAAGTTGGTTAAACATAAATAAATTTAAATCTTTGCCAATTTTTCGATGGTCTCTTTCTTTTCTTTCTTTCAGAATGTTTAGATACTCTTCTAATTCTTCTTTGGTTTCTCAAGAAGTACCATATATTCTAGTTAGCATCTTATTGCTAGAATTACCTCTTCAATAAGCGCCTGCTGTTGAAAGAAGTTTAAAATGTTTAATTTCTTTTGTATTTTCAATATGTCCACCAGCACATAGATCAGTAAAAAGAATTTCATTTGTTTTTGGATGAATAAATTGAAAGAAAGTAATTTCTTTATTTTGCGATGCAAATTCATCATACAATTCTTTTTTATAAGGTTGGTTGCTAAAATCAAAAAATTCTTTGCCGACTTTTTTCGTTTCAAAACCTTGTTCTGCAAGTTTTTTCATTAATTTTTCAATTTTTGGTAAATCTGATTCTAAAATTGGATTTTCAAATTCAAAGTCATAATAAAAGCCTTCTTCAATAGCAGGCCCAATTGCTAACTTGGTATTTGGATATAATTTTAAAATTGCAGCTGCCAAAAGATGCGAAGTTGAATGATTTAAATTATTATTTGTTTTCATTTTTTAAACCCAATGCTTTCATTAATTTCATTAAATTTTTATTTGCTAGTATTTGTGCTTTTTTTGCGCCATTTTTTGCATATTCATCAACCTTATTAATTACTTCATTATATTTCTTTTGAATTTGTGTTAATAAGTCTTTGATGGATATTCCTACTTCAGTTTTTAATTCACCATAGTTTTTGTCTTTGAAATATTTTTCTGCTTGCAATAGCGAAATATTTTTTAAGGCTGAATAAATACTTAAAAGATTTTTAATTCCAGGTTTTGTATCAGATAAATAAATGTTACCTTCTGAATCGGTTACTGCTTTTAAGATTTTTTTGTAAGCAATTTCAGGATCATCAAGTAAATAGATTGCACTTTTTTCATTAGAATCAGATTTTGACATTTTTTTAGTTGGATCACTTAAGGACATAATTCTTGCGCCAACTTCAGGAATATATGGTTGTGGAATTTTAAAGTCTGTTTTAAATTTGTTATTTAGTCTTTGAGCGATATTTCTTGTCAGTTCAACATGCTGTTTTTGGTCTGCTCCAACAGGAATTAGATCTGCATCATATAAAAGAATGTCACCAGCCATTAAAGTAGGATACATAAGCAGCCCTGTTGGTATTGTTTCCATGCCATTTGATGTTCTTATTTTTTGGGACTTATCTTTAAATTGTGTCATTCTTGAAAGCTCACCAATTGTTGTATTTGTAGCAATCAATCAATTCATCATCCCATGTTCCATCACGTCTGATTGGAAAAATAATGTTGTTTTATTTATATCAATCCCACAAGCTATAAAAAGGGCATAAATATTTTTTTTATTTTCATTTAATTGTTTGGGGTCAATTGGCAGTGTTAGTGCATGCAAATCAGCAATAAAAACATAGCTTTCGTATTCATCTTGAAAATTAACGATGTTTTTAATGGCACCAATATAGTTAGCAAGCGTTAATTTTCCAGTTGCAGTAATTCCACTTAAGATTCTTTTTTTATCCATGAAGTAATCCTTTAAATTGCTCTTAGCAATATAGTTAAATTCTTTATAAATTTTATTATATTTTTATAAATAATAAAAATGATATTAAAGAATATTTCTAGTATCTTAATTTAGGTATTTAATTTGTATATTTAGGCATTAAAACAAATATAATTTAAAAGTAAAATAGACGAGATTTAGCCATTGGAGTTTGATTTTATGAATAGCAAAAATAAATTCTTATATGTTTTATTAATCATTGTTACTTTTGGTTTTATTTTAATTTATTGAAAGAAAAAATATAGACAAACAAAAACAAAAGACTATCTATCAAAAGATACAAAAATTGCTTTTGATACCAATCATTTAATTGCTTATTTAGGAGGAATGGAAAATATAAAAAGCACCTCTGCAACACAAAAAGTAATTAAGATTGATTTTTATGATAGAAATAAGATAGATATAAAAAAACTAAAAGAATTAGACGGAATAAGTGGGCTAGCAATTCAAAGTAAAAGTATTTCTCTAGTAGTTGGTAATATTGCTAAATTTCTTGAAGAAAAAATTAATGGAGTTAAATAATGAATCAATCCAGTAATAAGTATCAAACTCTGATGGCAAACTTATTGAATATTGATACATTTGATTCATCTTTATTTAGTCTAATTGACAATGAAAAATACTTTGATGTTTTAAAAAGTTTTGGTGAAGATGTCTTTGATCAAATCTATAAAAATTTTAATATTGATTGTGTTTTAACTGAAATTTCTAGTCTTGATGTTGCAAAAAAAGTGGCTGAAGCAAAAAACAAAACCGAAGTCATTTCGATTTTTAAATACTATAACAAATATATTGATGAACAAAATCTTAAGCTTTTAGGTTCGAATTTTGAAAAAGCAAAAAATGCAATTATTGCCAAGCAAGAAACTGAATTTCAAAAATCAATTGTTAAATGAAAAAAAATTTTAAATAAAGCACAAAATATGAATATTGAAACCAATATCTGACCTTTGCATATTGGATTTTTATATATTTCAATTAAGACTGAAAATAAAACAATTTATGCACCACTTTTTTTTAAAGAAGTAGTTATTGAAGTACACAATTCCATGATTCATTTACAATCAAATGCTGATGTAAGATTAAACAGTAAATTAGCAACTTATTTAAGCCAAGAAGGTTTTTCTTTAAATATTGATTCTCTTGATTTAAATAATTTATCAATAGAAGAAATCTATGAAAAGCTAAAAGATTTCTGAGCGCCTATGTACAAAATGCCTGACACTCTAAAAAAAGGTATTAAAAATCTGCAAGCTGAAAACATTAATAACACAGCAATTCAACTGCATCCTGGCATTGTTATTGGTTTTTATAATGTTTCATCAGGATATCTTTGAAATCAAATGAAAAAAATCATTGATAACAATGAATTTGATGAAATTTTAAATCCTAATTTCAATAAAAATATTTATAGAGAAAAAATAAGAAGAGTTATTTTTGATAACAAATTCAAACTTTTTAAGATTCAAGAAACAAACTTCTCTCAAGACGTTGCTACTGTCTCATCATTATATCAAGATACAATTATTTGAGGTCCTCCTGGAACTGGAAAATCACAAACAATAACAAACTTAATTACAAATATCATTGCACGTGGTTTTAGTGCTTTAGTTGTTAGTCAAAAAAAGGCTGCTCTTGATGTTTTAAGAAACCGTTTAAAGAAATTATCAATCTTTTGTTTATTTGCTCTTAATGATAAAAACTTAAGACAAGAAACTTTCTATGAACCCTTAAGAGAATTCATTAATATTCTTGAAAACTATGAAAATTCCGATCATGAAAATCCAATTGAAATTTTTAGTGAAGAAGATGAAGAATATCTAAAAAATATTAATTCAATTAAGCAAACTAAGAATTTAGATAACATCATTAATTTTTATTCAGCTATTATGAATGGAAATTTTAACTTGCAAGTCTATGAAGATCTAAAACTTCTGGATTCTGCAGTGGATTATGATATTGATGCCGATTTTTCTGACTTAAAATCAATTACACATGCTTTGTATGAAAAAAATTTCAATAAAAAATGAAATATTTTTTCAATTATTCCAAGAAATATTAAAGAGGTTGCAAGTATTTTATTAGGAAATGAAAATTTACTAACTATTAATATAAATGAAGCTCTTAAATTTATTAATTATGTTACTTATGATGAAATTATTAAATTTAGCCAAGAGTATAAAAAAATTCTTATTAACAAAACACTATTTTTAAATGATGATAAAAAACTTGTAAAAATGTTACTTGAAAAAACATTTGAAAAAATGTCAAATTTTGATAATCTTCAAAAAGCTCAATACACCTCTTTTGCTATGGCAATTAGAACTGGGCATCTTAAACCATACAAATTTTTCCATAAACACAAAGAAATGATTAAATTACTCTTCCCAGTAATAATAACTACTCCGGAACTTGATTTATCAATGTGAAATAAACAAGAATTTGATTATGTTGTAATGGATGAATCATCTCAGATGTATATTGAAAAAGGGATCCCTATTCTTTATTTAGGTAAAAGAAAAGTTTTAGCTGGCGATAGCCAACAAATGCAACCTACTAGATGATTTTCAGCTACTTATAATTTTGATGAAGAAGATGATTTTGGAAGTATTGAATCTCTTCTTGATTATGCATTAGCTAGAGGAGTTTATTCAATTTTGTTAGATAAAAACTACCGTTCGAAAAAAGCAACGCTAATGACTTTTTCTTCCAAGCATTTTTATCAATCAAAATTAGATGTTATTGATGATTATGAACTTTCATTATCAAAAACCAAAGCAATTGAAGTTTTCAATGTTGATGGACAATGGGATAATAGTCTAAATGCTGCTGAAGGTAATAAAGTTATTGAGTTAGCCAAAGCTAATTTAGATAAATATGAAAAAATTATTATTCTAGTATTCAACATCAAACAACAAGAATATTTAGTTAATTCAATTTTTGGCTCTGAACCGCTACTTGAAAAAGCTTTAATGTCTGAAAAAATTGTTTTAAAAAATATTGAAAATATCCAAGGTGATGAAGCTGACTTAGTAATTATGTCAGTTGTCTATGACAAAAACACTGCTCTTTATAATACATATGTAGCAAGAAAGGGCGGTAAAAATGCCTTAAACGTAGCTATTTCAAGAGCTAAAGAAAAAATCTTTGTAGTTAAATCAATTTATTCATATGATATTGAAATTTCTGAAAAATCAACTATTGATATGATTAAGTTTAAAGAATGGCTGGAATTTCTTGATTTACCTTTAGTTAAACAAAAAAATTATCTTGATGAAGTTAGCGATTTTTTAGCTACTAAAATTCATAGTATTCCAGTTGATTTAAAATTCAAAATCGATGTGCTAAGTGAGCTTAAAGAATTGCTTAATACAAATGATTTAGAATTTCAATCAAATTATTCAATAGGAACAAAAACTATTGATATTGTTTTAATCAATAAAATTAGTAATAAGTTAGTACAAGGCTTTATTCTTGATAATTTTGCTTACGGAAATAATTACAGAGATTATTTAATTTTTAAAGATAGCATTAATTTTTTAGAAGCAAAAAAATATCCAATTATTACTATCCAAGAAATTAAATGACCAATAATTAAAAGCAAAATCTTTAACTATGTAAGAAACTTAATTAAAGAAGAAATTGAATTAAATAAGGTTCTAAAAATAAATGATCTTGCTAAGGAAAATGAAATTCCTACACTTAATGAAAATCAAGAAACTACAAACGAAGAATTCCAAGAAGAAATTAATGATTCTAATAATGAAGAAAATGAAATCAATGAACAAGAAATCACATTAAACTTTGTCTTAAATAAGGATAATCCAATGCTAGAAGAAAAAAACAAAGATAAAAAAGACTTAAGTCTAAACAAAGACATTCTTGAAAATGAAATTGATGATTTCTATATGGAAGAAACAATTGATTTACACCAACATGCTAAAGAAATCAATGAACATGAAAAACAAATTGACCAACTTCAGCTAAATAAGCATCAATTAGATGAAATTGATTCAACTAATGATGAATTTAAAAAAGATGAAATTGCTTTTGAAGCTCAAGAGGATTTCATGGAAGTTGATATTGATGAAAATACAATTGATAAAAACAAATTTGAAGAACCAGAAGATTTAGATGATAATACTTCTAGTAAACAATTTGCAAATAAAAATCAATTAAACGACACAATTGAAATTGATTTTGCAGATGTCATTGACGATTTTGAAGATGATAAAACCAATACATTTAAAATATCAAATTTAAGAAAATAAGTTTGAATTAGAAAGATAAGTTAATGAAAAAAAGAAATAAACAAGAAATTGATTGAATTGATTCAATTGATAATGATATTAGCATTGAAGACCAATTAAAACACAAAGAATTTGCCAAACAAAGTGTTAAAGATAAAAAAATTAGAAAAATTCTTTTTTGAACTTTTACTTCAGCTGCTTTAACTACAATAATAGGAGCAACTATTGGCATTCAATTAAGTAAACCTAAAAATGCTTTAATTTATTGATATGACAAGATTGAAAAATACGCATTTTCTTCAGTATCAAATAATAATAAAGAATATCCGATTTCAATTACACTTAATCCAAATCAAGTAATTAAAGGCAAAACTCCAGAAAGTCTTCTTGAAATTCTTGTAAGTAACAAAAATGCTAGCAATATAGATCTTATTTTTGGAGACAAAAATAATGATAGTTATGCAGCTTTAAGCCAAAAAGATCCAAATAAGCAATGAAACGTTGAATTTGAGAATTTCATTATTGACACAGTCTCAAAAAATATTTTGTATGTTGATTTAGTCTTTAAAGAAAAAGGCAGCAATGAAATTTCTTTTGTTATTCGAAATTTTCCGATAAAAACTGAATTAAATACAGAACAATATAATTTAGAAAAACTTGATGACACAAAAAAAGCAAATACAAAAAAGAATGAAAATAATATCATCAATGAAATAAAAAAGAAAATGGCATACAGTTTTTATACTCCAATTGATCTCAAAGGAAATTATCCAAAAGAAAAAGTTGCAGTTTATAAAAATGCATTAGAAAAATATATAACCAATTTCAATACTAATCTTAAGCAAAAAGAGTTTTATCAAAAACTAGATCTTTCATGATTTTTTAGTGAACCATTTAGTAAAAGCAGTGACGAGCTTGGATTAATGCGTCTTTATTCCAATGCATCAATTGAAACTTCGAATTTCTTTTCTCCTTTAGTTTTTTCTAGTATTGAGCTAAAAAATTTCAATAACCAAAATTGAAAAGAAGAAACACGTCTAAAAATCAAAGCAAAAGTAATTACACTAGCAACTGAAACTAAAAAAATAAACAAAAAAAAGATTCAATATGGCCTTTATATTGAAGCAAAAGAAAACAATGAAAACAAAGAAATTGAATTTGATATTCCACTTAGTTTTCTAAAAAACCCTAAATAAAAAATCAAGGAAAAAAACTAATTCCTTGATTTTTATTTTTGTAATTTAAAAAAAGAAATTATTATAGAAGATTTAAATCATCATCTTTTTTTCAAGGATCTTTTTTATTAATTCTATCAATAAATAATTTCCCTTGCAAATGGTCATATTCATGTTGAAAAACAATTGCTGGATAACCACTTACTTCGTAACGTTTATATTTTTTTTCAAAATATGAATATGCTTCCATTATTACACGAGAATACCTTGGCACATATCCTTCTTGGTGTTGTCAGTTTTCATTAACACTTAAACAACCTTCTCCTTCAGATAAAGCAAGTTTGTAGTTAGAATGTCCAATTAATTTTGGATTAATTAAAGCATCATTGAATATAACATTATTTTTTTCATCAGTAATAAGGATATAAAAAATATTTTTAGGAATTCCATATTGAATGGCAGCAACTCCAACAGCTGGACGAAATTTTGTGTCTTTTTTTTGACTATCGCTGACATGAAAAATCATTTTTTCAATCAATTGAATATTTTCATCACTTAAAGGGATTTCAATATCTTTTGATTTTTCTCTTAAAATTTTTTCTGGTAATTCAACTAGTTTCACATCTTCGAATTTAAACATAATATACATTATAAAGAAGTTATTTAATTAAACATGAATTTTTTTTGCTAATATTTATATATCAAAATTTTAATTTTTTTATGGAGATAATTTAATGAGCGACCTCGCCTGGTGGCAGTACACACTTTTAAGTATTTTAATGCTTCTTTTACTTGTTTGTTCGGCTATTTTTTCAGCCTGTGAAACAGCATACACTTCCCTTTCTAAAGCTAAAATTGAAACAATGCTTGAAAAGAAAGTCAAATGTGCAAAAATCATTGAAAAACAACACCGTTTTTTCAATCGAACTGTTGGCACAATTCTAATTGCTAATAACTTAGTTAACATAGCTTCTTCAGCGCTGCTTGTTTATATCCTAACCCAAGCTTTTGGCGCTAGTAAAGCAGGTCTTGCCTCAATTATTTCAACAGTGGTAATGACGCCAATCATTGTTTTATTTGCTGAGATTGTTCCGAAATTGATAGCTAAATCAAAACCTGAACAAACAGTCAAATCATTTTATTGATTTATTGAGATGCTTTATTGAGTTTTTATTCCTTTTACTTATCCAATTTCAAAAATTGGCAAAAAAATCTATATCACTAATACAGAAGAAGAAGTAAAAAATCTTTTGAATATAGCCCAAGACGAAGGTGTGCTTGAAATTAATGAATCAGCAATGGCACAAAATGTTTTAAACCTTGATTCCATTAAGGTAGCCCAACATTATATTAAACTAAAAAATGTTGATTATATTAACTACAAATCCTCAATGCAAGAAGCTCTTAAGATGTTTAAAGAAACAAATTATTCAAGAATTCCTGTCGAAAAAGATGGCGAATTAATTGGGATTTTGCTTTTAAAAGATATTTTTTCTTTAACAAGAGGAAATATTATGAACTACATTAAAACAGTTCCCAAAATTTCAACTAACTCCATTCTTTCAGTTGCATTAGAAAAAATGCGGAAATCAAGAGCTCAAATGGCCTTTGTTACAGAAAGTAATAACAGTGATAAACCAATCGGCATAATTACAATTGAAGATATTCTTGAAGAAGTTGTCGGGGAAATTTATGATGAGTATGACACTGATGAATTAATTTATGAAATTAGTTTAGAAAGTTGTGAAGCTAAAGGGATTGTGCGCATGAAAAACCTTTGAAAACAACTTGATTTAGATGACTATTTAGAATATGAATTAAGTGAAAAAGAAAAAAATCAAACACTTTCGGCTTGACTTGAAGAAAAAATTGGGCATACTCTAAGAAATAATTCCAAATATGTTTTAGATGATAAAGTTTACTTTCGAGTTTTAGAAAGAAAATCAAAAGAAAAAAAATATGATTATATTGAAATAGATTGAAGCAATTAAAATCTAATCTAATAAGTCTTATATTTGATTAAATTACATTAAAAATAGCATAAGCAACTAAAGAAGGGCGCTTATGCTATTTTTCTAACTTTTTTATTTTAAAAAAGCTTAAGAAAAAGTCTTTAATTAAAGAATCAATAAATTAGTCTTTTTTATGACAAATTCCTATCTTTCTATCCAATTCATTGGATAATAGTGTCCAATAGTTCCAATAATGCTAAAAAAGCAATAAAAGAGAGTATTATGGTAAATGTAACGATACTAAATATTGTAATTAAATTTGAAATTATCAATTTAATTGATTTATCTAAGAAATTGTTACGAGTTTGGAATAAAAAATAAAAAACATTAAAGAAATAATGCAACATTTTGAAACTAAACCAAATTTATAAACTAAGGAAAATAAAAAAACGTATGAAAAAGGCAAATAAGATTCTTTTAAGCATAACATCATTAGCTTCTATAAGTATAATGCCACTAATTGCAGCAAAATGTGATAATAGCAACAAGGATTCAAATAATAATAGCTCAAATAAAGATAAAAACGACTTCAAAGTAGAAAAAATTGATGAAAAAATAAAAAATATGGAAGCATATAAAATATTTCAAGACTTTATATACTCCACAAGAGGTCGGATTGCAGGTAATGTTTTTAACTTTGATAAAAGTATTTTAGATATAAGTGACTCAGGAATTAAAAAAGGCTTTAAATTAAATAGCACCCAAAAGCTAACAAGCAAACTTTTTGAAAATAAGATATTACACCCATATGATGAAAAAAATCCAATAATTGATCTAGCAAAAGATAGCAGTTTCAACTTCGGAAATTACAGAGCATACCAGCTTTTAATTAGCAAAATTAAACAAATGGGATATAAAAATAATAATCCAAATGAAATTGAATATCCAACACAAAATGAAGTAAAAGAAGTTGAAAAAGAAGTAGATGGTAAAAAAATCAAAATGGGAGAAGCTACTGCTAAAAATGGTACTGAGTTTGTAACAGATAGCAGTGATACAAAAAAACACATTCCTGTAACAGTATTTAAAAACGAAAATAAAGTTGTAAAAGATATTGAAGCTAAACTAAAAGAAGATGGATTTGTTACTCATGGTTTTTTATTTACAAGAACACCATGAGATAATAGAGTTGCGCCTGAATTTAACAACGTAGGAAACAATGTTATTGTAACAATTAATCCTACTGGGCAAAATAAAGAAAATATAAAAGACTTTTTCATTGTTTCGCATTATGATTCTATGAATAATGTTGGACCAAAAGCAGTTTCATGAGGAGCATCTGATAATGCTACTTCAGTCTCAGTTAACTTAAGAATTCTAAAACATTTTTCCGATCCAAAAAATCGAGAAAAATTAGGTGTGAGATTGCACATTGTCTTTGCTGACGCTGAAGAACTTGGTTTCTTTGGTTCTGAAGCATTTGTACACCAATTTTTATCTGAAAGAGATGGTAAGAAAACTGAGCTACAAAAAAATGCTTTAGGAATGATTAACATGGACACAGTAGCTGGAGGGGATGTTTTACATGTACACAGCCCTGATTCAAGAGCTACACAAAAAGTTAAAGATGCAAATGTTTCACAACATTTACGTGACCAAATTCATACAATTTCAAGACAAAGAAGTTTAAAACTAAATGATATAACTCAAGAGTTAAATATTCATCCAATGTATGAAGCAGGTGGCTTTAAACCTGGAGAAACTGGTGATTTTTCAGACCATGCTCCTTATTATTTAAAAGCTAAAATGCCAATTGCTAACATTGAAGCAACCAATTATTCAATTTATGCACCAAGTACTGGTGAATATGATGGATATTCAATGACAACTAATCCAAATGCTTGACTAAGAAAAACAGGCAAAAAAGATAAAGATGGCAATGAAATGTATGAACCAACTCCATTAGTTGAAACAATCATTGGCGATGGAACACTAAAAACTTACAAATTTGATGAAAGCAAATATAAAAAAGCTGATTTTGCAGTTACTGGAAATATTTGACACAGTGACTTAGATACACCTCAATGATTTGATGAATATTTCGGAGCTAAGTTCTATCATCAACTAGATACAACATATGAAACAGTTATTTCATATTTAGCATCTAATTGACAATTTAAAAAAGAAGAAAATGGCAAACAAACACTTGTATATTTTGAATAGTTAATTAAACTTTTTAAAAACTCTAAGATAAAGGAATCTTGGAGTTTTTGTTATTTATTTTTAGCCTTATTTAAAAGCTGTTACATTCTAAAATCTGTATTAAAATTAGTAATAAATAAAAGATATTAGAAGCATTGATTTTTGAATATTTATATTTAGGTTAGGATAAAAAAAGATTATATGGAAAAAATAAAATTCATTATTTTAAATCATCACACAATTGAATTAGCTGAAGATGCAAAGAAAGGTGACATCATTGATTTATCAAATGCACAATCAGTTGATTTAACAATTATATTAGATCAAATAAATAAAACTAAAGATGAAGTTTATGCTAAAAAAATTAAGGAAAACAATCAAATATTAGAAGCGAAGTTCAACTCAGATCTTGAATCTAAATTAAAGGATCAGTCCTTGAAATTCGAACAAGAAAAAAAAGAAAAAGACATTGAAATTGAAAACTTAAAAGTCCAAATTAATGAAATTAATAAGACAATTGAAGAAAAACTTAAAGCAAAAGAAATTGAAATTAATCTAAAAAATGAAAATTATATAAAGAATTTAAAAGACCAAATTCTAAGTTTTAATGAAGAACTAAAAAAACAAGAAGATGATCTACAGCAAAAACATGAAACTGAAATTGCCAAATTAACCTTATCTTTTAGTGAAGAAAAAACTGATTTAAAAGACCAATTGAAAGATGCAATTAATAAGCTTGAAACAATAAACCTTAAACATAAAAATGAATTAATAACTAATAGTCAAGAAAAAGATTCCCAAATTAAATCCTTAACCCATGAAAATGAACAACTAAAAAGAGAAAAACTATCAAAGAATATAAAAATCATTGGTGAAGAGTTAGAAAATTATTGTTTAAATGAATTTAATAATGTTTCAACTTATGCTTTTAAAACTTCAACATTTGAAAAAGATAACATTGCAATTAGAAATGATAATGACCTAAAAGCAACAAAAGGGGACTTTATTTTTAAAGTCTATGCTGAAGAAGAAAAAGAAAATTTGCTTCTAAGTGCTATGTGTGAAATGAAAAGTGAACTTCTAAATTCAGAAAACAAAAAGAAAAACAACGATCATTATAAAAAACTAAATGATGATAGAGAAAAAAAGAATTTAGATTATGCGCTATTAGTAAGTGAATTGGAATATCAAAATACAGATTGGTTAATTTATAGAGTTCAAGAATATAAGAATATGTTTGTAATTAGACCTCCATACTTTACAATAATGCTTGGTGTTTTAGAAACTATTGCCCTAAAATATAAAGATCTAAAATTAAATAAAATAAATCAAGAACTAAGTCTAAAAGAAAAAACTCAAATTTTAAATGAGTTTGAAGAATTTAAAAATAATTTGCTAAACAATGCCCTAAAAAATATTGACAATCATGTTAAAAACATAAGAAATTCAGCTGAAAAAATCCAAACTGAAGCTTCTAAAATTCTAGAAAGTACAAGAGTAATTGTTGAAAGTCACCTAAAAACAGTTGAAAACAAAATTAATGATTTTAAAATTGAATCACTAGCTAAAAAAGTTGAAAAAATTAAGGAATAATTACTAATTTTTAGCTGTAAATGGCCACTTTTTGGCAATTTTTTGATTTATTTTGCGCAATTTCTTGGGATTTGCAAAAAAAAAGTGTATTATATTTCCATCTCCGTTTTCAAAGCAAAATCAAATTATTATTAAGGAATATAAACACTTATGAAAAAGCTAAATAAAATTCTTATTTCTTTAGGTTCAATTGTCTCAATATCAGCCCTTCCTTTAGTTGCAGCTTCATGTAAAAAAACAAAAAAACAAGAAGATACAAATAACAGCTCTTCTAATTCTTCTTCAAATACTGAAAATTCAAATGAAACTATGAATAATGGTGATTCAGGTTCTCATAATATTCAAGGTGATGATTCAAATGCTACTACACCAAATGGTGGTACATACAAAGTTGAAGTTGATAGCGCAGAAGAAAAAAGAAAACTTGAAGAAGAAAAAGCTAGAGATTTAAAAGATATTGAAGTAGTTAAAGGAATAATTGAGGAGCATAAGGATGCTTTTGGTTCATTCCATAACCAAAGTGAATTTTTAGACCAAATAAACCTATATGCCAATGAAAAGGGTATTAAAGACCTGAAACTTGAAGATGATATGGATAAAACAAAAAATCTTGAAGTTGACACTGAGGGTGGAAAAAATAATAAGATAAAACTACAATTAAGATCTAAAAAATTTGATGTTACTCTGGGGAAGGTATTAAAAGATAGAGTTATTACAAAATATTACATTTTTGGAAATGATAAAAATATCTTAACTAATGATGGTAATACTTGAAGTGCACAAAACAAAAAAAGTAATGAAAAAATTGTTATAACTCAATTAGGATATTTTTATAATGAACAACAAGGCAATAATAAATATATAACTCTTACACCGCTTCCTAACTACACAATAAAAGTTCCAACTTATCTACCAAGCAAAATAAAATCATTCTATTTATCATTTTATAATTTAAAATCAAGCAGTATCGAAAACCTAGACCAATGAATTACTAAAAATATAGTAATGGGTGAACAAGCTTTTCTTAATGCTGTTAACTTTGACCAAGACTTAAGCAAGTGAGATATGTCAAATCTTAAAAATTCAAAACAATTTTTTAAAGATGCTAAAAAATTAACTTATTTGGAAAAAATTGCAGAAGCTTGAAAAATATCTAAAGATAAACTTACTAAATAGGTTTAAATAACATAAAAAGTCCAAGCACAAAAGAAGCTTGAACTTTTTTTATATGAGTTAATGCTTCAAATACTTCTCAGTTAAAAAATAGTTTTTTTATATTAAACAACAAGACTTCAGGATACTTTAAAAAAGTTATAAAATTTAGGTAAATAAAGGCAATTTTCATTGATTTGAATTTAAAATACAGCTTTGCTAATTTAATCTAATTTATACATGAAAACAATGACTGAAGGGAACTTAAATTATGGAAAAATATTTTGAAAACGTAAAAGATTGATTTTATTTAATAAACACTTATTCATCTAATAATATAGATGAAAAGGAGATACAAAAAACTTTTGAATCTAACACAAAAAGTTTTGAAAAATTTGAAGATAAGAATCTTTACTATAGCCTTATATCAGGAATTGTTTTTATGATTCATGAAATTGAATTTAACTTGGATGGAGCATGTAATTCAAAAATATGCGATAAGATTCTATCAACAACAAATTTAGATGAGTTGACAAAAGTTTTTGGCTTTGCAAGCAATTTACGAAGAATTAGTCATTTTGATTTTGATTATTTATCAATAAAAGACACTGTTGTAGCAGAGTATGCTAAACATAATGTCTTATATACTTATGGAGAACCTAATATTGAAATAAACACAAGCTACAAATGAACACCAAATGAAAAGAATATCACTTATTTATATTCATCCAATGAACTAAAGGAAATTAAGAAAACAATAGACCAAAAAGAAATAGAAAAATTCAGAAAGATTGATAAGAATACTGAATTACAATTTATTAATATTGATGGTGAACAATTAATAAATTGACTAGAAAAAATTTCAATCAATGAAATAATGAATTGGTATCAAAACTATTCAATTAATGACTTTTTAGAAGAATGAGGACTTGAAGATATAAAAGAAATAGAAAACTTCTAGTAGTCAAAAAAATTAGCCACAGTATAATACTGTGGTTTTATTATTTTAGACATGCTTTCTTAGAATTTTAATCTTATTAATCTAACTCAAAATTTTTAAAATTGCTTATTTAGTTGCATCAATGAAGATTTTCATTGCTTTGTTGTCAGCTGCATTGATGAATGTTTCATAAGCTTTCATCATATCTGATAGATTGAATTTATGAGTAATCAATTGGGATACTGGCAATTTACCTGTAGATACTGCATTAATTAGCATTGGAAGTGTATTTGTATTTACTAATCCAGTTGTAATTGTGATATTTTTAATTCAAAGATTTTGTACATTGAAATCAACTGGTTTACCGTGTACTCCAACAATTGAAACATGGCCACCAGGTTTCACAATTTTTTGGCATATATCCCAAGTTTGTGGAATTCCTACTGCTTCAATTGCTACATCAACACCGTCGCTGCCAACAATTTCTTTTAGATTATCAAATAATTTTTCATCTGGAGTTAATGTATGTGTTGCGCCTAGTTTCTTAGCCATTTCCAAACGGTTTTTATCTAAGTCAATAACAATTAGTTGCGCAGGAGAATATAATTGTGCTGTTAATAAAGCTCCCATACCAACAGGGCCAGCGCCAATGATAGCCACACTTTTTCCAGGCCCTACATTGCCATATTGCACACCAATTTCATGTCCAGTAGGCAATGCATCTGATAACATAACTGCTACTTCATCATTTATTGATTGAGGATATTTGTATAAACTATTATCTGCAAATGGAACTCTTACATATTCAGCTTGTGTTCCATTAATCATATATCCAAGTTTTCATCCACCTTCTTGTTCACGACAATGTGAGTATAACTGTCTTCTGCAATTATCACATTTGCCACAAGGAGTAATGCAGCCAATTAAGACTTTATCGCCAACTTTGACATTGGATACACTACTTCCTACTTCTTCAAGAATCCCAATGCCTTCATGACCTAAAATTCTACCGCTTGCTACTTCTGGATTTTTTCCTTTATAAATACCTAAATCAGTTCCACATATTGTTGTTCTTGTAACTTTGATGATTGCATCTGTAGGTTTTAAAATAACGGGTTTATCAACCATTTCAAGAGAAATATTATGTTCTCCGTGATAAACTAAAGCTTTCATTTTCATAATTTATAAATCTCTTTTGCTCTTTTTTACTTACATAAGAAATTATAAAGGATTACAAGCCTTATAGATATATAAGTATTGATTGATTATTTTAAGTTTGATTATTATCGTTAATGGATTAATATATGTATTTTTCTTAGTGATTTAATTCCTAAAAAGTTTTAAAAGCATTGTATTGCTTTTTAGCAGTAGTTATTCCTAGATTAAAGAAAGAATAAAAAAAACAAGAAAACTCATAGTTTCTTGTTAAATAGTTTGAAGAAGTTTTGTTTGTATTATTTATATAAAAAGAGTTATCTATCAAATATATAGTTGCGATTTTGGTAAACATATGAGCATTCTTCAAGTGTATATGATTCCATATCAATAGCAACATCATCATAATTAAAGATTAAAAAATAATAAAATTCTTCACTTAATTTCTTATCATCGTATTTATAAAAGCGTTCTTTTCAATTATCATTTTTAATCTTATATTTTTGAGTTAAATAATAATCTCTTTTTCTTACAATTATATATAAATCTAAGTTGTCTGAAAATTTAAACTTATTTAGTAGGTCAATGTTTTCTTTTGCTTGAATATTTTCAAACAAAAGACCATCTAATTTACTATTATTGATTTTTCATTGATTAAATTCTTTTTTTACTTTATTCATCTTTTTTATAAAAAATAAACTAATAGAGAATACTGCAATTGAAAAACCTAAAGCAGCTCATCATAGATAAATAAAATAGGTAACCTTAGCTTTTAAAATATCAATATGAAATCTTGTTACAAATGAAAGTGATATGAAAAATAAAGGTATTGAAATCACTATAAAAACAATAAAAAGGGGGATTAATTTTTTAAATTTATTATTAAATGTATCAAAGAATGTGTCGTCTATTTTAATATTTTTAGATAAAAAGAAATTTGAAGATTTTTCTTTTATTCATATTCTTTTTATTTGATAATGATACATAAGAAGAAAAATATAAAAAGCAATTAATAAAAAGAGATTTAAAAAAGAAAATGTCGTTGCCAGTGGGTTAAAAAGTTTATTGTATGCTGAAATCATTGTCCAAAAACTCTCCTATAAAATATAAAAAATATTCTTTTGAGTAAGTAACATTATTGATTTGTATTCCTGAATCATAATCAAATAACAAGAAATACAGTAATTTTGGAATATCTATTTTGTTATCTTTTATAAAATATTTATTTGTACTTTTAATCTTTTTTGTATAAAAATGTTTCATTGATTTCTTAAAGATTGGAATTTTTAGTTCGAAGTCTTCATACAATATTATGTTTTGAAATTGCTCATAATTTAAGGGTTTTTCTATTTGCTTATTTCATTGAGGAAGTTTGTCATTTTGTATTATTCAATCATCAATTATTTTTTTAGTTTTATTTATATTAAGAAGATCAAATGTAGTTTCTATTATTGCTATAATTGCAAGAATTGGAAAACCAATTAATGCAAATAAGACAAGGTAATCAGTAATACTACTCGTTTTTAAATCTATAAAAAAATAAGATATTCCTAGACCTAAATCTACTAGTAAGATAAATATAATATAAGTAATTAAAAATGCACAATAGTTTCTTTCTCTCCTTAAAAAAATAGAAAAATTGTTAAAAATATCTTTTGGTAATTTTATTGAATTTGATAGTATTGACTCTTTAGATCTGATCTTAATATTAATATATTCTCAATCATCTTTTTTAAGTCATAAATTAGCACAAGAAAATAAAATAAGAAGAAATCCAAAATTAGGAAGGACGATACTTGCAAATAAAACTGATAATATATTTAACATTTCGAAATAAGATCCTAGTCTTTTATTTGTTTATTTTATTACTTAATTTTGTTTTTGAGCAGATTTATTAAATTTAGAAAACTTAGTATGCAAAAAAAAGTTTATTTTTTAAGTTCAAATAAAAATCTAATTGTTAATTGAATTATTATTTAAACATTCATCTATAAAGAATAAGAAGTATTCTTTTGAATAAGTAGCATTATTGATTTGTATTCCTGAATCATAATCGAATAACAAGAAATATAGTAATTTTGGAATATCTATTTTGTTATCTTTTATAAAATGTTTTCTTGAATTTAAAATCTTATTTGTATAAAAATGTGCTTTAGAATCCTTAAAAACAGGAATTTTAATGACGAAATCTTCATACAATATTATGTTTTTAAACTTATCATAATCTAAGGGCTTTTCTATTTGTTTATTTCATTGAGGAAGTTTCTCATTTTGTATTACTCATTCATCAATTATTTTTTTAGTTTTATTTATCTTAACAAGTTCTCTTATAGACCAAAATAGTGGATAAGCAATTCCAAAAATAAATATAGGTATTGAAATTCAATAAAAACTTCATTTTATTGCTTTCTTATCATTTTTTCAAAAGATAAAATAAGGCTCTAAAATCATAATTATATTCAATAGGAATAGAAATAAAATAAGAGCAATTAGAAGACTAAGGTAAATTTTTTCTTTTCTAAAAAATATATAAAAATTATTAAATGTCTCTTTTGGTAATCTTATTGATTGTGATAACATTGTTTTCTTAGATTTAATTTTAAGGTTATAGATATTACTTGTTTTCTTAGTATGAATGTAAGTAATAAAATGAATCAAAATAATACCAACTATAAGTATGGGTAAAAACACACTTAAAACTATAATAAAAGATGTATCTGACATATACTAATTATCCTAAGTTATCCCATTTTATTTTGTTAGGAAATGTTCTAAGATATTCACCTTTCTTTGAATCTCTAACTCTTACAAGTCCATTTGCACTTAATTCAAAGTCACTTAACTTCAATAATTCTTCTAATGTTTTTATTTCACCTGTTTCTTGATTTTTGAAATGTGTATTAACTCCACCTACACCTCCTTCATCATAAGGTTTATCAAGAATAGTTTCATTTACCACAACTCATTTTACGTTTTTAAGATGTGATATTATGTCAGCAATTCAATAGCTTTATTTTGAATTTCAATATTTCTTTCTCGAAATTTATTTAATTCCTTTATGTCTTTTATAACTTCAAAAGTTGAGATTATAGGTTGAATATAACTAGAAATTTTAGATATAATTCTAGGATTTAAAGCGCGGTTAAAATCAACAATATCATATTTTAATTTCGTAATTGAAAAGCATAAAGAAATTAATTTTTAGCCATTTTGCCCACTGTCGTTGATTTATATTCTGATAAAATATTATTAATTTCCTCAAATGACTGAATTGAATTAACTACATGATAATGTGCCACTTTTAATGTAGAAGCAACTAAACCTAAGGTGGTGGTTGCAATACTTAATAAACTTGCAGGAACAGCTGTTGCTCCAAAAGTTACCGCAGCTGTTGCATATAAAGCTGCTGCAGTAGCACCAGTAACAATTGATATACTTGTAATCTTTATCGAAGCAGTAAGTAATCTATCTGCTAATTTCATCTTATCTAGTACAGAACTTTTTATTTTGTCTAATAAATTTTTAAAATCTAAAATTTTATTTTCCACATTCTTTGATGATTCAACGCCATCATCATTTACTGCAAATTTATTTTTAATATCAGTTACTATTCTCTTATAATAACTTTTTGCTTCCTTATTAGCATTAGTTTTTAGTGTTTTTATTTCCTTTAATGATTTAACTAATAGTGAATGTAATTCTTTATTAAATTTTGTTTGTGCTTCATTGCTATTATATAAATTTTTATGTTGGTCTTGACTTATCATTCCTTTCTTTTGCATACTATCAACAAATTTTTTAAAAATTTCTTTATCCTTATTCCCAATTAAATTTTGAATATTCTTTTTTGCTGAAAGTTTTTCATCAAATTTGTCACCGATATTTTTAACTAAATCTTTTTCTTCAGATATAAAATCCTTAACTAAATCTAAAACCTTTGCCTCTTCATCAGATAAATTTTCTACCTTTTCAACAGCTACACTATTTGCACTAAGTGGCAAAAATGATGCTGATAATGAATTAATTAATCTTAATAATTGCATAATCTAGCCTTCTTTTTTTATCTTATTTCATTATTTTTTAATCAAATAAGATTAAATAGTTTAACCCTTAAATTAATCTAAATAACTAATTTTAATGACTATAATTCCTTCTTTTCATTTTTATTTTATTACTTTATAAAAACTTGTTTTTAAGATATTAAAAAATAAAAAAATAGACACAAAAAAACATAATTTTGGTCTATTTTTGCTGAATAAAACTTAATTATTTTTTAGTAATTAATATCCCATTGCTTCTTCATATTCTTCGAGGCTACCATAGAATAAAAAGCTTTCTTTTTCTTTGATTTCAAGAATTACGTTTGCACATTCTTTAATCATCGCGCGGTTATAAGTTGTAAAGATACAGCTTCCCTTATATGATTTTAGTGCATCAATTAAACTATCAATGGATTCAGAATCTAGATGGTCAAGAGGTTGGTCAAAAATTAAAAAGTTACTTTCTTCTAACATCAATTTTGACATCATTAATCTAACTTTTTCGCCCCCACTTGTTACTTGGACATTTTTAAATACGCTATCATTTGAAAATAACATTCGCCCTAAAAAAGCTCGCATTCTTGCATCACTATTATCTTTAGTTTCTTGAGTGCTATTATTTAGAGGTCATTTACTAATTCAATCAATGATTGATTGAGACTCATTGAAATATTCTTGATTATTGGATGGAAAATAATTTGGAGTAATTGTAATACCTCATTCAACACTTCCTGAAGTTGGCTTTCTTTTTCCGATTAGAATTTCAAGGAATCTAGTTTTAGCAATGTCATCATTACCAATGATGACCATCTTATCGCCAGGTTTCAAACTAAAGGAAACATTTTCAAATAAAGTATCATTATTTTCATTAACGTAAGTTAGGTCTCTTACATTTAGAATTTGTTTTCCAGGAATACGATTTAAATCAAATTTGATATAAGGGTACTTTCTTGATGAAGGCTTAATTTCATCAATAACAATCTTTTCAAGAAGTTTTTTACGACTTGTTGCTTGTTTGGATTTTGAAGCATTTGCTGAAAATCGTGCAATAAATTCTTTTAGTTTTTGGGCTTGTTCTTCTTTTCTTAAATTCGTTTTTTGTTGCATTTCAATTAGAAGTTGACTTGATTGTTTTCAAAATGAATAATTTCCAATAAATAATTTTGCTTCTGAATAATCGATATCAATAATATGAGTACAAATTGCATCCAAAAAATCACTATCGTGACTAACTACAATAACAATATTTGGATAGTCCATTAAGAAATTTTCAAGTCATTTGATTGTTTTTAAATCAAGTCTGTTAGTAGGTTCATCCATAATTAAAATATCAGGATTACCAAATAGCGCTTTTGCTAGTAGAACTTTAACTTTTTCAGCAGCTTTTAATTCTGACATTTGCATATACCATTTACTTGGTTCAATGCCTAGATTTGAAAGCAGCGTTTGAGCATCATTTTCAGCATTTCAGCCGCCCATTTCACCAAATTTTTCTTCAAGATGACTAGCTTTTTCATAATCTTCCATTGTAGCGTTTGGATCTTCATAAATCTTATTTTTTTCGATATTGATATCATATAATTCCTTGTTTCCCATGATAACAACATCAGTAACACTATAAGCATTAAATTCATCTTGGTTTTGGGATAGAACACTCATTCTTGCATTCTTACTTTTGATAATTTGTCCTTCAGAAGCTTCAACTTCACCACTTAAAATCTTTAAAAAAGTTGATTTTCCAACACCATTAGCCCCAATAATACCATAAACATTGCCTGGTAAAAATTTAATATTTATATTTGAAAAAAGCTTTTTATCTGGAAAAATCTTACTAATTCCGCACACATCTAACATCTAAAAACCTCCCATATATGTAAGCTATTTATTTAATAAATTAAAGAAAAATTTATTGGTATTTTTATGCTTAATTTGTATAGATAAAAATTAATATAAAAATAGCCTAAATAAATTTATTTAAATGTTAACATATAAATAATTTTTTTTAGTCTTTAATGTCTAAAAATGCTTTATAATTATTTTGTCAAATTTCTTTCATGCATCCTTAGCTCAGCCGGTAGAGCAAGGGACTCTTAATCCCTGGGTCGTGGGTTCGATCCCCACAGGATGTACCAAATAAAAAAGACAAGGCTAAAACTTGTCTTTTTTTGTTGCATTTTTTAGTTAAAATCTCTTAGTTTTCTTGTTGTAATTCCACACTTAAATCATTATTTTCCAAGGAAACTATAATTGAGCTATCATCTTTTACTTTATTGCTTAATATTAAATCAGCAATCTTATTTTCAATGTTATTTTGAATATATCTTTTTATATTTCTAGCTCCAAAAGCAGGATTGTATGCTTTTGTTGCTATGAAATATGCTACATTATCATCAAAAACTAAATTAATCTTGGTATTGTCTTTAATTCTTTTATTTAATTTATCAAGTTCAAGGGTTACTATTTCTTTTATGTTATTTAAGCCTAAATAATCAAAAGGAATAATTTCATCAATCCGATTGATAAATTCAGGTTTGAATTTTTTTAGAAGAATTGCATTAATTTCTTCCTTGGTTGGCATTCTATTGATAATTTCTTCGGATGCAACATTAGAAGTCATAATGATAATTGTATTTTTAAAATTAATTTTTCTTCCCTTATTGTCCGATAGCATTCCATCATCAAGAATTTGTAGCAATATATTTAAAACATCAATGTGTGCTTTTTCAATTTCATCAAATAAAATAATTGAATAAGGATTTTGTCTTACTTTTTCACTTAGCTGTCCGCCATTATCATCATAGCCAATATATCCTGGAGGCGAACCTATTAATTTTGAAACGGAGTGTTTTTCCATATACTCAGACATATCCAATCTAATAATATGGCTTTCATCATCAAATAAATTGGCAGCTAAAGCTTTAGCTAATTCAGTTTTTCCTACTCCTGTTGGCCCTAAGAATAAAAAGCTGCCAATTGGACGGTTTGGGTCATTGATATTTACTTTGTTTCTTTTAATTGCTTCCGAAACTAATTTGATAGCTTCAGGTTGTCCTTTTATTCGTTTTGCTAAATTGGAAGCTAAATTTAGAAGTTTTGTTTTTTGGCTTTCAAGTAATTTTGTTATTGGAATTTTGGTTCATTTGCTTACAATATTTGCCACTTCTTCTTCATCAATTGTTTCTTTGATTAAACGATTTTCTAAACTACTTAATTTATTTTCAATTTCTTTTTTTGCTTCTTGGAGTTGGGGAATTAAAACATACATAATTTTAGATGCTTCTAAATATTTACCTTCTGATTGCAAAATTGGTAGTTGTCTTCTTAAATCATCAATATTATCTTTATAGCTTGATAATTTTGCTATCAACTCTTTTTCATGATTTCATTGATTTATTAATTTGGAATGCTCTTCTTTTAGATGATTTAAATTCTCTTTGATACTTATAATGCGGTCTTTGTTATTAGATAAATTCTTGTCAACTGAATTTTCAATTGCAGCTTTTTCAATTTCAAGCTTAGCAATTTCATAATTAAGCTTTTCAATTGGTTCAGGTATATATTTCATTTCTGTTTTAATATTAGAAGCAGCTTCATCAATCAAATCAATAGCCTTATCTGGCAAGAAACGATCCGAAATATATCTTGCAGATAAATTTGCAGCAGCAACTAAGGCTTCATCTTTAATTTTTACTTCATGAAATGTTTCATAGCGTTCTTTTATTCCTCTTAGAATAGTAATAGTGTCTTGCACTGAAGGTTCAGCTATATAAATTTTTTGCATTCTTCTTTCTAAGGCAGAATCTTTTTCAATATGTTTCCGATATTCATCTAAAGTAGTTGCACCAATTAAATGTAGCTGTCCTCTTGCCATCATGGGTTTTAGCATGTTAGCTATATCCAAACTACTTTCGCCACTTTGTCCAGCTCCTACAATCATATGAATTTCATCAATAAACAAAATAATATCGTCATTTGCTTCTTCAATTTTTTTAAGAATACTTTGCATTCGCTCTTCAAATTGTCCCCGATAGGAAGTGCCAGCAATAATTGAAGAAATATTAAGTTCGTAAACTTTTTTATTTTTAAGATTTTCAGGAACTTGGTTTTCAATAATTTTTTGGGCTAAACCTTCAACAATCGCAGTTTTCCCAACTCCTGGCTCTCCTACTAAAACTGGATTATTTTTCGTTTTCCGCGACAAAATTCTTACTAGAGATCTTATTTCTTCGTCACGATTAATGACTAATTCTAATTTTCTTTCTAAGGCAAGTTGCGTTAAATTTCTTCCAAATTGGTTCAAAGGATCTTTAATTTCTTTATCTTCTGCTGGTGTTCATGATGCATGCATAATTTAGTCTCCTTCCATAAATAAAACTAATTAATCTAAAAAAGATTATAACACAATTTTAGCACTCTAATTAATTAAGTGCTAAATTATTTCTTTTTTATTTTTCTTAAATGTTTAAATATTTAGTTTTAAGAAAATTTAAGTATTAAAATATTTACAGGTTATCTTAATTAAGAATTTAATTAATATAACCACTTGAGCATGATTACATTAGATGGAAAAAGATTTTGAATAACCTATATAGCACTAAATATCAGTCTATTATTGGTATTTGGCGCAGTGGCATTTAGTAATTATTCAATGCTAACTGGCTATATTATAGGAAATATAAGCTTTCTATTTTTTTTATTAAGCCTTAAATTAGTTATGAAATTACTAAGTAATGTTGCAAATAATAAAAAAAATAAAACAAAAAAAGAAAAAAAAGATTCACATATTTATTTTTTTACTGCGTTTCTTATTTTTCTTTTAGGTTTGCTTTTAAATATTGGTTTATTTGTTTTATTTATTTGAATAAATTATTTTTATCATACTAAATTTGATAACAGTTCAAATATTGCTTTTTTTCCATTTAATACAATAGCAATGACAGCTCCTCATTTGCTTTTATCGGTACATGTAATAATTTGGGGCTTTCTTGCTTTAATCAAAAATAAAAAGAAAAAGAAAGGAGAATAGATGGATAAGCTAATAAATCTTCATTGATTTGGTGCAAATGAATTGAATGCCAACCAAATTTTTTCTTTAATTGTTTTAATGTTTTTGGTTTTGGTTTTATCAATTCTAATCTTCATTGCAATTAAAAGGCAAAAAATCAATCAAGCACCAAGCGCCACAGTTATATTAGTTGAAAGCATTGTCATTGGCGGAGATAATTTCTTTAGTGATACACATGAATCTAAATTTGATAAAGCAAATCCATATTTAATATCCTTATTTGCATTTATTTTTTTTGGAAATTTACTTTCTGTTGTTGGACTTGCTCCCATTGGAAGTAGTTTGTCTGCTGTGCTAGCAGCAACAATTGTAACTTGGCTAGGAACAGCTGGGATTGGCATTGCATATAATAAGTTTAAATACATAATTAAACTTCTCAATCCCCTTGAATTTGCATCCAACTACTCGCCAATTATTTCTTTAACATTCCGTTTATATGGAAATATTATTGGGGGAGTGGTGCTTGCTTCTTTAACTACTATGTTTCTAAATAACATATGAGCAAAAATTATTGGAGTACCTGTAACTTCAGATGCAACAACATTTAATCCCTTTGGCATTTTAGTTATTCCTGCATTTAATTTGTATTTTGATATTTTTGCAGGAATGATTCAAGCATTTGTTTTTGTTGTGTTAACAATGTCATACTGAAGCCAAGCAGCAGAAGTTGATGTGAAAGAGAAACATAAGAAAAAAATTAGAGACTGAAAGAAAAAAATTATTGCTAATAAGCAAGAAAAAAATACTATGGCAGTAGTATAAAATTAAAAATAAGATAGGAGAAAATATCATGATTGATAAATTAGATAAACTTTCTGAAACAGTATTAAGTTTTAGTAATACTGGTGCAGGTTTCAAAGATGGAAATTATCCTTTTGCATACGGGTTAACTATGTTAGGAGCAGGAGTTGCAATTTGTGGTTCTGGTGTTGTTTCTTTAGGACAAGGGATTGCTGTTGCTAAAGCCTGTGAAGCAGTTGGAAGAAATCCAGAAGCCCTTTCAAAAGTTCGTACCTTATTAATTCTTGGGCTAGCTATTGTTGAAACAGCTTCAATTTATTGTTTAGTTATTGCTTTATTATTAATTTTTGTTTAGTTATAAAAAATACTTAAAAATAAAGATTAGTTAAAACTAGTAAAGAAGCTAATTATGAATGCAAATTTGAATTTAATTGCAAAAATGAATACACATAGAGCAGCTAGTATAAGTGAAGAGTTAGAAAAAACATTTAAAGGACTATCATTCAACTGAACTTTGTTTGTTTTTTCACTTATTGTTTTAATGGTGGTCACTGCAATTATTACTTTTTTAGTTTATAAACCATTAAAAAAGATGGTAAAAGAACGCCAAAAATTTATTCAAGAAAATATTGATGCTTCCATTAAAGCAAAAGATGAAGCTCTAAAAATTCAAGAAGAGCGTGACTTAAAAATCATCGAAGCAACTAATCAAGCAAAAACAATTATTGAAAATGCCAGAGCTGAAAGTGAAAGAATTGTCAACACTGGTGCTGAAGCAGCTAAGAAAAAAGTTGAAATGATGCTTGAACAAGCTGAAGTTTTAATATCAAAAAGAAGAGACCAATTTAATAAAGAGCAAAAAAGAATTGTTATGGAAAATGCAGTGGAAATTGCAAAAAAAATTATTGGACGTGAAATTAAAGATAACGACAATATTAAACTAATTAATGAAGTATTAGATAAAAGTTAAACCTTAAATCATGACTGAATTAAATGAAACGATTAACAATTGAACATTTGCGCTCTTTGATTTGGCAAGAGAATCAGATGCTTTATTAGCCCAATTAAGCAATGATTGTGCTGAGATTTTAAAAATTATTAAACAAAATAAAGAATATTTAAAAATCTTGAATTCTTTTGATTTGCCAAATGAAAAAAAATATCAAATGATTGATGAAGCTTTTATTTCTTACCATCCATACATCGTTAATATCATTAAATTAGCAACCAAAAAACATATGGTTAAGTATCTTGATATCATTCTTCATCATTTCATTGAATTATCAAACGATAAATTAAATATTAAATATGGATATGTTTATTCAACAAAAAAACTAACTGAAAAAGAAATTACAAAACTCCAAACCAAGTTATCAAACAAATTCAGTGCAAAAATAATCCTCACAAATATCATCGATCCAAATTTAATTGGTGGAATAAAAATCAAAGTTGATGAATTTCTTATTGATAACTCAATATTAGGTAAGTTAAACAAAATTAAAGCATTAGCATAAAAAAAATATAAATAAGAAAGGAATAATCATGGCAATAAAACCAAGTGATTTATCTGCAATTATTAAAGATCAAATTAAGAATTTTAATGAAACATTTACCTATGATGAAGTAGGCCGTGTTATTACTGTTGGGGATGGTATTGCTTTAGTAAGCGGACTTAATAATATTGAATATGGTGAGTTAGTAATTTTTGAATGTGGCATTGTTGGAATGGCACTAAATTTAGAAGAAGAATTAGTTGGTATTGTTGTCATGGGTGATGATAGAAATATCGTTGAAAATTCATCCGTAAAAAGAACACATGAAGTTATTTCAGTAAAAGTTGGTGACGCATTATTAGGAAGAGTTATTAACGGACTTGCAAAACCTATTGATGGCAAAGGAAAAATTGATGCTGAAATTAGCCGGCCAATTTTTAAAATTGCCCCAGGTGTTATGACTAGAAAAGAAGTTTCGGAACCTCTTCACACAGGCATTTTAGCAATTGATGCCTTAATTCCAATTGGTAAAGGTCAACGTGAACTAATTATAGGTGATCGGCAAACTGGAAAAACAGCCATTGCAATTGATACTATTTTGAACCAAAAAAATAAGGATGTATATTGTATTTATGTTGCCATTGGCCAAAAGAATTCAACAATAACTCAAATAGTGGATCAACTAGCAAAGAATGATGCTCTAAAATATACAGTAATAGTTGCCACTTCTGCATCAGATAGTGCACCATTGCAATATATAGCTCCATATACAGGAGTGACAATCGCTGAAGAATGAATGTCAAAAGGTAAAAATGTTTTGATTGTTTATGATGATTTATCAAAACATGCTGTTGCTTATCGGACACTTTCTTTATTACTAAGAAGACCACCTGGTCGTGAAGCATATCCTGGCGATGTTTTCTATTTACACTCCCAACTTCTTGAAAGATCAGCAAGATTAGATGTTGATTATGGAGGTGGTTCAGTTACAGCTCTTCCTATCATTGAAACACAAGCAGAAGATATTTCAGCTTATATTCCAACAAATGTAATATCTATTACTGATGGCCAAATTTTTACAAAAGAATCCTTATTTAACTCAGGGCAAAGACCTGCTATTGATGTTGGCTATTCAGTGAGTCGGGTAGGTTCAGCTGCACAAACGAAAATGACTAAAAAAATTGTTTCAAGTTTAAAACTTGAATTAGCACAATATAATGAAATGCAAGCATTCTCACAATTTGGATCTGATCTTGACCAAAATACAAGAACAATTCTTGACCATGGTTCAAAAGTCTACGAGCTTCTAAAACAACCGCAATTTTCTCCATATTCTTCTGTCGAACAAATTATTTTATTATTCGCAGCAAAATACCGTTTGATTAATGTCATTCCTAAAAATCTAATAACTAAATATGCAACTAATTTGCTAACACATTTCTCAACAAACCCAGAAGCAACAAAAATCATGCGTAAGATCTTTGAATCTACTGATTGAAGTAATGAATTAATTGAGCAAATATATGACCAAATAATTCTATTCAATAGTGCATTTATTAAGACTATTCCTATGTATGTAGCTGAAAATTACAGTTTAGTTCCAGAATTACCATGAAAAGCCTCCAAAAAATAAAACAACGAATTAATTCAATTAATTCAACTAAAAAAATAACAAAGGCAATGGAACTTGTTGCTGCTGCCAAATTTGCTAAAAATAAAAATAAAATCAAAAACATTGAAGCTTATTTTCAAAATGTAGAAAGAATCTTTTTTGATTTAATCAAAAATACAAATCAAGATATTGATAGCCTGCTTAATGCACATGCATGAAACTTTAAAGTTAAAAGAAACTTATTTATTATTTTTGGAAGTGATTTGGGACTTTGTGGCTCTTTTAATTCCGAAATTTATAAAAAAGTTATTGAAACAGTGCAGGGGGATGATATTTTAATTGTTATCGGTAGTAAACTGCTTAGTTTAATTGAAAAAAATAAAAAGTATCATATTATTCAAACACTAATCCAAATTGGAGATAATCCAAACTACAATATCGCTCAAGTGGTTTCTAATAAAATATATGATGCTCTAGAAATTTCTTTGATTAATTCAGTTAAACTAATTTATACAAAATATGATAATCCTCTAAAATCAGACCCGATTGTCCAAGAGATATTCCCCATTTCTAAAGAAAAAATTCTTGAATATGAAAATAAAGAAAATCAAGCAGATGATATTCAGAAAGAAATTATTTTTGAACCTAATCCCGAAACTATTCTAATTAATTCATTTAAGATCTTTTTTGAAGCATCAATTTACAATGCATTAATTAATTCCAAATTATCAGAAACAAGTCAAAGAAGAACAGCAATGGAGCAAGCATCAGACAATGCAGAAGATTTAATTGATGAATTGAAAAATCAATACAACAGTTCACGTCAATCTAAAATAACACAAGAATTAACTGAAATTGTTAATGGCTCAAACGCCTAAAGGAGATAAAAAAATGGCAAAAAAAAGTGATGAAATAAAAGAAAAAGATAAAAAAGAAAAAACTGAATTAAATTATGGTGTTATCACTCAAATTATGGGTGCTGTTATTGATGTGCGCTTTAAAGAAGGTAAATCTCCTAAGATGCTAAATGCCTTGCAAATTATTGATGAAAAAAATCCAGATAATAATCAAATTCTAGAAGTGGCTCAACATATTGGAAATGATACAGTTAGAACAATTGCAATGAGTTTAACAATTGGACTAAGACGTGGTTTAAAAGTTTTAGATTTAGGAAGACCAATTTCTGCGCCTGTTGGTGAAGAAATTCTTTCAAGAATGTTTAATGTCCTAGGTGAACCTATTGATTTAAAAGCAGGTGAATTTAAAAATAGAATGCCAATTCACCGCGCTGCTCCTGGTTTTGAAGATCAAAAATCAACTCTTGAAATTTTTGAAACAGGAATAAAAGTTATTGATCTTTTAATTCCTTATATCAAGGGCGGAAAAATTGGTTTATTTGGCGGAGCTGGAGTTGGAAAAACTGTTTTAATTCAAGAATTAATTAATAATATAGCTAAACAACATGGGGGACTTTCTGTTTTTGCTGGTGTTGGGGAAAGAACAAGAGAAGGAAATGATTTATACCATGAAATGAAAGCCAGTGGTGTTCTTAATAAAACAGCCCTAGTCTTTGGACAAATGAACGAACCTCCAGGAGCTAGAATGCGTGCGCCATTTACAGCGCTAACCATGGCTGAATATTTTAGAGACCAAATGGGACAAGATGTTTTATTATTTATTGATAATATCTTTAGATTTACCCAAGCTGGTTCCGAAGTCTCAGCGCTTTTAGGAAGAATGCCTTCAGCAGTTGGTTACCAACCTACATTAGCTGTTGAAATGGGACAGTTACAAGAAAGAATTACTTCGACAAATAAAGGCTCGATTACTTCTGTACAAGCCGTTTATGTGCCTGCTGATGACTTAACTGACCCAGCACCAGCAACGACATTTACACACCTTGATGCAAAAACTGTTTTAGATCGTGATATTGCAGCTCTTGGTATTTATCCAGCAATTGATCCTTTAGGCTCCAATTCAAGAGTGATGGATCCAAATATCATTGGTCTAGAACATTATAATGTAGCAAGAGAAGTGCAAAATATCTTACAACGTTTCAAAGAATTGCAAGATATTATTGCTATTCTTGGAATGCATGAGCTATCAGAAGAAGATAAAAAAATTGTTGCAAGAGCCCGTAGAATTCGTAGCTTCTTATCACAACCATTTTTTGTGGCTGAAAAATTTAGTGGAATTAAAGGTAAATTTATCAAACTTTCTGACACAATTCGCTCCTTTAAAGAAATTCTTAGTGGTAAATATGACAATTTACCTGAAGAAGCCTTTTTATATGTTGGCACCATTGAAGATGTAATTGAAAAAGCTAAAAACATTGGCTATAAATTTGAAGAATAACTATATGGCAAATAAAAATATAAACTTAGTTATCAGTACTCCTAATGGTGTTTATTATCAAACAAAAACTCCAATCGTAACTTTTAGTACAACCGAAGGACAAATTGGACTAATGAAAGATGCTCTTCCTTTCATAGCCGCTTTAGTGCCCTCACAAATTATTATTAAAGAAGAAAATAACACAAATAAAATCTTTTATATTGATAAAGGCATTGTAGAATTTAAAAATAACATACTTTCTTTAATTGTCAATGATATTGATAGCAAACCAATTGATTTAGAAAAGAAATTCGAACAAGCAAAGCAAACCAAATACGCAATTATTGAAGAGCTATATATCAAAAAGAAATTGGCTGAAAAAAATAATAAAAACTAACAAAAAAACAAGCAACATCTCTTATTTGAAATAACGTTGCTTGTTTTTTTATTTGCCTTATTTTTAAGGTTTTTAAAATTAGTTTTTAGTTTTTTGTTTATTAATATAACTTATTACTTTGTTTAGTGACATAAGGTCTTTTTGAATAAAGCCAGCGGAATTAAAATGTCCACCACCTAAGAAATGACTTGCAACTTTTGAAACATCATAATTGCTTTTTGATCTTATTTCACAACGAAATTCGTCGTTTGCTGTTTTTAGAAGCACTAATGAAACTTCAGTATTTGATAATTCGACAAATTTAGCAACTAAAGGTCTTGCTATATCATTCGAAACAACATCATGCACTATTAAATATGAAACAATTCCATTCACTTGTTTATGATTTATTGATTTAAAGATGAAATTTAATTCCTCATTATTTAGTTGCATCTTTTTTAAAAGACCTGCATAATTTAGATTGTTATCTAAAAGATATTGCATGCACATAAAAGTTTCAAAATTAACATTTCTTTCTTTAAAAAACTCAGTATCAGTAATAATAGCTACGCCTAAAGCTTCTAGTATTTCTTCATTAACTTTTAAATTTAGTTCTTTTGCTAATCTTGTAATAAGTTGTCCTGTAGCAGGTCAATAATCGCCACCAATTTCAAATAGCCATTCATGCTCTTGGGGATGATGGTCGATTTTTAGAGCTTCTTTAGTATTAACTCTTTGGTCATAGATTCTTTTTTTAGTTGATGTATCAACAACGATTTTTAGAGATTCGCTAAAGAATTGCTCATCAACAAGACTTCCTTGTTTATCATCAATTAAAAATAATAAGTTACGCGGATAATCAGCGCCTGAAATTCTTACTTCTTTGTTTTTTGTATTTAGTAGAATGAGTTTCTTTAGTGCTACTGCAGAGCCAAGTGTATCACCATCAGGTTCAATATGCGTACATAAAGTTATTTTTTTAGCATCTTCAATGTATCTTCAGAATTTTGCAAACTTATTTACTAGATTCATACTATTGATTTTTGCAATAGTATTATTTTCAAAATACTTATCAATTGCAATATTGGCTGATTTTCTTGCTACTTTATTCTTTTTAAATCAGTTTTTTGTGTCTTTTTGATTTAGCATTGTTTGTTTATAAACTGAGTTATATAAAAGCTTAATTTCTTTATTAATCCGCTTAATTTCTTTTGCATATGCTTCTAGATAGTTTTTGTAGTCAAGTTTTAATTGTTGTAATGTCTTGTTATTTGGCAAGATTTTATTTTTAATTTGGTATTTGAATACAAATAACTTATCATATTGCAATTTAGCAATCATATAGTTAGCAAAACGGATATCACTACGAAATTCTTCTTTGTTAACAATAGAAAGAGCTAAACTTCTTGTTAATTTATTCTTATTAATTAATTTTTTAAACCAAATATCTTGATTAAAGAAATATCCTGTCATTAATTTCGAACGTAATAGATCAGAAATTTGTTCTAGGATTAAAAGAACGATGATTGTAAAAATTAAATAGGAAGCTAATTTATCCCAATTATCAGTTTGTGTTGAATAAGTGCTAATTTGGAATCCAAAATCACTAGCTCCCACAGCCCCAATAACAACAGTACTTTTGAAGTTAATTTCAATACGGTATAAAAAGTTAGATAGCGCTTGTGGCATGATTGATTTAAAGACAACAAATTTGATTTTTTGGAATCAATTTGCCCCTGCTGCATCTAGTGCTTCAAAAGTTTTCTTTGGAATTTTTTCAACTGATTCCATAACTAATTTACCAAGCATCCCAATTGAATGAATTCCTAAAGAAAGTACTCCGACAAAAAGTTTTGAATCTTTTGAAAGAATTAAGAATAGCGCTGCAAAAGTAAATGCTGGAATTGCCCGAATAACAATAATTATTAACTTAAATGGATATGAAAATCATTTAGTGATGTTTTTAGCTGCTAAAATTCCTAGAATTAAAGCAAAGAATAGCCCAATAATTGACGAAGCAATAGCAACTAAGAAAGCTTCCACACCTAAAGGAATTACACTAGTTTTTGTACCAGATCAATCAGTAATTTGGAATAGTGATCAATCAGGATTAAATAATTTTTTTATTCCTACTTTAAATTGATCTATTTTTATTTGATTGCCTATTGCTCATTCAATTTGTGTTAATGAACCAAGAAGTAAACCAATAATTAAAATGGTTATAAAAATCTTAAAAATATATATTTTAGATTTTTGTTTTTTTAGTTGTTCTAGTTGTTTTTCATATGGTAAACTATCATTAATTTTTGGATGTTTTTGGGTATAATCCAAAATATATTTCTTAATTAGGAAATTAAGCGATTCAATGATAATCATGGCAACTATTAAAGTTCATAGCACAATTGACATATGTGAGTAGTTATCTGGCAATGCATATTGGTCAGATAAAAGTTGTCCGATTGTAGGAATTCCAACAATTGAAAGAATAGCTGCAAATCTAATAACCATTTCAAATGAATAAAATCCATAAGAAACAATTCTTTTCATTAAATATGGCAATACTGAGCTTTTAAATGCTAGGGCTTTTGTATTTCCAATGGCAATTGTTCCTTGATATGAATTCATATCATAGGTATCTAAGTCTTCATATAACCATTTAGTCATCAATGATGATACGAATACCATAATTGAAAACATGGCTGCTAATGATGGTGAAAGTAAAAAGAAGAAAGCAAAAGCAAACACAACTGGTGGAATTGCTCTTACTACTGACATTAAGATTCTAAAAGGGATGTATATAAACTTATTTTTAATAAAGTTTTTAGAACTTAATAAAGCAAGCGGAACAGCAATTAGAATTCCAAAAATCGTTCCAAGAATTGAATAGGATATTGTAGTTCACAGGAATTCTAAACCACGAATAAATGTTTCAAGCGGTGTAAAAAAGGCACTTCCTATTTCTGCTTTTTTATTAATTTTGAAAAAGAATCCAATTTGTTCTCAAAATTTATTTCAATTTTGAAAGTCAGGTTTGATTGTTGTTATCATCAAAATAACAACAATAACAAAACTAAGTCATCCAAAAATTTTTAGTCAAGGAAATTTCTTTGTAACTTTTTGATTATTAATATCAATAAATTGCGGATTAAAGTAGTTTGCAATTTTTTGAATAATAAATTCTTTTTTTGATTCGAAGTTAGATTCTTTTTTTAGTTTTTTAATTTTTTTTGAATTCATAATTCTAACTTCTTATTTCTTTGTTATTGCTTGTTGGATTAATTCTCTTTTTCTTCGATTTTCGTTGAATTGTTCTTCATCAAATTGTTCAAGTTTTTCACCATAGATTTCTTTTAATTTGGCTAAATCTACTTTATCTCAGGAATCATCAAAAACAATTTTTCCCTTTCTTACGCCAATAATTCTATCGGCATATTGCAACGCTAAATCTACGTGGTGTAAGTTAGCTAATATGGTGATTTTTTCAGTTTTATTAGCTACTAAAAAGCCATCCATAACACTTTTAGCCATAATTGGATCAAGGGCACCTACTGGTTCGTCAGCTAAAATAATTTTTGGCTTTTGAGCTAAAGTTCTAGCTAATGCCACACGTTGCATTTGCCCACCACTTAAATCTCTAGCTAAGTCATATGCATTTTCTAAAATATTAACTTTTGCTAAACTTTCATAAGCTAAATTAACATCCTTTTTGCTATATAGTCCAAAAAATGCCCGGAACTTGTTCATTTGTGGAAGTCTTGCAGAAAGGACATTTTGTAAAACATTAATGTTTTCAATAAGGTTGTAGTTTTGGAAGATAATTCCAATTTTAGTTCGAAATTCACGTAATTTTTTTGCCTTCAGGGAATTAACTTCATAAGGACCAACTTTTAATTTTCCGGATGTTATATTATTAATTTTGTTAACAGTTTTAATTAAAGTTGTCTTCCCTGCTCCTGAAAGGCCAATGATTGCAACAAATTCACCTTGTTTGATTGTAAGATTGATATCACTTAAACCTTTTGTTCCATTAGGATAAACTTTTGAAACATTTTCTCAAGTGATATCTCAATCTTTTTCAAGCATTTTTGGTTTATTTGTATCAATTATTTTTTTATTTTTTTTCATAGAAATTTTCCAAAATGTTATTTGGCAAATGATTCAAAACCTTCAAAGTGTTTTTTAAATCATTGTTCTGGATATATGTATGATGCAGCAGAAGTTACTGAAGTATATCCATATTTAACATGCTTTTTAACATCATCTCATTTTAATTTTCAATTTGAACCTTGTTCTTCTAGTGCTTTGCTAATTAGTTTGTAAATTTCAGTATCTTTATTTACATAAATATAAGCACGATAGTATCCAACTTTTGGTAATTCAGAAGAAGATTTTAAAGTTTCAATGTGGTTCTTTAATTCATCAGGATAACCAGTTGTAGTTGCAGCTGGAGTTTTGCTTTTATCAATGTATAAACTTCCGATTGTGCTATCTTTGTTGAAGGTTTTGTAGTTGTTGTGTGCTTCAACTAATAGTTTTTCATCGGTAAATTTAGGTTTTGATGGGTTCGAAATACTTTCATAAGGGTCAATAATTTGTACATTTCTACCAGCTTGTAAAATAAAACTTGAATCACCAGATATTTTTGCTCATGTATCAATTGGCAAGAAAGCAATATCTACTGAACCTGCTTTTAGTGCTGTAGCTGCAGAGTTATAATCACTTGAAACTGAGATTTTAACTTTTGTTGCACCTTTTTTACTAATGTATGCTTGTAGTTTTTCGGTTGCTTTTTGTACTAATGATGCATCAGAGGATGGAATAAATTGAATTTTTAGTTCTTTATCGCCAACAGTTGTAAATTTTTTATTTGATGATTCATATTTTAGATATTCATTACCATCTTGTGGTGTAGCTTTATAAGCTTTCTTTTTGTCGCCTTTAATGTTGTAAGGAATATCTGCTTCATACCCTACTTTTGTATAACCATCGTGGTTATAAATTTGGAAGATTGATTTAATTTTTTTATCTTTTTGGTCGTAGTAAGTTAAAGCACCTTCGTCAGTTTGTTTTGCATCTGTCTTAGTTTTTACTTCTTTATATGACTCAGTGACTGCATCAATTAATAATTCTTGAATTGCTTCAATGTCACCTTTTTTAAGGTCAGGTCTTGCTTGCACACCATCATTTGAAATAGGATCAGTAACACCAACTGCTACTAAATTATCTTGGTAGTCACCAGCATAGAATCTAGCATCAGCTCATGCTCCACCAATAGTAATAGATTTACTTGCTAATTTTTGCATTTGGTCAGCATAACCAGTTGTTCCAATGGCAATAGTTTCTTTTTGGCATTTAGCAGAAATTGCACCAAAAGCTAGTGGTGTAATACTTGCTGCTACTAACGAAAACAACACTTTGTGTTTCTTTGTAATTTGCATATATTTATCCTTTTGTAATAGTCCAGATTATAAATTAAGTTATATTGTATAACTCAATTTAATTTTAGCAAAAACTACCTATATGAATTACTAAAATTTGCATAAAAAAAACGTTTTTTTCTTCTTAAAATTAGGCAAAATTCTACTTTAAAAAATGGGCAAAAAATTATACTAAAATAGCAAATTAAATAAAATAAATGAGACTTTTTTTAGCATTAAATTTCTTTAAAAAATAGCTTTTTATTATTTATGTTAATTTACTTAATTAAATCTAAAATTGATTGTAGATTTAAATAAAAAAAATACCCTAATATCTAAAAGTTAATAGTTTAGATTTGGGATATTTTTTATAATGAATATTGGTTTTCTAAAACTATTTAAGAGCTTCCAAAACTGGTGCAAAGATTTTGTCAACTTCTTCTAGTTGTTTTTTTAGATCAGCTTCGAATTTTTTGGTTAATTCCTCAACTTGTTTATGTTCTGGTTCTTTGTAATCTTTTATCTTCTTCTTTTCTTCATCATTTGGCACATTCAAGACATAATTGCCATCTTTCTCTTTTGATAAATGGTAAACTGCGCTTAAGGCTTCTTCTGTTTCTTCAATGATGCCTTTTTTATATTCTTCAAAGTCACCTTTTGTTTTTAGCTCTTCAATTCCTTTATCAAAGTCTTCTTTGAATGCTTTTCAATTTGGATCTTGTTTTTTATCATCTAAAGTAACTTTATTGTTTTCTTTATATGTTAGCTTAAATACAAAAGTAGTTAAGGCATCTTTGAATTTGTCTTTAGTTTCTTTGTCTAGTTGTTTTTCAGAAGTAGTATTTGATTCGCTTGGATTTTTATTTTCATTCTTAGTTCCACCACAATTTGCTGCAATTAGTGGCATAGAAGCTAAAGAAGATATACTTCCTAAAGCTAATAGAAATTTGTTTATTTTTTTCATAAGCTTAATTTCCTAATTTATTTAAATATTTAAATATCTTTCTAATGTAACAAGTAGCAATTTATAATTGCTACAAAATTCATTTTACTTTTTTTTTTTTTTGCCAAAATAGTAAAAAATCACTGAATTTTTGACTTAAATTCAGTGATTAAGAGGGCTTTATTAAGAACCAAAGTAATATTTTATTATCAAAGAAATTATTAACTAAATTTTAATTGAAGGTGAAATAGTTCAATCTTCATATCTTTCTTCTCTATCAGCTTCTGTTCTTAGTCCAGGAGTTTCTAATAACTCAACTGGGCTACCAAATATAAAAAAGCTATTGTGAATTGAATTAAAAGGTTTGCCAAATGCAAAAGAACTATTATGAATTAATTCACTAGGTTTGTATTTTACCTTTGCTTTATTTGCTTGACTACTTATATTACTATTGTTGTTTGTAATGTTATTATTAATATTAGAATTGTTTTTCTCTTCTTTGATATTTTGTTTAGTATTTTCTTTAGTTCCACCACATTTTGCTGCAATTAATGGTAATGATGCTAATGAAGTTATACTTCCAAAAGCTAATAGGAATTTATTTAGTTTTTTCATTTTTTCAATCTTTCTTTTTTTGATTATTTAGGTATTAGATATTTTTTAGCATATACATTTTTGAAAAGATTGCAAGTTAGAAATGTATTGATAAAATTATTGATTTTATTGATTAAAAAAGCTTTTTAAATCTTGAATATTATTTTACTTTGTTTTGCTATAAACCAATAAAAATCGATCATTTTTTTCAATTTTATAATATATAAATACTTAATAAAGAAGTAATAAAAAAGCCTATAAGTATATAGACTTTTTGTTTATAAAATTATTAGGATTTTCTCTTTAAGGATAAGAATAAAAGAAACTTGTTTTGGATTAAATTTCTTTATCTCTTTTTTTCATTTTATATTCTCATTTAAGATTAGGATTGTATATAGTTTCTATTATTTCTTCAGATCTTAAATACTTATTGAATAGTGCATCCACTTCATAATATTCAGAAAGTTGATAATCTAAAGATATAAAGAAACCCCGAAAATGATAAAATCGTTCAAGGTGTTCATTTTCACTATTTCTTGATGCTTTCTTTATTGCTTCATCTATTCTTTCTTTTGTAGTATAAATAATATAATCGTATCTATATTTTTTAGGTTTAATACCCCTTTCATCGTCTTCTCATAATTTTCTATAATCTGTTATTTTTTCAACGTCAAGAATATTGTGCTCACCATATTTTCAGTCTGAAATAACTTCACCTGTTGGTCTATAGTAATCTTTTATAAAATATCTAATTTCTTCTCTTATATTAAATAGATCATGAATTGTTTGTATATTATCAAAATCTAAAGAATCAATAATCGGTATAACATCAATTCCTTTTTTAAAATAAGGATCTAATTTGTGGCCTAAGAAAGTAATTAACTCATTTTTTAATTTAGGAATTTCTTCTTTTTCAATTCTTGGTGAATATTCAAATTGTCCTTTAACTAAAGATGAATCATTATTTGCTTTGATTATTAGTTTGTATTCACTAATGATAACTTCTTCAAAATCTCCTAATCTAAGATTTTCCATTCCTTTAATTGCTTTTAAAATATCTAAAACATCTTCAGGTTCTAAGTGATCATATTTCTTTTGGTTTATATATTTGTCAGCCAATCTTTTAATTTTATTCGCAGCTTTTTTATTGATTTCTTCTAGCTTTTCTAGTTGAAGTTCTTTTATTGGTTTTTCTTCATCAATTAGATCTCTTGCTGTTTCTTCATTTAATTTTTTAACTTCATCTAAATAAGCGGCAACTATTTTGTCTTTTTCTTTTAAATCAGCTCTTTCAGCTTTTTCAATACTTTTTTTATCAATATTTTTAGTTAATATATCAAATAATTCGCCGGTGATTCTTGCTGAATCATTCTTATGTTTTTCTGCTTTTTTAGTTTTATCAGACTTATCTTTTCTTTCTAAAGCTTCTTTAGTTAAATCTGTATAAGTATCATCAAATAACTTACCTGTAATTTCAGCAGATGTCTTTTCAAGTTTTTTAATATGCTTATTATTAACAGGTTGATTTGGAGTTGGATTTTTATTTATATCTATATCTTCTTTTATTTTTCTGTTAATGCCATTATTAGCATTTGGATTTGTTGAATTATTATTCTTTTTTGTACTAATAAAAATAACTGGTGTTGTTGAAAGCGCAACAACAAATCCAAAGCCTAAAAGTAGCTTATGAATTTTTTTCATATAAAAAATTTCCTTATTATTTAAACATTTGCAAATTAAGTTTTTGTCCACTCTTTAAGGGACGCTATGCATTTTCTGCAGAGTCCCCCAAATACCGGAATATTTAACCAATGTGGTTGTCCCTGAATTCAACAGGGGACACCCCATTGGTTTTATAACTTATCCGTTCCGTGTTATATCACGGAATTCATTCCTCTATTTTAGCAACAAGTTCTTCTATATTCTTAAATTTTCGGTTATAAAACATCTCTTTTTTCATTATCCCAATGAGATTTTCCATCGAGGCATTGTCCAAACAATTTCCTTTTCTAGACATACTTTGAGTAACTCCGTTGGCCTCTAAAATCTCTGAAAAAGAGTGATGCTGATAATGTAATCCTTGATCGGTATGAATAATAGTTTCCCCAGGAATTACTTTATCAATAAATTGTAATAAAGCCTTATTGGTCATTTCAACAGTAGGTCTTAATCCATAATTAAAGCCTACAATTTCACCATTAAATGCATCCTTATATAGTTGAAGATATAACTTATTGTCGTTAACTTTAAACTCTGTAAGATCACCAAAAATCTTCTTATATGGTTCATTGGAAACAAAATTTCTTTTAATATGATTTTCAGAAATTTTTGAAATTGTGCCTGCGTAAGAACTATATTTAGATCTTCTTTTTCTGTTATAAACACTAACTAATTCATGCTTCTTCATAAGCTCAAGGGTTTTCTTTTTACTTATCTTATAGCCCATTTGTTTTAGTTTCATATGGACACGTTTGTGTCCATATATTTCTTTACTTTCATTGAATATTTCAATGATTTTACTGGTTATTTCGGCATAACGGTCTTTTGCATAGCCCTTAAGGGCTATACTTTTTTTAAATTCATAAAAGGCAGATTTCTTGATATTTAGCACCTGTAATCAAAATTTCTTTTTAATTGCCGGAAATTCTTGCTCTAATTCAATCACTATCTTAACTTTTTCTTTGGTGCTGATTGAATCAGAGCCTTCAATTTTTTTAGGTATAGACCTTGGACTGCTAGTAATTTAATTTCATCATTTATTGCTTTGTTTTTGAAAAATTCATTAGCTTCTTCTTGAGTAATATTTGCTTCCGCTTCTCAGTTTATGTTTTCGATTTGTTGATAATCTTTCATATTGTCCCCAACTTTTATTTGATTATTACAATCATAAGTAGAAGTTAACTTTAGATTTTTATACTTACTTTCCCAAACATATATTGTTGATGCTGATTTGATTCCAAAATGTTTCGCAGTTTCTCAATAAGTACGTTCTTTATTTCTTCTATATTCGATAACCTTAAGTTTAAAATCTAAATTATAAGAAAAATTCTCTTTTCCTACTTTAAGGCCTTCTAAACCAAATCTTTGGTATTGGATTATTCAACCATTTACAGTACTAATATTAATTTCATATTTTTTAGAAACGTTCGTTAAATTTTCACCTAAAAGAAAGTCATAAATCACTTTCTTCTTTAGATTATAAGCATATTTTGACATATAAAAAATCCCCCTCTTTTCTTTTACCGGTTTTGTCCGGTATTTGGGGGACTGTGCATTCATTTTACTTTTTTTTTTTTTTTTGTGCAAAATAGTAAAAATTCCCTTAATTTAAGAAGAAAAAATAACAAAAATGCAATTTTTGCTACTACTTTTATTTGTTTTTTAGATTATTATTTGCTTTTGTTTTAAGAGAAAAAAGCATTTCAATTTTAGATGCTATATCTAAAAAAATAAATGCCATTTGTTAACTAAACAATGTAAAATATTTTTAGTTTATATTAATCTATACATTAAGAATAAATTAAGGAAGGAATCATTTATGAAAAAAATTATTTATGTTGCAGGTGGCTGCTTTTGGGGCATTGAAGCTTTCTTTTCTAAAATAAAAGGAATAATTAGTACAGAAGTAGGTTATGCAAATGGTATTTCTGAACACACTACTTATTATTCTCTAAAAGAAACTAAGCATGCTGAAACTCTAAAAATTACTTATGATTCAGAAATTATTTCTCTAGAAGAAATTGTTTTATATTTATTTAAAGTAATTGATCCTACTTCATTAAATAAACAAGGAAATGATGTTGGACTTCAATATCGTACTGGGGTATATTATGAAGATGAAAACGATGCATCTTTACTTGATTCTTTATTTGAATATCTAAAAGAACAATATAAAGAATTTTATGTGGAATTAAAACCACTTGATAATTTCATCAAAGCAGAAGAATACCACCAAAAATATCTAGAAAAAAATCCAGATGGTTATTGCCATATTAATCTAGGCAAAACATATTCTTTAGATGAAAAAGATTTTCTAATTATTAAGCAACTTCGTAATGAGCTAAACTTAGATAAACTAAGTTATGCAGTTTTAAAACACTCAGCTACTGAAACTCCACATACTTCCAAATTAAACAAAGAATACCGTAAGGGAATCTATGTTGAAAAAATCACAGGTGAACCTTTATTTTCATCAGCAACAAAATTTGATGCAGGCTGCGGTTGACCTAGTTTTTCAAAACCAATTTTAAAGGAAAGCATTTTATATTTAGAAGACACTTCCTATAATCGTATTCGCACCGAAGTACGTTCAGGCCAAGGAAATAACCACTTAGGACATGTATTTAATGATGGACCTAAAGAAATGGGTGGTTTAAGATATTGTATTAATGGGGCAGCTCTTGATTTTATTCCATACGAAGAAATGGATGAAAAAGGTTATTCTGAATATAAAAAATATGTTGATTAATTAAAGGGAATCTAACAACTAAAAAATTCTATTAATTATGAAAAAAGCAATAAAATTCTCATTAGTTTTCTTAACTCTTGTAGCTTCAGTTGCAGCAATAAGCGCTACTGCTATTGTGCTTAAGAAAAATAGCAAAAAAAATAATAAAAACAGCACTGAAGATAAAAACAAAGAAAAAAGTAAACCAACTAATCAATAAAAAGATTGCAATTTGATTGATTTTGATTGAATATTGGATTGATAAGCAATTTCTTTTAAATCAATCACTAATTGGTATCAATACTAAAAAAGTTCAATACCTAACACAAGTATTGAGCTTTTTTAGTTATCTTTTTTTAAATCCTTCTTTAAAAAAACAAAAATAGAAAAAGATAAGTTGATTTATCATTTGTTATTTATCAATAAAAAAGTTTAAACATTTATATTTTTTTATGTTATTATTATTTACGCATCATTTGGCGTTCGTGGCGAAGTGGTTAACGCTCCGGGTTGTGGCTCCGGCATACGAGGGTTCGATCCCCTTCGAACGCCCCATTTTTTTATTTTTTTGTAAAAAATAAGATTATTTAAACTAATGCAAGATAAACCCCCAGGCTTTCTACTGGGGGCTTATTTTTTAATTATTTATTTTATCCCTTAAGATGACATTTTCGACAACGAGCTTCATATTCATCTGTATCCCCTAAAAAATGTAAATCGTTGTTTTTTATTTTTTTAAAGGAAGTAGTTGCAATATTTTGACACTGCACACAAATGGCATATAATTTTGTAACTTTTTCAGCAATTGCCATTAATTGAGCCATATGATTAAATGGTCTTCTTAAATAATCTAAATCAAGACCAGCGATAATCACTAAATACCCAGAATTAGCCAAGTCATCACAAACTTCAATAATTTCATCACCAAAAAAATGTGCTTCATCAATAAGAATTGCTTGGTATTTTTCTTGTTTTAAAAGGTTATGAATGTCTTTTATATTTTTTAGTGAGTGTGTTGGTGTTCTTAACCCATTGCGACTAACAATTTGATCTGTGGCAAATCTTGTGTCAAAACTTGGTTTAATTACTAATGTATTAAACTTTGCATATGAAAGAATTCTTAATTTCTTTAGAAGTTCTTCAGTCTTACCACTAAACATTGGCCCAACAATTACTTCAATCATACCATCTGAATATTTTGGATACATATAAACTCCTATATTTTAAAATCTAAATAAATATAACCATTTTACTTTTATTTCTTCTTATTAAATTAAAATTATTAAATAATTAATTTAATTACTTTTTTTTATTTATTTTATTGATTGAAAGAGGCATTTATGTCATTGAAAGCTGGTATTGTTGGATTGCCAAATGTAGGCAAAAGTACACTTTTTTCAGCCTTAACCCTTAATGAGGCTGAAAGCGCAAATTATGCATTTACTACAATTGAACCAAATATTGCAATTGTTAATTTGGAAGATAAACGTCTTTATCAATTAGCAAACATAGTTAAAGCTAAAAAAATAACACCAGCAACGTTTCAATTCGTTGATATTGCTGGTCTTGTGGCTGGTGCCTCAAAGGGAGAAGGATTAGGAAATCAATTTCTTGCAAACATCCGAGAGGTAGATGCAATCGTTCATGTAATTCGTTGTTTTGAAAATGAAGACATTGTGCATGTAAATAACAAAATCAATCCTATTAATGATCTAAAAATAATTAATCTTGAATTAATTTTAGCTGATCTACAATCACTTGATAATATCCTTAATCGTATCGGAAAAAGAGCACAGAACTCAAATAATCCTGAATTAAAAGAAGAATACAAAGTTCTTCTTAAGGCAAAAAACGTTTTGCTTGAAGAAAAAATGTTAAAAAATGCATCATTTGATGATGATGAAATAAAAATCCTTAAAACCTATCAATTTCTAACCATTAAACCAACAATTTATGTAGCAAACTTAGATGAAAATTCATATAAAAATTTAAATAATGCTAATCATTATGTCAATCTCAAAAATGAATTAGATAGAGCAAATGAAATTCTTATTCCAATATGCATTAAACTAGAATATGAAGTTTCCCAATTTTCACCTGAAGATAAATTAATGTTTCTAAATGAATATGATATTGAACAATCAGGTCTTGATGAAATAATATCTAAAAGTTTTTATCTTTTAGATCAATCTGTATATTTTACGGCTGGAGAAGTTGAAACAAGAGCTTGAGTTTTTAAAAACGGAATGAATGCAGCCCAATGTGCTGGAATTATCCATAGTGACTTTGAGAAGAAGTTTGTTAAGGCTGAAATTATAAAATATGAAGACTATATTTTTTACCAAGGAGAAAAGCAAGCTAAAGAAGCCGGCCAAATGTCTTTAGAGGGGAAAAATTACTTAATGCAAGATGGAGATGTTTGCTATTTCAAAATTGCAAAATAGTAATAAAATCACTTATTTACGATTAAACATCATTATTTCTCTTTAAATTTCTTTGTAGTATGTAATAAATTCTTCTAGGGGATAGCTTAGATTTTTGAATTAAACTACACTTTAATTCTTCTATATCTAAATCAATATCTATCTCTGATTCTAGTTTTACATATTGACCCTTTTTATTATATGTAAAATAATTTTTATCAAATCAGTCATGAATTTGGGTTGGTAAATTCAATATATTTTCAACATCTGAAATTGAATTCAATATTTCTTTATATTTATAATTTTCTTGAATTTCTTCATTTGTAATTGATGATAATTTATTTCTCAATGATAGTGCAATTTCTTGCAATTTTGATCTTATAAATTTAACATCAAGTATATGAGCTTTTTCATATGAATATTTGTTAATTTCTTCAAATACAATTATGCTTTTGTTTGCTAGTTTAGCTCTCTCTTTAGATATTGCTTTATCAATAGTTTTAATATCAAATTTATTACTTTTTATTTTTTCAAGAATAAAGGAACTTTGACTTTCAAAATTTATTTTTCTATTCTTATATTGAACAATATTTTCCTTTTTATTATAAGTTGTTAATTTAGTAAAATCTAATAGTAATTTGTAACTTTTTAGAATTGTATTATTGTCTAGAAATTCAATAAACTGATCCATATCGTTATATGTATTATTATGATTTAAGTTAAATATTGAATAGTTATTCAAATTTATATTATTTGTCTTATATGTTATTTCATCCAAAAACATTATTAGATTATTTTTGTAAACATTGTTTATTTCATTTAAATTAGTTATATAAATTTCAGCTGAATTTGGATTTTTAAATGAACCACCTGCATTATTACCTTTTAGAATTGAAATAATATTTTTGAGTGTAGATGTATATCTAGTATTGAATCAATAGTTTAATTTTGAAAGTTCGATCATGTTTAATCTATATAATTCATTATCATTTAAGCATTTTCTTGGTTTTTGTAATAGATTTAGATTATCAAATAATGATTTACGAGCCATAAAATTAGTTTTATACCTACCATTTTTGACCTCAAATCATGATTTAGTAGTAAGTAAATCTAACTCAACATAGTCAAAATTTATATACCAATATTCGACAAAAGGAAATTTTAAAGTCTTGTCAATAAAGAAATCTATTCATCCCGAGGCTTTAGCGCTATTTGATTTTGCATTGTCTAATGATTTGGTTTTAAAGAAAGCTCTATATTTTATATAGTTTAGATAATTTGGCATTCTATAATCTGTTTAAACAATGCTTCTAATACTTCAATAGATATTGAATTGCCACAAAGGTAAATTAACTTTGATTCTGAAATAATATTATCTTTATTAGCAATTAAATAGTCTTTTTTATCAAACCCCATATATAAAAATGCTTGACTCGGAGATATAAACTTGATTTCCTCGATATCTTTAAAATAGAACTTTAATCTAGAGTTAGCTCCTGATGCTGTTAGGGTAGGTCCATAACCTTTTGGTAAATAGACATAAGCCTCTGAATTAAAATTTGTATATTCAATAAGTTTTGTTTTTCAAATATTATTATTTGTACATGAGAAAGCACCATTTAAATATTTTAGTAAATGATTAGCACTTTTCATCTCATTTCTACTAGTAAATATTTTTGATAATGATTTCTTTTTGTCTATTGCTTTTGGTCAAGTAAATACGTGTTTATCATTTAAATAAGAAACACAAAATACCCTCTCTCGATTTTGTAATGATCCAAATTCTATAGAATTTATAATTTTTCATTCAGATTTGTATCCAAGTGTATTTAAGATATTTATTCATTCATTAAATTGTTTAATAAATTTTTTACTTGTCAATGCCTTAACATTTTCCAACAATAAAACTTTAGGTAGTCTATCTTTGTTATTTGTTAGTATTCTTTCAATTTCATATAACAAACCTGATCTAGTATTTTTATTCAATCCCCTTTGGTTACCTTGCTGAGAAATATCTTGGCATGGAAAAGAATAAGTCAAAATGTCTATACCTTTTGGTATTATTTTTATTTCTTTTATATTGGTATAGTTATTTCAATCTCTCTCTCTCTCTCTCTCTCTCTCTCTCTATTACAGTAATTTTTCATTTTCTTTCAAAATAATCTTTATCTAAAAATCCATATAAATATGGAAATATTTTTGATAATTTTTCTTTATTCATTGAATAAAAATATTTTTTACTCACTAATGTCTTTGAATCAGCAGAAAATGAAAATTTAGATAATATATTTGCCATTTCCTCTCTTTTAAATTCAGATTCCCTTTCTACATTTCCGTAATGTATCTTCATATAGACAATTATTGCATCAATATATCATTCACACACTCCAACCGATTTAAAAATACAGTCTATTTGATTAGATATATTATTGCATGCCTTTAGTTGGGAACCAATTCCTGCAAACATTTCATATATTGTTACTTTTTTCATACAAATTATTTTAGCGCATATTTATTGATGTAATTTTTTAATTATTTTAGTAACAAATAAATTAAAAATACTCAGTCATTCTAAGTCTGAGTATTTTTAATTTATTGATAAATAATTTTTTTTATATGGCAGGGGATGCAGGAATTGAACCCGCACAAATGGGTTTGGAGTCCATTGTTCTACCTTTAAACTAATCCCCTAAATCCATATAAATTATATTAAACTTTCATTTAATTAAGAAATTTTAAAGAATTCCTTAATTGCTTCGATTTTGTTGAGTTTTTCTCAACTTAAATCCAAATCATTTCTACCAAAATGTCCAAAAGTAGCTGTTTGCAAATAAATTGGTCTTAATAAATCAAGACTATTAATGATACCTTCAACACTTAAATCAAAAAGACTATATATAGCTTCAATAATTTGATTTTCATTATATTTAGATGTGCCAAATGTTTCAACATAGATTGATTGTGGACGTGGAAGGCCGATGGCATAAGATAGCTGAATTTCAATCTTGTTAGCTATGCCAGCAGCAACAAGATTTTTTGCAATATATCTAGCCATATATGCAGCAGATCGGTCAATTTTTGTTGCATCTTTGCCAGAAAAAGCACCACCGCCGTGTCTTGCAAAGCCTCCGTATGTATCAACTATAATTTTTCTACCTGTAAGTCCTGTATCTCCTTTAGGACCTCCAATTACAAATCTTCCAGTTGGATTAATTAGTAATTCATAATCAAGATTGAAATGATGTTTTTCTAGAACATAATCAACAATATTTTTTTTAATAAATTCAACAAATTTTTCATAATTAAATTTCTCTTCATGTTGGATTGACATTAAGACTTTTTTAATGCTAAATTTGTTTGTTTCTGTGTCATGTTCAATGGTAACTTGACTTTTCATATCAGATTTCGCATAAGGAAAATTGTGTTTTAATCTTAGCTCTTCTGCTCTTTTAACTAATTCATGAGCTAAAACTAAACTTCATGGCATATAGTATTCATTTTCATCTGTTGCATAACCAAATAAAATCCCTTGGTCACCAGCACCCAGTTCTTTTTTATTGGTTTTATTTACACCTAAAGCAATATCAGGACTTTGTTCTGTAATGGCATTAATGATTTTAAAATCATTTTCATTGTATCCTAAATTTTTAAGAATTTTTCATGCTTCTTTAATTGTATCAATATAACCTTTTGTTGTAATTTGGCCACCTATATAAATAATGTCATCATTAGCAATAACATCACATGCTACTCTTGAGTATTTATCTTTTTTTATTAATGCATCAACAATAGCATCAGAAATTTGGTCACAAATTTTATCAGGATGCCCTGGTGCTACTGATTCACTTGTTAATAATCTTTTCATTTATTTAAATCCTTTTTTTTCTTAAAAATTAATTAAAAAACAACTCTTTTTAAGAAGTTGTTTTTTATAAATTAAATGATTGCATTGAGAAATTAATTATGTACATGTTGGATTTTTTAATCCCTGACTATCCACCTTATTTTTTAAAAACAGGTTGGCATGTTTCAATGCTGTCAAGCTAAACAACTCTATATGTATTTTTAACTTATGTATAATTCTATCATTTATCAGTAAATTAATTTCAGCTTTGTTTTTTATTCTTTATCTTGGATCGCTTCAAAGCCTGGCATGCTATTTCCTTGAATAAATTCAATCGAAGCTCCGCCACCAGTAGAAATAAAGCTGAATTTTGATTGATATCCTAATTTATTAATTGCAGTAACAGAATCGCCGCCACCTACAACTGAGTATGCATCCTTATTATTTGCAATTGCAATTGCAATTCCTTTTGTTCCTGCTTCAAAGTTCTTAAATTCTGAAACTCCGGCTGGTCCATTTCAAAAAATAGTTTTTGCAGATGCAATAATATCATTGAATAATTCAATTGATTGCGGACCTATGTCAAGACCCATATATCCTTCAGGAATATCAATATTATTTTTATTTGTAAATAAAGGAGTTTTATCTGCAAATTCATCAGTATATGCATTATCAATTGGCAATACAATTTTGTCTTTAAATTCTTCCAAATATTGTTTTGCCATAGGAATGCGGTCTTCTTCATAAATGGAAGTACCAATTTGATGTCCTAATGCTTTTTGGAATGTATAAGCCATTCCTCCTACAACTAAAACTTTGTCTGCAACATGGAATAGTTTTTCTAAAACTTTGATTTTATCACTTACTTTTGCCCCACCAATAATGGCTACAAATGGACGTTTAAATCCATCTAAGATTTTTTCTAAATGCTCAACTTCATTATTCATAAGAAATCCTAAAGCCGATTCAGCTGTATACTTAGGAATTCCTGCGACTGAAGCATGCGCTCTGTGGGATGCTCCGAAAGCATCATTAACAAAAACATCACCTAAACTAGCTCAATATTTAGCTAATTCATCATCATTTCCAGACTCAGCTTTGTTATTTAAATCTTCAAAACGAGTGTTTTCTAATAAAATAATTTCACCAGGTTTTAAATTTGCTGCTGCTTGTTCAACAGCTTCACCTCTTGTAAAAGGAATGAACTTAACTTCTTTATTTAGAATTTCAGATAATTTTTTTGCAACAATTGCTAAGGATTTGGTTTTTTTATCTTCTTCAGTTTTAATTCTTCCTAAGTGAGATAGGATAATTAATGATGCATTTTTTTCTAAAATGTATTTAATAGTTGGAATAGCTGCATCAATTCTTTTTGTATCCATAATCATATCATTAGCAATTGGAACATTAAAATCAACTCTTAGGATAACTTTTTTATTGCATAGCTTAATATCCATTAATGTTTTTTTCATACTTAAAACTCCTTTTTTATCTTAATTTATAATTCTAAAAGTATAAAAATCCTTTAATCTTTTAGTAATTAGAAATATTATAAAAGATATTATATTAAAATTAATCTAATTAAAATAACTATATATAATTAAATTATTAAAATTTAATTAATTAACTTAAAGAAGGGAAGTTTCTTTTATGCCTAAAGTTTTAAATGCGCAAAAACAAAAAGATACAAGAACCTTAAAATATGACCCAGAAGGCGATAGTTTAACAAGAACAATCGAACAATTTCAAAAGTATCGTAAAAATGCCAAGTTTTATAAAGAATATTCTGAAATGGAAATCTTTTCTTTTTTCAATGCTATAAATTTTATGAAAATTGTTGATGAAAAAAACAAAGAAGAAGTGCAAGAAACTACTAAAAGACAAAATAAAATTAAGCTAAAATACAATAAATTTATTGAGTATGACAAGTGATCTGATTCGCCTTTAGCAGATAAAACCAAACCTCTTTCATTAACAAAAAGAATCATCATCATTTCAGCTTTTGTTTTAATCATAATTGTAATGTTATTAATAATAATTGGCCTAAATAAATGATGATAAGGATATATAATAAATTAAAAACAAATGGAAACTGCAGTATATATTATTTTAACTTTAGTAATTCTTATATCAATTGCAATTATTACTAATTATGCAATTATTTTGATAAAAAACATTATTAAAAAACGTTCAAACAAAATTAGTTTAGGTAGTTCAACAAAAGTTCGCATTTTTTATCAACTAAAAGAAGCTCTTGAAATTCTTGCAAAAACAAAAACTGGTGCCATTATAACAATTGAAAATAATGACAATTTAGATTCATTACGTACTGATGGGATAGTGCTAGATGCAAATATATCTTCATCCATTCTTATTTCAATCTTTAATAAATACAGCCCCTTACATGATGGGGCAGTCATCATTAGAAATAATAAGATTTATTATGTAGGAACTTTTTATAAGATAACAAAAAAATCCATTGATAATAAATATGGTGCAAGACATAGAGCTGCCTTAGGGATATCTGAAATGTGTGATGCATCAACTTTAGTTGTCAGTGAAGAAAATGGTGGTGTTTCATTAGCTGAAAATGGTTCTTTAACTTCTATTCCCCTTGAAAATTTACAAGAAACATTGACCAAAATTTTTAAGGATTAATTGAGCTAGAAATTCAATCCTTTTTCTTTTATTAAAAGCAAAATTAAAAATAAAAATCCATGATGTTATTTTTCAAAATAAAACATTATGGATTTTTTGTTTAGCTTTTTTAAAATAAAAAACCAAGTGCAAAAAAGTCTTAACTTGGTTTTAATTTTTAGATTTTTAATTTTAGTAATCTTCAGGGCGACTTAATACTTTTGATGAGTCTGCTGTAACTAAAATTGTATCTTCAATTCTAGCGCCACCTAGACCTTCGATATAAATACCAGGTTCTACAGTAATAATCATGCCTTCTTCAAGAATAACATCAGAGTTTTTATTTACTCTTGGAAGTTCATGCACATCAATTCCTACTCCGTGACCAGTTGAGTGAGTAAAGAATTTACCATAACCTTTTGATTCAATGTAATCACGGCAAATTTTATCAATTTCAGAAGCTTTAATTCCTGGTTTAACTGCTTCTCTTCCTAGTTTTTGTGCTTCAGATACAATGTTTAAAACACTAATTAATTCTTCTGATGATGGTTTTGGTTTACCAAAGAAAAATGTTCTTGTAATATCACTAGCAAAACCTTCAAATTGCGCACCAAAATCAATCTTGACAATATCCCCGTCAACAAGTTTACGGTTTGTTGGATGATGATGTGGTTCAGCGGCATTTGATCCAAAAGCAACAATGGATTCAAAAGATTCTTTTTCAGCACCAAATAAACGCATTAAGTAACCTAATTTATTTGATGCTTCAAGTTCACTCATACCTTCTTCTAAAAGCTTTTTAAGTTCTTCAAAAGCTTGTAGTGATATTAAACATGCTTCTTGAATTTTTTCAATTTCTTCAGCATCTTTTTTAATTCTAAATTGGTGTGCTAAGATATTTTTAAATGTTGCTTTTGGTAACATTTTTTTAAATTGTTCAAATGTTTTAACTGTTAGATAGTCTTCTTCAATACCAATAGTTTTGTAGCTTTTCTTTTTTAAAAATGCACTTAAAGTATTAGCTTCTAATAGAATAACTTCGACATTTTTAGCATTCTTTGTTGCATACTCAATGTAACGGTTATCCACTAATAAAAATGCTTTTTCTTTTTCAATAACAATATAGCCATCAGAAGTTTGAATTCCATTATATCATAATCTTGTTTGAGGTGCTTCTGAAATGATTGCATCTAATTGTAATTCATCAAATATTTTGATTAACTCTTCTTTTAGCATATTAATCCCCCTTTAATATTATTTTAAAATCTTACTTCTTTTCTTTGTGATTTGTATGTGCGTTGCATTTTGGACAATATTTGGTTACTTCCATTTTGTCAGGGTGTAATTTTTTATTTTTCTTTGTAATGTAATTTTCCATTTTGCAAGCTTCACATCTTAAAGTTAAACCTTCTCTTGGCATTATTTCCTCCAAATTTATTTAAATTCAATATTAAAAAAATACATTCACATTTCGTTAAGTTAAAATAATAAAATAATTATAGTATAAAAACATTTTTATTATTTTTTTATTTAGGAACTTAATTAATAAATTAATTAAGAATATAACTGCTTATCTTTATTTTTTGATTAAAAAAACAAATATGATTATTTTTGCAAGTTTAATCATATTTGTTTATAAATGATTTATTTGTGTTGATTATTCAGAGGCTTTTTTAGCATCTGTTTCTTTATTTTCTTCTTCTTCTTCTTCTTCTTCTTGCTGTTTTTTATTATTGTCTTCATCTTTCAAAGAAGAAGTATCATTATTTTTATCTGCAGTATTTTTTTCTTTGTTATCTTTGTTTTGTGTGTCTGAAGATTCTTTAGTTTCTTTATTTAAGTGACTTTCGTTTCTTATTCCTTTTAGATATTTAGATAAATAAATGATGCCACTAATTCAGCTTAATAATAAACCTAATAGTAGAGGAATATTAATAAAGAATAATTTTAAATAATCAGTGGTAGGCTTACCATTAACTTTTTGGATCATTCAAGGAGCTGCAAAGGCTACTACTAATAGTGCTAATGAAACAATAATAGTTTTAATTTTACCTCATCAGTTAGCTGCTACTTTAATATCTTTTTTTACTGCATAAACTCTTGCACCATCAACTAAAATATCACGCACAATAAATAAAACAACAATTGGTAAAAATGAGTAATTCATTAAAACTAAAAACAGTAACATTAAAGTTGTTGTTATCTTATCAGCAATTGGATCAAAGATTTTGCCGAATTGTGAAATTGTTTTTGTTTTTCTAGCAATGTGTCCATCAGCAAAATCTGTAATCATAGCAAAGATAAAAATAATGACATTAATTCAATAAATAATTGATAGAAGAATTGGATATTTTTGGTCGCCAACTAATTTAATTCCATCATATCAAAAAGTGCCGCTGTGTTTGGAAATAAAATAAAAAGCAATTGTCATAAGAATAATAAAAGGAATCATTAAAACCATTCTTATGATTGTAAGTCAATTAGCAATCCCTATTTTTTTTATTTCAGTTTTCATTTCTTTTGTTTTTGCTTGATTAGTTTCCATAGAATTGATTATTTATTGAAATATTTGTAAGTTCAATAAATTTCTCCTTGTTTTCTTTGTTTTCAATTGCACTAAATTCATCTTTAAAAAAAGCGATTACATTAGGAATTTTTTTAGGTCATAAATTAGCTTGAATAGTTGTTATTAATTCTGCATTTTTAACAAAATCTTCATATTTTTTATTTTCATGAAAATAGAAAGCAAAATCATCTCTTGAAATTAATTTTAGAAGCAATTTTTTGGCACCTTTAAGAATTTGTCCCATTTTTTTATCTGTGTTATTGTTATAAAATTTATCTAATTCATTGTTTGTAAAATCAATAATTTGGTTGTAAGTTAAAATAAATTCGTAGTATAACTCAAGTGTTTCTGCTGCTTTTTTTTGTTCAAGTTTTTCCATTTTTTTCTTTGTTCTTTTTGTCTTTGTTGCTTTTCAGACAATATAAAAAACAATGAATACTAAAATTAAAGAAAATAATGTATAAACAATGATTTTTCCTGTGTCATTTCCCATAATTTTTTTGCTCCTAATATTTATTTTAAAAATTATATCTTACTTAGTTATATAAACTAAGTTAATTAATTTAATTTTTAGATTTCAATAAAATTAAACTTTCAAATGGACTTAATTGGTTTGGTAGTTCAGAATAAAATTTGTTAATATATGAGCTACTTAAAATTAAACAATCATTGGGACTAATAATTTTTTTATGTCTTGGACTTAAATTAATTAAGAAAATTAATTGTTCATTTTTTAAGCTTTTTTTAAACATAAAAAAGCCTCTTTTATGTTTAATTGAAAACTTATTTGTCATAAAAAATTCTTCATATTTGGTATCAAAAATTAATTTATTTAAAAAATAAATAAATAAAAGTCCACTATCTTTATTTTCTAAATTACTTTGTATGTTGTTTTCTTTATGATTAATGGCATAAAAGATATTTTCATTATTTTTATAATTTAAGCTTAATTTAGAATCTCAGGGCATTTGTGTATAAGAACTTAGTTTATTAAAATAGGAATGGTATAAAAAAAAGCTTTCAAGTTTAATATTTTTTGATTGATAAAATCTTTTTTCTTCGTTGAAATTTTCATCATTAAAAGAAAAATCATCTTTAAAATTGGCTCTTAAAAGACCAATTTCATCACCATAATAAAGTCCAATTGAATTATTGCCGGCATATAAAAATAAAAGAATGCTTTTTAGTGATTCAGAAAAATACGATTTTTCACTTCCCCATTTTGATATAAAACGTCCGGATTTATTGGAATCAAGGGCAATAATTACATTAGAATATCTTGAAAAAGTTTTAATGAATTTAAAAACATAATTGTAGTTTAGTTTTCTTTTGAAGTTTAGTTTCAATTTATTTTTATTTTGGGTAACTGAAAGATAGGTTAAATATAAATAATCAAAGCTTTTGTTTTTGGAAGAAATAAGTTTTTTATATAAAAAACTATTATTATTAGAACTCTTAAATATCACTGTAATATTAGGATTTTTTCGCTTAATAATTTTGTATAAATCATTAATAAAGCCAGTCTTTTTTTCATCCTTTAATTCAGCTGAAGCAAGAAATTCAAAATTATCTAGAATAATCGCATTAACATTAAGCTTCAAATAGAAATTCAAAATAGTCTCAAAATATTTAATAAATTCAAAAATATCATATAAAGAAATTTGATTGAATGGTTTATTAAGCAAATATGTATCTAATTTTGTTAGATATAAATTTTTTTCTTCAGCATTAATTTCGTTATTAAGTTTATAAAGGTTCATCATATTATTTCAGTTAATAAAAGATTGTTTAATGTTGCTTAAATCTAAAATTGGTGCTAGTTCAATATGATTTTTTTGGAACAAAGAAACCACATCAACGAAGTCTTTAATTGATCCATATTTATTTTTTATTTCTTCAAGATTGAAATTATTTTGGTATTGATTTAGAATATCATCAATTGCTACAATATCAACATTTAAATCTTTAAAGTATTGTAATTTAGCTTGCATACCTTTAAAATTACCAAATCCGCTACGATCTGCATCATAGAAGTTTTCTAGTTTTAATTCATATAAAATTATTCTTTTATTGGCAAACATGTTGATTTTTCCTTTTTTATTTAATTAATGCAATTGTGATTAAATCAATTACACTTTTTTCATCTAAATCATTTTGTTTAAAATTAAAATCAATTGTTTCTAAATCATTTATAAGTTGGTTAAGTTTTTTATTTCCTATTTTGTTTAAAAACAAATAATGTAATTTAATACGATATGGATGGATGTTTAGAGCTTTTGCTATATCTTCATTATTAAGGTTCATTCTAGTTAGAATTTCAATACTTTTTGTATGCATTAAAATATTTGCAATTTGTCCAATAATTTGGTTTGGTTGTATACCATATTGCAATTGCTCATTGATTTTTTTTATGATTACTTTATTATCTTCTCATTTTAAAATTGCTTCAGATAAAGCAAAATCAATGTTGTTTGACATTGCAAAAATATTTTCTTCAATCATTTTTTCTGTGATATTTTTATCAATCAATAAAAGTTTTTTTATTTCTTGTTCAATAAGATTTAAATTGTTAGGAACTGAAGCTAAAAATAACATCAAAGCTGCATCTGTAATATTGCCATTTAGTTTCAAAACCATCTTATAAACATAAGAAAACAAATTTTTTTCTTCAATTTTTTTAACATCAAACACTTCAGCATTTTTTTCAATAAACAAAAATGCTTTTGAAGCTAAAAAATCTTTATCATACTTAATAATTTCTTGACTAAAAATAAGAGTTATATTAGAAAAATCAATTGCTTTTTTTATTAAATCAATAAATTGCGAAATACTATTTTCATTTGTATATTTATTTTTAGAATTAAAAATAAAAGGGTTTCTTATTACAACAAGCTTTTTAGTACTAAATAAACTATCATTACTAATAGCATCAGATAATTCTTCAAAACTAAAAAAATCATAGAACTTTATTAGATCTATTTCTTGAGAAATGCCATTTGATTCCTTTGTAATTATTTCATTAATTTTTTGTTCAATGAAATATTCTTCGTTGCCTTTTATTAAATACATGTATGCTATTTATTATATTATACATATCAATATTTTGATATAATAATCATCATCTATATAATATCGATTAATTCAATATAAACTGGAGTTTATTTCACATGTCAGGACATTCAAAATGAGCAACTACGAAGCATCATAAAGCAGCAATGGACTCCAAAAGAGCCAAGATGTTTCAAAAGTTTTCCAAGGAGATTATTGTTGCTGCAACAATTGGTGGACCAGATCCCGATTCTAATCCTGCACTTAAATTAGCAATCACTAAAGCTAAAGCCAAATCTATGCCAAAAGCTAACATTGAAAAAGCAATTTTAAAAGTTAAAGGTGGCTCTAGAGAAGGAAGTGATTTCCAAGCTTATATTTATTCTGGTTCCGCATTTGGTGGTGTAAATTTTGTTGTTAGTTGTCTAACTGATAATTTTAATCGTCTATCATCTAATATCAAACACTACTTTAATAAAGCTAATGGACAACTGGGAAAACAAGGGACTGCTTCTTATGTTTTTGACCAAAAGGGGCTTATTGAATTTGAAGCTGGATCTTTAAGTGAAGATGAAGTTATGTTAGTTTCTTTAGAAGCAGGCGCAGAAGATTTCAAATCTGAAGATGGCTTATTTATTATTACAACTAAACCATCTGATTTTCAAAAAGTTAAACAAGCAATTGATGAAAGTTTTAATATCGAAAATTACTCAACTGCTGAAGTTACATATATTGCTAATTCAGAAGTAGAAGTTGACGAAGAAAGAGCTGAAAAAATCAATAAATTTGTTGATCTACTAGAAGATGATGAAGACGTTCAAGAAGTTTGACATAATGCTATTCTTCCTGAATAAATATCTTAATAAATGCATTAATTAAATAATCTAGTTGCATGAACCGCAACTAGATTTTCTTTATTTTTTCCTTAATTTTTCCTTATTTCAAAACAATCTAAAACTTCGTATACCAAAATAAGAGTATGAAAATTAAATTCAATAAAAAGAAACTTTTTTTGGCTACTGGTATCTTTTTAGTTTCTTCTTTTATTTTAATTTCAGCAATCTTCATAAAAAAAGAAGTTATTAAGAAGGAAGGGAAAAAAGAAGGAAAAATAAATAAGGACGAATATGTTACAGTCAATATTGAAGGAGCGATTGAATATCCGGGCTCTTATGATGTAAAAAAAGGTAGCACTTATTTAGATTTAATAAGAAATGCAACACTAAAAAGTAATGCAGATTTAGGAAATATAGATAAGAATAAAAAAATTGAAAAAGATGAAAAAATCTTCATTCCTTTTTTAAAAAATAGAAAAGTGAAGTTAAAAGATATTAAAGATTACCAAACTTTAGTTAATTTAGGCATTAAGGCACATATAGCAAAAAAAGTTTATTCATATATCAAACAAAAGGAAATCAAAGATTGAAAAGAGCTATTAGAAATATCAGGAATTGGGGAAAAAACTTATTCAATTCTAGTATCAAATATCGTTATATAGATTTAATTTTTCCAGCTATTTTAGCTGCATTATTTATCTTTGTTTTATTGATTAAAAAAAATAGCATTATTTGTATTATTTGTTTATTAATTATTTTTCTTTTTAATCTTACTAGATTGAAATTTTGAATACTTTTATTGTTATTTTTTGCAATTATTTTCTTAAGCTATGCAGTATATCAGGCAATCTTTAACCAATATAATAATCTTGGAATTGAAGGAATTTTTAGTCTTAAAGCAAATTACAAAAACTCTTTTATCTTTAAAAAAGATAATATTAATTTTCAAATCAATAAAGATATATTAAAAGAAAAATTCCTATTTTTAGATAATCAAATTAACCAAATTCATAACTTTTATATTAAAGGTAAATTAGTAAAATTAAATAATCTTTCGGATTTTAATTTTAGTAACCAAATTTTCTTCTATTCAAATATTACTAATATCAAATATGTTGATTCATATCCAACATTTTCAATATCAAATTCAAAAAATCCAGTAGTAAATGAATACTTGAATTTAATTATTCTTAATAAATTCAATAGAAATTCTTTAGTCTATCAGAAATTAAGTAATCTAAATATTCTTCATTTATTTACAATTAGTGGGTTTCATTTTAATTTAATTTATTTATTTGTTAATTCACTTTTAAAAAATAAGAAAAGACTATCTTTATTAGCTGATTTTATTGGAATTAGTTTATTAATAATTTATCTAGTAATTTTAGATTTTAAAATTAGTGCAACTAGGTCAATTTTGTTTATTTTACTTATATTTATAAACAAAAACATTTTTAATTCAAAATTAGAGAATACAACATTACTTGCAATATGTGCTTTTATAATTGCAGCTATAAATCCTTATCTGATATTTTCTTATTCGTATATCTTATCTTTTTCTATTACATTAGTAATTCTTATTTCAGTTTTGCTTTTTCGAAACTACAATTTCTATTGAAAAACAATTTTTTTGTTAGTTTTAGCACATATTTATGCAACACTGATAACGCATACATTTAATGAAAATTACAATGTTTTTTCTTTCTTTATTCAACTTTTATTAATTCCAATAATTTCATTTAATTATATATTTAGCCTTTTATTTTTTAAGCTGACATTTTTAGTAGAAAGGACAATTATTATATTGGATACTTTTTTAGATTTATTACAAGATTCCAGTGTCTTTATTAAGTTTAGTATTTCAACTGAACTATGTATTTTATTTTTTATACCGCTTTTTATTCTAAGAAAAATGGAAATTGAAAATTTGTATAAAAAATTCTATGAATTTAGAAGTTCATAGAATTCTTTTTCACTAATAACTTGAACATTTAGTTTTTTAGCTTTGACTAGTTTGGATCCTGCTTTTTCACCGGCTAATAAATATTTAATATTAGATGAAACTGCAGAAAAAACTTGCCCACCATTTTCAATAATAAGCTTTTCAAAAAAACTTCTTGGCTTTGAAAGAGTTCCTGTGATAACAAATGCTAAATTATTTAAAATATCTGTTTTTTGTTCGTTTATATAAATTGGATTTACATTTAAACTAATTAATTCTTTAATTAATTTGATATTTTTTTCATTGCTAAATCATTCAATTAAATTGGCTGTTATTTTATTGCCGAAATCATGGTACTCTTCAAAAACACTAAAATCAAAATCTAAAACGTTTTCAAATTTTAAAACTTTTGAGGCAATGAATTTTGCTGATTTAATGCCAACTAATGGAATAGATAATCCAAAAATTAATTTTTCTAATGATTTATTTTTTGCTTCTTCGATGCTAGAAATAATTTTTTTAACTGAAATTTCCCCAAAACCACTTAGATTAATAAGTTCTTCTTGATAATTTTTTAATTTAAAAATATCTGTAATTTCATTAATGTAGTTTAGTTTATGAAATAAGATAATGTTTTTTTCACCTAATGAATTAATATCAAGTGCTTCTTTGGAAGTAAAATGAATTAATTTTCTTATTTTTATTTCTGGACAATTTTCATTTAAGCAAAATTGTTCTAAGCCAGTATCATTAAAATATATTTGATTGTTGCAATAAGGACATTTTTCAATAGGTTTAAATACTTCAGTGTTATTTTTATTAGCAAGACCAATAACACATGGAATTATTTCTCCAGATTTTTTAATGTATACTGCATCGCCAATGTTGATGTTGAGATTATTTATAAATTCATAGTTATTTAGTGTAGCAAAACTAACTTTTGTACCTGAAAGTTCCACTTCATCTAATTTTGCATTATAAGTAACAACACCAGTTCGTCCGATTGTAATAAAAATATCTCTTAAAATAGTTGAAGTAATATCAGGCTCATACTTAAAGGCAACTGCTCAATGTGGAAATTTCGAAGTTTGACCTAGTTTTTCATAATATTCAATTTCATTTAACTTGATAACAATCCCATCAGTTTCATAATCAAGTGTCTTTTTTAATTCTTTGAAATTTGTTATATATGCTTCAATTTCTTCAATTGAATTTAGTTTTTTTGATTCTTTTGTAACTAAAAAACCTAAGTTTTTTAAGAATTTAAAAGAATCTTCCATACTAAAAATATTATGTTTTTTTGGATTAATAATATAGTATAGAAATGCTGATAAATTTCTTTGTTTAACAATTTCGGGATTGAGTTGTCTAAGAGTGCCAGCTGCTGCATTTCTTGGATTAGCCATTAAAGGTTTGTTTTCAGAAGCTAAAGTTTTGTTCAATTCTTCAAATTGATTGATTGGTAAAAAAACTTCGCCTCTTACTTCTAAATTTTTTTGGTAAGCAATTTTTTTTGGTATATCTTTTATTTGCAGAATATTACTTGTTACATCTTCACCAATTTGACCATTTCCTCTTGTTACTGCTTTAAAAAGTTTGCCATTTTTATATTTAATAGAAATAGAAAGACCATCAATTTTAGGCTCTACAAAAAAACTAAATTTCTCTGTTATTTTTTTTATATTATCAACGAATTTCTTAATTTCTTCAATTGTATATGTTTTATTTAAAGAAAGCATTGGATAATCATGCTCTACTTTGCTAAAAATTCTTGAAAGATGGGCATTAATCTTATTGGTGGGTGATTTTTTTAGTTCTAAATCACTAAATAAGTATGAATATTGCTCTTCATACTTTTTTAGTTTGTTATATTCAATATCATAAATTTCATCACTTACAATTGGATTGTCCAGATCATAATAATGCTTATCTCATTCATTAATTTTATTTTGCAGTGCAATGATTTCATTTTTTATTTTAATTTCGTTTTCATTCATAATCTATACTTTTTGGAATGTAGCAATTCATCAATTTGGAAGTTGTACTTTGTTAATAAGAGACACAGCAATTAAAGTTGTAAAACCAATGATAATAAAAGTTGCTAAAATATCTCTTCAATTTGGCACTAATTTCCGATATGTTGTTCTTTTAGAATATGGTTCATAGCCTCTAGAAGTCATTGCATCAGCTAAATCATTTGCTTTGTTAAAAGATGAAACAAATAAAGGAATTAAAAGCACAATAAAAGCTTTAATTTTATCTTTAAAATTACCATGTTTAAAATCAACTCCTCTACTTGATTGTGCTTTCATGATTCTTCCTGATTCTTCTAGTAAAGTAGGAATAAATCTTAGAGCAATTGAAATAATCATAGTAATAATTTCAATTGGAATTTTAATTAATTTAAGAGGATATAAAAGGTCATTTATTGCACGTGTTAAGAGAATTGGTTTGGTTGAAACAGTTAAAACTGTTGTAATTAAAATAACACCATAGATTCTTAAAAAGATAGAAAATGTCCGATGTAATGAAAATAAATTAAGTTGGAAGGTTGAATTAATATCATTATTTGGTGCAAAATAAACGACATTGATAAATAACCTTCCCCGATTAATAACATAAGCATCAGGTCGTGTATCTGATGGAAGAGGAATATAGTTGTCTACATCATAATACATAATTGCACCTTTAACTGTAAACATATTGATGAGCAATAAAAAGATAGCAATATACAATGGTAGCTTTAATTTTTTAAAGATTGATTTAACTGATTTGACTGTGATGCCATAAATAATCATGCTAAAAATAATAAGAATGCTTAATGTTATATAATGAGCTGAAATAAAAAACAAAACAATAAACAATATGTTAGCAAGAAACTTTAATCTTGGATCTAGCTTATGCAGTGGTGTATCTATATTTATATATCTACCGACAATTGTTTTTCCCATTTTGTTTAAGTTATCCTTTTTTTGTTTGGTTTTTTGATTTGCTTGTTTATTTCGTTTGCAAGTTGCTCAATATCTGTAACACGGCTTATATTAAATCCACATTCTCTTAATTTTTCAGTATATGAAAGTAATTTTGTTGGAATTAAATCATTATCTTTTAGCAGTTTATTATCACTTAAAATTTCATAAGTATTGCCATCTTTAATAATTTTTCCATCCTTGACAAATAGTGTACGATTAGTTCAACGCAAAGCATTATCTAAATCATGAGTGACAATAATAATTGTTGTGCCATTTTTATAAAGATTATAAAAAATTTGTAGCATTTCATCAACGCCTTGGGGATCTAGTCCGGCAGTAGGTTCATCTAAAACTAAAAATTTAGGTTCCATTGCTAGAATTCCAGCCAAAGCAACTCTTCTTTTTTGTCCTCCTGAAAGATTAAAAGGACTGCGCTCTAAATAATCTTTTGGTAGACCTACAATTTCAATATATTTGGCTGCTAATTCTTTAGCTTTTTCTTTTTTAGTACCCATGGAAATGGCGCCAAAAATAATATCTTTTTCAATTGTTGATTCAAATAATTGGTATTCAGCAAATTGAAAAACAACGCCAACTTGTTTTCTTAGTGCCTTAATGTTTTTGATTTTTTTCTTTGTTTTAGAAATATCAATATCAGTATAAACTACTTCAATTCGATCTTTTTTATTTTGGCTTTTATACTTTTGAAGATCATCTTTATACTTACTATATTGTCTATTATATTCTTCTTCGTCATTGATTTTTTTTCTATTAGGCTTCTTTGGCTTACTTAATTTTTTTTCAATTGGAATATTTGAAAATTTTAGTGATCCACTTTCAGGACTTAATAGAGCATTAAAATGTTCAATGAGAGTTGTTTTTCCAGAACCTGTAGGACCAATAATTGAGATTGCTTCACCTTCCGTAATGGAAACAGAAACATTATCTAAAACTTTTATGTATGTAGGAAGGCCTTTATTATATTCTTTTGTAATATTATTTACTTCAATTTTAATTGACATAAAGTCTCCAAAAGTTTGTTTCCATCATAAGTTGGCTCAATTCCTTCAATCATTTCACTAAGTTTATAGATAAATGGTGAATCAATTTTTGCAATCTCAATTATTTCTTTATTATTTAAAATTTCAATTGGTTTTCCTTGCGCAATAACATTCCCTTTTGAAAAAACAATTAGCTTATCAGCTAACAATGCTTCATCCATATCATGAGTGATTGAAATTATTGTTTTGTTTGTGTTTCTGTGCAATTCATGAATAATTTTATAAATATCACTACGTCCTCTTGGGTCTAACATTGATGTTATTTCATCAAGAATAATAATATTGGGATTTAAGGCTAGAATTGAAGCAATGGCAACTCTTTGTTTTTGGCCACCAGATAGATTTTGAGGTTCATGTTCTAAAAAATTAAGCATGCCAACTTGGGATGCATATTTTTCAATGATTTCTTTCATTTCTTCTCTTGGAACTCTTTTATTTTCAAGTCCAAATGCAATATCATCCTCGACTGTAGAACCAATGAATTGGTTGTCAGGATTTTGGTAAACGATCCCAATTCTTTTTCTTATTTCAATCAAATTTTCTGAATTAATTTCTAGTCCATCAATCAAAATTTTTCCCGAAGTTGCCTTGTTAATTGCTGCAATTAGTTTAGAAAATGTACTTTTTCCTGAACCATTGTGCCCTAAAATTGCAATATATTGACCATCTTCAATGGTCAAATTTATATTTTCTAAGGCAAATTTTTTACTTCCTGGATACTTATAATTTAGATTCTTAATTTCAATCATAAAAATAATTATATATTTTTAGCCTTATATTTTTTAAAAAGAAATACCAATTTAAAATTGAAAAAAATAAGACTTTTCTAAGTTAAAAACTATTGTTTTTTTGAAGGAAAATCAAGGATTTTTTAAAACTAATAAAAATAAAAAATTCCCTTTTATTTGGTCTTTAAAAAAGGAAATTTTTGTTTCATCTTATGATTTAATGATACCAATGTAAGGAAGTTGACGGAGTTTTTCTTCGTCATCAAAACCAAAACCAACTACAAAATCATCCTTGCCAACTAGAAAACCAAAATTATCTGGCTCAAATTCAACTACACGGTTTGATGGTTTATTTAATAATGTAAGAACTTTTAATGATTTAGGATTTCTTGATTTTAAAATAGATACTGTTTTAGATATAGTTCTTCCTGTATCAACAATGTCTTCAACAATTAAGACATCCTTATTTTCTATATTGGTAACTAAATCTAAAATGATTTTAACGTTTCCTGATGATTTATTTTTACCATCATATGAGCTAGCAATCATAAAATCAGTAATTAAGTCAACATTTACATTTTTAATCAATTGTGCATAGAAAGGAAGGCAGCCTTTTAATAGGCCTACAACAATTAAATCTTTTGAATTTTTATATGTTTCATTTACCCAAGAACTTAATTCTTTGATTCGTTTTTCAAGTTGCTCTTGACTAAAAAGAATTCTTTCTATCCTTGGATCAGTTGTCGTTTTTGACATATAGTTTCCTCTTCATCAATAATCTTAATTGCTTCTTTAAAAACTTCTTCCTTGCTTAGTTTATTTGTATCTATAACCCTAAAATTAAGTTGAAATCTCTCAGCAAGTTTTTTAAAAATTTTATAATAATTTGCATGCAATTTTTGGAAATACTCGAAATTTAAATCCCAATTATCAATCTCTTCTTTTCTACCTCTTTCAAAAATTCTTCTTTTAAAAGTTTCGAAATCAATATCAAGAAAAATAACTAAATCAGGAAGTTCTTCTTTGGTAATTAATTTTTCAAATAAAGCATCATAAGCTTCTAAATATTTGGGATTTTTTTCTTCAAGAATTAATTTGGCAAAAATGTAATGCTCCACTGAAAAACGATCCAAAAATAAATGACGGTTCTTTTTTGGTTTAGATTGTAAATCTAAAAAAATTCTTGAAAACTTATCTGTGTGGTTTTCAATGATATATGTTTGAAATGCAATTGTTAGATTTTCTTTTTTTTCATATAGTCATTTTAAAAAAGTATTGAATACTTCATCATTGTCATCAAACTCATGTAATATCAAAGAATTTGTGTAATGTTCATTCAATTTGTTAGCTAAAACACTTTTACCTGCTGATATCATTCCGCTTATTCCAATAATCATAAAAAAAAACCTATCCTTCTTATTAATTTGTTTAATATCCTAAATTTTTGTATTAAAAATTCTCACATTTACATTTATTATAAAGTGAGAATTTAATTATATATGATTAGGGCTGAAATATTTTTTTATATATATCTGTTTTCTTTTGAATACCATAAGACTTTAAAAGATTTAAAATAAGTCCAATAATAGTCATCGGCCCCACTCCGCCTGGAACAGGCGTTAGATAAGAGATATTTTGTTTAATATCCTCAAGAATAACATCACCAGCTATTTTCTTATCATCTAAACGATGAATTCCGACATCAATTATTATGACATCTTCTTTTAGTGGAATATTGCTAATGCAGCCGCGGCTTCCAGTTGCCACTATAAGAATATCATTAAGATGCATATCATCTTTTGGAGTATTAATATCATAACGTCTTACTTTAATGCCAAGTTGTTCAAAGTAATTAGCTATCGGTTTGCCAATGATTTTACTTTGCCCAACAACTCCGATGCTTTTTTTTGTGTAATCAATATTATATTCATCAAATAAGCAAATAATACCTGTGGCAGTTGCAGGTAAAAATGAATCACTCTCTAAAACATAATTGGCATTTTGGTTGTAATGATTTAGGCCATCAATGTCTTTAATTTTTTCAATTTGATTTAAAAGATAATCAACACTTGAAACATTTTTAGTTTGGATAGGAAGTTGCATAATAAAACCAGTAGTTTGTGCATTTAAAGTTTTAATTGCTTCCAAAATTTCTTTTTCGTCTGCATCTTCTTTTAATTTAAGATATTGCGTTTTTATACCTAATTTAGTTGCGACACTTAATTTATGACGAATATAAATATTTGATTCTTCAAGATTACCAACTTGAAGAATCCCTAAGATTGGAAGATTGTTTTGAGGAATTTCTTTTAATAAGATTTCAATTTTAGACTGAATTTTTTCTTTAAGCTTCCTACCATCTAATAATACTGTCATTATTACACTTTTCTAAATGTTCCAACTTTACTTTGGACATTAATTGATGTTGTATCTTTTAAAGATTTTGCATACTGCATTGCTTCTTTTTGGGTTTTAAAAGTACGAATTGCTTTTTTTCCTTTTGGGTTTTTTACAGCTCAACCATCAGGGTGGTTTACTACTAGTCTAACTGCCATAAAATTCGTTTTTTTCTCCTTATAGTTTTTAAATTAATACAGATAAAATTACTACTAATATACATTATAATAACATATCTTATATTTTCCTAATAATAAAACAAAAGATAACTTAAAAAATATTTTTTTTAATTATTTTGGCGTTTTTAACATATGGTGGAGATGCGGGGATTCGAACCCCGGTCCAGCTATTTTTATATTTTTGAATCTACAGTTTATTTAGTTTTTTTAAAAAACTCAATTAATTTAAAACTAACAAAAATCTTAATGAGTTTCAGTTTTAAAATGTCACTTAGTTAACAACTGCACTTCGCTAAGTCAAAGCCCTAGTTGCAAATTTTCTATAATGGGCCACTATAGAAATTCGACCAGTTTTTAATTAAGCAAAAGCTGGGTTTAATTGATTCATCATAACATTTGTCATGAAGAATTCTTTTTCTTTTTTTTCTAAGTTTGCATTTAAAAGCCTAGAAAGTATTTATGGTTTACAAGACCACTGCATCAAAAATATGCCAATAACTGTCGATACCAATTACATCCCCATTTTTTATTAGTATAGATTTTTTAAATTTCTTTTTAGTTCTTCTTGTTTTATTTTTTCACGTTTGTCATACTTTCTTAATCTTTTAGCAAGAGCAATTTCTAGTTTAATGTAATTATTACTTCAATAAATTGAAAGTGGAATAATAATTAAAGAGAAACGATCGCAAATATTTTTTATTCTTAAAATTTCTTTGCTATGCATAAGAAGTTTTCTTGATCTATCTAAATCGCCTTTTACTAACATATATTGAGAAATATGCATATTGTTTAGCCAAAGTTCATTTTTATTGCTAATGGAGCAAAATGCATTATTAATTTTTACATTCTGTGCTCGTAAGCTTTTAACTTCCCAACCCAATAGTGAAATACCAGCTTCATATGTGCTATGAATCTCATAATCTGACTTGGCAAATTTATTTTTAGCAATTATTTTTGGCATAAGTTAAATTATAAAGCAATTAAATAAAAAAAGCATTAACACAATTTAGCATTAATATTGCCTTTATTGCGGTCAATGCTTTTAATCTGAATGTTTTGTTTCATTCCAACCTTGAAGTAATAATTTTTACCTTTTGCTTCAAAATTAGAAATTTTTATTACATTATCGTTTAACTCATCAAAATGAATTAAGACACTAGTTTGGTAATCTTCAATATTTAAAAATATACCGAATTTTTCAATAGAAACAACTGTTGCATCAAAAACTTTATCAACTAAAGGCTCAAAAAATTCGGCTTTTCTAATATCTACTATATCACGTTCAACTGTCATTGCAATTCTTTCGCTTTCGCAGTTTTGGATTGCAATATCTTCAATTTTTGCTTCTTCTTTTTTATATTCATCTTCGCTTAATTTCTTTTTTTCAATTAAGTATTTTTTAATTAAACGGTGTAATAATAAATCGGGGTATCTTCTTATTGGAGAAGTAAAGTGTGAATAGTATTCTGAAGCAAGTCCAAAGTGTCCGATATTTTTGGAAGAATAAATTGCTTTTTGCATTGTACGAAGCAAAGCGTTTTTAATAAAATCATCAAAGTTTTGACTTTTAATTTTTTCAACCATTTTAGCAAAACTTAGAGGTTCACCATCAAATGGTACATTGATGTTTTTAAGACCTGAAAAATTAATTAGTTCTTGCAATTCAAAAAGTTTCTCATCTGAAGGTTTATCATGAATTCGATAAATTGATGGGAAATTATTGAATGACATTAGATGAGCAATTGTTTCATTTGCTCTTACCATAAAGTCTTCAATCATGTTTTCACTTCTACCTTCTTTTTTAATTTTGATATCAACAACCTTATTATCTTGCATGATAATTTTTGGTTCTTTAATTTCAAAATTAACATATCCTTCAGCATTTTTTTTGCTCCGAATTAAATCGGAAATATAAGCTGAATCAATAAGGGTTTTTTTAATTTCATTTGGGAGATCGATTTTGTTATCAAAAAAATCATTTACTTCATTATAAGTCAGTCTATAATCCGAATTAATTATGCTTTCATAGATTTTTTGGTCCACATTATTTCCTTGATTATCAATTTCTAATTCCAATGTTAGTGTACAACGGTTAACTTTGGGATTTAATGAACAAATGCCATTTGATAATTCAAAAGGAAGCATTGGAATTACTTTATCTGGCAAATAAATTGAAGTTCCTCTTCTTAAGGCTTCATTATCAATTGCATCATTTTCTTGCACATAGTGTGAAACATCAGCTATATGAATAAATAATTTTGTGTTGGAATTTGGTAGGCGATAACATGAAATTGCATCATCAAAATCTTTTGTATCTAGTCCATCAATTGTAACTGTAATTAAATTTCTTAAATCAATCCGATTTTTTAGTTCATTTTCAGTGACTTCTTTAGGTAAACCTTTTGCCTTTTTAATTGTTTCTTCTGGAAAATTTAAAACTATTTCATTTTCTGAAAAGATTTTTTTAAATGGAAAATCAAAACTATTAACTTTATCAATAATTTTGCTAAATAATATTGCGACATTTTTTTCATTAGGTTCTAAGACTTTTGCTTCTATTACATCTTTATCAGTGATATTTTTAGGAATAGAAGAATAATTAATGATTTCAAAATTTGCTTTATTTTTTTCATTAATTGCTTCAAAAATATATCTTCCAAAATTATTTTTACTAACAAGTCCAATGATATTTTTTTGTTTGTGACAAATAACTTTGGTTATTTTTGCTTTATATAAAAGTTCTTTGTTAGATGAATAATATGAAAATATTTTAGCTCTTACTAAATCACCAACAAGTAGATTTTTTATTTGATGCGGAAATAAAATTGCTGATTTATTTTGCTTTAGAGTATCATTTTCTTCTTCAAAATCAATAAAACCCAATCTTTTGGTTGAAATTGAAATTTCTTTTTCTACTTCTTTTAAATAAAATAAAGGCGTGTATTTCTGATCACGACTGATTTCAATTTTATCTTCAAGAATAAATTGCTTTAATAGGAATGAAAGTTTGTGATTATTTTCTGGATTTATTTTTAATTTCTTTACAATTTCTAAAAAACTTAGACCCATTGGATTATTTTGAATTAGTTTCAAAATTTCTTCTGAGTCTAAATTTTTAATGTATTTATGTTCAAATTTCATTATTTTTTATTTTAAAACTACCCGTAGAACAATGGCTAAAATAAATATTAGAACACCTAAAGAAATCATTGATCACTTAAGAACTTTTTTAATTCCCCGTTCTTTGGATACTTTAAATAAATCTAAGTCACTGCTTCCAACTAATGCACCACTAAAACTATTTGAATCAGGAGCCATCATAAATGAAATACCAATTATTCCTAGTGACATTATGAATAAAATAATCACTAAAAATCAAATTACCATATTTAATCTCCTTTCTTCTTTTTAAATTTTAATCTTTTATTTTTTTATTTCTAAATTATATTCTAGTAGTTGTTCAGTCGTTACTTCTGATGGAGCTAAAGTTAATAAGTCACTACCTTTAGCATTTTTTGGAAAAGCAATTACATCTCTAATTGAAGCTGAATTTGTTAAGATCATTAAAACTCTTTCAAGTCCAAATGCAATTCCACAATGTGGTGGTAATCCATAAGAGAAGGCTTTTAAGAAAAAGCCAAATCTTTCTTGTTGCTCTTTTTTAGAGATTTTTAGAATATCAAACATTAATTCTTGGGTTTTTAAATCATGTATTCTTATGGAACCAGAACCAAGTTCAAATCCATTTAAAACTAAATCATAGGATTTTGCTTTTATTTTTTCATATTCATTTGTTTCTAAATACTTAAGTGTATCTTCTTCAAATTGTGTAAATGGATGATGAGCAGACACATATTTATTTTCATCCTTATCAAACTCAAACATAGGTCAATTAATGATTCATAAGAAATTTAATTTTTTAGGATCTGCTAATTGATATATCTCATTTAGAAGAGTTCGGATAGCACCTAGTGCTTTTAGTGTTACTTGTTCATCATTACCAGCACCAATTAATGCATATAGTTTCTTTTGTGGCCCTGCTTCAAATTCATTAGCCAATGCTGTTCCAACATGGCAAGTTGCACAGCTTAAATCTAAAACTTCAAAGAATTCACCGCTATTTTTATAAAAAATCTCTTCAATTTTTTTAAGATGTAAAGTGACATCCTGGTCAAAAATAATTGCCTTAACAAATTCCATTCCAAATTTATCTTTGAATTGAGCTGAATAGTCATTGATTAAAAATTCAAATCTTGTATCAGGTTTATCTGTACCATAATATTTCATTGCATAACCAAAATCCATTCTTGGAAATTTGCTTTCAATTTGATAACCAAGTTTTCCAAGTACTTCAGTTCACATATTTTCGCAAATTGAAAATATTTCTTCCTGGTTACTAAAAGATAATTCAATATCAAGCTGTGTAAATTCGGGTTGACGGTCTTTTCTTAGATCTTCGTCACGGAATACTCTTGCAATTTGGAAGTATTTTTCAACTCCTCCAGCCATTAAAAGTTGTTTAAATAGTTGTGGAGATTGTGGTAGGGCAAAAAATTTGCCTTTTTTTCTTGTTGGAACTAAATAATCTCTTGCTCCTTCGGGGGTTGATTTTGCTAAAATTGGGGTTTCAAATTCAATAAAATTATTTTTATCAAAGAAATTTCTTATATATAAAGATAATTTGTGTCTTAATTTTAGATTTTGAAGAATTCTTTCATTTCTAATGTCTAAAAATCGGTATTCTAATCTTAAATCTTCATTTGCAGAGTTTTCTTTATTATCATTAATATCAAATGGGATTTGTTTTGAGCTATTTAAAATCTTATAGGAATCCACTAATACTTCAATTTCACCTGATGGAAGTTCAGCATTAGCTTCAAGTCTTTTTACTACTTTACCTTTTATTTGTAAACAGCTTTCTTTAGTTAAAAGCGGGTCTGAAATACTATTAAAAACTAATTGAACAATTCCACTTGAATCACGTAAATCAACAAAAGTTTGGTTTTTAAATTTTCTTTTGTTTGCAATTCAGCCAAATAATTCCACTTCAGATTCCAAATCATTAATGTTTAGCTTCCCACAATAATTTGTTTTCATTTAAAAAAACTCCTTTATTCTTTTTCTAAAGTCATCAATATTTTTATATTCAAAAGTAATTTCTTTATTTTGTGTCTTTATTTTGATTTCATTTTCTTTTGAATTTAATTCTTTAAAAATTAGCATTTTAGGTTTTAATTGATAGTTTTTCTTAAACAATTGTTTAATGTTAATTTGATTATTAATTAATTCAACATTAAACTCTTTTCTTAAATCATATGCAATTTTTAAAATTGAAGCAATTTCATTTTCATTCAGATAGCCAATTAAAATGTCTAAGGGCTGTTCCAACTCTTTATATTTGTCAAAATTAAAATCAATAATTTCAGCAATTCTATCTACACCAAAAGCAAATCCAATCGACCCAATTTTTGGTCCACCAAATTGTTCAATCATACCATCATATCTGCCACCAGCTAAAATAGTTGATTTGGAACCTAGAGCCTGTGAGGTTGAAACAAATTCAAAAACTACATCATTATAATAATCAAGTCCTCTAACTAAATATGGATTAACTACATATTTGATTCCAAAGTTATTTAATAAATCAAGTAATGCTTCAAAATCATCTTTTTCTTTTTTAGTTAAGAAATCAATTAATTTTGGTGCATTTTTTACAAAGTCCTTATTACTTTCTTCTTTGTCATCAAGAATTCTTAAAACATTTTTTTCTAATCTTAATTTTGAAATTTCATTCAATTGGTCTTTGTATTGAGAAAAGTATTCTTTTAAATAATTGATATAATTGTTTCGACTTTCATATGAACCTAAGTTATTGATTTCTAAAACAAAATCATCAATGTGTAGGTCTTTAAGAAAATTATTTGCTAATTTAATAATTTCAAAGTTTGAAAAAACTGATTTATTTTCAATTAGTTCTATGCCACCTTGAATAAATTGTCTATATCTTCCTTTTTGAGGTCTTTCATAACGAAACATCGGTCCAAAATAAAATAATTTCGAAGATTCTAAATTATTAATTTTGTTTTCAACATATGCTCGAATTGCCGATGCTGTACCTTCAGGTCTTAGACAAATAAGTCGGTTACCATTATCCTTAAAAACATACATTTCTTTTGTAACAATATCACTAGTTTCACCCACAGATCTTATAAAAAGATTGTAATCTTCAATAATTGGAGTTTCAATAAATTTAAAATTGTATCTTTTAGCAACGTTTTCAAAAGTGCTACGAATAAAATTCAAGATTATAGCCTCGCGGTTATATATATCTTTAGTTCCCTTTAGTCTACTGAACATAAAACTCCTTTTTTAAAATTGTTACATTGAAAAATCATTAATTCCAATAAATGTTTGTTCTTCAATTTTTTGTGTTTTTCAAAAATCATTATGAATTCTAATTTGTTTATTATGGTATTTTTTATTTAAAAGACTTTCTCATATTTTTGGAATAATAAACAAGTTTAAATATCACATTAAAACAAATGAGATACCTAAGCCAAAAATAACACTAAATGCTATGTTTACTAATAAAAATGGTGCTGATATTAAGATTGTAATTCCAATTAATAAATTGATATTTTGAACTAAGAAAATATCAATTATTCAACCACTAAAAATATCTTGTATTTGTTCTTTTGTATATATGTAGTTTTTAGTATTGATATCCTTTTTAATTTCTGAGTTAATTCTTGCAGAATTTATAACACTATCGCAGATATTAATAAAAGTAATTAAGATGATTCCATCATAAACAAAGTTATCAATTTTAGCTCTTATTATTATCAATAAAGCAACAAATGTTAAACACGAAACAAGATTCTTAATTAAATAGATTACACCAGCTTGAAGTGAGTATCTAAAACTAATATATAGCATAGCAGCTGCATTTATAAGAACAATTAAAAGTGTAGTTCAACCAATCATATAGCCTATATTAGTTTCAGAAAATACAAATTTTATATTTTGCCCAAAGAAATTTTTTGTATTAAATCCTGCAAAAATTGATTGATCTTTAATTGCAAATGCAATAAACATAACAATTGCAGCAAAGAATATTAATGCAAATGGAATCCCAAAAAACTTGGCTTTGAAAAATATATTAATTTTACTTTTTATATCAAGCTTATTTTTTGAGTGAGTTAGTAATAGATTCTTTTTGTTTTCAAAGAAATCATTTTGGATTAATGAACGAATAACTAGCGTATATAATCCCACAATGATGCCTAATGCTAATAGCGCAGTTATGCCAATTATTGCTCCAATTGTTGCTGAGTGATTAATGTTTAAATAGAATGCAATAATTGAACTTATTCCTAAAACTGCAAGTAAATCAAGTCCTGATAAAATTGATTTTTTATTTGCTTTGGACATTGATTTAGCTGTACCAAAACCATCCAATATTTCTTTTTCAAAAATTTGTAATTTCTTAGTTACTAAAACAAATACAACAAATAGCATTGAAATTATTGTGATTGCAATTAATGAATTTATAATTACACCAAATGCAACTATTATTGAAAGCAAGACAAATAATAGAAATGCCATTGCAACAATTGAAATTACACCTAATAAACGATATTTAATTCCTAAGAATAATGCCATCAAGGCAAAAACAATAACAATTGCTAAAATATAAGAATCATATTGAAACTTAGGTTTTGTAACAAATTTATTTTCTTTATTTTCAGCTACTAACCCATTAGCATCTTTAGTTTCTAATTTTTCTAAAATAAATGGTGTATATGAAAAATTAATTAATGATGCTAATTGTTTATTTGAATAACCATTTGCACTGTTATTTATTAAATAGAAAACTGAATCTCTTTTATTTGATGAAATTAAAGAAATTGGTGAAACTGCTGATATTAAATATTTTTGCGCATTAATAGAATTTTTTAAAAAAGGAATTCCTCTTTTAATTACTCTTCCATTCTTATCTTTTTCTTCATCACCTTTAGGATCATTACCTACATAAGCATAGTTAACTGGATTATTTTTAGCTTCTTCCCATCCTTTTTTATCATTCTTGATGGAATTATGAATAAACTCATCTAAATTTAATCAAAAGTAAACTTTGTTTTCAGGCGCTTCAAAATCATGATTTTGTGTTTGGCTTGAACGAATATAATAGAAAAAGGCAAGTTGTGTGAACTGGGTTCAAGCATAGTCATTTAACTTAATTTGAATACGATCAGAATAACCTTCGGGAATTTTATCACTTGCTGGATTAGCATCCAAATCCATATTAAAGTCTCTGGAACCTTCTTTAATTAATTCATCTAATCCATGCGAACCATCAAAATCACTTTGGAATCTTCCTTTATAAAAAAGTGGTCTTCCTGTGTGATCGGTAATTGTTAAATATGGTTTGTTAATTAATGAACTAATTAACTCATTTTTTTTGTTTTTATTTGTTGCAAGTAAACTTTTAACTTGTATTTTATCTTTTGAAAGTAAGTTAACATCAAAATTTGAAGTTAATTGATCATCCTTAACTTGTAAATAATTTTTAATAATTTGGGCAATTTTATTTGGTGCAAGATCTCTTTTTGAACTAGTTTGAAAATTATCTTTTTTAATTCTTAGTTCAATATTGGAATGAATGTTATTATTTGAAACTGGATTATTTGCTTTTAATTTTGGTCCTAAAAAAAAGATAGAACCAAAAATAATAGATAAAATCATTCCCAATAAAACAAAAATTCCAAATAACCATTTAACAACGGGACTTAACTTACTTTTCTTATTCATGGATACAATTATATAATAATTGTTATTTTTTATAGCATATTAAAAACTTTATTTCGATAAAATTTGCATTATTTCTTTATTTGTTCAATATATTCAATTCCTTCTTTGGTTATTCTTCTTCCCCTTACTGTTTTTTCAATAAATTTCTTTAGTAAAAGTAGCGGTTCTAAATCATTAATGATTGTGATTTTATCATCTTTAAGAATTGAACTAAGTGTATCCAAAGATGCACTTTTATTTTTAAAAACATTTCTTAAAACCATAAGATATTCAATATGAAAAACACTCAATCCTCCTGGATAGATATCTAAATAGTTAAAAGCTTCTTTGACAATATTCCGATCAATTGTTTTTTGATTGCTATAGATTGCAAAATCATTGACTCTTTTTAAGAAATTATTAGCAATTCTTGGTGTTGATCTGGAATTAAGAGCAATCTCATCAATAGCATCTTCGGCAATTTCAATGCCATTTCTTTGTGCTGAATTTTTTATGATTGTTTTAATTTCTTTGATTGAATAAGGTAATAATTTGCCAATGTAGCCAAAACGATCTTTTAGAGGATTTGAAATAAGGTTAAATCTGGTAGTAGCTCCAATCAAAGAAAATTTCTTTAAATTAAGTCGCATGATTTTCATATCACCCTCAACACCAATTGGCAGATCAATTACATAATCTTCAATTGCTGAATAAAGTAATTCTTCAACATTCTTATTAATTCCATGAATTTCATCAATAAAAATAATGTCATTCTCATTGAGTGATGAAAATAAAGTCAAAATATCACTCTTTTTTTGAATCAGTGGTCCTTGAATATAAACAATGTTTGCATTGATTTCGTTGGCAATGATCTGCGCCAATGTAGTTTTACCTAACCCTGGTGGACCATAGAATAATAAGTGATCAATTGGTCTTTGTTGTTTGATTGCAGCATTGATCATTACTTTAAGCGTTGAAATAATTTTGTGTTGCCCAACAAAATCATCAAAATTATTAACTCTGAATTCTTGTTTCATTTTGTTTCTTGCTTATTATTTGAATTGCATTTTCAACAGATTCTTCAATGTTGTTTGTAATTTCCATATTATCTAGAGCTAATTTAATTTGTGACGGTTTAAATCCTAACATTCGCATTGTATCTTCGAATTCTTTTAAACTTTGATTTGTTTTTATTGTTTTATTGAATCTTTCCAAGTCTTCATTATTGATTTTTGATAGAAACTTTGCATATTTATCTTTAAAAGAAAAGAGAATTGCATTAGCAATCTTGGAAGATACATAAGGTATCTTTGTTAATTCTTCTTTATTTGAAGAAGCTATATAAGAAATAATGTTTTCTCAGCCAGCATTAAGGATTGAAATTGCAGTCTTTGGACCAATACCTTGCAATGTAATTAAATCTTCAAAAACAACCATTTCTTTGAAATTATCAAAGCCGTATGTAACTTTGTTATACTCATTAATAATTTGGGAGATAAATATTTTTCTTACATCTCCGATTTTGAATCTTTCAATCTGGGCAACATAAATAAGTTGTCCTTCGCCATTGTGATCTAAAATTATATAATTTGTACTCAAATGGACGATTTTTCCATATAAATAAATTGTCATTTTTCCTCCACAACTCAAACTATAGACCATTGAATAAAAAGATTGATGTTTAAAAGAAAAAATAGGGAAAAAAGTAAGAAAATCTAAAACTTGGTAAAATGTTTATTATGAAAAACATTAGCGTTAACATTGAAATCCCAAAGAATTCAAACATTAAATATGAATACGATAGAAAGACAGGAAAAATAAAAATAGATCGTATATTAAGAGAAGGTTTTAAATATCCAGCTAACTATGGATATATTTCAGAAGCACTAGATTGAGATGGCGACGAATTAGACGTCTTAGTTTATTCGCCTGAAGAATTTATGCCTGGAAGTGTTGTTGAAGTTAGAATCATTGGAGCAATGAAAATGATTGATTCAGGTGAAACTGATACAAAATTGATTGGTGTTCATGCTGATGACTACCGTTTAGATCATATTAAATCATTGGAAGATATTGATAAAATGTGACTTCATTCAGTCAAGATTTTTTTCCAAAACTATAAATACTTTAAAGGTCCAAATGTTACTGAGGTAACTGGTTTTGAAGGTATTGAATGAGCACAAAAAGAATACAATGAATGTGTTCAACTAATGAATCAATATGGATCCCTAGATAAAGATGAATTCATTGCTAAAATGAAGGATTTGCATCCTAAAAAATACATGTAATTTGAAAATGTAACTCGCAAAAGTTGCATTTTTTTAATACTTAAAATGTTTTTTTATATTTTATATAAAAGGGATTTTGATAGTCTCAGTATTCTTTAAGTTTTTTAAAAAAGAAATTAAAATAAAAATGGAGGGAAATAAATTGTCCAAAGAACGATTTAAAAATTTGTTACTTCTGAAACCACTCATTAAGAGATTGATTAAAGAAGAAATTAAGGAATTGAAACTTGAAAAAAATAAGAATAATGATACATTTTACTGTATCAATCTACTGAATGAAAAGTATAAAGAAATTAAAATGAATGAAGAGCTTGAAAAAGAATTCGAAAGAAAATTAACCAACTTTGCAAAAATTAAAGAAAACAAAATGAATTCAGCATCAAGCTTTAAAAAGTTTATTGTTTCAACTATAAATAATTTATCAGATTTAGACCGTTCAATATTTTTAACAATATTATTCCGTAAAAATCTAAATACTGTAACATGAAAAACATTCAATATTTCGAAATCAACATTTTATCGAAGATTAAATTTTATTGAAAAAATTATTAATTGATGTCTCTTTGAATAAAAACTTAAAACTCAAGCAAAACTCTTTATATATAAAAGAAAAATTACAGTTCCAAAAAATTGTATTTGATAATAATATTTGATGTACTTTTAGTGCCATACATTGGCAATGAAGAGGTAGATTTATGTTATTAAATGCAAACGAAATTGTACATACACAAAAAGATATTTACGAATATAAAGAAAAAATTAATGCAAAAATCCAGAAATACGCCACTTATGATACATGAGGAAAAAAGAAAGAATGAGAACTTGGATTAGAAAACGATCAAAAAGCTGAGGTTAGCTTTATTCGAGATTTAAAAAATAATGCTTGAACCATTGAAATGAAAATGCCAAGAGCTGCATATGATACCCCACTTCCACCTGGAAGAACAGTTAAATTAAACGATAGAATTTTAAAAGTTGATGAAGCAGAACAAATTGAACCAGAAGTTAAAAAACTTAAAATAAGCAGATACAATGATGATAATAGTTTAATTAAATTTGATGATTTGAAAAAATTTGAAGTCCATTTTCGTTCAATTTGATCTAGAGCAACAATTAACAAACTAGCATTTCAGATAAATTTTGAATTAGAAAAGAACCTATTAGATTTAAAGGAATTAAATGTAAGAAAAAAGAATCTAAAACTAGATTTTATTGAGTCCATTAATTTTGTTATTACAAAAGATACCAGCACCGAGTATGATCCATTTGAAAATAATTCTGCTTTTACAAGCAATCTAGTTTATGATCTAAATTTCTTTAATCTTAAACAAAATGACTTTTTTTATAAAGTAATGGAACAAAAAGTCGAATTAAAAAGTCAAAACAAGTATTTTTTACCTAAAAGAGAATTCACATATGATTTTTTTAACAAAATTCATATAGGTGAAGAAGAGAATAGTCCACTTGAACTTAATTTAAAAAGAGCAATTACTAATGTAGATCAATTTAGATATAAAATTGACTACTATATTGATAGAAAAAATCAATGAAATAAAGAAGAAAAAAAGTTCATTGAATCTGAAGAAGGGCAATTACAAGGATACCATTTGCCAGTCAAATTCAATGGAGATATAAAAATAAAATACCAATCTAGCTATAACATCATTGATTCATCTCAAACTATTAATTATAGGGATACTTTTGCAAATAAAATCTTTGATTCAAAAGAAGGTTTAATTAAACTAAATACTGAAGTTATAAAAGTAAATGAAAAAACCTTAACAAAAGACTTTGAAAATTGGAAAACAATTATTTTGTAAATAAGAATTGTTTTTAATAATTTTTAGGTCCTTTAGGAATTAGTTTTCTTTTATGCTCAGTTTTAATATGAAATTCTTTAATTTTGTTCAATATTTCTTTATTGACAGCTGAGTTTCCTTTGATAAATTCTTCAAAAGAAGCATAATTGAATCCTAATTCATCTTCATCATATTGATTATCAAGTAAATTTGCACTTGGCTTCTTATTTAATATAGATTCAGGAACACTTAAAATTTTTGCCATCTTATAAATATCACTTTTTAACAAATTTGCAAATGGTAGTAAGTCAACACCGCCATCCCCCCATTTTGTAAAATACCCTAAGTAATATTCATTAAAATTATCAGTTCCTAAAACTAAAGAATTTGTTTGCTGTGCTTTTGTATAAAGTGCAGTCATAAAAAATCTTGATTTTGCGTTTGCTTTTACTCAATCATTTTTTAAAGTAAATTTCTTTGAAAATGAATCAAATTCCTTTCCAAGATCAATCTTTTCAATTGAATAATTTAGAAGTTTATTCAATTGTTTTATATCTTTTTCATTTTCATTATCTACTTTAGTTTTTAGATAATAAAAATGTGCATTTTCTTTAAGTAAGTCATAGCAAATAGCTGCTAGTGTTGCGCTGTCTATCCCTCCAGATATCCCAAGTGTGATGCCAGTTGCATTTGCTTTTTTAATGTTTTTTAAAATTCAATTTTGAATACGCTTAATAAGTCTTTTATATTTTTTTATTTCTTGAATTTCCATATTTAAATTAGGTCATTTTGCCATAATAAATAATTTTATTATTAATCATATTTAAAAGAAACTTTTTATTGTTTTTAAATAATTAATTACTTTATAATTCTTTATATTAATGAAATACAATCAATATATCACAGATTTATAATTGATTAATTTATCTAATAACTATTAATTAAATTCAATATAGTTTTATAGCAAGGAGAAATGCCTATGATTAATGTTAATGACTTAAAACCAGGAGTTACTTTTAAATTAGACAATGATATTTTCGTTGTTTTAGAAGCTCAACACTCAAAACAAGGAAGAGGACAAGCAAACGTAAAAGTTAAGGCTAAGGATCTACGTTCTGGCTCAACAACAATTAAATCCTTTACTGGTGGTGAAAAAGTTGAAAGAGCAATGATTGACAAAGTTTCAATGGACTACTTATACAATGCTGGAGATAGCATTGTTTTAATGGATCAAGAAACATTTGAACAAATTGAAATCCCTGTTGAAGAAGTTAAATGAGAATTAAACTTTTTAAAAGAAGGTTTAAGAGTTATCGTTAGAAAATATGAGTCAGAAGTTTTAGATATCGAACTTCCTGCCAATGTTGAATTAGAAGTAACCGAAGCTCCAGAAGCAGTTAAAGGTAATACTGCCCAGGCTGCTTTAAAGAAGGTTACACTTGAAACTAATTTTGTAATTGAAACTCCTTTATTTATTAAAGAAGGTGAAAAAGTTTTAGTTTCAACTGAAACTGGTAAATATGTAGGAAGAGCATAATTATGAATAATTCCATTATTGTAAATACCAAACTAAATTTTGATTTTAAAGTTGATATTGATGCTATTTATCAAACTGTAAATGATTTTTTTAGTAAACAAAATTCAATTATTTTAGTTAAAAAACCTGAATTAAATATTAATAAAAATGGTTTAGATTTGATTATTAATTGCACTTTACAAGAAAATGCAAGTCTTTCTTTTGAAACTAACAAGATGATTTTTTTATTAGAACAAAGAATATATTCATTAATCAACAGTAAACCTAACAATATTAAAATAATTTTTGAAAGTATTTAATATGTTTAAAAATCGCCAAATTAATAATATTGCAATTGACAATCTCAAGATTAATTCATTGGCTCAAATCGCAAATGCTAAAACAAGCAACATTCCAATTAATATAAGTGCAGCAAAAATTTTTCATGCACTTTTTGGTTTTCATTACAAATTTGATTTAAAAAATCCAAATTGGATATCGAGAGATAGATTTATTCTAAGTGATGCCGATGCTATTCCTACATATTATTCAATGTTATATTTGCTTGGATTAATTGAAAAAAACGATATTGAAAATATTGGTAAATCAAACTCAAAATTGCAAAACCATCTTGAAAAAACTTCAAATTTAGGAATAGAAACTTCTTCAACAAAACCAGGTTATGGCATTGCAAAAGCAGTCGGAATTGCAATATCTGAAGCCCATTTATCTAAAGAATTTAAAGAAATTTCCCATTATACATATGTTTTTGTTTCTAATAAAGACCTAGACACAGGAATTTCACACGAAGCTTTAAGATATGCAGGAGCTATTAATTTAAATAAATTAATAATTCTTTATGATTCAAACTCATTTTTAAGCAATGGAACAAATAAAAAGAATCTTATTAATACAAAAAAAATGTATCAGTCGTATGGTTTTAAATACTTAAAAATTAATGACGCATCATACAAATCAATAATCAAAGCTATAGCAAAAGCCAAAAGATCATCAAAGCCTACAATCATTGAAATTAAAACTTCTTTGCAAGAGATGGGAATAAACAATTTTGAAAGTTTTCAAGCACCAAATTATGCTTTAACATTTGAACAAATTGATGATATTAGAGATAATACATATTTTAAAAAAAGTGATCCATTTGATACATATTCTGATGTTGTTAATGAGTACAAAAAAGTTTATGAAAAAAACAATCTACTTTTTAAAAAATGAATGCAAACTAATAAATTAAATGATTATTTATCTGAAGAAATTAAAGAAAATGTTAATGATAATTATTTAAAAGACCGCAATGACTTATCATCAAAATTGATGACAATAATTGACAATATTTTAGATAAATACAAAAACACAATTGCCCTATCTTCTTCATTAGATTTACTTAAGAAAATCAAAAATTCAAATGGTGTTTTTGATTATAACAATACAATTGGAAGAAGTTTATTTCTAAATACGAAGAAAATTGCTATGGGTCTAATTGCCAATGGAATTAGTTTACATTCTAACTTAGTTCCAATTGCATTTGATAATCTTTCTGATGCTAACTTTTTCATTCCAAGTATCAGTCAAGCAATTACTTATAACAAAAAGATTTTATATATCTTTAATAACAATTTAAACTCGATAAAAAATTCTCACATTAAATACCAAGAAGAAGAACAAATTGCTCTCCTAAACCAAATTCAAGACCTAAAAATTTTATATCCTGCTGATATAACTGAACTAAAGGGAGCGATTGAATACTTTTTTAACAAAAGTAGTGGACCGGTTGTCATTATTTCAAAATTAGATAGTAATTGAATTTGTGAAGAAACATCCAAATACAATTTTATTTCTGGAGCATATTTCCTTATAAATAACAACACAAGCCACACTTTATTAGCAAGAGGCAATGATTTACAATTAGCACACAAAATTGCCCTAAAGCATAATTTCAATTTAATTTCAATTTCAAATGAAGATAATTTAGAAAAACTAGAATACGATAGAACTAAAGCTACTATATTTGAAAAAGATACAAAAGAATACTATAAAAAATATGCTAAGTTCAATTTAAATATCAATAATTCCAATGATAAATTAAAATCAGATTTTAATTACATCGAAAAAACTATTAAAGAATTTTTTAAAAAACCAAGTTCAAACTAAGAACTTGATTTTTTTATTATTTCTTGAAATTTTGTAACTTCTTCTTCTTTTAAATTCCGAAATTGGCCTACTTCTAAATTACTATCATCTAAAAAACCATATCTTTTGCGATGTAGCTTAACTACATAATTATTAACTAATAAAAACAAATTTTTAATATGATGATTTCTTCCTTCATTTAAAGTTATTGAATATGTTTTATTAGCAATTTTTTTAACAGTTTGTTTGGAGAATTTGCCATTTAATCTCACAAAATTGGAATTAAGGAAACTTAATTCTTTTTGGCTTAATTCTTTTTCTAAAAGCGCTATATATTCCCTTTCAATACCAAAAGAAGGATGCGCTAGAGCATTGGCAAATTCACCATCATTAGTAATAATAATTACCCCTGTTGTATTAAAATCAAGTCTACCAATTGAATAACAAAAACTATCTAGTTGCATCCACTGATAAATAGTTTGGCGTTTCTTAGGATCTTTAAGAGTACAAATTGTATTCTTTGGCTTATTTAAAAGAATATAGAATCTCTTAGTTTCATTATTAATTATTTGATTGTCAATTTTTATTTCATCGTCTATTGTTACTCTTTGACCTATGTATGCAATTTGATTATTAACTAAAACTCTTTTATTAACAATCAAATTTTCAGCTTCTCTTCTTGAACACACTCCCAAACTTGAGATTCTTTTTTGTAGTTTTTCAGTTTCTAGCATACTTTTTAACTTTCTTATTTTAATTTATTTTTTAGTTTTACTTAGCACTAAGAAAAATAATATTTATATTATAAATACTTTTATTCAAAGTTTCATTTTATTAATTTTGCATCCTTTTTCTTTTAGTCTTAAGGTGGAGAAAATAAAAATGTTAGAAAGCAAAATTGAAAGTATTAAAAGCATGAGTTTGCAGAAAAAAAGAGCATTCATTGTTGACTTTTGCTTAAATCAAAAATTAAAGAAATACAAATCAGAAATCAGTTCGCATATTAAAAGCATTTCATTGCTTGATTTCTTTATAAATTCTTTAAGTGAAGATTACAAAAAGATTTTTATTGAAAATTTCATTAAAAAAGAAAGTAATCCTTATTGGTATTTAGATAATTGATCCAAAAACGCATATTATAAAAAACTCAATTATTTAGTTAACTTATTTATTGAATATGTTTATTGCGCATAATCAAATACAAAGGCAACTTGAAGAATCAAATAATGTTTGAACTGAAGAATTTATCATTAATGCTGAGCAAAGTAGCTATTTAAATAATTGATCGAGTTTGAATGAATTAACAAAATTACGAATCAGACGCATTATTCAAAATGACAAATTTATTTTGGCATTTGAACATCATAATAACCTAGAAGAAGTAAAAGAAATCAAAATTGAAGCAACTATTAATAATCAAAAAATTGAAATGACACCCATTTATATAGATTTCAAAAAGCAATTTCTTTTGAAATATAATAGCGACTTAGATACAAAAAGTAAACTGGAGTTTAAGGATATAACAAACATAAATTTTGAAATCTATTACAAGATTGGATGAGAATGATATCAAACTAAAAGGTATACATACTGAATTAAAAGAAATGAAAAATCTAAGAATATTCTTATAAAAAATAAAACAGATATTCAGATTCTTTCAGAAATTGAAGTAGCTTCCAATCCTGATCGCATGCATAAAGAACAAATAAACCACAAGTTCAAAACTAAATATTTAAATTTTGGTTTGAAGCCTAACCCATTAAGGGTTGCTTATTACAATACAAAATTATATGATTTGCATATTTCAAAAATTGGCAAAGAAGATAATTTGCAATACACATTAAATGAATCGGATACATATAATCTTTCTTTTAGTGATGCTCAAATATTTAACCCATATAAAGAAAAATATGAAACAAAGCTAAATTACAAATCATTTAATAATCTAGAAATTAATATTGATTCATATAGTTATTATGACAAACAAACTGAAAGCATAATAGTCGGACAACAAAATCCAGATGCAAAAAACGGACTACTTATTCCTTTAAAACACAGCGGCATCTTTGGATATCAAATTAATTTAGATTTAGGTAAAAACCTTAAAGACTTTAAACTTAATTATTCTCAAGAATTTCCTAAAGCTTTTTTTAATCTTGATGATGGCCTTATAAAAATGTCAACCAAGATAGTAAAAGGTTGACTAACTGATGAAAAATGGCACAAAATAAAATACGAAAACTTTGACAAAGTTATTAAACATGCTGACTCTTTAGATTTTATTGAAAATATAGAAAGGAAATAATGAAAGACAAAACAAAAAAAGCTGTACTTTGAACTAGTATTGTTTTAATTGTAGGAGGTGCAGCTGCCGCAACTGCTACAATGGTGACATTGCAACAAAAAAATAAGAAGCAAAACAATCTAATAACTAATAAAAAACTAGGTTCAAAAAACGAATCTAAAAAAAATGATGCTAAAAAAATTGATATTGAAAATACAAATCCTAAAAAAGATAAAGAAAAAGAAGATGAATTTCATAAGGAAAATACCAAACCAAAAGAAGAAAATAAAAACGAAAATATAGAAGAAAAAAACGAAGAAGAAACAATCATTGAAAAAAATAATGAAGATATCCCAAAAGAAAATAGCCTGCCAAAAAAAGAAGAAATAAAAGATATCCCATGAGAAGAAGTGTTTCCTAAAATTAAAAATGAAGATTATTATGACCAACTAAATTATTCAAATGGTCAAGCAGTTATTGATGATAATATGATTTTATATATTATTAAAGATATTTTAAATCGTATGTTAGTTACAGATGGAGTGGTTGAATATGCACACAAAAAAATCGACGACCAAACCTTAATCATTTCATTCAGATGAAAAAACGAAAAACAAAAAAGTGTAGTAAGTTATAAAATAAGCACAAACAAGTTATAATTAATACATTATGGATTTTAAAGAATTAGTGTTTAAAAAAATTAGAAAACTTACAAAAAAGGATTTTGATATTGATACTCCTATCAGAGGATTAAACATTGATAGTTTAGATCTAGTTATCCTAATCTCAGAATTAGAAACTAATTTCAATATTGAAATAACTGATGATGAGTTAATGAAAATTAAAACTATTGGCGACGTTTTAGAAATTATTGAACAAAAAAAATCCAAGTAATAAAGAAAAATGTAAATGAAATAATGTAAAATGTTATTAAAACATTTTTTATTATTACGGGTATAGTTCAATGGTAGAACAACGGGCTTCAACCCCGTGTGTTGTGAGTTCGAGTCTTGCTACCCGTGCCATATCATTAGTAAATGAAATTATAAAAGCAGTTTTGGCTGCTTTTTTTATTTCTTTTTTTATTCAATAAATAAAAAAATCCTTCAATCCTAATATCAATATAAATTGAATAATTTTTTAATCTTTAAACTTTGTTATTTTTAAGGATTTTTTTAACCAATTTTTATTTATAAAAGATTGAAAAGAGATTGATTATGATTAATTAAAGATTGATTTACTGTTCATTATTAGCTTTTTTTAATTATTATTTTTTTGAATGTTGCTATTGTTGTTATAATAGAATTGTTATTTAAAAATTTTAAGGAGTAAAAATTAATGAACAAAAAGCTTATGTTTTTGAGTGCTCCAGCATTCATGCTAGGTTTTCCATTGATAGCTGCATCATGCAATTTAACTAACAAAACAGAACAAGAAGCTAAATATAACGAAGATAAAACTGAATTACTACAAATTGGTTTCAAAGACGGAAAAATTGAAGCTATTGCAAGTACAGTTAAAAAAGTTCCAACAGTATTACCAAAAGAAATTACTAGTTTAGAAAATGCATTTAAAGATAATACTAATGCAACTATTGAAGGTTTAGACCAATGAGATACAAGTAATATTGAAAATATGAATGCTGTATTCTTTGGAGCTAAAAAATTCAATCAAGATCTTTCTAAATGAACAACTTCTAAAGTAAAAACTATGAAAAGCATGTTTGATACTGCTAATGAATTTAATCAAGATATTTCAGGTTGAGATGTATCACAAGTAGAAAACATGGACTTCTTATTCATTCGTGCTTCAAAATTTGACCAAGATCTTTCAAAATGAAAAACAGATAGCCTAACTTCAATGCGTGGTATCTTCAAAGAAGCTTCTTCATTTAATAAAGATATTTCAGGCTGAAAAGTAGACAAAGTTACAGATATGGCTTCCGCATTCAATGGTGCAAAAAAATTCAACCAAAAAATTGGTAAATGAAATGTTGAAAAAGTCACAGATATGAGCAATATGTTCCAAAACACTGATGTATTTAATGCTGATATTAAAAACTGAAAAGTTACAGCAGTAACAAAAATGAACAATATGTTTGAAAAAGCATTAAAATTCAACCAAGATATTAAGAGTTGAGATACATCAAATGTAACTACAATGAAATCAATGTTTGCAGGTGCAGCTGAATTCAACCAAGATTTAAAAGGCTGAAAAGTTGATAAAGTTACAGATCACAAATACTTCAATAAAAATGGAAAAAGTGAATGATCCCAAATTCCATCTAAATTCCAACCTTCTAAACCTGCTGCTACCCCTAAAGCAAAATAACTTATCTTTTTATACCCATCTTTTAATAAGCCCCCACTTATAATAAACTTATAAAATTCTAAAAACCCCTTAAAACGAATAAATAAAAGCAAACCCTAAAAACTATTAGAAGGTTTGCTTTTATTTTAATTTATTCGGACAAGAATATATGGTGCCGTCAACTGGAATTGAACCAGCGACCCCTTCCTTACCATGGAAGTGCTCTGCCCCTGAGCTATGACGGCTTATATAAAAAATTCAATGATTATTATATAAGAAAATCTTTATTATTTTACTAAATTTATATTATTTAAAATATACTTATAATACTATGGAAAAAACAATGTATGAATCCTTAACTTCGATAAAAAATCAATATCTAGAATTAGAAAAAAAACTCAATACTCCTGAAGTTTATAATGACATTAAAAAATACACCAAACTCTCAAAAGAAAAGGCAGATTTAGAAGATATTTATTTAACTTTCAAGAAATATCAAGATGTGGAAGATCTTTATTTATTATCCAAAGATATTATTGAACATGAAAAAGATGCTGAATTGATTGAGTTAGCAAGACATGATATTGATAATCAACAAGATGAATTGATTAATCTTGAAGAAAAACTAAAAGAACTCCTACTTCCAGTTGATGAAAATGATAAAAGAGATGTTATTGTCGAAATTAGAGGCGCTGCCGGGGGAGATGAGGCAAACATTTTTTCTGGAGATCTATTTAAGATGTACCAAAAATATGCTGAAGAAGTAGATTTTAAAATCAAGATTATTGATTATACATATGGATCTGCTGGGGGATTTAGCCAAATTGTTTTTAGCATTAAGGGAAACAAAGTTTTTTCAAAAATGAAATTTGAACGTGGTGTACATCGTGTTCAAAGAGTACCAGCTACTGAAACGCAAGGAAGAGTTCATACATCGACTGCAACTGTAACTGTTTTACCTGAAGTTGATGATGATGTTAATATTATAATAAAACCTGAAGATATTGAAGTTGATGTATTTAGATCCTCAGGAGCAGGTGGCCAATCTGTTAATACAACTGATTCAGCGGTAAGAATTACCCACAAACCATCAGGCATTGTTGTTACTTCGCAAGATGAAAGAAGCCAAATTCAAAATAAAGAAACAGCTCTAAAAGTTTTAAAAAGTCGCTTATTTGAACTTGAAATGCAAAAACGCGAAGAAGAAGAAAGTGGTCTAAGAAAACTAGCTGGTACAGGTGATAGAAGTGAAAAAATTCGCACCTATAATTATCCTCAAGACCGCGTTACTGATCACCGCATTGGCTTTTCAACTTCCCTAAAAACAGTTATGGAAGGTTCACTAGACAAAATTATTAATGCCTTAATTGCTGATGAAAAAGCAAAGAAAATTAAAGAAGTAGGTTTATAAAAATGATTAAAAAAGAGGTTTTGCTACAAGAAAAAAGAAGGTATGAGCAACCTCTTTTTATTTCAAAAAAAGAAGAAAAACTTCTAAAAAAAGATTATCCAGTTCAAAAAATTATTGGTTATCAAGAAATGCAAAAAGTCCATATTGATATTCGATACAATGTCTTAATTCCAAGATATGAAACTGAAGAAGTAATTATTAGAAGCTATGCTTATTTAAATAAAAATTCAAATGTTTTAGATTTATGTTGTGGCTCGGGTTTTATTGGGTTAGCAATTGCTAAAAATATAGGTTGCAATGTAACTTTAAGTGATATATCATTAGCTGCCATCAAACAAACAAAATTGAACATGAAAATAAATAATTTAAAAAGTTGCAAAGTAATTAAAAGTAACTTATTTAAAAAAATTAAAGAAAAATATGACTTGATTATTTCAAATCCACCTTATTTAAATAAAAAAGATAGCTTTCCTAATTCTTTACGTTTTGAGCCAAAAAAAGCATTATATGCAAAAAATGACGGTTTATTTTTTTACAAAAAAATAATTGCAAATGCAATTAATTTTCTTAATGAAAAGGGGCATTTAATTTTTGAAATTGATTTGAATGCCAAAAATTGGCTTGAAAAAAATTATCCCAATGCAATTTTTGAAAAAGATATTAATAAAAAATACCGAATAGCAATCCTAAGTTACGATGATTTAAAAAAATAGCACTCTAAATAAAAATGTGCTAAAATTTTTTATCATGAAAAATAAAAGAGACTATTATGAAGTATTAGGCATTAGTAAAAATGCATCTGAAAAAGAAATTAAAACTGCATATCGCAAATTAGCTATGCAATATCACCCAGATAAAAATAGTGCTCCTGATGCTGAAGAAAAATTTAAGGAAATTTCTGAGGCATATGAGATCCTATCTGATGCCCAAAAAAGAGCTAAATATGATAAGTTTGGACATAGTGCTTTTGATTCAAACTCATATTCATTTGGTGATTCAGAAGATATCTTTAGCAGTTTTTTCCAAGGCTTTAATTCCAGTTTTTCTGGAGGTAGTTTTTTTGATGACATTTTTTCTTCATTTGGTGGTTTTGATGTTGAAACAAACAAAAGAGGTCAAGATTTACAATTAATTCTTAATATTAGTTTTGAAGATGCTATTTTTGGCAAAGAAGTGGAAGTTGAATTAGATAAATATGACCGCTGTGATTTTTGCAATGGAAGTGGCGCTGAGAGTCCCAATGACATTGTAACTTGTTCTGAGTGTCATGGTAGCGGTCAAATAAAACAAAGAATTGCTATCTTTTCAACCATCAAACCATGTCCAAAATGTAACGGAACTGGTAAAAAAATTAATCATGTTTGTCATAAATGTAAAGGCAAGAAAATCCTAAAAAATACAATTAGACAAAAAATTAAAATTACTCCCGGAGTTGATAATGGCGATTCAATTAGACTAAAAGGTTTAGGTAAGCCATCTGCTAATGGTAGCAATAATGGGGATTTATATGTTGTATTCTCGATTGCTCCAAGCAAAATGTATAAGAAACTAAATAATGATCTTTATTTAACAATGCCACTTTCTATTAAAAGTATTCTAGCTGAAGAAGTAATTATTATTCCAACTCCTTATGGTAAAAAAGAAGTTAAATTAGATACTAAAATTAATTTAAATGAACCAATTAAAATAAAAAATCATGGTTATCCTTATAAAAACTCAAACTCAAAAGGTGATTTATATATTAATTTAGATTTATATATTCCTACCCTTAGTGGCGATGAAAGTAAACAGATTAAAAAAATACTTGAAAACAAAAGTGATACAAAACGTGAAGAATGATTAAAAAAATTCTAAACGTTTTTTTATTTCCAAATTACAAAATTATTTTATGTTAATATTGTGCTATTATTATTCATTGTAACTTCTAACAATAAAGAAAAGAGGATTTATGCCCGAAAAAATAATGATTGTCGAATCGCCAAATAAAGTTAATACAATACAAAAAATTGTTGGAGATGAAATTTCAGTTATAGCCAGTGTTGGACATATTCTTAAATTAGCAACTGGTGGAATTAATAATTTAGGAATTGATTTTGATAATTGAGAACCTAAAATGATTCCTGACCCCTTAAAAAAATCAGTCATTTCAAATCTTAAAAAAGCAACAAAAAATGCACAAGAAGTTTTAATTGCCACTGACCCTGATAGAGAAGGTGAAGCAATTGCAAATAATCTAATTACAACACTGAAATTAGAAAATAAATATAAAAGAATTAAATACAATGAGATAACTGATGAAGCTATTAACTTTGCAATTAAAAACCCGTTAGAAATTGATAAAGACTTAGTTAATGCCCAAAAAGTAAGAAGAATGTTGGATCGAATTATTGGTTTTCGTTTATCTGAATTAATGAAGAAAAAAGTTAGAAACGCTCCAACTAATCCTTCTGCTGGAAGAGTCCAATCAATTGCCCTTAAACTAGTTTGCGATAAAGAAAAAGAAATTGAAACTTTCATTCCCATCGAATATTCAAAAATTAATGCAAAAATCCAAAATGAATTAGAAGCAATCTTATATTTAGAAAACAAAGAATTTGAAGATAACACATGAATTTCTCCTCAAAAAGCTAACGATATTTATAGTGAACTGCTAAATAGCGATTACAAATTAAGTGTTACAGAGATTAATAAATCAAAAAGAACTGAGCCAGCTTATGTTCCTTTTAAACAATCAGTTTTGTATAAGGAAGCAAAATATAGCTCAAAAGTTGTGCAATCTTCTGCCCAAAAACTTTTTGAAACTGGGCTTATTTCATACCCAAGAACTGATTCAACAAGATTAAGTGCAGGCTTTTTAGAAAAAGCTCGTAATTATATTAAAAAACAATTTGGCGATGCATATATAGCTAAAGAAATTAAAGGTTTTTCAGGTGCGCAAGATGCCCACGAGGCAATCAGACCAACTAAAATTGAACTGACTCCAAGTCTGGCAACTGAGCAATACCAATTAAATGAAATTGATGCATATATTTATAAATTAATTTATGATAAAACAATAATTTCTTTAATGGCTCCCCCAAAAAAAGAAATTTATAGATTTAATTTAAAAAATAAAGAAAATAATTTTCGAATGTCATTTTCAAAAGTTATTTTTGATGGTTACTATACTTACTTAGGAAAAGAAAATACTATTGAAATTCCTAGCCTAAAAGTAGGAGATCTTCTCAATGTGAATGAATTTATTAAAGAAGATAAAAAAACAACTCCACCAAGTCGTTATAATGAAGGGTCTTTAATTAAAAAACTTGATGATATAAAAGTAGGGAGACCTTCCACTTTTGCTTCCACAATTTCAGTAATTAAACAAAGATTATTTGTCGAATTAGTTGATGGTTACTTAATTCCTACGGAATTTGGCAAAATTGTTTTAGAAAAACTTTTAAGTAGTTTTCCTAAAACAATTAATGAAACATATACAGCAAAAGTTGAAGCTGAACTGGATTTAATTTCCGAAGGAAAAAAAGACTACAAAGTTTTAATGCAGGATTTCTGAGAAAAATTCAGTGCAAGATATGATGATATCAAAGAAAAGATTGATATTACAACACTTGAGATGAATAAATTAGATGAAAAATGCCCTTTGTGCAACTCTGATTTAGTTTATCGATACACAAAAATAAGAAAACAAAAATTTATTGGTTGTTCTGCATTTCCAAAATGTAACTACATTCGGAACATTGAAGATAATAAAAGAAAATTTTATTTCAAAAAAAAGAGTACCAAATAGCAAAAATTCAAGTTTAATCTTATATAGTTTAAGCTTGAATTTTTTTAAGATATTTTTCTTAGTGAAAATATATTTTTTCCTTTCTTTAAAATACTTTTGTATTTTATGTTTTGTTTATTTTTGTATTTTATTAATTTTGCTATAGTAAAATAGTAGCATGAAATTTCAAAAATCTAAGCTTAGAAAATTTTTCGAAGTCGCAACATGAATTACAATTCCCACTGTAACTGCAGCATCCATTGGTGGGGCAATTTATTATGTTGTAAAAAACAGTCGAAGCATTCAAAAAGAGTTTTTTTCAGTTTCTCAATTTAAAGAAGAAGCTAAAAAAATTAGATTAAATCCCGAAGTTTTTGGTTCTTTAGAAGCTTCGGATTTATACGAAGATTTTAAAAATCGCCAAGCAAAGGCTAAACAAATAGTTGATGATTATATAAAGAAATATCCTCAAATTGACTGAAACAAAATTATTAAACAAAATATTCCAAAACATGCAAGAGTTTTAAACTTTGGAAACAAAAAAGAAAGTCATAAAAAAATCATTAATAATCTTCCTAAGTCTTTTGATACACACGAATATCTCAAATCCAAAATTCAAGTCGAGCTAGATTTTCAAAAAACTAAATACTTAGATTTTCGATTTACAAATATAGAAAAAATAGAAAATGATAAAACGAAGCTTAGAATCGAATACAAAGTTTTCTTAAATTATGAATATGCATCTGGAGATTTTGAACCTAAATCTAAAAGATACACAAAAGCCTCTAAATACTACTATACAAATTCTGAAGTTGTTACTTTTTATTCAAATGATCTAAAAATTTACAATGGTTCAAAATTTGCAACTCAATGACAAGAGAATAAGACTGAAGTTGAAACCATTATAAGAAAATTAAATGAAAATAATAAAAGTATTGATAAACAAATTCAACAACTAGAAGAAAAAATTAAAGAAGAAAATACAAATCAAGAACAACTAAGAAAAAAAATTGAGCAGCTAAAAGAAAACAAGAAAAAAGTATTTATTAGTTCTGATTTCTATAACCAAATTTTTGAATGATTTAAAAAAACAATAGACAAAACTGATGCTTATTCTGATAATTATAAAAAAGAAGATGGTTTTGTTATTGAGCCTTATACTACTACTTATTCAAATAATAATTTGCCATATATTCTATGAAATCCAACAAAAGGCTTAAATGAATTAACAATTAAATTTATTTTTGTTAAAAAAGATGCTCCTAAAAAAGATGAAATTAAAAGTTATCCAAAAGCAATTATTTTTACTTTGGATAATGTTTAATTTAAATTAATTCACTGCTTGTAAAAAATCAATAAATAAAGGATAAAGATATGAAAAAAAATAAGATAAATATTGCAATTGATGGCCCATCTGGTGTGGGCAAAACAATTATGGCTAAAATGTTAGCTAAAGAATTAGGCTATAAATTTATAAGCAGTGGTAACCTATATCGTGCAGTTGCATATAATGCAATCCAAAAAAATATTGATTTGACAAACGAAAAAGAAATTAATGATGCCTGAAATTTTGAACATCTACATATAAGCAATGATGAAAGAGTGTTTTTAGATGACATAGATATTTCTTTAGAAATAAGAAAAGATGAAATTTCCCAAGCTGCTTCTTCTATTGCAAAATTTAATTCCATAAGATTAAAAATTAATGACTATATTCAAAATATAGGTAACAAAGATAAGGGAATTATTGTTGAAGGAAGAGATGCTACATACCGAATTTTACCGGATGCTGAAGTGAAGTTTTTTTTATGAGCTGCTCCTGAAATAAGAGCAAAAAGAAGACATCGCCAAAATATTATTTTAGGAATTGAAAGTAATTTGCAAGAAATTTTAGAATCAATAAAAATAAGAGATTACAATGACATGAATCGTAAGGTTGACCCTTTAAAATATACTGAAGGTAGCATCAGAATTGATTCAACTGATATGAGCATTGAAGAAAATTTTCGAGTTATGCTAAATGAAGTGCTAAAGAGGTTATAACAAAATGAAAAATATTGTTGCATTGATAGGCAAGCCAAATGTTGGCAAGTCAACCTTATTTAATAAAATCATTGACAAAAGAAAATCAATTGTTTATGATACACCTGGCGTAACAAGAGACAGAATTTATGATGATGCTAAATGATCTGGACAAGAATTTAGTGTTATTGATACAGGCGGCATCACAAACGAAAATGATAATTTCAAAGAACAAATTAAAAAGCAAGCTGAAATTGCAATTAATGAAGCTGAAATTATTATTTTTATTGTTGATGGAAGAAACGGTATAACATCAGAAGATTTTTTTATTGCTAGTTTACTAAGAAAAACCAATAAAAAAGTCCTACTGGCAATTAATAAATTAGAATCTAACTTACATTTTTTTGATTCTGAAGTTTATAAACTTGGATTTAATGAAATTTTCCCAATTAGTGCTATTCATGGCGAAGGAGTTGGAAATTTACTTGATGCAGTAATCAACAATTTCAAAACAATAAAAAAAGAAGAAAAAAATAATTTTAAATTAACTATTTTAGGGCCAACTAATGCAGGTAAATCAACTTTACTAAATACTCTAACCAATGAAGATCGTTCCATCGTTTCCAATGTTGCAGGTACAACGCGTGACTCGGTTTCTTCTGTCATTAAAATTAATGATGAATTTTTTGAAATCATTGACACAGCTGGCATTAAAAGAAAAAGTAAACTAACTGATAGCATTGAACACTATGCACTTATTAGAGCAAAGAACTCCATTGAAGAAGCAGATCTTTGTTTACTTATGCTTGATGCACAAGAAGAAGTTAGCCATTTTAGCCAAAATATTATTGGTATAGCTTACGAATTAAAAAAACCTTTAATTGTCATTATTAATAAGTGAGATTTGATTGAAAAAGATACAAATACAATGGCAATCTACAAAAAGAATCTTGAAAAGAAACTTAAGTTTGTTGATTGAGCACCTGTTGTATTTATTTCAGCTAAAAACAAACAAAGAATTAATAAACTAAAAGACGAAATTATTCGTGTAAAAAACAATATAGGCCGCAAAATCAACACCAATCAGCTTAATTCAATCATTATGTCTGCCCAAATTATTAAACCTGCATCACCAATAAAAGGTAAAAGACTTTCTATTACTTTTTCGAAACAAATTGAAGGAAAAATTCCCACATTTCTTCTTTTTGTTAATGATATAAAATGCGCCCACTTTACTTACTTAAGATATATTGAAAATCAAATTCGCCAAAATTATGATTTTTCTGGAACACCAATTAACTTAGTTCTAAAAAATAAAAATAAGGATGACAAATAAAAAATTATGATGAATAAAATTGCAATCTTAGGTAGTGGAGCCATGGGAACCGCATGCGCAAGTGTTCTTGTAGAAAACAAGCAAGATGTAGTTATTTATGGAATAAATAATAATGAACTAAATGATTTAAAATCAGGCTACAATCAAAAATATTTTGGTAATAAGTTTATTTCAAAATTTAAAGTTTCTTTTGATTTAAAAGAAGCCTTAAGAGATGCTAATTTTGTAGTTATAGCAATTCCAACTAAATTCATTGAAGATGTATTTGCTCAAATTGTTTCACTTATTAATAAAAAAGCAATTATTATCAATCTTTCTAAAGGCTTCTGACCAAATTCTCATGAATTTGTACATGAAAGAATGGAAAAAATTGCTGCTTCAAATAAAAAAGTATTAGGTGTAGTTTCTATGATTGGTCCTTCTTTTGCAATTGACATAGTTAACAAAAATATCACTGTTATTAATGCTGTTTCAAAGGATATCAAATTAGCAAAAAAAGTAAAAAATATTTTTGCAAATGATTGGTTTGGCATTTCTATTAATGATGATGTAATTGGTGCAGAAATAGGCTCAACTTTTAAAAATATTTTAGCAATTGGCTCAGGATTGGTTGCTGGAATGGGCTATTCAATTAATACTCAAGCTTCAATGCTTACTTATGGACTTAAAGAAATAAAAAAATATGCCTTATATCGCAAGGCAAAACTTGAAACTATTTATGACCTTTGTAGTTTAGGTGATTTAATTCTAACAGGGCTATCTGAAAAATCAAGAAATTACCAATATGGATTGCATTTTTTCAATGATAAAATCGATGATAGCAAAATAACAGTTGAAGGTTTGTATGCTTTAAAATATATTTATAATGAACTAAAAAATATTAAAGAATTGAAACTTCCTTTGATTGAATCTATTTATGAAATCATATATAATAAAAAAAACCCAGATACAATTATTAAACAATTACTAAAAAAAATATAACTTTAAAATCAAAAAGAGGCTATATAATGACAAAAAAAGAATTGATTAAAGTAACTGCAGAAAAGACTGGTTTTCAAAATGCAATGGTTGAATCAATCATTGATCAAATGATTAGCACTCTAGTTGAAAAAATGTCTAAGGGCGAACAAGTAACAATTTCAGGCTTCGGAGTTTTTTCTTCCAGAATTATTCCACCAAGAATTAAAATGAATAATATCACTAAAGAAAATATTCAAATGCCTGAAAAATTAGATCCAAAATTTAAGTTTTCAAATTCATTAAAAGAAAATATCAATGAATCATTTTTGAAATCTAAAAAGTAAGATTTTCAATAAAATTTAAAATCCCTGGAAAAGATAAAGTTAATTTCTTACCAATTTTTAAAGCCTCATCATAATGCAGGCTTTTTTTATTTTTTAGAGCATTAATTAAATCCTTATGTAACACAAGCAAAAAAACATTTTGAATTTTGAAATATATAATTCAAAATGCAATTCCTTGGTGTTTTTCTACCATATTTAAATATGTAATTTGATGCTCTCTTATATTACTTAGGGGAAGTGTGTTGTCTTCTGTGCTTTTTGCTTCAAAAGCAAGAAATTTACCTTTACAAACTCCATAATAATCAACTGAGCTTTTACCTTTTATGATTGCTTTATCAAGATTCAAATTTTCATTTTCATAAGTTACAGATTTAAACTTTATATCCAAATTCTTTTTATGAATCATGCAAATATTATTTCTTAAATAAAATTCATTAGTTTGATTAATGATTGTTTCAAGTAACATTCCCCGATTTTTAAAAAGATAGCTCATACCAATATTTAAACACATAAAAAAGAAAAGAATTTCCTTATCTTTTCGCTACTTTTTCTAACAATCATATTTATTTCAATTGTTAAAATACTCATCTTTGTTTTGCATTAAATACTTAATTAAATCTGCTGTCATCAGCATAGCCATAACATCATTATGACAATATTTTTTTAACTCAATAGTTTTTTTATTTCATTCATTCTCTCTAATGACATTTAAGGCTCTTGTGGTAGCTATCAAAAGTGCAGCTGCTCCATTTTTAACATCTAATTTCGCATATGGAATAATATTATGCTTTAAAAATTTTCCTAAATTATTTTGTGTTACAAAAAACTCAATTTTTTTAATTGATGAAGCTCCATTAATTTCACCTAAATTAATGATACGATCATGAACAAAATATTTAAGTCCATAACCTTTAAAAAAATTACATAAATCAACTAATCTTTCAACAATGAAATCAATCTTTTTCACATACACAAGATATTCTTCATATGAAAGTTCATTTTTTTTATAGTATAAAAAAAGACTATCTTTGATTTCATTCAATCTCGATCTTTCGTATGAGATATTATAAATAATGTAATATGAAATATTTTCATCATATAAATCATCAACGATTTTTTTATAAGTGTCTAAATTAAAAGTTAAAGGATCATAAACATAATCATTACTTTCATATATTTCATTTCCTTTAGTTTTAATGATTGAAGTTTGTGAAATAATTTGACTTCAATTTGCTACTCCATCAATAATTGGATAAGGTAGTGTTACTCCCTCAAAATCAAATCATGCAATATTTTTTTCCATATCATTGATTACTTTATATTCAAAAATTTCTTCAATTTTAGGATTAATTGCAATTAAATTAAGATCATAAAATTCTTTAATTAAATTTTCCTTAAGACTTCCTAAATTTAAATCAATTCCTGCAATGGCTTTAAGAATCTTTTTGGACCCAAATTGATAATTCGGATATGACTTGGCAAAAATTTTTGGAAAGAATTTGTTTGCGCCAAAATTATCAATAAAATCATCTATTGTAACTTTTCAATCAGTTTCAAGATTTTTATTATTTTCTATTAAGTATAAAAATTCTTTGAAGGAGCAAGTATAAATACTATTTTTACTTTCGAAATTGCCAATTTTTTTATCAATAAAATTATAGTTAGCATAAACCATTTCACTTTTAACATGTTCTAAAAGTGAAAGATTATTTGTTTTAATTCGTGATGAAGAATATGCAAAATTAGGATCTGACACATAAAGGGCATTAATTTCATCTTCAGACAAAGTAGCTCTTTTTTCAGGGGAAATTGCATAGCCACTTTTTGATTGGGAACTATATTTGGTTAAAAGAAATTCTAATTTGCCTTTTTTTTGATTTTTCTTTTTTAGATATTTAGGTTTTAAAATAAATATTTCATTAATATCAAAATAATTTTTAATGATTGAATAATCATAATATGCTTTTAGAATATTTCTTTTTTTAGTTTTATTTGAATAATTTAAATTTCCAAAAAAATTATTTCTTGCATCAAAAAAAAGAACTTTTGTGAAGCAGTTTTGATATTCAAATAAAGGATTTATTATTAATTTATATCCATCCTTTAAAGCTTGGATTGTTTCAGATATTTTATTTTTTGAAGTTTGTTTATTAGAAATAAATTTTATTTGTGAATCATCTAGATTTTCTTTTTCCTTATAAAAATCAATAAGAAAAGAAATTGCTTGTTTTTCTAGTTCATCTAGTCCATTAGAAAACATTTCTAGAGTTTGAAATAATTCAAATAAATACTCAATATTCTTTTTTATATCATTAGTATCGATTGATTTTTTTAAGACTGAATTGCTTTTTATTTCTTCTTTTAGATATTCAATTTTTTCATAAATGGAAAGACTATTTAATTTTTCTTTTTCATTTTTATTCAAATATTTAACTATAAAAGTATTAAAAATCTCATCAATTTGCTCAATCTTAAAATCTAGTAAATCAAAATGTTCTTCTAATAAATTTTCAGCATCAAAACTCTCATCTAACTTGGCATTAAATGAATTTGGATTTTCATCTAATAAAATATCATCTGCATCATTAAAAATGAATCAAGGTCTTGTTGTATTAGCAATTAAGAAATCATTAAAGCTATATAGATCCTTCTTTATTTTCATACTCAGCTATCGCCTTTCCACTTTCTACTCATTTTAAATAAAGACCTTCCCACTCTTCATAATTCGAACATGCCAAATATTCAATTAAATCAGCATCGACACTTTCATTTCAAACTGGACTAATTCCGCTTTTTGTATATCTGTAATATCATTCTTTACACTTATTAATGTCATCTAATACTTGCTCTTCATTGACTTCAAAAAATCAGTTTTTGACAAATCTTTTACTGATATCTACATTTTTAGGATCAATGTAATCTTCATCTTCTAAGAAAGCTGCAACAATAGTAAATCTTTTAACATTCATTAAATAAGAATAAAGCTGCGCTTGTTTAATGTATGCTAAATTAATATTATTGTTATTCCAAGCACTCAGTTTCTTAATTCCAGTAGTTTTAATTTCAATAATTAATTTTTGTTCTTCTAAATAACCATCTGGCAAACCACCAAATAATTCGTTATTAGAAAAATAATCAAAATTATATTTTTTAGCTTCAAATCTTTCAATCTTAAAATTGTATTTTTTTTCAATCATTTCAATGATTTTAGGTTCCAATGCAATCCCAGCATCAACATATTTGCGGTCCAAAATTGGCATTGCAAAACCTGCTATTCTAGCAAAAGCTGCAAATTCACTATTTAAAGAACTTAATTTTAAAATATCCCCAAGTGCACTACCTGTTATTTTTCGAAATCCCCCAAAAGACCCAGGTTTATTAGCAAGTAATTTTGAATGATAATCAGCATCTAAAATTACAACTTTATTAACAAAGTCAACTTTGTATTCATGATTGTTATATTTAAAACGTTGTGGAATTTTAATTATTTTATTTGCAACATTCATGAGTGTATTATCCTTAGTTTACAATTTAATTTTAGTTTAGTATTGTTTCTTAATATTAAACTTAAGACTATATAAAAGTTAATATATTTAATTAATATATTATAAATAATTTAAGTTTCAATACTAAATTTAGTTAAGAGTTTCAAAGCATAATGTTAAATGTGAATTTCTTAACTATATATTTTTCAATTTAAAAGATTAATTTTGTTAATTTTTATATGCCTTAAATTAAACATATTTTTTAAAATGACAAGTTATAAATATTAAAAAATGACAAAAATAATAAAATTATAATATGCTTTTTTTTGCTATAATTTAGCTATCTAAGAAATTAGATAGGAGGAATTTATATGAAAAAAAGTTTAAAATGCGCATTATTTATGATGCCATCATTAGGACTTTTAGGATTACCTTTAGTTGCTGCTTCTTGCAACAAAACTAATAGCAAAATTGATAATAAAGATGCTTTAAAAAATATTAAGGAAGCAAAAAAAGACATCGAAGAAATCATTAAATATGAAAAAGACGCACTTGAAAAAGAAAATGCAACAAAGCTATTAGATCAAATTAAAAATTTAGAAAAAGAAGATAGCAAAAAATTAAGTGATAAAGAACTAAGCGATCTTCTAGAAAAAATTAAAGAAGCTATTGCTGACTTTAATAACCGCAGCTTCTTAGGAAATGAAATTCTAAAAATCAATCGTCTTGTTAAAAATCAAGGAAACACTGAATCAGAGAAAGTTGTTGAAGAACTAAAAAAAACAAGTGATTGAACTAAATTAAAAGAAGTTTTTGCTAAATATTCAATTGAATTTAAACTTCTTGAAGAAGACAAAATTAAAGAAATAAAAGTAGCAGATGAATCTCATTCACACCCACATGAAGGAATTATTCACTTAACAATTGAATTTGGACAAGACAAAACTAAATTTAATTACGAACTAGTTGGATTTAAACTTGAACCAAGTAAAGAAGATAAACATAAACACGAACATGATCATGATCATGAAAATGGAAACAATCATGAAGGAGAACATGGAGAAGGAAATAATGGAACTAGTACAACTACTCCAACAACACCAGCTCCATCTTCTCCAACTACAACACCTACTTCAGGTAAATAATTAAATTGTTATCTACTAATACACCATTAAAAAACTAATTGCAAGACTTAATAATATAATTAAATAAAAATAGAAATATGGAGGGTACAAGGTGCTTATTAATAGAAAATTAAACACTCTTAAAAATGTAGCCTTCTATATTTTTATTTTTTTTATTGCTATAACAATTGTATTTTTTGCAATCAATCTTTTAATTGAACCTCGTATCAAAAAAAATCTTGCTATCTATCAACAAATTTCACCCAATTTATTAATTCGTTTTAAAGTTTTTTTAAAAAACTTATTTACTTTTAATCCTGGACATATCTATTCACATGAACTTGCAAGTGTTGAAAGTAATATTTTAATTCTTTATTTAAAACAACTAAAATGAAGTATTTTAGTAAGTATAGCTATTTTTATTCTTAGTTTTATCTTAGGAAATATTTTAGGAATAATTTCTGCTTATAAATTAAACAAGGCTTTTGATATTGTTATTTCAATCATTGTTTCTTCTTTAGCTGCCATTCCACTTTTAATAATTGCAATTTTATCTTTAAGTAGCTCATCATTTTTTGGTTATCCTTCCCAATTTATTTATGAGCAAAAATTCAGCTTTATTTCTTTATTAATTCCTATTTTAGTTTCTTCATTTCCAACAATTGCCATCTTTTTTTCAAAATCACGTAAAAAAACTCTAGAAATTCTAAAATCTGAATACTACTTATTTGCAAAAACTTATGGTCTAAATCAAAGACAACTTCTAAATAAAGTAGTTTTAAAAAACTTATTTATAAGTGAGCTTAATCTTTTCTTTGTTATTTATATATTACTTTTTACAATCACAATTCTTATTGAGTCTATCTTTTCAATTCCTGGACAGAGTCTATTTATCTCTTTTGCTTTTAAAAAAGGTGAAGTTGACATAATTATGTTTTATTTTATGTTTAATTTAATTTTGCTTTCAATCCTATTTATTCTAAATAATTTCTTAAGCAAAAAATTAAATCCAATTCTTGCATCCAATTCTTTTATAAAAATAAAAAAAATAAAAAGAATGTGTGAGGTAAATAAACATGAATAATCTTTTTTCATTTCACAAACAAAAAGAAAAAAAACTTTCAGATTATGTAATTCACCAAACGTCCACAAAACAATACTGAAAACGTTTCTTTAACAATAAATTAAATTTAACTTGATTTATTTTATTTTTCATCTTACTTTTTTCTTTAGTTCTAGCACTTTTTTTTATAAAAAACTCACCCACAAAATCCATTGATGAAAACACTACATTAGTAAATAATTTGCCATCTTATTTCAGCAAAACAATTATTAAAAACTTCAGTCGTGGTCCTGAACTTGATTTTATTCGCAAAATTGCTTCTATTGATGCCAAAGTTGCTGCTGCAAACAACAAAGAACCTTTATTTATTATCTATTTTGATTCAGCTAAACATATTGGTGGAAACCAAACTATTCATACTGACATTGTAACTTTAATTTATAATCCTTATGACTTGATTAATGCAGTTAATGCCATTAATGAAAATGGATTAAAAATTACTATTCCAAATGGGCTATATCTAGGAACAAATAACCAAGGAATTGATATTTATGCAAGATCAATAACTACCCTTTGGATTACAATACTTACAATCTTTTTAGCAATACTTATCAATCTTTTTATTGGTTTTAATCTTGCTTTACTAGTAAACATTAAAACACATAATCCATTTATTAATTTTATTGATAAATTAATCAATGCAATTGCTGTTATTCCTGAAATTATTTGAGTGTTTTTAGTCTCAATATTTCTTGGCACACAATGGTATGCAATTCTTATTTCTTTATCCTTAGTTTGCTGAATTTCTTACTACAAACTTTCTAAAGAAAAAATTCATGAATTGTTACACAAAGAATTTATTTTAGCTTCAAAAGCAATTGGTTCATCTTATTTACAAATTGCATATAAACATATGTTTAGATATCTATTTGCTGACTTTTTAATTATGTTAATTGAGCGCTTTTCAATTAATATTCTAATTGTTTCATCCCTTGCATTTTTAGATTTCATTACTGAAAGTAATAATTTAAATATGGGTTCAATTTTAAAAGAAGGAATTATTCTATTTTTTGAAAATCCAAGTTACTTATTGCTTAATGCAATTTATTTAATCTTATTTTCTTTAAACTTAAAACTTCTATCATTAAGTTTTGCTAATACGTTTGAACCTAAAAATAAATAAACTAGTTTTAAGATGATATTTTAATGCTTCTTAATGTCAATTTAAGACTAAAATTATTAGGCAATTTTTGCATTTAAACATTTAGTTTTTTTAAATAATATTTTGTTAAAATATATTCATAAATAAAAATTGTTTTTTGTTAAAATTAGTTTTATTAAATTTAGTATTGAAATAAACTTTTTATAAGTTTGGACAGGACATAGCTGAAAGACTATGCTTAGGTGGTTAAACGCGTTTAATCAATATTAGATTTTATTAAATTTACTATATTAAAAAATAGGAAAGGAAAGAAAAATGGCAAAATTAGATTTTGATCGTTCAAAAGCCCATGTTAACATTGGTACAATCGGTCACGTTGACCATGGTAAAACCACTTTAACAGCTGCTATTGCAACAGTGCTATCTAAGAAAGGTTTATCAGAAGCTAGAGACTATGCTTCTATCGATAATGCTCCCGAAGAAAAAGCACGTGGAATTACAATTAACACATCACACATTGAATACCAAACAGAAAAACGTCACTATGCACACGTTGACTGTCCAGGGCACGCTGACTATGTTAAAAACATGATTACTGGTGCTGCACAAATGGATGCTGCGATTCTAGTAGTTGCTGCAACAGATGGTCCAATGCCTCAAACTCGTGAACACATTCTTCTAGCAAAACAAGTTGGTGTTCCTAAGATCGTTGTTTTCTTAAACAAAATTGATATGTTTAAAGATGACGAAAGAGAAGAAATGATTGGTCTAGTTGAAATGGATATCCGTGACTTACTAAACCAATACAAATTCGATGGTGACAACACTCCTGTTATTGCTGGTTCAGCTTTAAAAGCCCTACAAGGAGACCCAGCTTACGAAGCTCAAATTTTAGAACTTATGGACGCTGTTGATACCTATGTTGAAGAACCAACCCGTGAAACTGACAAACCATTCTTAATGGCAGTTGAAGACGTTTTCACAATTACAGGTCGTGGAACAGTTGCAACAGGTAGAGTAGAACGTGGTGTTCTAACACTTAACGAAGAAGTTGAAATCGTTGGTCTAAAACCAACTAAGAAAACAGTTGTTACTGGTATTGAAATGTTTAGAAAGAACCTAAAAGAAGCAAGAGCTGGTGACAATGCTGGTTTATTACTACGTGGTATTGATAGATCAGAAATCGAACGTGGACAAGTTTTAGCAAAACCTAAGACAATCGTTCCTCACACTGAATTCGAAGCTACAGTGTATGTTCTTAAAAAAGAAGAAGGTGGACGTCACACTCCATTCTTCCAAAACTACAAACCACAATTCTACTTCCGTACAACAGACGTTACTGGTGGAATTAAATTCATCGGACAACGTGAAATGGTTATGCCAGGGGACACAGTTGAACTAAAAGTTGAATTAATTGCTCCTATTGCTGTTGAAGAAGGAACAAGATTCTCAATCCGTGAAGGTGGTAGAACTGTTGGTGCTGGAACTGTTACAAAAATCGTTAAATAGTTTCATTATCAAAAAAAATCAATTAAAAATATGTTGCTTTTTAGGGCAACATATTTTTTTCTTGAAACTTTATTTATTCATATAATTCAGTATCTGAATTTTTTTCAATTAGTTTTTTATATTCTACTTTTTCAATATGCAAACTTTCAGCATTTGCATTAATTTTATTCATTACAATATTTGCATTTTTCGTTGCTATTCTAATTGCATCAGATGCTTTATTAACGCCTTTTTGGGATTCAACAAGATGGTCATTTAAAAGTTTGTAGTTCTTTTGAATTTCAATAAATAGATTCTTAACATCTTCTAAGTGTTTAGAGAACATAAAACCTTGATTTTTGATTAGAATATTATAAATAAAAGCCATAATTGTAGATGGGCCTTGAATTAAAATTTGATGCTTATTAAAAATTTCAGAAACCATTTCAAAATTTTCAATCATTTTTAAATAAATTGATTCAGAAGGCAAATATAAAATTCCAAATGGCACAATATTTTTATTTTCTTTAATATATTTTTCACTAATACTTTTTGCCATTTTTTTAATTTCATCAATAACTTCATTATATTTGATTTCGCTATTTATATATTTAGCCCATTTTTCTGCGGGAAATTTACAATCAATTGGTATATAAATTTCTTTTTGCACACCATCTTCTAAATATATTGATTTAATTGCAAAATCAATTTTTTCATCTTTATTTAGATCAATTTTATATTGCTTAAATCAATATTTATTTTCCAATGCAGGAAATTGATTTCTTAGAATTTGTTCTAAGTTAAATTCACCAAAGTTTCCAATTGTTTTGGAATTTGAAAAAAGCTTATTTAGGTTTGTTACAGATTCTTGAATTGTGCCAAATTCAGTCATTCCTTTGGTCATTTTATCCATTGATTCTTTAATATTTTGAAATTGAGTTTCAACTTGTTTATCTAATGTATCTTTAAAATAGCTATCAATATTGTCTTTAATTTTGCCAAATTTCTCATCATTACTTTTACTAATTGCATCAAGTTTAGTATCAATTTTTCCATTAATTTCAGCTTCTAATCTTATAAATGCGTCATTTAAATCTATTTGACCTTTCTTAATTATGTTACTTAATGAAATATCGCTAGTTCCACTAATTGCTTCAAGTAATGTTTTATGCAGCTCAGATTTTATTTCTTTACTTACATCATCACTAATACTTTTAGAATAATTTTTTAATTCATTATTATCTATATTATTCTTTCCTTTGCTTTTCAAAGCAACATAAATCAATAGACCAATTAAAACAATTAAAGTAATGATACTTACTATTAAAATTCCAATAACCATATTTTTATTTTCCTTTTTTAGACATACAAAAAATCCTTATCAAATGCTTTTTTAAACAATAATTAAATTTAAACTATTTTTTATATTAACAAATTTGTTAGAAAGGTATTTTTATTCTTATTTTAAGGCTTTTTTTAGTTTAAAAAGCATCTTTTTTATATTTCTTAATTATATAAGAACTAATCATATAAAATTTAATATACTTATGCAAAAACGAATAAAAAAAATCCTTTTTTCTTCCTTAATTCCAGCGGCGGCTCTTATCCCTATTTCAGTCTCAGTTATTTCTTGTACAGATAAAAATTTAGTAGAATTTAAAAACACAAATAAAGAAATAAAAAAGCAAACTGAGAACATTAAAGCTGAAATTAATAAGTTAACATGAGACGATTTTTATTTATCAAAAAATAGCAACGGACAAAAAATTAATTACAAAAATTTCACTTATGAAGAATTTTTTGAATATCAAGGTTCTTCCAATGAAAAAAAACTGCATAGTCTTAAAGAAATTGAAACTAATAAAGATACAAGCAAACTAGGCATTTCAAAATCTTTAGATATTGATAAAGAAAAAACTATAGATAACTATGTTGCAAATAAAGATCTCATTAAAAACATTTCAGAATTTAATAAAGATAAAAAAGATGAAGAAAAATTAATTGTTATTTTTCGCTCCGTAAAGCTAGCTGCTCCTGAAAATGCAATTTTAGTTTTTTTATGGCTTACTCAAAAAAAATATCTTGAAAAAAATAAAGAAGTTAAAGATATTAAATATCTTGCCAAAAAACAAATTAATTTATATGGACATTGGTTTAGAAATGAAGAAGCAGAAACAATAAAAAAACAAAACCATATTTGAAAAATTGTCAGTTATGTTGTCCCAGCAATTGCTATTGGTGGACTTGCACTATATATAATAATTGCCCTAATAATTCGCAAGAAAAAAACAGCATTCAAAAATAAGAAAGGAGACAAGAAATAATGCTTTCAGTTACTAATAATAAAAAACCTGTTATCTTTTCTGATGTTGATGGGACTATATACCAAGATTTTAATCTCAAAAAAGAAACAGAAATTGATATCAAATTTGCCATTGAAAATGGCGCAGATTTCAATATTTGTACTGGTAATCCAGTTCAAGAAAGAATGATTTATTTAGCAAATAAATTAAATGCTAGATATCTAATTTGTTCATCTGGTGCTGAGATTTATGATGTAAAAAATAAAAAAATCATCCAAAGTTGAAAAATTGATTATGAAATTTTATTGAAATTAATTGAAATTGCAAAAAAACTAAATATTCAGATGTTTTTTTGGGATGAAGAAAATTATTACTACTTAAAGGATGAATTTCCTATCAAAAACGAAATTCTTAAATACCACTTTATTTCAGATGAAAAAAGAAAGCAAGTGCCTAAAAAATGGAATAATGAAGTAATTAATCCAATCAAAATTGAAGTATATTCAAATTTCAATAATCAATTTCCTAATTTGCCCGCTGATGTTTTCCCATATGTGCAAAACATTGAAGGAATTGAAATGGTGCTTACACATTTTAATATTGAAATTAGTCCAAAAAATATAAGTAAAGGTTCCGCTATTAAATGAATAGTAACAAACTTATATAAGAATGAAAATGTCAATCTTGATGATGTAATGACTATTGGGGATAGCAATAATGATGCTTCGATGTTAGAAATTGGAAATTATTCATATGCAATGGCTAACTCAGTTGATAAACCCTTAAAAATTGCAAAATTTTTTACAAGCGATGTAATACAAAATGGATTAGGTGAAGCAATCTTAGATTATTTATATCGACTAAAAAATATAATAAGAAAACATATGCTTCATGAATTTTTGGAGGATAAATAAAATATGAAACTTACAAGAATCGGAACAAACTACGTAATTCAAATTAAAAATACTGAAACACTTTCTCCTTCCATAGAAGAAAAAGGAATAAATAGTGTTAAATTCATTGAAGATAATGGCAAAAAATTAGAATTAGTTATCAGTGATAATCTTTCATATGAAGAATTAGCTGGTGCTATTGCAGGGATGCATGGAATAGTTGGCTATAAATATTTTGCAATGTTTGAAAATGAGCAACACATAGCAAAAAACAAACTTAAAGATTATAATGATTTTGAATTCTATGATATTAATTCTTTTCTTTTCGAAGACATTGCAAGAGTTGTAAAAGCTAAAGAAAAAATTTATCTAACAATTATTCTTTCTGACTTTTCACTAACAACTTTTGAATTAGCATTCAAGAAAACAGCCATTCAACCAAATAATGGTAGCGGTGGTGCAGAATTTTGAAAAGTTAGAAATAAATTCCAAGGTTTTAGTGTAACAAATATCGATACCCAAAAGCAAATTCAAAATCAAAAAGAGACATTTCAAGCTGCTACTTTTTTATCTATAGCATTAATGAATAAAAATCAATATTATTTTCCACTTCCTCTTAAAAAACCAGAGTTTGAATATGAAGATTCAATCATGGCATACAATGCATTATCTTCAAGACAAGAACTTCAAACTGCAACCAAAGCTCTTGGAGCTATTTATGAATGAAGAAAATCATTTAACGATCCTGACTGATTGTCATACTTAACACTTGATATGAATTCATTGGACATAGATGATGCGTTTGATACTGATATGTTAAATGATGCTGATGAATTTGATGAATATAAAAAATATTTAGAAAATAAAAAAGTAATTGAGGATTTAAGAGAAATTGAACAAAAACAAAGAAACAAACACTTTGTTGATGATGAAGAGCTAAATATTCCTTCTGAACCTTTTAGCTTTGAAGATATTAAAAAAATTAAATCTGAATTTTTAGGTCAATTAACTAAGATGATTAGTGATTTAAATTTGGATGAAAATGAAGTAAGAAAAATGCTTGAAGATTTTACTTTTGATGTTGGAAATCCTGCAAGTGATAAAAATAATTCTTTTAATATTACAAAAGAAGAAAAAGAAAGTTTCATTAATGAAGTGTTAGAAAAATACAAAGAATTACAACAAGACGTAATGAATCCAAAAAAGACTTCAAAAAATTCTAATGATTCAAACCATGATGAAATAAACTAATTTAGAAATCCAAGGAATTAAAACCTTGGGTTTTTAAATATATGTTTATTTTTTTTGATTTGACTATAATTTTTAAAATATGAATAATAAAATAATCATCAAAAATGCCAAAGAAAATAATCTTAAAAATATAAGTCTTGAAATTCCAAGAAATCAATTTGTTGTCTTTACAGGAGTATCTGGTTCAGGAAAAAGTTCTCTTGCTTTCAATACAATTTATGAAGAAGGAAGACGTAGATATGTCGATAGTCTTTCTAACTATGCAAGGCAATTTTTAGGTGGAACAAAAAAACCTGACGTTGATAGTATTGAAGGTTTAAGCCCAGCTATTTCTATTGAACAAAAAACAGTCCACAACAACCCAAGAAGTATTGTTGGAACTGTTACTGAGATTTATGATTATTTAAGATTACTTTTTGCAAGAATTGGTAAGCCTTTTTGTCCTAATCATAAAAAAGAAATCACAGCCCAAAAAAGCCGTGATATTCTTAATCATGTTTTAAATCAAAAAGAAGGCTCCAAAATTTTTATTATGTCCCCAATTGTTATTAACCAAAAAGGATCCTTCAGCTCCACACTTTTAAGACTTAAAAAAGAAGGTTTTTTACGTATTAAGGCTAATGATGAAATTTTGGAATTAGAAAATGAAATTAAACTAGACAAAAACAAAAAATGAAACATTGATCTAATTATAGATAGAATAACTTTATCAAATAATCCAGAAATTAAATCACGGATTGCTGAGGCAATTGAAATTGCGCTGCAATATTCCAATGGTCTAGTAACAATCGAAGTAATTGGCCAAAACAAGAATACTTATTCAATTTATCACAGTTGTGAACATGGCGATTTTGATATGCCAAAAATTGAACCAAGACTTTTTTCATTTAACTCCCCTAATGGTATGTGTTTAAAATGTAAAGGACTAGGTTTGCTACAAAAAGCATCCTGAGATTTAATTTGCCCAGATAAAAATCTTTCCATTAACCAAGGAGCCATTTTATTCTATAAAAACTTCATGAATACCCCAAATTTAGAATGACAGGAATTTGATAAATTACTTGCTTATTATGATATTGATAAAAATACTCCAATTAAAGATTTATCAAAAAATGAAATTGAAATTTTAAAATATGGCTCAATTGAAGATATCACATATACCTTAATTGCAGAAAGTGGAAATCGCTATGAAAGATCCAAACACATCGAAGGAGTATGTGAAAAAATCGAGCGCAAATACTTTGATACTTCATCAAATGATGCAAGAATTTATTATTCAAAATATTTATCTGATATTCCTTGTGATGAATGTAAGGGAAAAAGACTGAACAAATATGCACTAGCAACACATATCAATGATTTAGATATCTATGAAATTTGCAACAAATCAATTGATGAACTAAAAGTCTTTATCAATCAAATTGTTTTATCTGAAATTGAAAAAGAAATTACAAATTTAATCTTAATTGAACTAAATCACCGCATTGATTTTTTAATTAATGTCGGACTTGAATATCTTACTCTAAATCGGAAAGCTGAAACTCTTTCAGGAGGCGAAGCGCAAAGAATAAGATTAGCAACCCAAATTGGCGCTAATCTTACAGGTGTTTTATATGTTTTAGATGAACCATCTATAGGTCTTCATCAAAAAGATAATGAAAAACTTCTTAATTCTTTAAGAAAAATGGTGGATTTAGGAAATTCCTTAATTGTTGTTGAGCATGATGAAGAAACAATAAGAGAAGCTGATTTTATTGTTGACATAGGTCCAAAAGCAGGTGAACATGGTGGCGAAGTTGTTTTTGCAGGAACTCTTAACCAAATAATTAAAGAACAAAATAGCATCACTGGCAAATATTTATCTAAAGAATTAGAAATAAAAATTCCAAAGAACCGTCGCTCAGGCAATGGTAAAGTTTTAACTATTAAAAATGCCACAGCTAATAACTTAAAAAATTTAACTGTCAAATTTCCACTTGGGAAATTCATTGCAATAACAGGTGTATCTGGTTCAGGAAAATCTTCCTTAATTAATCATGAATTAGTTAGCGAATTAGAAAGATATTTCAAAAATCCAGTTTATGACCAATCTTTAAAAACCAAGCTTTCAGGGCATTTAGATATTGACAAACTAATTAAAATTGACCAAAGTGCCATTGGGAGAACTCCGCGTTCTAATCCAGCTACATATACAGGTGTTTTTGATGATATTCGTGAAATTTTTGCCAATGTTGAAGAATCAAAAATTCGCGGCTACACACGTTCGAGATTTTCATTTAATGTTCCAGGCGGACGTTGTGATAAATGTGAGGGTGATGGTGTTATAAAAATTGAGATGCATTTTTTACCTGATGTCTATGTTACTTGTGATCACTGTGATGGTCAAAGATACAATTCTGAAACAATTGAAATCAAATACCACGGAAAATCCATTAGTGATGTCCTAAATATGACAGTTGAACAAGCATATTCTTTCTTTTCGCAAAGAAGCAAAATTCAAGATCAACTTAAAACACTTTTAGATGTTGGTCTTGGATATATCAAATTGGGTCAAAATGCAACTACTTTATCTGGTGGAGAAGCTCAAAGAGTAAAACTAGCTACTTATTTACAAAAAAAACCTACCGGAAAATCTTTATATATTTTAGATGAACCAACTACAGGATTGCATCCTTATGATATTCAAAATCTCTTAAATGTTTTAAATCGTATCATTGATAATGGAGATACAGTCATTGTCATCGAACATAATCTTGATGTCATTAAATGTGCTGATTATATTATTGATTTAGGACCAGGGGGAGGAAGATTAGGAGGGCAAGTTATTGCAAGTGGCACTCCTGAACAAGTATCCTTAATTTCTGAATCTTATACTGGACAATATCTAAAAAAAATTCTTAACAATCAATAGACTAAAGTCAGAGTTTTTATAAATTTATAAGATATTTAATTATTAATAATTAAAATATTATAAATATAAATCACTATTTAATAAGGAAGGAAGATAACAATATGACAGATAGGATAGATTGACAAGGTAAAAGTTTACAAATTGGTCCATTTTATGTTTATTCATTAACTATGATGTTAGGGATGTTAACTGCTATTCTTACAGTTTTATATTTTTGAAAAAGAGAAAAATGACCTTTAGATAAATTAGCAATTTTAATTTTTATTGCACTACCAACTGCTATTGCTGGTGCTAGATTATTCTTTGTTATCCAGCAATTAATTGAGCATCATGGATGAGTAAATGGACCATGATATAAAATGTTCTTCATATGAGAAGGGGGACTTTCAATTCATGGGGGAGTAATTGTTTCAACTATTTGTTGCATTATGTATGTTGTTTTTAGCAAAGATGCAAAAATGATTGATTTAAAAAAGGCTATTTCGATTATTTTACCTGCTGTTTTAATTGGACAAACAATTGGACGTTGAGGAAACTTTGCGAACCACGAAGTTTATGGTGGAATTATGTCTGAATCTTCATTAGCATTTAGAATTCTTCCAAAACTAATTAGAGATCATATGTTTATTGGTGGCAAATATCGTTTACCTTTATTCTTATACGAATCAATTGCTAACTTAATTGGATATATTATTTTAGTTTGAATTCTAAATTACTGAAACTGACTAAAACCAGGAACAACAGGAGCTTTATATATTGTTTATTATGGAATTGTACGTTTTGGAATGGAACCACTACGTCAAGATAGTTATAATATCTACAAAGTAATTTCAGCTTTATATATTATTGTTGGATTAGCACTGCTTGTTTTATTTGAATTTGTCATCAAATTAAATTACAACGTTTACAAAGTTTATAGATTCAATAAAGAATGAACTCACAAATTCTTCTATTTCATTGTTTATGAACCAAAAGAATCAAGAGGAAAACTTCTAAAAAGAGAATTTGAAAAATACAAATTTGATGGAAAAACTGAATCTATACAAACTAGCTAAAATTTAAAAAACTTAAAATTAAGAGGAATGATAGAAGCATATGGATAATAAGTTTGATGTTCTTATAATTGGTGCAGGCCCAGCTGGTTTGACTGCTGCTATATATTTAGCAAGAAATGAATACAATGTTGCTTTCATTGAAAATAGTGCGCCAGGTGGCAAAATGACACAACAATCAAAAATTGAAAACTACCCTGGCTTTGATTTAATTAGCGGATTTGAACTTTCTATCAATATGCTAAATCAAGCCCGCAACAACAACGCTAAACAAATTTTTGGTAATGTTGTTGATATTATTAGTGATAGCGATGATGAAAAAAGAGTCATTTTAGAAGATGGACAAACATTTTATGCAAAAGCAGTCGTTATTGCTAGTGGCATGGTAAATTTAGTGCCAACAAAAGTAGAAAACATCAAGAAATTTAATGGTAATGGTGTTTCTTATTGTGCAATTTGCGATGGAGCACTTTTTAAAAATCAACCATGTGCAATTATTGGTGGTGGTAATTCTGCTTTTGAAGAATCAGCATATTTAGCCTCTACTGCTTCTGAGGTACATATTTTTGTAAGAGATGGCATTATTGCAGAAGCTAGATTAGTAAATGATGCCAAAAAACATAAAAATATTTTCATTCATGAAAATTCAGTAATTTTAAAATTGAATGGAGATACAAAACTCGAGAGTATAACTTGTAATATAAACGGAAAAATAATGGATATGGACATTAAAGGTGTCTTTCCTTACATTGGCTTTAAAGCTGCTACTTCTTTTATTAAAAACAAAGATATACTAAACGAAAGAGGATTTGTTATTGTTGATGAAAATATGGAAACCAAAGAAAAAAATATCTTTGCCATTGGTGATGTAATTGCTAAAAGCATCCGCCAAATTACAACAGCAACAAACGACGGAACCATTGTTGCTAAAACCATTTCATCAAGAATAATCAAATAAAAACTAAAATGAATAAAACAAAAATTTTTTCTTTATTAGCAACTTCTATCTTACTGACAACTCCCTCAGTTTTAGCAATTTCATGTCAATTACAAGAAAGAGAGGAAGTTGCTTTATTTGTGCCTTTTAAAGAACAAGGTGAAACTAAATCATATAACACAGTTAAAGAAATTATTAATAGATTTAATGCTACTTTAGTCAATGATAAAGAATATAAAAAAAATAAATTAGTTTTACGCAATGACTTAAATAAAAAAGATGTAAATAACAAAATTAATCTAGAGCTGCAAACAAAAGATTACCGCGCCCCTTCAATTGTTTTAGGTTATCCTTCAGTAGTTCCTAGAATAAAAGAAAACAACCGCCTTGTTGATTTAAGTGAAATTTCTAAAGTAAGTGGTATTTCAAACTATTCCAAAAACATTTTAGATTACAATAATCGACTAGGCTTTAAAAATGATGGTCATATTTATAATCTCCCTATTGGAATTGCTTCTGAATCTTTGATTATAAATGATGTACTTCTTTCATTTTATTTAGATGCATTGTATAAGGTAAATAAAGAAAAAAATATCAATAATCAAAATATTGAAAATATAAAAAAATCTAAAGATTTAAACGCATTTTTAGAAAAAAGCAATCAATTTAAAGATTTAACAAAACAAAAAGAAGTCAAGATTGAATTTGATGAAAAAACACTAAGAAGCTGAGATTTAGATTTAAGTTGGGATATTTTTGCTCACTCTAATTATTTCAATAAATTCTCTAATCTAATTAGAAAAAGCCTTAAGAACTTTAGTATCAAACAAGGAAGATATACTAGTAATATTGATATTTTATATGTAAGACATATTGAAAATTATATTTATGGTGAGTTATTTAAAAAAGCAGAATCAGATTTTAAAAATTATGCAATAAACTACACTGCTGACAATAAGTTCAACTTTGATATCTTTAAAAAAGGTACAAAAGAATATAAAGATTTCTATTCAACTATTAAAGACTTCTATTCCAATCTAAAAAATAATGTTATTAAAGTTGAAAAACTTAAAAATTATGTTCCTGCAAGTTTTGAAACACAATTATTTACAATTGCAACCACAAGACTTTTATATGACAAAGGAGCAATTACATTCTTTAATGCTAATAAGGGCAAATTTTCAATAAAAAATGTTCCTTTTAAAGCTAATGATAAACAAAAAAATGGCTCTTATTTTATTCAAGGTTTATTTTTATCAGCAATTAAATCTGATATTGCAAACAAAAACAAAGTTGTAGAAAAATTCTTAAATTGGTTCTATGATGAAAAAAATTTAATAGAATGAAACTTTTCAAACCATAAGGTTAAATTAAGTCCTGTTGAATATCTAGCTTTAAATTTAGTTTATTTATATCCATCAAATAATTTTGAAAAAACTTATAAAGAACTTAAAGAAATTCAAAATGATTCAAATAATTTAGTAATTGAAAACATTAAAAATCAAAATTTAGTTCCATTAACTGACTTAGTAGACTACCAAGGTAAAAATGAACTAATAAGAATTTTTATTAAAAAATATGTAAATGACTTTTTATTAAAAAAAGCAAAAAATAAAGATACTAATGATGAAAAAGTAGTTAAAGATTTAATTGAAAAAATACATGAAAACATAAAATAGGACTAACATGGCTATAGATACAAATTTCATTGAAAAATTAGAAGAAAAAAACAATCTAAAAAAAATATTTCAAATTAAAGATAATCATATCATTGGCGAAATCAATGATAAGTTTAATTCTTTCAATGAAATGACAATCAAACGCATAGCCCAATCAATTATCAATATTTTAAACAAAGAAAAAAAACATGAAATAAGAATTTTTATAGGTAATGATGGTAGCAATAAAAATTTAAAGATTTTTGAAAAAAATATTGGTGATGTTATTGCATTCCAATATGGCCAAGTTTATAATTTTGAAAATCATCTTCCCATTTCAGAGGCTTTTTTAAAATTTGTTAACCACTCCACTGACGCTTTTTTAATTAGTATTTATTTACATAAATACAATTTAAAAAATAAGTATGCACTTTCAATTTATAATAAAAAAAACGAAGCTGTAAGTACTAAATTTCTTGAATTGGTTTTAGATGAATACCAAGCAATCAAAAATACTCCAATTGAAATGATTCAAAATGAAGTTAAACTACTTGATTTTGATAAATTACTAAAAGAATATTCTGAAATGATTTTGGCTAGAAATTTTACTAACAATGCCAATCATCTTTTAAAAATTGGAATTATAAACACAAGTTTACAAAATACTTTTGTTAAAAGAATTTTAGGCAAAAATGACATCGCTTACCTGGTTTTAAAACCTAAAAATAAAGAAGATAAACCAAAGAAAATTAAATTCAGTGCTTTTAGCTATCATAAACTTAAAAATGTTGAATATATAATTAAGTTTTCATATGATTTTAAAAGATTATATTTATACAAAAGAAATTACAATAAGTATTTATATTTTCAATATGATTTAATTGATATAAGTGACCTTATTTCTTTTTATTTAATGTTCATCCATAATCACAATATCATTCAAAATGAAAAATTTATTCCTATTCAAGATATTTATACTTCCCATTTAATTAAGGAAGATAATCTGTCACATCTATGTTCCCAGTTAAATCTAAGATTAATTACTAACTGAATTACACCAATTGATCAAATACAATCTAATAACGCATTATATTTTGATGAAGAAAGTAATTTTTATTTAGATAATAAAAAAAATTCCGGTTTTGATTGTTTTAGTTTTTTAAGCATTATTGTTGATATGCTTAATTATTACAAAACACAAGCAATGAAATATAGCGATATTTATGACCAAATTAAAAATTTATCAAAACCTTTAAAAATTTCAGAATTCCAATTTGATTGTGATTTAAAGAACTTAAATGATTTTGAAACTAAATTATTTGTTCAAGATAAAATTGGTCAAATCAAAGTTTCTGCCATTGAAAATATTAGTAATCATTGAAAAAACAAAGACCAAAAATACATAGCTAAATTCCATTTTCTAGAAAATGAATGGCTTAGCATTAAATATGATTTTATCAATGAAAAATTGGTATTCAATGTGCAAGAAAACAAAAAAACGAAAGGTAATCTAGCAAAAAAAATAAAAAACTTTATGGCTAAGTTTGTTGCAAAATATCACAAACCCCTAATTAGTTTTAAACTTTTTGAACAGTAATTTCTTATTAAAATAACAAAAGTAATCTCAACCAAAGTTTTTTTCAAGCATGTTTTTATAAAAACTTAAATAAGCATCCAAAAAGTGCTTATTTTTTTATAAAAATAAGATATAATTCTTTTTTGCATAAATACAGCATAATAATATTAATTAAATGTTTTTTCTTTGTTTTTAAATTTGAAAGTAAGTAAGCTGTTATTCCGAAATCATTAGAGAAAAAAATATAGTTAAGAATTATTAATATTGTCTTTTTGCATATTGAAAGGAAAAATATGTCAAGATTTTTAGGATCAATTTTTAAAAAATCAAGAAGATACGGAACTTCTTTATTAGAAAATAACAAAGAATTTACAAAAGGTAAAAAAAGAACAACTGCTCCTGGACAACATGGTGCTAAAAGAGCAAAACCATCTGACTACCAAATACACATGTATGAAAAACAAAAAGTTAGATTCATGTATGGTTTAAATGAAAGACAATTTAAAAACTTATTCAACGTGGCTGCTAGAAAAAGTGGGGTTACAGGTACTAACTTATTACAATTAGTTGAATCAAGATTAGATAACTTAATTTTTAGAGCAGGATATGCGCGCACAAGAGCTCAAGCTAGACAATTTGTAAATCATAACCACGTTACTGTTGATGGTCACAAAGCAAATATTCCATCAATGATTATCAAACCAAATTCAATTATTGAAATTAAACCTTCATTACAAAATAATGCAGAACTAAAGGCTGCTTTAGAAGTAATGCAACCTGCATCTTGATTAAAAGTTGAAAACTTCAAAATTACTTATACAAGATTGCCAGAAAGAAACGAATTTGCAAAAGAAATTGATGAATCTTTAATCGTTGAATACTACAATAGACGTTAATAAAAAAGCAATATTATCAAGATATTTGATAAACATTGCTTTTTTTTATTTTCCAATTTCACAATCAATAATTTCAAATTTAAAAACCACAAGACACTGCACTTCTCGACATGGCTGCTATAATTTCTATCCTGACCAGATTACAAGGTTGCTGTTCTTATGGCATTAATTATTATACATGAAATTGCTTTCTTTTTTAATCATTAAAATCAATAAAAAATATGCATTTCCTAAAGAAGAATTGCATATTTATTTTATTATTGTTAACTATTGAAATTTATTTTTGTTTATTCAAATCAAAGAATTCTTCAATACCAAATGACACTGTTTTATCATCTCTTAAATCATAAACAACATTTGGATTTAAATAACCTTTTTTGATTTCGTATTCAGTGATACTTAACTTGCTCTTGTATAAACCAATTTCATCAGCAATTTTTTCAGGTACCATTTTACCAGTTGAATCCTTAACCTTAATTTCTTCACCGGTTTTTGGGTTAATCTTATTAACTATTGCATTACTTGGACCAATACCAGAAACACCAATATTTCCTATTTGAGTATAAGTCATTTTCTTTTCGTCATAATATTTATCAATTCTGCTGTCATCCAAATCTGGTCTTTGTGGAGTTGAAAAGTAATTAGGAGATAAATAATTTTTTCTATTTGAATATAGATTAACGTGAGCATGTGACATTCATCCGCCATTGGTTGCTTCTGTACCTAGATATCCAATTATTTGTCCTTTTTTAACGACTTTAGGTTTCTTTGGAGTTATTCCATCTGCAACAGTAACATCTCTATTGGTACCTATAATTGCTTTTTTAGATGAGATTCCAATTATTGGATTATTCAATGTCTTTTGTGCATCTAAATGTAAAAATGACATGTAAATATGTTGTTTATTATCATTCAAATATAACTCTTTTTCTTTAGGACTTCAATCAGTAAGATTTTGCACTGGGATTTTTATTACTACAACAGTTCCCACCCCTGTTCATGCAGCTTTAACAGGTAAATCATATGCAGCAATAATTTCTCCATCATATGGCATTAAAATCGCTTGGTGATCTGGTGCTAAATAATCTTCTCCAAAGTGTAGGTATGAAGGAGTTTTAATAGTATCATTCCCATAAAAACCTCTAGAAATTCCATATCCACCAGAAAAAATGTATGAATTATAAGTAGCAAAGAAATCTTTTTTAATACTTGCTAAGTTTGTGGTTGTAATTCTATCCGTAGCAAAGTTAGGAGCAATGATATTTTTCTTTGTAAATTCAGATTCATATAATAAAGCATCTTTTTTAGAACCAATTATTTTTTCAATTACAACTGGATCTTTTTTATCTTTTAGATAGACGTTTAATTTAACTTTTGAACTTCTAAAACCATTTGATTTTAATTCAACTACTTCAATCTTTTTAATATCTTTGTTTAGTGATTTAACAATTAAATTTGATGCATCAAAAATTTCATGGTCGGAGTTAATTTCATTTTGGAAAATTGTATTTACTTTTATTGATTCACTTACTCTTAAATTCTTTAGAAATTCATTATCAAATTTGAATTTAACTCTAAAAGTGACTCCTGCTTCTGGTGTTTTTAATGACTTATCATTCTTCTTTTTATCATCATTTATTACACCAACTCTAATCTTTAAAAAACCTTCATTAGATGCTAAGTTTTTATCACTTAAATCAAAATCAAATGCAGTCATTTTTAGTTGAAGATTTTTAGCTTCTTTATCTTTTTTTAGTTTATCAAAAGCTTCATTTTTTACTTCAAAAATCTTGCTTAATTGCATGGAATCTAACTGAGTAATTCCTCATTTATTAATTAAATCTTGAATTTCTTTTTGATTAATAGAATCATTTAGTTTAATTTGAAAATCAGTGTCTTTAATTTTTTTAATTTCATTATAAGTTTCAAAAATATCTTTGTTTTTTTCTTGATTTTTATCCTTAATATTTGGAAGCCTGAATTTAATAGGCTGACTGACAAACATTCCTTTGATATATTCAGCCTTATTGTGATTTTTTAAGTATAACTTAACATTTACAGGTATTAATACATCAAAATAATTTCCTGGATCATAATAAACATTATTGTAATCAATATGGAAATCTAGTCTATTTAAAAATTCATCACTAAGTTTGAATTCATTTCTTATGATGGATTTGAATTTGTCTTTATCAAATTCCATATATTTGACCATGAAGTTGTTTTTCATCATGTTATCAAAAGTAACATTTTTAGCTTCAGCACCTTCTTTAAAAATAAAAAGATCATCATGATTTGTATTTTTAAAATATTCATTAATTTCACTTAAGATATGAATTTGGTTGTATTTTTCATATCGTTCTAGGTCAATTGGATTTGTTTTGAAATCGTAATTTAATAATATTTCTGAATTTTTTGTTTCGATTGGTTTTGGATTACCACATGAAATAGCAATTGCAATTGGCGAAGTTGCAATAATACTACCCAAACCAAATAGCAACATTTTTTTTAAACTAATGTTTTTCTTATGCATTTTTATTTACTTATTTTTCCTTTAGATTTATAAGAATTATGAAATTGAAATAACTCCTTTTGTTTGAATCTTGATTGCAACTGTTGTAAGTGCAATTAAGATTGGAATTATGATTGTTAAACAAACAACAATAAGGAATTTAATTCATTGCATCAAATAATTTTTCGTTTGATTTTTTCTTTCTTTTTTTTCTAATTTAGAATATCCAATTGTTCTTATAATAAGTTCAATGATTGGGAAAGCTAGATGAAATGAGAAAAAATCAAAGAATGAAGAAATTAAAATAACAATCCCAATAACTACTAGTTGTACTAGATGAATTTGAAAGTGGTTACTTGAATAAGTAGCTGTATTAATCATTCCTGCAAATGGAAATAAAACCATAAGCAAAGTAATAAAGAAACTTTCCTTAATTACAAATTTGCCAAGTGTCAAATTTGTTTTACTTTCAAATATAAATAAGAAACTTAAAGCTTGAATATCTTCTTTATTTGTATTATTTTTATTTACAAATTTATACATTTTAAAAAACATATAGAAAAATATCAAACCCAATAATCCGCCCAAAATTTGAGCACCAATTAAATAAGGAATTCCCTTTAAAATTGGACTTCCAATTCAACCATTTTTAAGTGGTGTTTGTCCTGAAGCTCCATAACCTAATAAAAATGAATTAAAGATTACTACCAAAGGATTAATGGAAACATGAACTGGATTTCTAGAACCAATTGTACTAAAGCCAATTGGTAGCATAATTGCAATAAAAGTAGCAAGCACAAATCCCACTGTTAAAAAGATTTTGTTTTCATTTTTCTCTAAAATAATTGCGATTAGTTTTCAACTTAAAACAAAGAAAACTAATAAAAATACCGCAAGAATTTCAAAGAAAAAAACAGTAGCATTGAAATATGTATTTAATACTTTTGCAGGTGTATTTATTTGCATTAGTATTCCTTTTTTTATTATTTTTTATTGATATTTGAATTTGAATATTCTTATATGAATAAATTAGGTGAATAAATTTCAATAGTTGTCAAAGAAATTAAAAAATGAACTTTGCAAAATTATTTTATGTTTATTCTTTTATATTTTACTATTATAAAAAAATCAGTCTCAATTTATGATTTTCAATTACAAATAAAAAGTAATCTAAGCAATCTTAATTTGAATAAAAATTCTATTTTTAATTCATTTATTGATAAAAACTTTCTTTCTAAATGTTTTAAGTATTTTTTTATCTATTAAAGATAAATAAAAATAAGAATAAAATTATAGATAGAATGTTTTTAAATAAATATATTTTATTTAAAGTTAAATTTCAAAAAATAAGTATAAAAATGAGGTTAATATGAAAGTTATTGTATTAGGTACAAACCATGCTGGTACAACAACTGTTAGAACACTTAAAAGACTTGATCCTAACTGTGAAGTAACCACTTATGATAAAAATGATGCGATTTCATTTTTAGGTTGTGGGATTGCTTTATGAGTTAAGGGCGAAGTTAAAGACTCTAACATGTTATTCTATGCATCACCTGAAATTCTAAGATCTGAAGGTATTAATGTTTTCATGAATCATGAGGTTCTTTCAATCAATGATAAAGAAAAAACAATTTTAGTCAAGGATTTAAAAACTGGCGATATTAAAAAAGATAACTATGATAAATTAGTTATGGCTACTGGCACTTGACCAATTATTCCTCCAATTCCGGGCATTGATTTAGAAGGCGTTCAAATTGTTAAAAACTATCATCATGCAAAAACAATTTTGGAACACAATCTAGATAAACACTATAAAAAAATTGCAGTTGTTGGTGCTGGATATATTGGCGTTGAATTAGTAGAAGCCTTTAATGCATATGGCAAAGATGTAACTTTGATTGACGTAGCTAATCGGATTATGCCAATGTATTATGACAAAGAATTTACTGATTTAATGGAAGAAAAAATGCGCTCTTCTGGCATTAAATTAGAACTAAATTCCAAAGTTGTTGAATTCAAAGGTGAAAATGGCAAAGTTACACAAGTTATTACTAACAATGGTGCAATTGATGTTGACTATGTTATTTTTTCAGTTGGTGTTAGACCACAATCAACTATTGTTGAAGGAATTTGTGAATTAGATGCAACAAAAGCTATTGTTACAAATGATTATATGCAAACTACAAATCCTGATATTTATGCAGTGGGAGACTGTGCACAAGTTTATAACAAAGCAACTGGCAGACGTGCGCCAATTCAATTAGCCACCACAGCTGTAAGAACTGGAATTACAGCAGCAACTAACATTATTAAAGGAAATACTTTAAAATCCCCAGGTTATACAGGAGCTAATGGAATTTCTGTTTTTGGCTTAAATATGGCTAGCGTTGGAATTAGTGTCGAAGCTGCAGGTAGAATGGGAATTGAAGTTGATTCAATTAATTTTAAGGATTTAGATCGTCCAGAATTTATGTCATCAGCTAATGAAGTTTCTTTCAAAGTTGTTTGAGATAAAAAAACAAGAAGAATTCTTGGTGCCCAAGTTGCCAGTGAAAAAAATCATACTGAAACTATGTATATGATGGCGCTTGCAATTCAAAGAGACCTAACAATTGATGAACTTCCTTTAGTAGATATTTTCTTCCTACCACACTTTAATAAACCATTTAACTTTATTTGTTTAGCTGGTCTTGAAGTTTTAGGACTAAACTACTTTAAAAAAGAGGATAAAAAATAAAAATGATTCATTTATTAATTTCAAAACATAATAATCCAGCTATGAATTTAGCGACCGAAGAATATCTAACATACCACTACAAAACAAAAGATCCAATTGTTTTCTTTTGACAAAATGCCAACACAATAGTAGTTGGAAGAAATCAAAATGCTTTTGCTGAAATTAATCTTCCTGAAGCCCAAAAAGATGACGTAAGAATCATAAAAAGAAACACAGGAGGAGGCACTGTTTACCAAGATTTAGGTAATGTTTGTTATTCTTTAATTGTGGATAATTCCGTTGCGGAAGTTGATTACCAAAAAGCTTTACAACCAATCATTACTTATTTAAATGAAAATGGCATTAATGCGGCTTTTTCAGGACGAAATGATATGGCAATTGATGGTTATAAAGTTTCTGGAAATGCCCAATTGAAAACTAATGAAAAAACTTTAATTCATGGAACACTTTTATTTGATGTTGATTTAACAAAAATTGCTAAATATTTAGTTGTTGATCCTGAAAAACTTAAACACCAACAAATTAAATCAAAACCAGCAAAAGTAAGAAATATCAAAGCATTTTTTAATGATATTAATAAGCAAATAGATCTACAAACTTTTATTAATGATGTTGTCAATTCCTATATCAAAAATGAACAAATTAAATGAATTGATTTTAGTGAACAAGAAAATAAATGAATTGAAGATCGAAAACTAAACAAATATGACCAATGAGATTGAACTTTTGGAAAAAATACCAAATTCTCAATGGTTAAAAAAGAATATTTAGAAAGCAAAGGTTTCATTAATATTAATCTTGATGTTAATGATGGAAAAATCTCAGCAATTAAAATTTATGGTGATTTCTTGGGTACACAAGGAACTGAAAAACTTGAAGAAAAATTAATTGACATTAAATTTGAAAAAGAAGAAATCTCAAAAATACTAAGCCAATTTGATTTGGAAGCTATATTTGCAAAAAACTTTAATAAAGATGATTTCTTAAATCTTCTATTCAAATAAATTAAGAAAGGAGCTTAAATTGAAATACTTAGGAAAATTTAGTCCAATAAAAGATGAAAAAGTTTGTGTTATGGACAAAGATGGCAAAATCATTAATCCTAAATTAATGCCCCAAATTTCAGATGAAGAACTTATTGATGCATATAAAATGATGAATTTGTCAAGAAGACAAGATATCTACCAAAATACAATGCAACGTCAAGGAAGACTTTTATCATTTTTATCTTCAACTGGTCAAGAAGCTTGTGAAGTTGCATATATCAATGCCCTAAACAAAAAATTAGATTTTTTTGCTAGTGGTTATAGAAATAGTGCAGCTTGGTTAGCTATGGGACAACTGCCAAGAAACATTATGCTATATTGAGTTGGTAATGAAATGGGAGGCAAAGCTCCAGATGGTATCAATTGCTTGCCACCAAACATTGTAATTGGCTCCCAATACTCCCAAGCAGCCGGAATTGCTTTTGGTGAAAAGCATAAAAAAACTGGTGGTGTTGCCCTAACTACTACTGGGGATGGGGGAACTAGTGAAGGTGAAACATACGAAGCTATGAATTTCGCTAAAATTCATGAACTTCCTTGCATTTTTGTTGTCGAAAACAACAAATGGGCAATTTCAACTTCCTTAAGTGAACAAACAAAATCTTTAAACTTTGCAATCAAAGCCCTAGCAACTGGTATGCCTTCTATCAAAGTTGATGGTAATGATTATTTAGCATGTATTGGTGTTTTTAAAGAAGTAATTGAATATGCAAGAAGTGGCAATGGTCCTGTTTTAGTTGAATGTGATACATACCGTCTAGGAGCTCACTCTTCTTCAGATAACCCTGATGCATATCGTCCAAAAGGCGAATTTGAGGAAATGAAGCTATATGATCCTTTAATAAGAATGAAAAATTACTTAATTGATAAACAAATTTGGTCGGAAGAAAAACAAACACAATTAGACGCAGAACAAGATGAATTTATAGCTTCAGAATTTGCTTGAGTAGAAAAAAATAAAGACTATGGACTTGAAGATATTTTTAAATATCAATATGACAAATTCGATTTATTTTTAGAAGAACAATACAAAGAAGCTAAAGAATTTTTTGATAAAAATCCTGATGCAAAAGGAGGACACCACTAATGGCAATTATTAATAATATAAAAGCTGTAACTGATGCACTAGAATTAGCAATGACAAAAGATAATAATGTTATTGTTTTTGGAGAAGATGTTGGTACAGAAGGTGGTGTTTTTAGAGCCACACAAGGCTTGCAAGCAAAATTTGGCAATAATAGATGCTTCAATGCGCCAATTAGTGAAGCAATGTTTGCTGGTGTTGGTCTTGGAATGGCGATGAATGGACTAAAACCAGTTGTTGAATTACAATTCGAAGGTTTAGGTTTAGCTTCGCTGCAAAATATCATTACTAATATTTCAAGAATAAGAAATAGATCTAGAAATAAATACAGCGCCCCTATGGTCATAAGAATGCCAATGGGTGGTGGCATTAGAGCATTAGAACATCACAGCGAAGCCTTAGAAGCTATTTATGCACATATTCCTGGTATCCAAGTTGTTTGTCCTTCTACTCCATATGATACAAAAGGACTACTTTTAGCAGCAATTGCTTCCCCAGATCCTGTAATTGTTTTAGAACCAACAAAACTATATAGAGCATTCAAACAAGAAGTTCCAGATGATTTTTATACAATTCCAATTGGTGAAGCTTATAAAATTCAAGAAGGTAACGATTTAACAGTTGTAACTTACGGAGCCCAAACAGTTGATTGTCAAAAAGCAATTGCAATGCTAAAAGAAAGTCATCCAAATGCCACAATTGAATTAATTGACCTACGTTCAATCAAACCATGAGATAAAAAAATGGTTATTGAATCAGTGAAAAAAACTGGTCGACTTTTAGTTGTTCATGAAGCTGTCAGATCATTTTCTGTTTCTTCTGAAATTATTGCTACAGTTAATGAAGAGTGTTTTGAATATCTAAGAGCACCACTTAGCAGATGCACAGGTTATGATGTCATTATTCCATATGACCGAGGCGAAGGTTATTTCCAAATTAGTCCTAAAAAAGTTTTAGTAAAAATGCAAGAAGTTTTAGACTTCAAATTCTAACAACTACCTCAACAAATAAAGGAGAAATATAAAATATGTTTCAAGTAAAATTTGCGGATATTGGTGAAGGACTAACCGAAGGAGTTGTTGCTGAAGTCTTAGTTAAAGTAGGAGACTTAGTAAAAGAAGGACAACCTTTATACTTTGTTGAAACTGATAAAGTAAATAGTGAAATCCCATCTCCTATTTCTGGCAAAATTGCAGTAATTAATATTACTATTGGTCAAGAAATTAAGGTTGGTGACATTGTTATTGAAATTGATGATGGCAAAGATAGCGCGATTGCATCAGCAACTGCTGCAACTAAACAAGAAGAAAATAAAGAAGTAAAAAAAGAAGAAGTGCAAATGAAACCAATTGAAGAAAATGCAAGCGTTGTGGGAGCGACTCCTGTTTCCAATGAAGTAATTCAAAGAAATACCATGCAATCAACAAGCAAAAATACCCAAATTAAAGCAACTCCGCTAGCTAGAAAAGTAGCCGCAGATTTAAAAGTAGATTTAGCTACATTATTAGGTAGTGGACCAAATGGAAGAATCTTAGTTGCTGATGTTAAAAATGCCGCTAATGTAGCAACTAAAAATGCAGATACATCACAAAAACAAACTTCACCTGAACCACAAGCTCAAAGCTCAACCCCAACTCCACAAGCACAAAAAACCATTGATCCAGCAGCTCCTCTTTCATGAGAAACTGTGAATATGAATGGAATTAGAAAAGCAACAGTGAAAGCAATGACAAAGTCACACACTGAAATTGCTTCATTCACAGGAATGAAAAACATTGATATCACTGAAACTCATAAACTAAGAGCTGAACTAAAAGACCACGCTGCTTCTTCTGGCATTAAGTTAACTTATTTAGCTTTCATTATCAAAGCAGCTGCTAAAAGCTTACGTGACATGCCAAATATCAATGTTCGTGGTGATTTTGAAAACAATAAAATTCTATTCATGAATAATATTAATATTGGCATTGCCGTTGATACACCAAACGGCCTTATGGTACCTGTTATTAAGGGAGCAGATCAACTAAGTATTTTTGAAATTGCCAATAAAATTACTGATTTAGCAAAAAAAGCAAGAGATGGTAAACTAAGTCGGAATGAAATGACAGAAGCTACTTTTACAGTTTCTAACTTTGGTTCAGTTGGTTTAGATTATGCAACCCCAATAATTAATTCACCAGAATCGGCAATTTTAGGTGTTGGAACTATGACACAAATGCCTTTGTATGTTAATGATGAAATTCAAAAAAGATACATTATGCCATTTTCAATGACCTGTGACCACAGAATTATTGATGGTGCTGATGCCGGAAGATTCCTAATTAAAATCCAAGAATATCTATCAAAACCAATATTGTTATTTTTATAAAAAATAAGGAAGGATAATAAAAATATGTTTAAAGTAAAATTTGCAGATATTGGTGAAGGATTAACCGAGGGAGTTGTTGCTGAAGTCTTAGTTAAAGTTGGTGACACAGTAAAAGAAGGACAACCTTTATATTTTGTTGAAACAGATAAAGTAAATAGTGAAATACCATCTCCTACTTCTGGAAAAATTGCAGTAATTAATATTACTACTGGTCAAGAAATTAAAGTTGGTGATGTTGTTATTGAAATTGATGATGGAAAAGATAGTTCAACTACATCAGCACCTGCTGCAGATAAAAAAGAAGAAAAAGCATCTGAAGAAAATGCTAGCGTTGTTGGTTCTACTCCTGTTTCAAATGATGTGCTTCCAAGTAGAGGTCCAATTAATAAACCAGCTACAAATGAAGTTGCTTCTGCATCTTCAATTAGTGATCTAAAAATCGAAGATACTTTTGATGTTGCTGTCATTGGAGCTGGAATTGGTGGATATGTTTCTGCAATTAAGTCAGCACAACTTGGTTTAAAAACTCTAATTGTTGAAAAAGAATACTATGGCGGAGTTTGTTTAAATGTTGGATGTATTCCAACCAAATCCCTTCTAAAAACAAGTCATGTTTACCATGATATTATGCACAAGGCTAAAGATCTTGGTATTACAATTAAAAATACTGAAGAAATTGTGCTTGATTGAGACCAAGCTCTAAAAAGAAAAGGTGCTATTGTTAAGAAATTAACTGGTGGTGTTAAATATCTTCTTGATAAAAATAAAGTAACTCAAATTATGGGAGTTGCACATGCAATCAATAAAAACACAATCTCAGTTAATGAAAAAAACTACCATGTAAATAATTTAATTATAGCTACTGGTTCACTTCCAAACAAACTACCTCTTCCGGGTTTTGATGAAGGAAGAAAAAATGGAATTGTTTTAGATTCAACAGGAATTCTTTCAATTCCAAAAATTCCAGAAAGCCTTGTTGTTATTGGAGGTGGGGTAATTGGAGTTGAATTTGGTTGTCTATTTGCTGATTTAGGATCAAATGTTACAATCTTGCAAGGTTCATCTTCAATTTTAGAAATGCTAGACCAAGATGTTATTGATTTAGTAACTAAAGAACTAAAGACAACATACAAAATCAATATCATTACCAATGCCTCAGTAAAATCATTACAAGGCAATGAAGTTAGCTACGAAGTAGATGGAGTATTGCAAACTATTAAAGGTGAATTTATTCTAGAGTCAATTGGAAGAAAAACCTCCTTTGAAGGATTTGAAAACTTAGGTCTTGAATTAAGTCCTAGAAAAGGAATTGTTGTTAACCAATACCATGAAACAAATCTTGATTCAGTATATGCAATTGGTGATGTTACTGGTATTGCAATGCTAGCACATTCTGCTGTTAAAGCAGGAGTTGTTGTAGCAAATCGTATTGCTAAAAAAGCAAACAAAGAACATGCTGAGGATATCACAATGGACTTTAACCGTGTGCCATCATGTATTTATATAAGTCCAGAAATTGCTATGATTGGGAAAACAGAACAACAACTAAAGAAAGAAAATATCGAATACAAAACCTTCAAATTCCCATTTTCAGCAATTGGAAAAGCATTGGCTGATGATTCACCTACTGGTTTTGTAAAAGTTATAGTTGAACCTAAATATAAATCAATTTTAGGAGCTCATATAGTTGGAAATCGTGCCACTGATTTAATTGCTGAAATTGCTGCTGTTATTGAATCTGAAGGAACAATAACAGAAATTGCTAACACAATTCATCCTCACCCAACAATGAGTGAGGCGATTGGGGAAGTTGCAGAAGCTTTAGAAACTGGAAAACCAATTCATTTCTAATCAAATTAATTTAGTATTTAAATAAATAACTTCCAAAAAACAAGAAAAGAGATATAAATGTTTACTATTGAAGAAATTAAGAAAAAACTTGCAACAAACCCAATTAAAAAGCACATTGTTTTTCCTGAAGGAGAAGAAACAATTATTCAAGATGTCGCCAAAACTTTGGTTGAAAAAAATCTTGGTCTTCCAATTTTGTTATTTAAAAATACAGCAGACATTCCAAATGCTTTAAAAGATTACAAAAATATACAAATAATTGCCCTTGATCAGTTTGATACAGCTGCATTTGAAGAGTTATTTGTTCAAATAAGAAAAGGTAAAACAACGGCTGAACAAGCAGCATCTTTACTTAAATTGCCTAATTATGTAGGATGCATGCTTGTTAAAACAAACAAAGCAAGTTGCATGCTTTCAGGACTAAATAATACCACTGCTGACACTATTAGACCTGCTTTACAAATCATTGGAGTAAAACCTCAATATAGTCTTGCTAGTTCAGCATTCATTATGGCTAAGGATAACCAAAGATATATCTTTAGTGATTGTGCTTTAAATATTAAACCAACTTCTGAACAATTAGCTGACATTACACAAATGGCTGCAGAATTTGGAAGCCTTTTAAACTTTCAAGACATTGAAGCTACTCTATTAAGCTATTCAACAAATGGTTCAGGTAAAGGTGAAGATGTTGATCGTGTTAAAAAAGCACTTGAAATTCTTAAAGAAAAAAATCTTCCTTACAAAATTGAAGGTGAAATTCAATTTGATGCAGCTTTTGATAAGCTAGTTAGAGATAAAAAATTTAAAAATAATACTTTAACTAAACAAACGCCAGATATCTTTATTTTCCCAGAAATTCATTCAGGGAATATTGGATATAAAATTGCCCAAAGAATGGGTGGCTATGAAGCTATTGGACCATTTGTTTTAGGATTAAATCAACCAGTTAATGACTTAAGTCGGGGTGCTACTTTTATTGATGTTTTAAATACAGCAATCATTACACTTCTTTTAGCATAACAAAAATGCAAATTAAAAAATAAGCGAAACTTTTTTAAAAAAGGTTAATCGCTTATTTTTTTAGGCTTTTTTTTAGTTTCGGAAGTCAATAACTGCTCTACCGATGAAATCACCTTTTTCAAGTTTTTCAAAAATATCAGCAACTTCTTCTAATTTAACAACCTTGGTTACTTCGGATTTTACAAGTCCTCTAGCAGCGTAGTCTAAAGCTTCTTGTAAATCTTTTCTTGTTCCAACAATTGATCCAGCTAATTCACGTTCTAATAAAACAGTTCAGAATACAGAAACTCCAAATTCGTCCTTGCCTAATTTATCTTTAGCAGGAAGTCCAACTAAAACTTGACGACCTCCCCGACGTAGCATTTCCATTCCTTGTTGTGCTGCTGCTGTTGCTACTGAAGTATTAATTACCCCATGAGCTCCACCATTAGTTGCTTTAATTACTTCTTCAACAACATTTACTTTTTTGCTATTGAATGCAAATTCAGCTCCTGATTTAAGTGCTAACTCCACTTTTTCATCACTTAAATCAATACCAATTGGTCTATATCCCATAGCTTTTGCATATTGGATTGCCATCTGTCCTAGCCCTCCAACTCCAATAACAGCAACAAATTCACCTGGTTTTAATTTGGCTTGTTTAACTGCCTTATAAGTTGTAACTCCAGCACATACCACAGGAGCTCCGCTTACAATGTCAAGCCCATCTGGAACAATACCAACAAAGTCTTCATGTCCAATTGCATATTCAGCATATGAACCATCTTTAGTATATGCTGACATATTTTGATTTGGACATAGAGTTTCTTTACCAGTTAAACAATATTCACAGTGTCCACAAGCATCGTGTAATCAAGCTAAACAAACACGATCACCAACTTTTAGATGCGTGCAGCCAGGTCCTAATTTTTCAACAATTCCAATTCCTTCGTGTCCTGGAATTAATGGATATTTAGGAGTAACTAATCAATCAAAGTTAGCAGCATGTAAGTCAGTGTGACAAATACCGCTTGTTTCCATTTTAATTAAGACTTCTTTTTCTTTTGGTTCAGGAATATCCACCATTTCAACGCTTCATTTACGTGGTTCACGAACCACAAAAGCCTTCATTTTTGCCATTTTTCCTCGTTTTAATTATTATTTACTAATTGCAATTTTTCGTATAATTTATACTCCTTAATTATAATCATATTTAATGCTGAAAAACATTTTTTTAAAGGGAACAAATTAAGTTAGTTAATTCCTTAATTTCAATTGAGAATTTAAAAAAATCTTTTGAAAAAAATTAAGAAAATAAGGATAATAAATATAATTATATTAATATTGCTTAAGCCACTAAATATGGAGATTTTATGAACAAAAAAAACACAATATATCTATTTTCATACGGAACTATCCAAGATGAATTATTTTACAAAAATTTACTTAGTGAAAATGTTGTAAGACGTCCAGCTATTTTAAATGGATATGCAAAATGTATTGATGATTCAGAATACTTTTTATTAAAAAAAGATATCTCACACCAAGTTAAAGGAACATTGTTTGAAATAACTGAGGAAGAGTTATTTATGATTGATCGTTGAGAGATGTTTCCTCAATACCAAAGATTTCAAGCTAATATTATTGCTACTGATACAAATGAAATCATTGAAGATGTTTATGTTTATACTAGACTTGAATATGGTAAATACTATTTAGCTCCTGAAGAAATGCAATTTTCTAAGTCACCAAATGAAAATGAACAAAACTTAAAAGCTTTTATTGCTTTAGAAAAAGAAAGCAAAGATTTTCCACTTCTTGATAATGCTATTCTTTTTGAAGTTTCCGATGAAGAACTTGAAAAATTAAATACCTTAACACATCCATATTTAGCCTTGATTTTAGATGATCAGATCAATAAAAATTATTTAGTTGAACCATATTCAGTTTTTGCTTTAAAAATTAAAAACAAAAGTTATGCACTTTTAATTTCCTTTGGAAGAAAAAATAATCTAAATAGCATCTTTTATTACCAAGCTTTTGAATCTAAAATTAATGGCGTTGAAGTACAAAGAACTCTTAAACCTCTATATGAATTTAATCTTGATTTTCTAGCTGATAGAAAACCTTTTAAATACATAAGTTTAAGAAGGGATTTTAATGAAGAAAACCCAAAACTTGGTGAATATGAAAACAAAGCTTATGAAATTGTTCTAAAGGATTTTGATATTGATCCATTCAAGAGACTTGATTTAATTATTAGAACTCTTGAAGAAAATATTGAATAACAAAACAAATCTTATGATTAACAAAGAATTAATCAAAAACATCTCAAAAAAACCTGGTGTATATTTTTGAAAAGATAGCAATAATAACATCATATACATTGGCAAAGCAAAAAATCTTAAGTCAAGAATGACCCAATATTTTGATATAAATATGCAAAATTCATTCAAGACTAATAAAATGCGCAGCGAAATTGCAGCATTTGAAACTTATGTTTTTGAAACAGAAGCTGAAGCTTTAATTTTTGAACGTCGTTCTATTCTAAAATACAAACCAAAATTCAATGTTGCCATTCCAACTCAGGCAACTTTTCCTTATATTGCAATAAAAAAGCAAAAAAGCATTCTTAAAATTGAATTAAGCAATCATTACAAAAGAAAAAATGACATCCTATATTATGGGCCTTTAGTTAAGGGAAAACAATACCAATCTCTAATTAAATATCTTAAGCATCTTTTAATTTCTAAAGATGGCCAAATTCAAAAGAAAATGTCAGAAGAAGCAATTAATGAAGCTTTTGAAAAAGCTAAAAGAATCATTAAATTTGGAAAAGATTTTAAAACTGAACTAATTGAAAAAAGAAATGAAGCTTCTGAAAATGAGGATTATTTATTAGCCAAGTATTACCAAAATGTCTATGAATTAATTTATTCAAAAGATAGCAAACAAAATCTTGTTTTTAAAACTAAAAAAGACTTAGATGCCTTTGGTTTTTTTATCGCTAATAATGTAATTTCGATTTCTATTTTGCATTATCGCTCAGCAATAATGTTAAATAAGACTGACTTTATTTTTAATATCAATACATCCCTTAAAGACTTTATTAGTAATTTTTTGGAAGAATATTATGCTAAAAACCAAATTCCTAACTATATATTACTAGACTTAGACTATTTGGATTTATTCATTGATGAAGAAATCAAATCGCATTTTTTATCAAATCAAACACATATTTATAACCAAATTCTAGGAATGGCATATGAAAATGCCAAAAATGACATTGATAATAAAATAAAGAAGTTTAAAAAAACAAACAATTTAGATTTGATTCTTTCTGATTTATTTATTCTTCTAAAGCAAAAAACTAACAAATTTGTCATATTTGATAATTCATTTATGTCACATACTAAAGAAGTAGTAGGTGCTTGTTTTGTTTATCAAAATGGCATCATTGATCCATCTAAAAAAAGAGCTTATATTCTAACTAGAAATAAGAATTCTAATTCTGATTTTAATTATATGTACCAAAATGTTGATAAATTCCTAAAATCAAATAATGAAGATATTGATTTTATTTTAGTTGATGGCAGCATTATTCAAATTAAAGCAGCAAAAAAAGCAATGCATGATAATCAAACTACGCTTCCAATATTTGGATTAAGAAAAGACATCTTGCATACTTTTGAAGCTTTAGTAGATGAAAATGATAAAGAAATTCCAATTGAAAATAAAGATACATTTAATTATTTACTTAGAATCGACAATGAAATTGATGCTTATGCCAAAAGATGATTCAACCAAAGACACAAAAAGAATATGATTGAAACACCACTTGAAAAAATTCTAGGAATAGGAGAAAAAACAAAAAAATTATTGCTTGAAAAATTTGGCACGTATGATGCAATATACAACTCTTCCATTGAACAATTAGAAGAAATTGTGCCAAAAAAAATAGCAATTAAAATCAAAGAAGCATCTAATTCAAATAAATAAAATAATTTTTAAAAAAAATGCATTAAAAAATAATTAATATTATAAAATAATATGTGTGACGGTCGTGTAGCTCAGGGGATAGAGTACGTGCCTTCTAAGCATGTGGTCGCAGGTTCGAATCCTGCCACGATCGCCATTTTTTTTATGCTTTTTTTTAAAAGATTTTTTTCAAATTTGCAAACAAATTAAAAATTAGTTTATAATTTTTTTACGTTATATTAGCGAGTGTAGTTTAATGGTAGAACTTTAGCCTTCCAAGCTAACTACGTGGGTTCGATTCCCATCACTTGCACCATTTTGCGGATGTAGTTCAATGGTAGAACATCAGGTTGCCAATCTGAATACGAGGGTCCGATTCCCTTCATCCGCACCATATGAGGGAAACTTGGTAACCCCAAGTTTTTTTATACATTTTTTATTCTTAAAAAATAAAAAATGATCTTAATTTTTCTCTAAGAAAACTAAGATCATTTTGAAGTAGTTATTTTATTGTCTTTTAGCTTTTAAGAATACTACAACACTTAAAATTGTAGCAGCAACTGAAAATACAAAACCTGCGGCAGCCGTTCCTTTAATCAAGGCTTCAAGTTGGTCTGAGAACAAGTCTAAAAGTTTAGGATTTGTATTTTTAGAGATTGAAACTGAAACTAAAATTAAAGCTAGTAAGCTAACTCCATAATCACAATTACTAATATAAGGTTAACTTTATTTTCCTTGATTGTTTTTAGTTTAACTAAAAATAGAGTAGTTAATAAAATTATGTTTATTAATGTAATTGTTAATGCAATTGCAGCAAGTGGTAGCATTCCTTTAACAAGAATTCTTGTGTTAAATTAACGATAATCCGAAACGTTATTCATTGCCAATAAAAAAGTTCCTTTCTTTTTTATTCTATCCTACTTAAAATACATTTTTCAATTCTAAAAAATTAAGAACAAATTCATTATTAGATAATCTAAAAATATGTAAATTTTCTTCTTAATTTAAGGATATTTTTGCTAAATTCCAATCAAATTTTAGATAAACAAATTAACCTAATTAAAAACAAACAAAGAAATCTTATACTAGCTATTTCAATATCATATTTTATAGCATTAAATATCAATAAAAACTAACCATTTATCCTAATAAATATTTAATATACAAAAAACTTAAATTAAATCAATTTCATTAGCAAAAAAACTAAATAAGTAATTAAAATATCTTGCCTTATAAACTACAAAATAAGAAAGTCAACTATAATTTAAATTATGTTATATCTATAATATAGATATTAAATAAATTTGAAAGGAAAAAGGCAATGGCAAAAGTTTTAGTATTATATTCTTCACCTCTTAATAATATGAAATCAATTTCAACTTTATCAGCAAAGAAATTCATTGAAGAATATAAAAAAATCAATCCAAATGATGAAATCATTGAATTTGATTTAAATAATCTTGAAATGGCACAATGTGGCATGAATTCCAATAATTTTGGCAATTTCTTTAACGAAGATTTATCAAATAAATACATTGAACTTCTAAAAGAAGTAAATAAAGTAGTTATATCTTCTCCAATGATTAATTTCAATGTTCCAACTGTACTAAAAACATTTATTGACAGGATAGCAGTAGCAAACAAGACATTCTCATATAAATATTCTAAAAAAGGCGCATCAATTGGACTTCTATCAAATCTTAAAGTCCAAATTATAGCTACACAAGGTGCTCCTTATGGTTGATATTTATGAGCAAATCATATTTCATATCTAGAAGGAATTTGAAACTTCTTAGGTGCAGAAGTAGCTAAAAGTATTCGCATTGATGGCACAAAAGTTGAACCTTATGTAAGTATGGATCCATCTGATGTAATTAAGGACAAAGAAAAAGAAATTAAAGAAGCAGCAGAAGCCTTCTAATAAGAAATTCATCAAGAAAATAAAAATCAAAAAACATAGGTTATGTGTCCTATGTTTTTTTAAGTAAAATTTGCATAAATCCAGACTTATTTTAAGCGAATTTTTGCATTCTTTTAGGATACTTAAAACGCAACATTTAAACCAATTTTTTTGGTCTAATATTTCAATATTTGTTTTTTATTAATAAAAAACTATATTTTGTTATAATTGCATTTGCAATATAAAAATTGCCAAAAAAAGTGGAAGAATTAAATAAATTCGCTATAAACCACAATTATCGAAAGGATTTTAATTAAAATGGCAAAGGAAATCGTAAAAAAGGCCAAATTACAATTTATTGCTGGCCAAGCTAAACCAGGGCCTGCTCTTGCTGGAGTTGGAATTAACATGCCTGAATTTACAAAGGCATTTAATGATAAAACAAGAGAAAGAGGACAAGAACCTGTTCCTGTATTAATTACAGTTTACAAAGACAAATCATTTGATTTTAAATTATTTACCTCACCAACATCATACAAATTAATTGAAGCTTCAAAAGCAAAAAAAGGTAGTGGTGTTCCTAACAAAGAAAAAGTTGGATCAATTACACTAGAACAATTAAAAGAAATTGCAGCTTACAAAATGCCAGATATGAATGCTAACACAATTGAAGCAGCAATGCGTCAAGTTGCAGGAACTGCAACAAATATGGGTATCACTATTGAAGGTTATGATGAATGATTGAAAGGTGGTGCTAACTAATGGCTAAAAGAGTTACAAAAAATGCTAAAGTTTTAAAAACCTTAGTTAATAAAAAAGATGTTTATGCATTATCTGATGCAATTAATTTAGCTAAAAAAGCATCATTTGCAAAATTTGATGAATCAATGGATATTGCAATCAAATTAAATCTAGACACAAGAAAATCTGACCAACAATTAAGAGGTGCAGTAGTTCTTCCAAATGGAACTGGAAAAACTGTAAAAGTTTTAGTTGCTACTGACGAAGTTAGTGCTCAAAAAGCAGCTTTAGAAGCTGGCGCTGACTTAATTTATTCAGCAGCTGAATTACCAGAAGTTTTAAACCAAGATAAATATGACTTCGATGTAATTGTTGCTGATCCTAAAATGATGTTAGTTTTAGGTAAATATGGTAAAAAACTTGGACCTAAAGGTTTAATGCCTAACCCAAAAACTGGAACTGTTACAACAAATCCAGCTAAAGCAGTTGAAGAACTTAAAAAAGGTAAGGCTAACTACCGTGCTGATAAAGGTGGAATTATCCATGCTTCAATTGGTAAAAAATCAATGAGCACTGAAGCATTAGTACAAAATGCTGAAACCTTAATTCATACCATTAAAAGATTAAAACCACAAGCTGTTAAAGGTACATATGTATTAAATATTGTTGTATCAACCTCTATGGGTGCAGCAGTAAAAGTTAAAATTGACTAATTAAAAATGGAATTCATTTAAAAGTGATTCCATTTTTTTATTTCTTGTTTTTTTAAAAACAATAAGTAGCTTTAAATTAGATATCTAATTTGTATTAACAAGACAAATGAAACTTAATCCCAATAAAGGTTCAAGTATTTTTTAATAATTAAACAATAGGATATAATTTATAAATAGTTATTAAGCATGCAATTACTTTTTATTTAAATGATTAACTTAAGGAGTTAGATTAAAATGTCTAAAATTAAAAAAATATATGCATACGAAGTGCTAGATAGTAGAGGAAATCCAACAATTAAAGTTGAATTACACACCAAAAAAGCCTTTGCTGAAGCTCTAGTTCCTTCAGGAGCATCTACAGGTTCAAAAGAAGCTCTTGAATTAAGAGATAAAAACACTCAATACGAAAATAATTGATTCGGTGGTAAAGGTGTTCAAACTGCTTGCGATAATGTTAATAATATAATTCAAAAATTATTAGTTGGAATGGAAGTAAGTCAACAAGAAATCATTGATAGTAAAATGCTTGAAAAAGATGGAACTGAAACCAAATCAAATCTTGGAGCAAATGCTATTTTAGCTGTTTCTTTAGCTTGCGCAAAAGCAGCCGCAATCGAAGCTAAAAAACCATTATATGAATATCTTGCAAAATTAGGTAAGAATGGCAATAATATGTATTCATTACCAGTTCCCATGCTAAATGTTATCAATGGGGGAGAGCATGCCTCAAACACCATTGATTTTCAAGAATTTATGATTATGCCTTTAGGAGCTAAAACTTTTAAAGAAGCTATGCAAATGGCTAATAAAGTATTCCACACTCTAGCTAAACTTCTAAAAAAAGCAGGACATGGCACGCAGGTTGGCGATGAAGGTGGCTTTGCTCCAAACTTGCATACACACGAAGAAGCACTTGATTTCTTAGTAAAAGCAATCAAAGAAGCTAACTATAATCCAGCAACCAGTGGTGAAAATGCCATTGCAATTTGTTTAGATGCAGCAAGCTCAGAGTTATATGACGAAAAAACCAAAAAATACGTTTTCAAAAAATTCAAACAAGCATTACTTGAAAAAAGAGAAGGTTTTGCTAAATATGCTAAAAACAAATATGAATTTAGTTCAGCTGAACTAGTTAAATACTATGGCAAATTAATTAAGAAATATCCAATTATTTCCATTGAAGACTCTCACCATGAAGATGACTGAGATGGCTTTATTAAAATGAAAGAACAATATGGAAAACAAGTGCAATTAGTTGGCGATGATTTAATTGTAACCAATCCAAAATATATAAAAATGGCAATTGAAAAAAATGCAATTAATGCTTCTTTAATTAAAATTAACCAAATTGGTTCTCTAACTGAAACAATTAAAGCAATTAAGATGTCACAAAATGCCGGTTATATTCCAGTTATTTCCCACCGTTCTGGTGAAACTGAAGATACTTTTATTGCCGATTTAGCTGTTGCATTTAGTACCAATGAAATTAAAACCGGTTCCATGTCTAGAACTGATAGAATTGCTAAATACAACCGTCTTTTAAAAATTGAAGATGAACTAAAAAACAAGGGTAGCTATTTAGGACAAAAAATCTTTTCAAACCTTAAGTAATTTTGCGCAAAAGCAAAATATAAACCTTTTAACTAAATTAAACACTATATAAATTTAAGTGCCTCCCATTAAATAACCTTTAATGCTAGAGGCATTTATTTTTATTATTTTAGTCGCCTTTTTTAGCCATTTTTTTAGATTTATTTTTATAAAAAAATCACTAAAAAAAACCTTTAAAAAATAATGTATTTATCTTGATATTTCTAAGTATTTTTTTGTAAAATTGTAATAATTATGAACAATTTATTAGAAGAAGAATTTAATGCTTTTATTGATAGGATTTCTAAGATAAGAAACGAAGATCCTCTGAAAGCGATTTATTTATTAGATGAAGCAAAAAATCAATTTCCCCTACCTGCTATGCAAAATGAAATTGAATCATTTCGAAATATCATTTTAAGTCAAATTAAAAGAAACAATTTAAAAACAACAACTTCACTTGAAACTCTTGAATTAATTAATTCTTTAAAAAACAAAAAAATGGACTACGTTTTTATGCTTATTTATAATGAACTAAAAAATCGTGACATTAGCAGCTATTTATCCGAATTTCAGTATTTTTTTGAAGGAATTGATTTTGATAGTAATGGCTTTCAAGCTTTAATTTATGATTTATTGCAACAAAAAAATGTTGACTATGATTACAAAATCAATAATGAAATTATTAATCCCTCTAAAGATGGCTCTTTTTTAAAAAATGCAGCAATTGCAAAATTAGAAAAAGAAATCATTGAACTATTTAAATCAGATATATCAAAAACTAAAATTGCAAGACAAGTTTTTGGTGCTTATTTATTCCAAAATTGAGTTGCAATTTTAAAAAATCGCACCCAAGATGATTATTCAATTATAAGCAATGTTACTAAGGTTTTATTTAATGAAAAAGATGCAAGTGAACTTAATGAAACAGAGCTTAGCTTATACAAATTATTAGCTAAATAAATGCTATAATATTTACATATTTTTTATTCATAGGAGAAGAAAAAAAATGTCGAAAAAATTCAACAATGAAAATACTGAATTAATCATTAACTATACTTTTGAAGGTGCTGAATGAGAAGCAGCGCTTGAAAAAACAAGAAAGAAATTGGCAAATGAAGTTACTGTTCCTGGTTTTAGAAAAGGAAAAGCTCCTTTATTTGAAGCTCTAAAACATGTTAATCCAATGAAGATTTTTGACAAAACAATTTCTGATAACATTGAAAAAATTTACCAAGATCACATTATTAGCCAAATTGATGAAAAAGATATTTTAGCTGATAACTTTAGACCAAAATTTGATGTTACTGATTTAAGTTTAGACAAAGCAGTATTTGAATTTGTTTTTCCTTTATTTCCAACAATTAAATTAGGTGATTACAAGCATCTAAAAACTAAACTAGAAACTCTAGAATTAACTAACGAAGAAATTGAAAGTCAAAAAAGAAATACACTAGAAAACTATGTAGTTATGCTAGATTCGAATGAACCTATTAAACTAAATGACAGTGTTAACTTTGATTTCACTGGTTTTGTTGATGGGCAAAAATTTGAAGGTGGCGAAGCTGAAAACTTTGATTTAGTTATTGGTTCAAACCAATTTATTCCTGGTTTTGAAGAACAAATGATTGGTCTTAAGAAAGATGAAACCAAAGACTTAAATCTAAAATTCCCAGAAAACTATCATGCTAAAAATTTAGCTGGCAAAGACGTAGTTTTCAAAGTTAAAATTAATTCTATTAAAAGCCCTAACTACCCTGAAGTTAATGACCAATTTTTAAAAGAAATTAAAATTAATCCATTAGTTAATGACTTAGAAAGTTTCAACGAACACATTAAAAATAATGCTCTAAAAGAAAAAATTAGTGCGAATAGTCAAAAATATATTAATGACGCAATTGATGAAGTAATTGAAGCTTCCGAAGTTAAAATGTCAAACTTAATTATTGATGAAACAGCAAATTCATATTACCAAGGATTTATTAACCAAATTAAAAAACAAGGTATTAGTGAAAAAGATTACATCGAATTTGCTAAAACTTCCAAAGATGAAATTTTAAATCTATACAAAGATGAAGCTAAAAAGAATTTAACTAAATCATATGTATATGGCAAAATTGTTGATGAAGAAAAACTACATGCAACACAAGAAGAATATGATGAAAGAATTAATTCTTTAGCACAACTATATGGACTAGAAGCTAACCAAATTAAATCATTCCTAAAATTTGAAGTTTTTGAACAAGAAAAACTAGCTGAAAAAATCTTTGATAAATTAGCTGAAATTAATGACAAAGAATCTTTAGTTAAATACCAAGAAGCAAAGAAACTTACAGCTGAATATGAAAATAAAATTCAAAGTGCAATCATAGCTCAAGTTAAAGAAATGTCAAAAGAAAAAGAAGATTCTTCTCAAACTAAAGAAAAAAAAGAAGAAAGTAAAGAATAATTAAAACCCACATTGAAATTTAAATAAAAAATAGACTTTCACATATTAGAAAAGTCTATTTTTTTTATAAAATTATCATAATAATTGAAGCAATTGCAATAGCAAGAATTAAGCTAATTGTAACAATGGAAATTGCTGATGCTTTGATGCTTTTAATTTGGTTTTTCTTAATGCTTAAGAAAATTACTAAGGCTAATAAAATAATAGCTGAAATTCCTAAAATTGCATAGCCAAATTGTTTTAGACTAACTTTATTTGTATTGCTATTTAATTTAATTTCTTGTTGCACATTTGCATATGCTTTCTCAAAGTTTTCTTTGGTTTCTTTTGCACTTAGCGGTTTGTTATCCACTAATAAAGCTAAATTGCCTAATTGACTCATAATTTCTTTAATTTCATTAACATATGATTGATATCAAACATGAAGATTAATTACTCTTTGTGTACTATTAGCAATTAGTTTTGCAACTTTTTTATTTAGCATTTCATAGTAGGCATTTATATATCCTAAATCAAACTTACTATCAGTAAAGTTTTTTGTAATAATATCTTTATTTAGCCTAATAATTTCTTTAAATCTTAAAAGGGCATCTCTAAAAGAATAAGGAATCGCACTAAAATATCATTCGCCATTAATTTGCGATGAATATAAAGAAGATAACATTAAATATTTAGCTTTATTTAAATATTTATCAATTGAAGTAAGATTATTTGAATTTAAATAAGCCTCTGCTCCAGAAGCTAAAATTTTGTTTGTTGCTTCTGCATACTCAAATTTATTTGTAACCTGCACACCAGCTGCTACCATTCGAAATAATGAATCACGTAGATTATTATTTTTAATATCTAAATAATTAATTTTGTCATCAAGTCCTAAAGCTGCATATATTTTATTAAATGTTTGCTTATTGGATTCAATAATTTTTTGGTAAGTTAAATTAATTGCTTTTTGTTCATCAGAAGTATTAATTGCAATTTTTTTTAGATAACTACGTGCACCTTTATTTTCCAAACGATCAGTAATGCTTATTGTTGCTTTTAGACTATTAGAACCTTCAACTTCAAGATTAGTAACGCTATATTGATATCTTGTATTAATTGGATTATCAAAAAAGAAGATATTATTTTTATTTTGTCCGGCTGAATCAAATGCATTTTTTAAAGAAGAAGTATCACTAGATACATATTCAGGTGACACTCAAGGACGCAGTTCTGGTAGGCTTCTAACTTGTTCATCTAAGCTAATTGTTTCTGATGGTTTATCTCCAGGAACTAAATCAGGCTTAGCAATTGGTTCATTATTGTTATTTTCTTTTTCATTTTCTTCAACTTCAAAGTTTTCATTTTGCTTTAAGTCAAATTTAATGAATTTCGGATTTAATTTAGCAATAATATATTCATCCCAGGACTTAAAGCCATTAGGATTACTAAATTCAAATTGGTTTTTATTTTTGAATTCAAGTTTAAAGTCTTTTCCAATTTGGGGAAGATTTTTTTCATCATACAACATTGATTTTAAATCATTGTTTAATGCGCCCAAATAGTTTTCAATCATTTTTTCAAGACGATCTTTTTTGATTGTATTAATTTCGTCTTTGGTTTTATTTATTTCAGCTTTGCCATTAAATTGTTTTTTGTAGTCTGTTCCATCTTCTTTACCAATTTTAATGGAGTTAAATTCTTCATTATCAAATTTAACTTTAGAAACTTCGTAGTTTTTATTTTTAGCTAGCACATATGGAAAAACAACATTAAAACCTTTGTTATTTGAATGGTTTGTTTTTAGGTCACTTTTATTTGCTTGCAAATATTGCAAAATGGATTGCACATAAATTAATTTATTGATTTCAGAAACATTTTTAACAAAGTCATCATTAATTAATTTTTCAAGTTTCTTTTTTTCATTGTCAAAATGACTAATTGTTTGATTTAAAACTTTTTCAATTCCTTCTTCAATTTTCTTTTTACTTAATTCATTAAACGTATCAAAACCAGCTGCATTTTTAGGTTCTTCTTTTTCTTTATCTTCTCTTATTGTTTGTTTTGTTATATGTTTATAAGAAACAACAGATAGAGGTAATAAAGGAATTAGACCTAAAGAAAGTAATTTTGTTTTTAATTTCATAAAATAATTTCTTTTTTTTAATTATTTAACTAAACGAAATTTTTGTTCTAAATTAAGTAAAGCGAGTTTTTGTTTGAGAATTTTAAGTTCCATAAATTGGTCTAAACTTAAACCTAAAATTTGAAGGGATTGATAGTATTCGATTTTTTTGGCAATTTCTTTAATTTCTTGATTTTTATCAACTTTTTCTTTGCTTTCTTTGTAGATTGTTTTTTTACTAAATGTATTGATTGTAATTTGGTTTTCTTTAATAACAATATTCGTATTTAACAAGAATAAATAAAATGTTTTTTGTTCATCAAGATCATTAACTTTAATCATAACATACTCATATGCCATGATTGAATTTGAATCAATCAAAATTCAATCATCATCTTCATCAACATTAATAAATAACTGGGCATTTTTAATTTCAAGAATTTTGCTATCAATAAAATTAATCTTGAGATTAAATGAATTTCTTTTATTTTCAATCATTTTATTCATCCTTAAAAACTTTTTCATTTGTTCTTGTTAAAAGTACAATTTCTTCAATTTCTTTTTCTCTTTTGTTTCTGATGATTTTTTTCTTAACACTACTAATTTCATCTTCAATTTGATTGATTACTTTATTTGTTGTAACTAAATCGTTTTTAGCATTATAAAAAGATGATTCAATCATTAAAGAATACACTGCATTTTCTAAGAAAATATTGATTTCCTTATCAATAAATTCTTCAATGTTAGGGAAAATTTTGAATTGCTCAAAATTTATTATACTTTCTGTTTGATTTTGTTCACTAACTAATTTATTCACATCGAATTTTTCGATTGGGAGAATTGTAAAGTAACCATTGTAATTACGATTTGTATTTAAAACAAAGTTAACTTCATCATAATTATTTTCAGCATGTAAAACTTTGATTATTTGGGAAATAATTCAAGGAAGTCTTTTAGATTGCTTGTCATTTTCACTAAATGACTTAATTATATTGAAATCATTTTGTACACAAAAAGCTTGTGCTCTTTCACCTATAACAATGAAGTCATCATTTTTTTTATTTGCTAACTTTTGTATTGTATTTTCATATCTTGAATATGAATCTGTTGAGTATTTTTGATTTTCTGTAACATAGATTCAAAGAATACTTTTTTTCTTAAAAATCTTTTTTATTTTGGAAGTTATTTTTGAGCTATTAATTAATTTGTTTTTAATGGCATAATGATTTTTAACTTCATTAATTAAAGCAATGTTTAAAAGAGCGTTTGAAACATTGAACTTTAATCTTTTAGTTAATTTCATAATATCAATAAGCAGAATATTTTTTTTGTTATTAACTTTGGTTAAAATATTTTGCAAATTCTGTAATTTTTCGTTTAATTTTTTTAAGTGCATTTTATCATCCTAAAATACTTTTTTCATCATAAAATAGCTCAAGATCTGCATTTTTTTTAATAATAAGATTTTTTAGTATTTCAATATAAAAATCATTAGCTAACAAATAATTAATTTCACCATTGAAATTTTTAATCAACTTTTCATTGAATAAATCTGCATTGCTACTTAGATTTAAAGATTCAAAATTTGTGGCTGCTTCTTTTGTTAAAAATGGACACAAATATAAGTTATTAAGTGTATTAGATAAACCAAAAGAAATAGCCAAATTATCAAAAACTAAATCAAATTTTTTAATTAGTCCTTCTTCTAATTTATTTAAGAAAAAAACCACTTCTTTATCATTTGTTTTTAAATTGCTTTTTAGAATTATTGTTGCAAGTAATTTATCAAAGGTAATGAAATTATTCTTCTTTTTAATTTCATTGAATTCTAAATTTAAAATTTTAATTTCTTTATTTGCTACGATTAAGAATTTTTTTTCTAATTTATTTTTCTTTTCCATTTTTTAATTTCTTTCAAGATACTGCATATTGGTTTTTTTTGTTATCTTAGATAAGCTCACAATTAAATTAATAACTGTTGCAAGAATAAAAATAAGAATAATTGAAGTTGTAGCAATAATAAAGATTTGTTCTAAAGATAAATTTGAATTTATTAAATAGAAGCTTTCGTTATGATTTGCAACTAAAATCGAATTTAGTCCACTAATTAATAAACTTAAGCTTAACATTATAATAATAGCTTCTAAAAGAATTGAAACATAATAAGATAAAGCAGCAACTTTTAATCTATAAGTAATTAGAATAATAAAGCTAGCAAAAGCTGCAATTAAAAGTGTGATATTTAGACTTAGTTTGTTTTTGGTTAAAAAACTAATAGAGCTAACAATAACTCAGATTAAAAAGATACTAAATGAAAAAATAAGATTATTAAATAAAAGACCTTTAATCTTAAGTTTCTTTACAAAACTAATTAATAAATATGCAACTAGAATTAAAAGAATAAAGAAAATTCCAATTAAATATAAATAATCTTTTGGATTTTTATTACTCTTAAATAACTCAATTTCATTCTTATAAAATAAAGTTCTTATAAATCAAACAAATATAGTAAAGAAAAGAAAAATATATAGCAAAATCTTTTCTTTAACTACTGACATTTTTCCTTGTTTAGAAATTAATAAAATAATGTTTTCAATATTGATTAAGAATACTAAAAGCACTAGTAAAGAAATAAAAAGGATCATTAAAAATAAATTCTTTATACTTCTTTGGTTAAATAGTTCAACAAAGAAATTATGCACTTTATTATTATTTAAAAAATCATTTCTTTCAAGAGGTGTTTTTGAAAATACTCAAGCACTTAGAATACCTATAAATAAAAAAACAAAAGTAATTCTTGAAACTATTGAAATAATCATTGAAACTTTATTTTTGTAATTAACTGGATCCGTTTTACTTTTTAGTTGAAACTTATAAATTAAATAAGCTATGTCAACTAAAAGAAGTGGTATTGAAATTAATGATAAATAATAATAATCAACAATATTCTTTTTAAAAAAAGTAAATAATAAAACTAAAGATGCCAATGAAAAAAGCAAATAAATAACAAATCAAACAATATATTTTTTAGTTGCTTCTCTTTGATTGATTAAGTTTGAAAAGTTGGCTATAAATGTATATAAAAAAATGCCCAAGAGTAGAAAAATTCGAAATAAAACTATGTAATTAATTTTTTCAAAAGCTGGGTTTGAAAAATCTAGAAATCAAGAGATACTTTTGCCATCAACTAATTTATTAGAAAAAAGTGTTAATGGGGCAAAGAATAAAATTAAAGCGCTAAAAATTACAAGAAAACTAATTAAAGTAATTTTTAAAACTAATAGCAGATTATTTCTTTTTTTATTATTGAGCATTGATTCAAAATCATCATAAACTTTTTTATTATTAATAGCATTAGCTTGCATAATATCTTAAAACTCCTTTCTATATTAGATTTTGTCTTTAATTTTTTAAAAAGTAATACATATTTAAAAGTTTCTATAATATACAAACTATTTTTGATTAATAATTAAAAAATCTATATTTCTATAGTTATAGATATAAGTAACGAATGAATAAGTATTATCATTTTTTGGCAAACAATGTTAGTTTATCTTTAATGTTTTTATCAACATTTACAACAGTAACACATACAGCACCAATACCAGTATGAATTGAGATATCAACTGGTAATTTTACTGAATAGATTGGTAAATTATTTTCAGTAATAACTTTAAATTTTGCAATTAAGCTTTCAAGTAAGTCTGATTCAGCATGCACAACAAAAAGAATTTTATCTTCAAGGTTTGCTTTGTTATCTTCATACATTTCAGACACAGTTTTTTCAAGTGATTTAGTAAAGACTCTTCCAATACCTTCTTTTTCTAAAACACCAAAGTCATATTTAATTAGAGGAACTATTTTTAAAAGTTTCGCAATAACTGCAGCTGACTTTGATAGTCTTCCTCCTTTAACTAATGCATCATTAAATTGGGGAATTAAAATCAATCTTTCGTTGTTGATTTCAAAGTGTGCTATTGCTTCTTCAAAAGAAGCTCCAGCATTAATTTTGTTTTCAAAAATTAGTAGGTCTCTTACAACTAAATAAGAAACTCTTTTGGATTCAACAACATAAACTTTTTTATTATCTTTAAATTGATTCATTAAAAATGAAGTTTGTGAAGAAAGATGTGTGGAAATTGGATAAATAAGTACTAAGTCATAATCATCTATATATTTAGCTAATTCCATTTCTGCTATGGCAGGCGAAGTTGCAGATGTTTGCGCATTAACTTTTTTATTTTCTTGTCAAATTTTCTTAAAGTCTTCAACAAAAAATTCGCTTCCAATTTGGTATTTCTTGCCATCAATTTCACATTGTAAAGGAAGAAAACCTCATCCTAATTCATTTGCTTGTTTTTGTGTAAGCCCTGAGGATGAGTCTACAATTATTTTTATCTTCATAATTTCTCCTTGAATAAAAAAATACAAAAGAATTATACATTTATTTAAATTTTCATGCGTTTTTAATTAATTTAGGCCTTAATTTAAATAAAAAAACTAATCTAAATCTTTATTTATTAGAATATAAAATTCTTTTTTGCCTTTCTTTAATAATGCATATTTAAAGTTATATTTTAAAAATTCAATAGGGTAGTTTTCATCTTCAATAACTTTATTGTCCAAAGAAAATGATTTTTTAACAATAAATTCTCTTGATTCTCGATTGGATGCAGTGATATTATTTTCTTTTAGAAAATCAATGAATTTAGTGCCTTTTTTTACTTCAATTGTTTTAATTGAAGAAGTTAACATTTTAATATCTTTGATGTTTAGTTCTTTATTACTTTTTGCAAATAAAATATCTGTGATTTTTTTAGCTTGATTTAAAGCGTTTTTACCATGAATATTCTTAATCACTTCAGACGCTAAGGCTTTCTGGGCAATTCTTTTATTTTTTTCTAGATTATGTTGCTGCATAATTTTTGCAATTTCATCTAGAGAAAGAAATGTAAAAGCTTTTAAATATTCGTCAACTTTGAGATCAGATTGATTAAGTAGAAATTGATATAAAGCATAAGGAGAAGTCATTTGTTTGTTTAATCAAAGTGAACCTCCTCCTGTAGATTTACCAAATTTCTTACCATTTTCATCTGTAATAAGATTAATAGTTAGAGCCACAGCCTTAGCCTCTTCACCATAGATTTTTCTTATAAATTCAAGACCAGTAGTAATATTGCCTCATTGATCTGATCCACCAGCTTGAATTTGGACGTTGTATTTTTCAAACATACACTTGAAATCTCAACCTTGAATTAACTGATAACATAGCTCTGTAACACTTAGTCCATTTTGCAACCTTGTTGCAATACTTTCTTTTTCAAGTAAGTAATTAACATTGATTAATTTTCCAACTTCTGAAAAGAAATTAATAAGTGTCATATTCTTATAAAAATTTAGGTTATCAATTACATTTAAACCAAATTTTTCAAGTTGTTTTTTAATTGCTAACTTATTTTTATTTAGGGTTTTTAAATCAAGAAATTGTCTTTCAGCACTACGAAAACTTGGATCTCCTATCATTCCTGTAATGCCACCTAAAATTGCATAGACATTGTATCCTGCATTTTTAAAACGTAACAATGTTGCAATTTGCAAATAATTGCCTAAATGAAGACTTTTAGCTGTCGGATCAAAACCAATATATACTGATGCATTAGAATCTAAAGATAGAAATTTTTTTTCGTTTGATATATTGTTTAAAATTTTTCTTTCTTTTAGTTCATTTAGAAATTCTTGTGACATAAATTAACCCCTTGGAAAAATAAGAAAATTATTTATTAAATTATATAAATAATTTAAATAAATCAATTTAAATTGAAGCTATACAGACACGGCGTTTCAGATTATTTTTTTAACTTAAATAAATTTTATTTTTTAAAAAAACTAATATAAAAATAAAAAAGTTCGTTTCTTTTACGAACTTCTAGAAAGAAATTATTTTCTTTTAATTTCTTTCAATCTTGCACTTTTACCTTTAAGGTCTCTCATGTAGTAAAGTTTAGCTCTTCTAACTTTATTTCTTCTAATTACTTCAATACTTGAAATTAAAGGAGAATTGATTTTGAAAATACGTTCAACACCTAAACCATAGGATTCTTTTCTTACAGTAATAGATTTGTTAATTCCTTCGCCATAAGAAGCAATAACTAAACCTTCAAAAACTTGAATTCTTTCTTTGTCACCTTCTTTAATTCTTACGTGAACTCTTACATTATACCCTTCTCTAATGTCAGGAATATCAGTTCTAATTTGTTCTTTTTCTACAAGTTCTAATAATTTACTTCTCATCTTTTTTAATCCTTTCAATTATGTCTTTACGATTTTTTAAAGTCTTTAAATAAGCATGTTTCTCACGTCATTCTTGAATTAATTTATGATTTCCTGACAGCAATACTTCTGGTACAGCTAAACCTTTGTATATAGCTGGTTTTGTATATTGAGGATAATCTAGAAGGCCATCATTTTCAAAACTTTCATTTTGATGACTACCTTTACGCAGTACTCCTGGAACTAATCTTGAGATTGCTTCAGTAATTAGCATTGCAGGAATTTCACCACCTGTAAGAATAAAATCACCAACTGAAAGCTCTTCATCTACAAAAGCTAGCACTCTTTCATCAAAGCCTTCATAGTGCCCACAAACTAAAGTAATTTCTTGCTTTTTAGCTAACTCGTGCGCTTTTTTTTGGTTAAAAACAGCACCTTGCGGAGTTACTAGGATTTTATAGCTATTAGGAAGGCTTGCAAGTGCTAAATCAATTGGTTCCACTTGCAACAGCATTCCATCACCGCCCCCATATACTGTATCATCAACTTTTTTATGTTTTTCTTTTGAAAATTCCCTAAAGTCAATGATATTAATTTCTAGATGCCCAAGTTTTATTGCTTTGGCAATCATACTTGTGTTTTTAAAAGTCTCAAAATATTGAGGAAATAATGTGAGGATGTTTATTTTCATAAGCTTATTTATTTTTTACTTGCAATATATCTTGCATAGAAGTCATTTTTCTTTAGAAGAGTTCTAACAGTTTCTGTTGGTTTAGCTCCATTGTTTAGATATGAAGTAGCTAATTCTTCATTTAAAACCAATTGTTTTGTATGTGGATCGTAGTGACCTAAAACATCAATGAATTTACCATCTCTAGGAGATCTTGCATCTGATGCAACAATTTTGTATGTTGCATGGAATTTTTTTCCTGTTCTTTTTAATCTTAATTTAACCATATTAATCCTTATTTAAATAGTGTATAAAATTTACTTAATTCTTAAATTTAAGAATAATTTTATCATAAAAATTCTGTCAAGTAAAAATACTTTACAATTTTTTAAAAATTGAAGATTTAAAAGTTTATTTTATGGATGATTATTGTTATAAATAAGTGTTTAATAAAAAGCAAAAATTGACCAGCTAACCAGTCAATTTTTATTATTTAATGAAACTTTTAATAAGTGTATTTTAGAAAATTAAAAATACAAAATAAATATTTAAATATTTGAACAGAAATTGGATTGGATTAGTATTTTTAGATTATTGGATATTTACCATCATCAATTAAATCAGAAAGTCCAAGATCCCCTACAGCCGGTTTTTCTTTTTTGTCCTTCTTTTCATTTTCTTTCTCTTTGTCTTCTTCTTTTTTACCATCCTTCATTGGTGTTGATGCTTCTGCTGCAGGTGCGTTTGATTTTTTAGCTTTTTCTACCTCAGTTTGTAGTTTCTTAAGAGCGCTCACAAAATCATCTTTTGTTTTTAGTTTATTTAATTCTTCATCTGCTTTTTTAACTAAAGCTTCTAAAACTTCTTTAACTTCATTTTTTTCTTGTTTTTTTGCTTCAGATTTTACTTTAGTTATGAAATCTGCATAGTCTTTTTTTGCAGTTTCAAGTTCTTTTGTGTCATTTTCTTCCTTGCCAGCTTGGTCACCTTGTGGTTGATTTTCAGTTGGGTTTGTTGAAGGAGCTGAACTTCCACCATCTTTTGGATCTTTAGTTTCAGGTTTCTTGGCTTCTTCTTTAGTTCCACCACAATTTGCTGCAACTAATGGTAATGATACTAAAGAAGTTACTGAACCTACTGCTAATAGTATTTTGTTTATTTTTTTCATAATAATAGATAAATTTATTTATCTTCCTTTCACTAAATTTAGCATATTTCATATGCTCAAATTACATTGTACTTTTTTTTTTTTTGTCAAAAGTCGTAAAAATTGGCGTCAAAAATAGCAAAAATTGCCTCAAAAGCATAAATTTTTGTCAAAAACGAGCCCTTTTCTTAATTTTCCAGTACAAGAATATGAGACTAATTAGTACTAATAGGCTAGCTAAAAAGCGATTAAATATTTGATTAAACAAAGGACAAAAAAAGTTATTTATTACAATCAATATTTATTTACTGAACATTGTACTAATAATTTGACTTGTTTTGGGTCTCCAATAAATAAAAAAGCTGACCATTTTTATGGGCAGCATGAATATTATTATTTAGTGAAATGTTTATTAGGAAAATAAACTGATATTAAAGAAATATTTAAATATTTAATAAAGATTAGAAATTGATATTTTAATAGTCTTACTTTTTAATTTGATTTAATTTTATATTAAGCTCTCTTTGGGGATTTAATTTTTTCCACAGCATCTTTTAAATTTTTAAGAGCTTTTTCATAGTCTTCTCTAGTTTTTAATGATGAAGCTTGTTCTTTTTCTGATTTAACTAATTTTTCTAAAGCATCTTTGTGCTTTGATTCTTTTTTAGAGTCTTCTTCTACTTTAGAAAGTTCTGCTTCATAAGCCTTTTTAGCAGTTTCTAGAGTTTGATCATTCATTGGAGTCGGTGTAGATGATTCTGCTTTCTTAATTTTTTCCACAGCATCTTTTAAATTTTTAAGAGCTTTTTCATAGTCTTCTCTAGTTTTTAATGATGAAGCTTTTTCTTTTTCTGATTTAACTAATTTTTCTAAAGCATCTTTGTGCTTTGATTCTTTTTTAGAGTCTTCTTCTACTTTAGAAAGTTCTGCTTCATAAGCCTTTTTAGCAGTTTCTAGAGCTTCATTACTATTGCCATCCTTACCAGGATCATCTCCTTGTGGTTGAGTTGATGGGTTTGTTGAAGGAGTAGTTGCACCTCCACCATCTTTGTTAGTTTCAGGTTTCTTAGCCTCCTCTTTAGTTCCACCACAGTTTGCAGCTACTAATGGTAATGAAGCTAATGAAGCAACTGAGCCTAAAACTAATAGTATCTTGTTAATTTTTTTCATAATATTAGATTAGATAAATTGTCTTTTCCTTTCAATATATTTAGCATATTTAGTGTTGCCAAGTCCCTCACTTTCTTTTACTTATTTAATTTGGTATTTAGGGGACTATGCATATGCTCAAATTACATTGTACTTTTTTTTTTTTTTGTCAAAAGTCGTAAAAAATGGCGTGAAAATTGGCAAAAATTGCCTAAAATTTGCTGTTTTTGGGCTACAAAAATATATTTTTGTTAAATCTAATAAATATAAACTAAGTGTTCATTTCTTAATACTATTTATTCACTGTTAGTCATTATTTCTAATTAAGTAAAATAAGAATAGTGATGATAGAAATTACATTATTTATCCTTTAATTTCTAGTTAGGAAATCAACTATATTAGTATGTTTAAAAATATTTTTCAATGCGCTTTTTATTTAGAAATGACTAATGCTAAAGAGAAACTAGATATTTAATAAAAACAAAAAAATTGACCGGCGAACCAGTCAATATATATTATTTAATGAAACTTTTAATAAGTGTATTTTGATAATTAAAACTATAAATTAGATATTTAAATATTTGAATAAAAATTATATTGGATTAGATCTTACCATCTACAAGTTCAGAGATATGTAAATCACCTACTGCTGCCATTGGTTTACCTGCTTCTGGTTTACCTGCTTCTGGTTTACCTGCTTCTGGCTTTCCTGCTTCTGGTTTACCTGCTTCTGG
>NZ_AORI01000012.1 GCF_000367765.1 Metamycoplasma auris 15026
AAAAACTAAAAATTCATTGAAAAAAGATTCAAGATTCAATCTTTTTAAATGAATTTGAAATAAAAAGACTATTTGGGTATCAAATTGATAACTACATAATCGTTTTATAAGTTTGATCAATCTGAAGTAGAAAATAAACTTTTCTAGTTTAAGGTTAGTTATTTATTCTTACAAATTACTTAAAAAATGCATAATTTATTAAATTTGTTTTTTTCAATTTATAAACTATATAAAATATTAAATAACTTATGAAACATAAATCATTGAAGTTTTTTTCTTATATACCATCTCTTAGTTTAATACCACTAAGTGGTATTTTAGTTAGTTGTACTAGAAATAATCTAAATGATAGAGAAGAAAGAAAACCAATTCTTCCAAATACTACTAATCCTTCCATTAATCAAAACCAATCTAATGAAGATAACTATAATAACTCTTTGCATCCAATTGCAAATAACTTAAATGATGAAAAATTAAGTATTCATACAACAAAACATTCATTTAAGAATTTCAATCCTGACTATTTAGTAACCAATAAAGAGGATATATTAGTTTATAGAATAGAAAATGAAGAGGAAAATGCATATATTGATTTAGATGCTTTTTTTGATGTTTTAAGCGGTTTTTTTAATCCAGGTGCAATTGATAGTAAAACCTTAGATGAAAAAGAAGGCAAAAAAATCTATAGTTCATACAATGGTTTGCATTTAATCATTGATTGAAAAAACAATCAAATAAAAACTAATTCTTCCTTCTTTTTCCAATCTTTATTAGAAGCCCCTTTACAATCAAATGCAGCAAGATTTTTAAGTATTTATAATTCTTATCCAACTAGTTATAGAAAATTAAATGAAGAGCCTTATGTCATATTTGATTTAAGCAAGTATAAAATGGATATTCTTTATTATCAAAAAAAGATTTTAATTCCTTTTTTTGTGTTCAATACTTTATTTGTTAGTCAAACTTTTAATAACATTTATTTTAATAATGAAACGTTTAGTCTAATCCCAAGTGGACTTGATTCCTACTCAGCACATAAATTACCCTTAGAAGCAAAGAAGCGTATAAGAAAGAAAAGGCAAAATCCACCAACAAAAAAAGAAAGAGAATCTAATTTTAATCACTTGGCTTTTGTTATGGATTATTTTTATGGACTAAAAGAATATAAAAAAATTAAGTCTTTTGAAGACTGAATTACACCTCAATATAAGCAAAAACTTCTTTCAACTAATAAAGAAGAATTTCATAGTGCTTATATTGATATCTTTCACAAAAAACTTAATGATTTACATACAAGAATTGATACATTATCCTATTATGATACTTTTAGACTTAAACCCATAGCATATGAGATTTTTGCTAAAAAACCTAAAGAATATTATGGTGATTTTTATAACAAATTTATTGAAACTAAAAACAATCTAGTAAAAGATTTTAAAACTAAAGTAAAGAAAGAAATATCTGATTTTGAATTAGATGACCATATTAGATTTCATAATGAAACAGCAATTATTAGTATCTTTAATTTCCTTGATGCAACTAATGAGCAAATAAATAAAGATGACACATGAAAATATGATACATATTTCTTAATGCAAGAATTAATGCATTTAATTAAAAAAAGAAATATGCAAGCATTAAGTAACAATCAAAAGCAAATTAAAAACATTATTCTTGATTTATCTTTAAATGGCGGTGGTAGTGTTTTTGCAATGATAAAAACACTAGGTTTCTTAACAAATAAGCACATTGTTTCCCATGATTATTTTGCTTTAGATAAAATCAGTATTAATTCTAATTACAAGGTTGATGTGTATGGCAATTATGCATTTCAAAAGCATAATTACGAACAGTACAATTGAAATCTTCTGATTGGAATAAATACATTTAGTGCAGCTAACCAAGCTGCAAATATTACAAAAGAGATGGGCATAGCTAAAATAATCGGCCAAAAAAGTGGTGGTGGTATGGCTTCTATTATGCCTGTTGTTTTAGAAGATGGAACCACTATTACAATTAGTTCTCCTAACCAAGTAAGAAATGCAAATAACAATGAAATTGAAAGCGGTATTGAACCCGATATTTATTTAGACTATAAAAACTTTTATAATGATGCAGTTTTTGAAGAAATTTTCACTAAATAAAAAAGAAAAACTACAACAAAATTTATTTGTAATGAATTTAATTTCATTCAAATGCCTATTTCTTAAAAAAGGCATTTGATTTTTAATTTTTTTAAAAATTTCTTTTTAATTCAAGGGGTTTTCTAAAGTAGTTGATGCTTTATTTGTGTATTGTTAAAAATGGTAAAATATTTATATTATGGAACTAAAAGATAAAGAAGTTTTAAAAGAAAAATTAAAATTTGCTTTTGCACCATATTCAGGCGTGCATGTGGCTGCATTAGCAATTGATGATAAGGGAAATCATTACTACGGAGTAAATGTTGAAAATGCAGCTTATCCTAGCGGACTTTGTGCTGAAAGAGCTGCTTTATTTGGCTCAGTAGTACATGGGGCAGCAATTGGAAGCTTTAAGGAATTACATATCATTAGTAATTTAAATAAAATTCTATATCCATGTGGTGCTTGTAGACAAGTGATGTTACAATTTCTAAAAAATGATGCCAAAGTAGTGCTACATTCAACTAATTTGCAAGAAGAAAGAATTTTTATAATGGATGAACTTCTTCCTGGTGGTGTCAAAGATAGTGATATCAAGTCTGCTTAAAAAAAGGAGATTAAATGGAACTTAAGCATATTTGCGATTTAACTCATATTCATCTACATGGTCTAACTTTTGGCGAAGAAATTCTTTATTATTTGAATAAATTTTCTATGTCCCAAAAAGAACTAGCTCAGCGCTTAGGACTAAGTACGCAATATATTTATATCATTATAAATAGCAAACAAAATCTTAATCTAAGTATTGGAATTCTTGAAGGGCTTGAAAATATTTTTAATCTTGAATTAGGTACTCTTTCAGAAGTTTATTCAATTTATAGCAGCAAAGACCGCGCTGAAAATGAGGATATTGAAAAACTTCTTTTAGACTATGGGCATGATTTTATTATTGAAAATCCAAGTTTGCCATTAATAAGCAACATTAAACTATCAAATGATATGCCAATTAGTAAGAAATTGCTGATAATGAATCGCTTTTATGGTGTTTCTGATTTAAAGAATTATTATTCATATTTAAAAGAAAATGCTTTAGCAGATGAAGATATTTATGCATCTCCAAATAGTCGTGTTTGAATTAGATTTTGTGAAATTTCATCCTTAAAAACGCTTAAGAATAAAAAAATAGGTGTTTTTAGAAAAAACACATTTGATAGTATTTTTAAAAAAGTTTTAAAAATTATATGTGCAGCAGAAAATAGTTTTGAAAACAAAATTGCTTCTTTAAAAACATATCTTTTAACTAAAGGAATTATTCTTATTACAATGCCTTTTATAGAACATAGTGATATAGGAGCAATTACATTCCAAAAAGGCGCACAGAGACTTATTTTTGTTTCTGATATTTATAATTGCGAAGCTTTTATTTTTAATTGCATTCTTCATGAATTAACACACTGCTTTTTTACACAAAAAAATGAAGAAGAAATTAATTTAATTTATATAAAAAAATACTTCGAAACAAAAAATGAATTAGCCTTCAAATATGAAGGCATCGAAGATGCTATTAATTGCTTAAATGAATGCGATGCAATGCATCATAAAAGTAAGCAAGGCGAAGCTTGTGAAATAACTAAAAAAGTATTTAAGAAATACAAAAAAGTCTTTTTCTAAAATAAAAAATGAAGTTAACTTTCTTTAGTAAAACTTCATTTTTTTATTAGTTTTCTTAATACAAATCAAGGAATATATATTCTCGTGCTTCAGTTAGTCTTTTACCATTTTGAATTCTATCTAGACACCAAATTGTATATTCAATAGCTGGTTTACCATTTTTCCTTGTGATTTTGTATTCAATAGTATGATTGGCATTTATATATACTCTTTTAAACAAAAAGTATTTTTTAAAGTTAGGATTTGTTTCTACTTCATTGAAGTTATTTCTTGCATTAGCCATAATTTCATCAAATATTTTATTGATTTCTTCAGGTGTTTTTTTCTTTCCTTCTTCTGATAATCTAAAGAAATGAAAATCTTTGATTTGTTCTAATTGTGAGGTACTTAATAATTTGTTAGATTTAAAGGCACGATTTATGAATGAACTTGTATCAATTGAAGCAGTATTAAAACAAGATACAGTAATCAGTGGCATTACTGGAAGTAACAATCCCAATATTACTCAAGATCTTGTTTTCTTCATGATTTAAAATTGTAATACTTTAATTCATTTAAAGTTTAATTTTATTACTCGGTGGTTGAAAAAGATTGAATTATCATTGACTTGACAACTGAACTTCAACATCTTTGCTAAATTCAGGCTTATTGTTTAAATCCATACATAAAACATTATATTTAATGATAGGAATGTCATTTTTCATATCTAATTGAAATTTATATTTATGCGATGAACCAAAACCGTTTAATTTATGATATTGCACTTTGAAATACTCATTGAATTTGAGATTTTTTTCCCCTTCGATGATTCCTTCAAGTATAAATGCATTATTTCCAAATTCCCTTCTTATTTTATTTCAATATGAAATTCATTCTTGTTTATCCATATGCTTAGCTTGGTCTGTTAATTCAAATCTGAAAGCATCTGTGATTGTCTTTTTTTGGCTATTATCTAAAAGTCTTACATTTTGTCTTTGTCTTAATGAAGAAACATCTATGCATGATATTGAAATAAGCGGTAAGGTTAGAGGAATTGCAAGAAGAGGTAGGGCTACTAATTTAGTTTTTTTCATTATATATCCTCCTTAATTTTTATATCTTGGAAATAATTTAAGTCATTTCAACCAATTGGTTTTATTAAATGTTTTTGATAAATTACTTTTGAGAAATTATCAACATTAATTTGGGATTGAAAATTAATTGTGTAACTTAAAAGGTTATTAATTTCATTAATCAAATTTAATTGACTTTCAACATTTAAATTTTTTAAATAAATTCTTAATTCTCTTGCGTCTTTTAATAAAGAATTATTTAATTTTGCTAGTTCTTTATAAATTTGTTGCAGATCTTTGTTTTTTTCTATTAGAAAGATTAGTGATTTTAAATTACTTTTTTCATTAGTTAATTGATTGGATAGATATTCAGAAACATTACCTTCAAAAATCCTAAAACTAAATTCTTTATATATTGAATTGTTAGATTTGAAAAATTCATTGTATTTTTCAAAATCATTTATTAAAGTAATATCAACTTTTAATTTCGCATGAATTGATTTTAAAATATCTTTAATATTAGATATTTTTTGTAATGTAATTTCGTTTTCATTATGAATTAAAATTGGAATATTTACATAAATGTTTTCTTCATTCTTATTTGTTTTATAGAAATTTTCAATCATTGCAGAAAGTTCCTTTTTAATATCATCAAATCAAACAGATTGAAGCTTATTTTTATTTGTAATATTTTTAGGATCTCTTATTTTTTCTTTATTTTGAAATTGAAAAGTTTCATTGAATTTCTTAGTTTTACTATCGATTATTATCGGTTTTAAAATTTGGTTATATATATCTTTTAATTCCACAACATTTAAAGATTTGTTTTTAGCATCAATATATAAATTTTCTGGTGCTTGTGATAATCAAGCATCATTATTGCCATCAACAATGCCATATGGGTTAATTAAGTTATTAAATAAAGATTGGAAAATCAGGTTGTCTTTTTTTAAGCTATATTTCTTTTCATTTTCATTTCAGCCATAATATAAAGCTAAAAAATTCTTATTGAAATATCTACTATTTGAGTTTGGTTTGTGGTTTATTATAATTGTATTATTTAACTTAAAACGGTTATTGTTTTTTTGGTATGAGAAATTGTAATTATTAAAGTTTTTTAGAATCTCTTGTTTTTCATTTAGATTTAGATTTTCATATTCTAATTTGGAAATGATATTTTGTTTAAATGCATTTGTTGATTGTAAAGAAAAAGTTGTATTTGCAAGAGGAAGTGGATTATATTGAATAGAAATTTGTTTTAAAATTGAAGAAGAAAAATCTTTATAATAGTCTTCATTCAATTTTAAAATTGTTTCATTATTATCCATTTTATTTATAAAATATGGTGCAGCATAAAATCTATTTAGATATGTTTTTCCATATGTAAAGAACCAATCTAAGTTGCTTTTAAAGTCTTTAAAATCATTAAGCTGATATTGATTTTTTAATCATTCATAAGGCATTCCATCAAAGTAGTTTTGCAAAATAAAAACATTTTCAAATAAGGAAATAAAATCAATTTTTTTATTATTTTTAGATTCCAAAACTATTTCATTTTCATTACTAAAATCAAAAAGTTTTTCTAAGTTTATATTATTGTCTTCTAAATATTTAAAAAGATTAAAGCCATCTAAATTTTCATTTTGATTTTTGAATGCATCACTTAATTTACTATTATTTTTATTAATAATTAAGTTACGATAATCTTTATTTTTTAGCATCTTAGCTAGTAAATTCAATTTAAAGGAATTTGCATTAAGAATGTTGTTATTTTTTATTTTTTTCCCTTGATAATCAACTCAAATATCTTTTATAGATGCTACTTTTATTTTTATACTTTTAGCACTGCCTAAAGCTTCTTTAAATGTAAGACTATTAATTGAATTAGGTTCAGAGGACGGAATGAATAAAAAAGGACTATTAAAACCATTTCCTTTATCTTTTTTTGGTCTAAAAATACCTTTTTTTTCTTTAGAGTTTTGTGTTTCATATGAAACTATATCAGTTTTATCACTGCTAAATTCTTTGCCATCAATTACAATGGTATTAGCAAATTCGAATTTGTATGATAATTCCGAAGGAAATAAAACAATGTTATCTCTAAAATCAATAGAAGGGTTTTTTTCAGATTTAATTCTTATTAGTTTTGAAGATGTTGCTAGATTAATATTTTGAATATTCTTTGAAACAAAGTTATCTTCAAGATATGAAAAATCTTTGTAATCATTTGCAAAGTTATTTTTTTCAATGTAATGAAATTTGTTTGGATTGAAGTTATTTTTTTGGCATGAAATTAAAAAGACAGGAAAAATTGCACTTAGACTAGATAAAGAAATAAGTAATTTAGTTAATTTTTTATGCATAGTTTTTCCTTTCTTTTTTTTAATTTTTAATATTGATGGGTGTGGAAGCTTAAAAGAATGATTGTAAAAGCAATTGATAAAGCAAAAACACTTAGAGTTATATAAAGAGTTTTAAGATCTTTATTTCTTATATGAATAAATTCCGGTACTAATTCAAAAACGGAAGTAAAAACAATGATTGCACCTCCCATTGTTAAAAGAGCTGATTGAATTCAAGATAAATTTGTGCTTATTACAATGCCACTATATGCCCCAATAAAAATAAATGGAATAATCAATAAGAATGTTAAGAAGTTATATAGAATTGCCTTTGATTTTTTTTCACCGTATTGAATTTGGCGAAAATAAACAATTGCCATTTCAATTAATATATGAATTGTAAAAGTAATTAGTAGCACAATTGAACTTGAAAAAGTATTGTTTGCATATCAAATTCGAAATACTGCATATCCAATAAAAAATCCGTCTACAATTCGATGACTTAAAAGCATAATAATAGCAAGTCAAGCAGCTTTTGGATTATCAATATCTTTAAATGAAATTAAGTGATCTGAGTGGCTGTGTTCTATATGTTCTTTATGTGGGTCAGTCTTACTTGCTTTAATAAAAATGTATCTTCCGCCAATAGCAATTGCTAATCCTATCAAACAACTAACTCCCATAATTGCTGATAAAACTGCTGTTCTGCCAATTTCTGAGAAATTTAAATAAGAATGGGTAAATACTTTTGCAATTTCATAACCTTCGCGCATAAATCCAAAAGTTCCAATCATAAGAAACATTCCAGTTGAGAATGAATACATATAAACTAAACCGTTGCCATTTTTGCTTTGATTTGGCTTATTTTTAAACAATGCAAAAATGCCAAGCATTACTAAAGGAAGTGCAACTATAATAGAAATATATACTACTAAGTTTAAAAATAAACTAAGATTGCCATTTTTAATAGATGCAAAAAACATAAACTAATTTATTACCTCCTTTTTTTAAAATAAACTAACTTTAATTAAATTTAATAAATTTAAGAGTCCACTTTTCATGCTCTAAAACGCATTTATTATACAATAATTTTATAACTATAATTATAAAAAAAATGATAAAATTTAGTTCTATGAGAAGAATTTCAAAGCTTTTATTTCTATCTGCAACAGCAATTATTCCTAGTTCGCTTTTTGCTATAAGTTGCATAAAAACAAAAGATATCTATCTAGATATCAATAAGGCTTCACGTCTTTTTTTAAATCGTCTGACACTTAATCAAATTGCCTCAATTGAAAAAGATTTTAAGAATGAATTTGGCAATGGAAACGGTTTATTTTTCTATTTTGATAAAAAAGATAAAAAAGACCATATCAAATATTTTGATGATGTAAAAATAGAAAAAAATGACAATGAAGAACCTAAAATGTTTTTAAAAAAAGGCAATGAATGACTTCAATATATTCCTGATTTTATTTATAAAAAAAACTGAAAACAAGAAGTAACGACTAACAATAACATTCGTGTTCTGCATTCAACAAAAAATTCCAATATCAAAGATTTTTTAACCGAATATGATTTCAATGAAATCGATGATTTATCAAATGATTATGAAGAGTGACTTATAAATTTATTTGCCAAAAAAAATAGCGATTTTAAGCCTCAACAATATGAGTATCCTGAAGATTTACAAAGCATTATTTTTCGTTTAAATAATGATATAACAAATAATTTCTTCATTATGAATCGAAACTACATTAAAAATGCAAAAAATGAACAAATTTTGTTTTTAGATTGAATGCAACCACATTATATCCAAGCTAAAGCTTTTTTAGATGATGAACATACAAAGCAAAGAAAAACTTTTGAAAAAATCCTAAAACTTTATTTAAACCAATTTAATCTTAATGTTGCAAGTATAGAAATTAATTGAGATAAAAATAAAGTAAAAATAAAAAAATCAATTACTTCTTCTCAAGACTATATTGTTTTTAATTTTAAAAGCATTAAAGATTGAAATGGCAAAGAACTTTTAAGTGAAGAAGATAAAAACACAAACTTCTATCTAAATGGATTTCGTAGTTATGCTTCTAATGGTAAATTTGGGGTTGGACTGCAAGGTTTAAAAGAAGAACTTCCTCTATTTAATGACTATGTAGAAAATCCACTTTTATATATGGATGGAAAAGAATATTTAACAATCATAGATAACATTAATCATTTTATTAAAGCTCCAACTTCGCCAGAATATTGAAATTCCAAAGGATTGATGCATTTATTTAACCAATTTAAGGATGAAATCTTTACAATTTTAGTTCCTAAATACCGTCAAAAAGATGACTTGTCATACAAAATCATTGATTTTGAATTCAGTGATTATTTAGGAACAAATCAGCTTTTTAAGGCAATTGTAGAAGTTACAAAAAAGGATAACACAAAGAAAAAATATGTTTGAATTAGCTCTAATTTTGATGACCATGGACATAGACTAAAAGGCATGATACATAAAAATACAAAAACTCCAGTTCCAAATGATATCTATTCTTTTAACCCAGGAAATAAAGGAAATCCTAAAGGCATTAAATTAGATGAATTTATTTCAAAAAACCCCTCTTCAGCATTCATGAATGCCCTTAATAATGCATCAAAAAAATTAGATTTGTTTAATTATTGAAATAATGACAGTCGCCAAAACTTTGATGCGAATTTATTAAACAAAAATTCTTTCCAAATCAAAGTTTTTAATTCATATTTAAATAATTATTTGTTAGCTTATGCTTTGGAAGTTAAAGAAAAAATTCCTCTAAGTGGCATTAAAAAAATAGATATTGAACTTGATGCTGAAAAAAATAAATTAGGTAGTTTATATTTCAAACTTAAATTTATTGGTTTTGGTAATCCGCATGATTATAAATATGAAAGTAAAGACGAAAAACTAATAGCTGAAGTGCAGTTATACTGAAATTATTTTAAAGGTTATGATTCTAAATTAGAACAAGAAAACTTTAGTTTCTTTGATGATAAGAAAAAAATTATTTGGATAGATAAAAATGAAAAAATTTAGTATTTTAAAAAACTTCATATTTCTAAGTGTAATTAGTTTACCCTTAGTTAGTGTCTCGTGCATTCAATATCCAAATGATGATGAAAATTTAGTTTTTGATGCACCTTTTTCTAATGAATCTAAGAATATTGAAATTACTTTAAAAAATCATGAATTAAATGACATTAAAAACCTTTATTCAAAAGAAATTCTAAATTTAATTGAAGAAGTTAAAAGTGCATTTCGTAACTATAAACTGAAATATTTTAGATTAATAAGAAAAATAAGATCCCTTGAAAATAAGGTAAATAATTTAATTCCAATTCAAGAAGAAGAGCATGCTAAAAAACTTGAAGAATTTTATAACAAATGATTTAATAATAGCTCTAAAAATAAGACTAGATTAGCAGGCTTATTAGAAAAATATCAACTTATTTTTAATGACGTTGATGCCGTTATTGGTGATTTAAATTTAAATATTGATAGCCAACAATTTCTTAAAAGAATTAAAGTAATTGATAATCGTTTAACTGGAAAAGATATTAATTTAGGACAGTTAGAAGAAAATATTATTTCTTCTTGAAACTTCCTAAAAAGTAATTTATTTAATCTAGATAACATAACAAAAAAAGAAAATATTGAAAAAATCAATCTTGATGCTGATAAAAATTCCCACACCCACTCCCATGCCATTGTCAATTTAGTTAATGAAATGGGACTATGACACCAATTTTTAAAAGAAAATGTTGGTTCTAAAAATCAAAATATCATCGAACTAAAAAAAGACTATGAGGAATTTAAAGACAATGTACGCATTAACATTGACCATTTAAATTATGAAGATGATTTTACTTATATTATTAAAGTTTTTGAAAGCAATTTAGAATTTGAAGATAAAAATAATTTGACCAAACAAGAATTTCAAACTAAAGCTAAATCATATATGGATAAAATCAAAGAAATTTTTTTAAATATAGCAAAAAAAGAAGGGCTTTCTAACCAAAGCATCACTTCTGCTTTAAACTGAAAAACTGAAACAAAATAACTCATTAGTTTCATAAAATAAATAAAAATCGCTGAAATAAGTATAATTTCCTTAACAAAATCAAAGTCAGTTAAGGTAGGAGTTTTTTTATGTTTTTTAAGATTAATAAAAAAAGAGGCGAATCTAGTTTTTATGCAATAAAAAAATTTGCCAAGCAAAATAACATTAAAAAAATTGGTCACAGCGGTACACTTGATCCTTTAGCAGAAGGACTTTTAATTGTCGCTACTGATGAAGATACAAAACTTTTATTTAAACTTGCTAATGATACAAAAGAATATTTTGTAAAAGCTACCTTTCATTGTTATTCAAAAAGCTATGATGAGGGTGAAGAAGTTTTTTATTTAGAAAATAAAAAATTAATTACAAAAGAAAAACTAATTGAAGCCTTGCAAGAAATTAAAAAACAAAAAAAACAAATTCCTCCTATTTTTTCAGCTAAAAAAATTAATGGAATAAGAAGCTATGAACTAGCTAGAAAAAATGTTGAATTTTCATTAAAAGAATGTGATATTGAAATTTTTTCTATACGACTTGATTCTTTTGATTATGAGAGGCAATCCTTTTCATTTTATGTAAAAGTATCCAAAGGAACATATATTCGTTCCCTTGTGCATGATATCGGTTTACTTTTAAATACAGATGCAGTTGTAAATGTATTAAAACGTGAAGCAATTGGCAATATTAGCCTTGGAAATGTCCAAGAATATAAACCAATAAATGAGATAAAAAGTCTTTTTAATATACAATTATATACACTTGAAGCTAATGAATTAAGCCAAATTAAATCTAAAAGTTTATATTTAGATAGGTTTAAAAACATTACAAGTGACGGAATATTTCTTTACAATAATCAAATAATTGCAATAGGCAAAATAGCAAACGGTTTAATAAGTTTTGAAAAAATCTTATTCAACCGTCTCTTTTTGTCACCACTTGAGGAGAAAGATCATGAATTCAAAATATAAAATGGTTGTTTTTGACATCGATGGTACTTTGCTACCTTTTGGTGTCACAGAATTAAGTCAAAGAACAAAGGAAATGTTTAGAAAGCTAAAAGAAGCTGGATATATTAATGTCCTATGTTCTGGTAGAGATATTTTTACTGTTGGCAATCAAATTCATAACCCATATGTTGATTACTTTGTTGGTGCAAATGGTACCTTCATTTTAGATTTAAAAACAAATGAATATATTTTTGAAGAAGTTATTAACTATGAAGATTTCCTTAAGTTTCGTAAATATGCCCAAGATCACCAATTAGCATTTTCATTTGTAGGAAATAAATGAGGATACTATAATGAATTATTTGATATCAATACTTGATTCTATTATCCATACAAAGATAAATTCATATCAGAAAAAGAATTTGAAGCCCAAGATGACAAAAACTACTTAATTACAATAAGTACAAATAAACCAGAAGAATGAGCTAAAAAACTTAATGAATTTTTTACTAAGAACAATATGAATATGTGAGTTCTTGCCACTTGAAATTCTGGAATATTTTTATCAGCTAGAGGCATAACTAAAGCAGTAGGTTTAAATATGCTTGGCGATATTTTGGATATCAAATTAAAAGAAATGGTTGCCTTTGGAGATTCAGAAAATGATATTGAGATGCTTAAACATGTCGGTTTAGGAGTAGCATTGGGAAATGGTGAAGATATTACGAAAGATGCAGCTGATTTAATTTGTTTGCCAGTAACTGAAGATGGGCCTTATTTTAAATTAAAAGAAATGGGATTTTATGATTAAAAATAAATTCCATTTTTATTTTTAAATAAAATTATTGTTATGAAAATTTTTGAATGAAGTTTTAGCGAAAATTTTGAACTTAATGAAGAAATTACTATTGTCCTAGGAACTTTTGAAACTCTGCATTTAGGCCATTATGAACTAATTAAAATTGCCCAAGATTTAAAAAATACTTACCCGCAGCAAAAACTAGCAATTATGCTTTTTAGTAATTCATATAAAAATTTATTTAATAATGAAAAAAAGGCTTTACAAACAAAAATAAGACTCTTTACTTTATTTAATCTTTCATTTGACTATGTTTTTTTGGTAGATATTAATAAAGACAAACTTGCTACTTCCCATGCTGATTTTGTGCAAAATTTAAAGCTTAATGGCATTAAAAATGTTGTATGTGGACCTGATTTTAAATTTGGTTTTCGGAAACTTGGAGATATTGATTATTTAAAAAAATATTTTAATGTTTATGTAGCAAATGAAAGAAAAATTCAAAAGCAAAAAATTTCAACTTCTTTAATTAGGGAATTAATTATGGAAGGCAAAATTAATGCCATTAATAATTTAATGATTGAAAAATATGCCTTCATTACGAATCTTGAGAAATTTAAATTTAAATTTCCTAACAATCTTCTTAAACTAAAAAGTGGCATTTACATCGTTAATTGTGTTATTGCTGACATTGAATATCATGGTCTTATAAAAATTGGTAATAATTTAGAAGATGAAATGGATAATGAAATTTATTTATTTGATTTGCAATTAATTCCAAGTAAATATGAAGAAGTTTTCATTGAATTAGAAGAAGCAATTAGATTTATTAATTTCAATCATGAAAATATGATTACTGAGTTTGATATTGAAGTTACAAAAAAGTGGTTTTTAAAATAAAAGAATCAGGAAAGTCCCTGATTCTTATTTTATTTTTAAAGCTAAATCAACAAACTTAGCAGCATTTAGACTAGCTCCTCCTACTAAATAGCCACTTAAATTTTTAACTTGCTCTAGAATCTCAATATTATTTAAAGAAACAGATCCACCATAAAGCACTGGAATTTCATTATCTAAAAGACAGTGGATAAAATCAACAACTTTTTTTATATGAGAAGCTTCTGGAATAATTCCATTCCCAATGCAATATACAGGTTCATATGAAATAATGAGATTTTTATTATCTTCAATATTAGCAAGAGCACTTTTTATTTGTTTTTCTAATACTAAAAAAGTTTCTCTATTATTAAATTCTTCAAGGGATTCACCAACACATAAAATCGGAGTGATTTTTGTTTTTTCTAAATGCGCAATTTTTTTATTAATTAATTCGTTTGTTTCATTAAATAGACTGCGACGTTCGCTGTGTCCGATTAGAATGAAATCAATATCCGCAGCAATAGCAACATTTAGCGAAACTTCGCCTGTATAAGCGCCATTTAGTTCATGATAGATATTTTGTAATCCAAATAAAAAGTTGCGATTTGGATGCATATAAGATAAATGTGTACTATCAAAAGAAGGAGCAATGCCTATTTTTATATTTTTTAGTTTATCTGCATTTTTTTCAATTAAATAACTTAAAGCTTCAATGTATGATTCAACTTCAAAAAAAGTTTTGTTCATCTTAAAATTACCAATCAAATATTTCATCATCTAACTCCTTTTTAATTAATTGAAATAAGTTATTTTTTTGTTATTTTTTTTATGCAAATTTCAAACAAACAACACCAATAATTAAAATTAAAACACTAATTGTAATCAATAAATATGAAGCTAAATTGGTTGATTCATTTTTTTGTTTTTCTAAGTTTTTTTTGTTTAGTTCATTGTTATACTTAGTGCGTTCTTGGTTAAGAATCTTATCTTTTTCAAATTGATTCATGCCATCTTTATATCTAGTTTTTGCTGACGCAGAAATTTTGTTATTATGATAAGCTGAAACTAGGGGACTAAAGATTTTTTTACCAAAGCCACTTTTTGCAATAATAACAAAAAAAGCAGTGGCAATTATAAGCACACAACCTACTGTAATGGCATTTGACCAAGTAATTCTTTTTTCATTTCCTTTTTTAAGAAAACCAACTAAAAGAATGATTAATAATAAAAGAAAAAGGCTAATAAAAAAATAAAGAATATTGCCCAGATTTCAACTTCTTTTTCAATAATTTTTTGCATTAAAAGTGCTTTTTGTTTTTTGCATAATTAATGAAATAAATTATATAGACTAAATTCTAAAATTAAAAAAATTAGGCCGAAGCCTAATCTTCTTTTTTATTGGATAAAACAGAAGTTCATTTTTTAATTTGGTCTTTTGTTCCGTATATATAGTGGTTATCTTCTGCTTTATAAACTTCAGGAATATTTGGGAATTGTTGTTCTTGAATGTAATCTAATTCAAATGAAACTTTGTGGAATTTTTCGTTAGCATTTGATATCTTAGGAATTGCTTTAAATAAACTAATTGTATATGGATGAAGAGGGTTGTTATAGATAGCTTCAGTTTGACCACTTTCTACAATTTTTCCAAGGTGCATAATTTGGACATTATCAGCAACATATTCAATCATACTTAAATCATGTGCAATAAAGATTAATCCGATATTCTTTTGAATACATAAATCTTTAAGTAAGTTAACAACTTGGGCTTGAATTGAAATATCAAGTGAAGCAATTGGTTCATCGGCAACTATAACTTTAGGTTCGGTTATTAAAGCTCTTGCTATAACAATCCGTTGTAGCTGTCCGCCACTAAATTCATGTGGATATCTATAAGCAAATTGCTTTAGAAGCCCAACGTCTTCTAGTGAACGATAAATAGTCATCTTGTAAAGTAGCTCTGAGATTAGATATTTAGCAATTGGAAGTGAAATTTTATAATCAAAGAAATTAAATCTTTTTGTTCATTTTGTATGGAATTGTTTACCATCTTTGGTTTGATTTTCATTTAAGATATTGTTTCTAATATTTAGCTCAACTCATTTGTAATCAATGCCAAGTAAAACATAAATATTTTTTATATCTTTATTTAAATAATCTCTTTCAATCTTAAATGATTTTAGCGTATCTTCTTTTAGAGTGATATCTGAGTTGTACATCTTAAATGCAACATCATGATCTTTTTCAAGTTGCTTAGTTTTAAGAGTAATTTGTTTAATTCCTTTTTTTAGTTTTTCTTTATCAGCAGATTCATCCATTAATTTAGCTAATAAATCTTCTTTTGTTTTTTGCAATGCTGTAATTTTTTCATCAAAGGAATTTCTTAGGTGTAAAAAGAATTCGTTTTTAAATTTTTTATATGCTTCATCACACATTGTTTGGGAGGAAACTAAAAATAAATACTCATCTTTTTCTTTTTTAATTTGTTCGTATAAATCATTGATTTTTTGTTTGTAATCAACTAAGAAATTAGCTCTTCCTAAAAGATATTTTTCTTTTGATTTATTTAGATCTTCTTTAGCTTTTTGTAGCTCATCAAACGAAACTTCAGGAGCTTCTTTAATTTGTAGTTCATTTTTAAGGTTTGAAATTTCTTCGTCAAGTTTTTTTAGTTTATCTTCAAACTGTTTGGCATTTTTTAATGAAATAGTTTGGTATTTAGAAAAATCAAAGTTGAATTTTGTATTAATTGTGTCTTTAATTTCTTGCTTGATTGTTTTTGAAAATTGAATAGCTGAAAGTTCTTTTTCATAGAAGTTTTTTACATATGCTTCAAGTTTTTTAACTAAATCTTTAATGTCTTCAAACTCTAAGTGTTTAAGGGTGCTTTTTAGACTTTTTAGCACTGCTACACGTTTTTGGAATAGATATTCATTTTTTAGATTATATGAATAGAATTCTAGGTTTGTTGACATTAATTTAGTGATATTAGTTAAACTTTTTTCATTCTTATTTTCAATGCAATAGTTAGAAAAAACATTTTGAGATTCTTTAATTTGGGAGTGGTAATTTGCAATTAAAGCTTTTCTTTTAGTCTGTAATTTAGCTAATTCTTTTTTTAGTTTAAATTGGTTTTTTGATATCTTACTTAATATTTTAACTTCTTCAAAACGTCTAATTGCTTTATTAAAGTTAGTTTCTTCAACAGTTAATTCTTGGTTACGATATTTAGATTGCATTTCATAATAATAATTAATCAATGTGGAAGCATTTGAATACATATTATTAATAATCAAGCTTTCCATTTTTTGCTTTTCTTCTAAATATGCATAGAAACTTGAGAAATTATCTTCAATGCTCAATTCTTTGTCAAATTTAAAGTTTTCAAATTTCTTTACTCAGAAACTAAAGAAAGGACGTGCTAAGTTATTAATTTCTTTAAGGTTTTCTAACTCAAGTTTCATTGCCTGAATTTGAAATGTATATTTAAATGTTTTTTTAACTTCAAGTCAATCACAAAAAATATCTTTGATTTTATTTTTCATAATACCATTAACTAAAAGAGGCTCTTTTAGAATGTTATAAACGTTTTGTTGACTATTTAGCGAAGCGTGTGGATCTTGGAAGATCATTTGCACATTTTTACGTAAATATTTTTTTAATGTGTAACTTATGCTTTTTCCTGAAATAATTTTGTCATCCAAAATTACAAAGCCATTATATTCATCATAAAGTCTTAAAAGAGTACGCCCTACTGTTGTTTTTCCTGAACCTGATTCCCCAATTAGCCCAACAATTTCACCTTCATGCACATCAAAAGAGACACCATCAACTGCTTTGTTGATAATACCGTTATTTATAAAATATTTTTTTAGATTGTCAATTGATAAAATAACTTTTTTATCTTTATTTGTCTGTCTCATTGTTAAATGCCTTCTTAAATAAATCTAGTCTCTTTTGTAAATCTTTTGATAACTCAATTTTAGGTGCATTGGGACTTAAAAGTCATGTTGCAGCATAATGTGTTTCAGTAATTGGAATTAAAGGGGGCTCTTTGATGAAATCAATTTCAAGCGCATAATCATTCCGAGGGGCAAATGGATCACCAACTGGCAAGTTAGCCATGTCAGGTGGTGTTCCTTTAATGTTATAAAGCTTTTCTTCTTTGGATTCAGGAATTGCAGAAATTAAAGCTCAAGTATAAGGATGTGCTGGTGCTGTAAAGATTTCTTCTTTTAAACCTCTTTCAACTATTCTTCCAGCATACATAACATAAATATAGTCACAGAATTTAGCAATAACTGAAATGTTATGACTAATTAAAATAATTGAAATTCCCATTTCTTGACGGATATTTTCAAATAACGCTAGCACACTAGCTTGCACAGTTGGATCTAGTGCAGTTGTTGGTTCGTCAGCAATAATTAAATCAGGTTTTAGGGCCACTACCATTGTTATAACAATTCTTTGTTTCATCCCACCAGATAGAGTATGTGGATATGTACCAAAGATTTTTTCAACGTCTCTTAGACCAAAAGTTTTTAATAAACCTAATAGATATTCTTTCTTTTCAGTATAAGTTTTATCAATTCAATCTGGGTTATTGTTTAGTGCATCAAGAAGTTGTTTACCAATTGTTCTTGTTGGATTTAGAGAAGTTAGAGGATCTTGGGGGATATATCCAATTTTTTGACCTCTTACTAACTGTCAATGTTTTTCTTTTTTTAGGATTGAACTTAATTCTAGATTATCAATTTGGATTTTATCTGCACTAACAATGCCATTTTCATTAACATTGATAAGTGTTTTGGAAGTTACAGATTTCCCTGAACCAGATTCGCCAACTAATCCAACAATTTCACCTCTTTTAACAACTAAATCAACACCACGAACAATGTGTATTGTTTTTTTACGACCCACAGGAAAACTTACATGTAAATTTTTAACTTCTAGAAGCTTATTTTTATCTAATTTTTCAGGCGCTTGGATTTTTTCAAATAATAGCTCTCTTTTTCTTAAGATTTTTTCTTTCTTATTATTCTTAATTGACTTCATTGTCTTTTGCTTTTTTTCTATTTGTTTTTCCATATGTTATTTCTTTCTTCCTTTAATAACTCTTGGATCCAAAGCATCATGAATTCCAATTGCCATGAAGTTTAATGATAATGTTAAGAATAATAAGATTAATGTTGGAAGTAATATAATTCAAACATTTTGTCCAGCTTCAGAAGCTGATTCGATTAATATTTGACCTAAGTTTGTATCTTTTCCATCTCTAAAGAATCCTAAGAATGCTAATGATGCTACTCATAGAATTACACCTGGAACATTTTTAACAAATGAGTTAGCAATTTTTCCTACTATTGCTGGTAGAGCATGGACAAAGATTTGTCTTGGAGTAGAAGCACCAATTGCTCTAGCTGCACTTATGTATTCTTCGTTTTTAACTGTGATTACATACATTCTTGTTAGCCCAACAAATAAAGGTCATCCAGCTAATGATAAAGCAAGAATTAATGAAACTTGGTTTGTTCCAAAGATACCTACTAGAATTAGAATTCATATAATTGTTGGAGGTGAGTTAAAGATATTGATAATTCTCATCATAATAGTATCAAATAACTTTCCAGCATAGAATCCTAATATAGCTCCCAAAGTAACACCAAAGATTGCTTGAATTAAGGTTGTTATAATTGCTATTTCAATTCCTCTTCATGCAGCATATCAAGTTGTCACTCAGATATCATATCCAGTAGAAGAAGTTCCTAATAGAGTTGTTAGAGGCACTACTTGTGCTCTTATTGCACTAATGTCTACATTCTCAAATGTTGTTCAATTGTTTGTTGCTTTTGATAGCAATTCATTAAACACACTAGCTTCATACAATGCATATGCATTATAAGTTAGAAATATTTGTCCATCAACTGAATAAGTTTTTGCTGAAGTAAGAAAGAATTCAAATGCTTTTTGTAATTGAGCTTTCTGACTAGCATCTTTAATGCCATCAATTGAATTAACGATATTAAAGTAAAACTTATAGTATGGATCTGTGTTGGATACTGCTCTTGTTACTATTGGTTTGTAAATTGGTGGTAAAGATTCAATAAATGAATAGTTATTGATTGGAGAATTAGGTTTATATTTTGTTGCTAGACTTGATGGAACAATCAATGAAGCTAGCAATATAAATGTAAATATTAATAAAGAAATTACAACAATTGGATTAGAGAAAAATCTTTTGGTAATTTCGATTCACATTTTCTTAGGACGTCCGGCAATTGAAGAAGTCTTAATTTTGTCAGAACTTTGGACAAAATTAAATTTTGTTGCCATCTCAGCATTGATTTTATAATGCTTGTTAAAGTCTTTTATCTGACTTTCTGTACTACTTTGCATAAATTTCTAATCCTCCTTTCTAAACTCTTTTTTCAGCATTAGTTTGTGCTGCTAATAATTGTTTTTTGTGTAAATCTTTTGCTAATCTTCTTCTTTCTAGATAAGCTTTGAAGAATAGTCAGTAGTTTTTCTTGCTTCTTGAAGCAAATGTAATTTTTGGATCTAGTACTGCAAACATCACATCAATTAGTATTTCAGCTGCTAATGATAAACCTGTAAAAAATAGCGTTGAAAACATAATTATGTTGATTTCCCCAGTTGGGAAGGCTTTGGCAATAACTTGACTTGTTCCTGGAACATCTCAGTATTTTTCAATAATAATTGATCCAGATAAAAGACCTAAAAATGATCCTAAAAGTAATCCAAATAAAGGAATCGAGATATTTCTTAATACATATTTAAAGAATATTTGTGTTGCACTTAAACCTTTTGTTTTGGCAATTAAAACATAGTTTGATGTTAAAACTGTTATAACTTGGTTTCTTGTGTAACTTACATACACAGCCATAGATGCTAAAGTTATTATTAAAACAGGTGGTAAGTAAGATACAAATAACTCTCCAAATGAAGGTTCAAGAGCATCTCTTGGTACTGTTACAGGAATTCCTATTTTTAGTGATATTGTTATTAGAATTGGCGCTAAAACAAAGGAAGGAACTGCTATAAATAACAATACAAATACGTTAGCTGCTGAGTCAAATAATTTTCCTCTTTTATATCCTGCAAATACTCCTAATGTAATTCCAAAGACTGAACTTACTAAGAATGCAGGAAGTGTTATTCTTATTGAGTATTTTAGAGGGATGAAAAATAATTTTTGGATGGTTGTATATTCAGATGGACTTGGGTTATTTGCTGCATTTATTATTGTTCCAAAGTTTCCTTTAAATACATTGCCTAAATAAATGAAGTATCTAGCAATAATTGGAATAGCATTTCCATTAGCATCTCGCAGACCATACTGCTTTTCTAAATTAATAGTCAACTCCGCTGGCGATAATCTGTTTTTTGGATCTGCTATTGCTTTTTCAATTAATGACTTAATTGGACTTGGTCCAAATGCACTAACTAAAACAAAAACTACTAATGTAATGATAAACAAAGTTAGAATTGCAAATAGCACTCTTTGTCTTATATACCTAAACATTTGAACCTCCTCTCTTTGTCTTTATTCTTCAATCAGCATAAATTGTTGCCCCAGTTGGTGAATCATCAGGAACAATAAAATGTTTTTGAACTAAGAAACGACCAAATTCATTTTTTTGTTTGAAATGACCATAGCTGAAATCAACGTTGAAGAATGTTGTAAATTCAGTCATTAATTTAATAGCTTCTTCATTTGTTAAGGATGAAATGTAGTTCAATCAGAATTGTGCTGATCAGGCATACATATCTGTTGGATGTTGTCCATTACTTGGACTTCATTTTTTAGGATTTCCCTTGTCATCTTTTTGAAGTACATAGTGACCTGAACTATCTTTTTTGAATTCAAACACTGTTGTTGTTGATAAACGTTGTCCCATGAAATCATTATGTACTAAATGAAGTTCTTTGAATGGAACTGAACCAACTCATTTATGTGCATCATTTTCTGAACGTTTTACCATTTCAGTTGCTAGCTTATGAATTGAGGGAAAATGAGTCTTAAATGTTTTATTTTTGCCATCACTATCGTGAGCTGCAATTCAAGTTAATGTTGGTACCAAGTTACCATTTCATGAAAGCCCATCATAACCTGAACCTATGGAATCATAGTCATATCCTCAAGAAACTAAATTAGTTCCATTAGCTCCACCAGTTCTAAATGCATCAAATTTAGGATCATCTTTGTTAACTGTTTGGAAAACTTTAAATTTAATTCTTGGGTTCAAGTCAGAAAATGTTTTTTCAATATTATTAAATGCTTCTTTGTAGGTTGCTGGAATATTAATATAAGGGAATAGATATTCGTATACAAAGTCTTGGCCTTTTAAATTTGGATTTTCTTTGTCGAACTTCTCAAACAATTTTTTAATTTCGTCTTGAATTTGCTTAAATCCAGCTGATTTCAAACGATCATTTTTATTTGATATATTTTTTACATTATTATCGTTTACTGAAGGAAGAAGTTGTTCACTATCACCAAATTTCAGCTTAGAATTTCCATCTGATGAAATGGCAAATAGTGAGTTAATTTGTTCTTCAACATCTCCAGGTGTTTTTTCTTTAGCGCTATCTTGGTCTTTTCCACCAATGCTTGAACCATCAGCAATCTTAGCAAGTCAAGCTTTTCCACTTCCACCTGTAGCTTGGGATGCTAATTCATTTCAGTTAATTGCAGCATTAAGAAGAGTTCTAAAAATTAGTCCATCTCCTGCAATGTATGATTGCGGATCATTAGTTCCTTTTGCTAATTCAGATCTAGTTCCCCCAAACATTAATTTTGCATAGGCATCATTAAATCCATAGAAATCTTCTTTGTTACCTTTTGGAAGAGATTTAATAAATGGTTGTAAGAAGACTCTGTAGAATGGATCTGTCTTGTTTAATCTTCTGCTGAAACGAAGTCCATAGTAAGAACTACGTTGCAAGATTTCAGATTGCTGTGCTGGTTTTAACTGACTGAAACTAATTTGGGAAACGCTTCCTTGTTTGTAATTGTTAAAACCAGTTCTTGCAAATGTATCTGGATCAGAATCAGTGTAGTATTTTTGAATAATTTCATCAACAGTATCTTCTCTTTTTACTCATTCTTTGTCATAGTAGTATTTGTTTTTTCTTAATTTAAGCTCTTGACCTGTTTGTGGAAGAATGTAGTATGGACCAATATAAAAAGTATTTTTTAAACTAACTCCATATCAATAAGAACCAGATATGTACATCAATGACTTTTTGTCTAGATTTCTTATTTTTTTCTCAAAAGCTTCTGTTTCATTAGTTTGTTTGCCAATGTAGCTATAAACTGGTAGTTTTTCTCCCTTTTGAGCAGCTTCATTTGTTGCATCAATATATTGTGAAGGAGCAGGTAGGAAAGTGTAATCTTTCATTATGGCAGAAACTAGGAATTTATTGAAATCAGTTTCTTCTTGTTTAACGCTTGCAAGTTTTTCAAAAGTAACTGCTTCTTGACCTTTAAATTGTCCATCAGCAACTCTTTGGATAAACTCATTTTCCTTACTAAACTTAGTGTAGTCAATTCCAAACAATGTAAAAATGTATTCGTTGCTATATTCTTGTCTTTCAGTTAGAATTACTGAGGATGGATCGGATAGAGCTTTTTGGGCTTCTTTGTCTAGTTCTTCGCTTCCACCATTATCAGCTCTAAACTCTGTTTTAATAGATAAAGTCTTTAATCATGAATAATAGAAATCTTTAGCTTGTGCTACATAAGGTTTGCCTTCTTTATTAAGAATAGGTTCACCATCTTCACCAACTCAAGGAATATCTTTTCTTACAGTAAATTGAATCTTAGTTGCTTTCTTTAATTGCTCTTGGAATTCATCACTATTGATTGATCTTTTATTTTTAGATTTCAAATAAACAGATGGATTTTGGTAAACTTTAATTTTTTTACCATCAGGTAAAGATTCTTCTTTACTTTTTGTTTCATCCATGTCATAATCATCTTGATCAAAAACATGAATTTTATTTTGCGAATCTGTAAGAATCACTGCAGAAGCTAGCCCTAATCTTTTAACTACAAAGGAAGGTTTTGTTAGATATGTTTTAATATCATAAATTCTTCCTCCGTTATCCTTTAAGTCGACATGTTTTACTTCTGGTTCATTCAATGACTCAAAGCGCAACAAACCTACAGAAGTGTGTTGACTAACTGAGCTATCTTGGAATGCACCATATGATCTAGAAGCATCCTGCGAAAAAGCTTGAGCATTATATGGGGAGCTATACTCAAAAACAAATCTCCTTAATCTTGGAGTAGTACATGAAATTACAAACAGAGGTATTGTAGCTGCCGACATTGCGAGGGCAGATAATAAGCTTATTTTACTTTTCTTTTTCATTTTGAATCTCCATTTTTGCTTTCATAAGTATTTAGATTTTTGTATATTAGAAAATGACTTATGAAATATAAAAATAATTATAAATTATTTTCATCTTTTTTAGATGTTTTGAGACTCACTTAGCATATGGTTTTAAGCATTGCAAAATGTTTTATTTTTTATCTAAAAAGTCTTCTTTTTTTGTGCTTTTTTTGCTTATTTTGAATTATTTTTTTAACAAAAATACCTAGAATTTTTTATTGTAATAGCTGCTATTATTTAGGATTTTTTGCCTATTTATTCTATTAATTTTTATTATTTTTAGGAACCTTGAATTAAAACTAAATTTCTTATAAAAATTTATATGTTAATTCATACAAATGTGCTTAATAATTCCATCAAGAATCTTATTAATCTTAATATTCATATTCATATTCTTGTTGAAATTAATAATTCACATAGCGAAAAATGCAGCAATATTTGCTGAGAACATATTAGACTTTAGATTGTTTCTAACTAAATTTGTGTTCATCATTTTCCTTTATACAGAAACTATTTTAGCATTTTTTTAAATAATAAAAAAAATTTATAGTAAAATTTTATTAATTCAATCATAAGTTGATTGGATTAACGCAAGTTAATATCTTATCCAAAGCTATATGCTTATTTCCCATGAATAATTAAAACTAGAATCCGCGGAGTCTAGTTTTTTCTTTTTTATTTAATTAAGTAAGAAATATTTTGTTGATTTTTTAATAATAAAGAAACCTTATACTTTTTTAGTGGCAACGATTGCTATTACAATGATGATTAGAATAGCAATAAAAATACCTAAAGCAATGCCTACTAATTTTCTAACATCAAGAAATTTAAAGTTTTTTTCTAGTGTTTCTTCGCTTTCTTTTGCTTTTTTTATTTTTTCTAGAAAATTAAGCGGCCCATCTGGCATTTTTTCTTGGTTAGAAAAGCCTTTCATTTTGTCATATTTTAAATATCGTTTAATTTCATTAAAAAACTCTTCGTTATTTTTAATCGATCAACCATATTTTCTATTGGACCGCGATGATGTTAGAATCTTATCGCAGTCCCCTTTTTTTCTTATATTTAAAGATAGTAAACAAGATAAATATAATTCCTTTTTATCTTTTACTAATAAAGCGATTTCTTTATCTTTATTATTAGTATAGTTAATACCTGAATAAATGTCATTAAGTTTTGGAATTATAATTTTATACATCTTATCAACTTTTGTAGAGGTTTCATTTTTTATTTTGATAAATAAAAGTAGATATTCCAATAAATTACAATAGACTAAACTTTTTCCTTCTTGATATTGAGGATACAAATTAATATTTGATTTTGAATTTAAATTTGGAATGTAATATTCATGAACATGGTGAATATAGAGTCCTTCATTTTCTTTGTTTATATTTTCATTGATTATAATATCCCCAAAATTAGAAATGCTAGCATATGATTCCTTAATTCCTCCATACTTTTTTCTTAAATAACTTACATACATAAAATAAGACATATTTAGTAAGTTATATATGACATTTGGATTGATTTTGGTTTCAGTTTTTTTCTCCATAATTTAGTACCTAAAGACTTATTTTTTAATTAAAAATGTAACAATTAAGGCTCAGAATATTGCATTAAGAATAATTGTGCCAAAAACAATAAGAAAAAGTTTGGTTCTTATTCTTGTTTTTCAAGTGTCATCTTTTCGATTACCAGTTTCATAATCAACAAAAGAATTTACATAAGGTGATTTTCATCTAGCTAACTTATCATATTTAAAATACTCTTTCATTTCATTAAAAAAAGCCTCATTTTTTTGCTTCGATCAACCAATTTTTTCATTTTCTTTGGAAGATAATAAAAGAGCATCAACTTCATTTTTTAGATCAACTTTTAATTTAGACAAACAAAATAAATAATCATCCTTATAATTTCTAACTAAACTAGCTGCTTTGTTTTTTCATTCTTCTTTATAAACTATTCCTGAATAAATATCATTAAGTTCAGGAATTAGTTGACTAAATAAATATCCACCGCTACGATTTGTAGCCTGTCAGATTTTAATATGAAGCACAAGATGCTCTAAAAGATTGCAATAAACTAAGTTACTTTCATCATCATATTCAGGATATTTTCTACTTACATCTGCCCTTGTTAATCAATCAATGTTCATTTCTTTTTTATTATGAATAAAAAGACCTTCATTTCTTATAAAAGAAAAGTCATTCATTCTAAAATTACCTTCATTATCAAAACTTAAAATAGGTTTTGAAACACCGCCATATTTATGTCGCAAATAGCTAATACACTGCTCATAATTTAATTCCAAAAGTTCTTTTATTTCAGTCATATTTTTAATTATATTAATTTTTTTATTTCCTTCTTTAATCTAAGAAAACTAACAAAGAAATTTCAAGAAAATAACTAAGAAAATTAAGGCTTTTTAAAAGCTTAAAAAGCTTACAAAAAACTTCTTATTTTTTATTCTCTTAAGTTTAAAATTTAATATAGAAAGGTTTTAATAAGACTTTATTTTTATTATGGAAATTAATCTTAGCTTTGAACAAGAAGAATTTATTAAGCTAGCCCTAGAAGGAAATAATATTTTAGTTGATGCTTGCATTGGTAGTGGTAAGACTACTTCAATTCAGATGTTGTGCGATAAGTATTCTAAAGAAAAAAGAATTTTGTATCTTACATATAGCAAATTATTAAAATTTGATGCAAAGCAAAAAATCAAATCAAGCAATACTTCTGTTTTTTCATTTCATGGTTTTGCTTATTATATGTTAAAACAAAATGGCATTAATAGTTCTAATGACAATGCAATTAAGCTTTATTTAGCAAATCAAATTATTCCCTTAAAATACGATGTGTTAATCATTGATGAATATCAAGATATTGATACTGAAATGTCTAATTTACTTCTAAGCATTAAAAAGCAAAATCCAAATATTCAAATTATTGCTGTTGGGGATATGGACCAAAAGATTTTTGATAAAACTACTTTAGATATTAAAGAATTTATTACTTCCTTTTTAGATTCACATATTAAATTATCTTTTACATTTTCATATCGAATTTCTAACAATCATGCGGCTATGTTGGGGCGGATTTGAAATAAAGAAATTAATGGCATCAATGATGAATGCAAGATTGAATATAAAGATGCGTCACAAGCTCTTAAATTCCTAATTGAACAAAATCCGTCTGAAATTCTTTGTTTAGGTTCAAGAAATGGTCTTATGACTAGAGTTTTAAATATTCTTGAAGAAGTAGCAACGCATAAATGAAATAAAAAAACTGTGTATGCTAGCATTAAAGATGTTGACCAAAATGTCAAACCCAATAGTGATACAGCAATTTTTACAACATATGATAGTGCTAAGGGACTTGAAAAACCAATTTGTTTAGTTTTTGATTTTAGCGAACAATATTGAAATTTGCGTTTGAATCATCTTGATAGCAAATATGAAATTTTAAGAAATGTTTTTTGTGTCGCTGCTAGCCGTGGAAAAAATCATATTATTTTTGTACATTCTCAATTTGAAAACCCATTAACTGAAGAAATTTTAAGGATTTCTAACAATAATAAAGATAAGAAATCTCAAAATACATATTTAATATCAGAAATGTTTGATCATAAATATGAAGAAGATTTAACAAAACTATATAGTTATTTAGAAATAAAAGAGGTTGAAACGGCAAATAATTTAATTATTGATATCAAAACAAATGATGATTTAATTGATTTGTCTCCTTGTATTGGTGTATATCAAGAAGCTTTGTATTTTAATCAATATAAAATTGAGAATGAAATAAATAAGTATCTTGAAGTTGAAAATGAAAAATATTGGATTGATTATTACAAGAAATTTAATGCAAATAACAATCGTTCAATCAATGAACTTATTTTGTTTTTTATTGCCTTGCAAACTAAACAACAAAGATATATCAAACAAACAAATATTGAATTTGTTAATGAATTTGAAAAACTAGCAATTAATAATCGTCTAAAAACTTTGTTTACTAAAGATGAAAATGTGCAAGTTAGCTGCCATATTGCTTTTGAAAAAGATAAAAATAATCTAGAAATATTTGCAATCGGTTTAGCTGATGTGCTTATGGATAATGTCGTTTATGAACTTAAATTTGTAAATGAATTAAAGAATACACATTTCTTGCAAACTGCAGCTTATATGCTTGCACTAGGTTTGCAAAAAGGAATGCTATGAAATGTTCGCAATAATCAGCTTTTTGAAATTAGAATCAAAAATAAGGATGAATTTAAAAAATACATTGCATATACAATTACCAAACATAGATATCTTATTGATAAGAATATTGAATTAGAAAACAATAATGATTCAATGCTTGATACTAAAAATGAATTATCAAATTCTTCAAATTCAAATGATTTAATTGATAATAGTAAGACTGTAACTTTATATACTAAGTTCAATGATATTGATACCTCAAACAGCAATATTGAAAACGAATTCAATTTTGCTGTTATTGACGTCGAAACTAACTTTTTTGATAAGGTTATTTCAATTGGAGTAGTAATAGCAAAAAGCAATGATTTTAAAGTAGTTGATACTAACTATTGAATAATCAAGGAAAATTCAAAATTTCCTGCAATATATAGCAAAAGCCTACTGGGACCGCTATGCAGATATGACCATTATACCGGTTATGATATTGAAACATATGACTTAGCAATTGAAAAATTGATTGATTTTTTAAATAAGTACAATGTAAAACATTGATTTTCATACACATCCTTTGATTATAGACATCTTCCAAAATTAAGCAATATCTTTCAATATCATGATATTTCAATCGTTGCTAAAAACAAAAATTTCAATGATTTTATTCCAGATTATTTTGAAACTTTTAGAAATGGTGCTCTAAAAAGAGGTTATGGAGCAGAATCAATATATCGTCTTGTCACAAAAAATGATGAGTATTTTGAAACTCATAATGGTCTAATTGATGCGATTGATGAATTAATAATCATGTATGCTTTAGAGTTAGATATTGAATCATTCATACAAAATAAAAGATTAAAGAAAAAAAGAGGAGACATTGATAAATATATTGAAACAAATTTTAGTATCAACCTTATATTAAATAAAATAAAAAATAAAAATTCAAATAATATTAAATATTCTAATAGAAATACTAATGAAACTAACCTGCTAGTTTATAACAGACTAAAAGATGGTTATATAGATACTAAAGATAGTAATGTTTCTGATGAATCAAATAATAAAAGATATCTAGATGATACCAATTTAAAACAAAAAGAAAATAATTATATTAATACATCTAAAATTAATTTTCCAATACAAAAAAAGACTAGTCCAAAAAATCCTCATATAAATATTAAAAGCAAAAAGAAGCTTAGCAAGAATACAAAAAATGACCTTATTAAATTAATAATTGTTATTCCTATTGCAGTTATTGTACTTATTATTTTTCTTGCTATTCACTATTCTAGAAAGTAGTTTCTAAAAGAAATAAAAATCACTTGCAACCAAATGGATTACAAGTGATTTTTTTGTTCTCTGAAAACTGAATATCGATTTTTTTATTTTTAGATTTCTTCTATAGAATTACTATTAAACCAATCAATTTATTAGTACTGGTCAGCTGAATATATTGCTATACTTACACCTCCAGCCTATCAACCTCATAGTCTATAAGGAATTTAATAGGGAATACTCATCTTTGAGGGGGCTTCCCGCTTAGATGCTTTCAGCGGTTATCCCTGCCGTACTTGGCTACCCAGCTATGCTTTTGGCAAAACAACTGGAACACCATCGGTACGTCCACTCCGGTCCTCTCGTACTAAGAGTAGCTCTCATCAATATTCCAACGCCCACATCAGATAGGAACCAAACTGTCTCACGACGTTTTGAACCCAGCTCGCGTACCGCTTTAATGGGCGAACAGCCCAACCCTTGGAACCGACTCCAGCTCCAGGATGCGATGAGCCGACATCGAGGTGCCAAACCTTCCCGTCGATGTGATCTCTTGGGAAAGATAAGCCTGTTATCCCCGGGGTAGCTTTTATCCGTTGAGCGACGGCCTTTCCACGAAGAACCGCCGGATCACTAAGTCCTGCTTTCGCACCTGCTCGACTTGTAGGTCTCACAGTCAATCACACTTCTACCTTTATGCTCTTTGATACGGTTTCTGACCGTATTGAGTGTAACTTTGAACGCCTCCGTTACCCTTTAGGAGGCGACCGCCCCAGTCAAACTACCCACCACACACTGTCCTCTTACCAGATAATGGTAACAAGTTAGAAGCTCAATTTAACAAGGGTGGTATTTCAACGTTGACTCCTCTTAAACTAGCGTTTAAGCATCATAGTCTCCCACCTATCCTACACAAGTTAAATCAAACTCCAATATGAAGTTATAGTAAAGCTCCACGGGGTCTTTTCGTCTAGATGCGGGTATCCGGCGTCTTCGCCGGAACCATAATTTCACCGAGTCCAATGTCGAGACAGTTAAGAGATAATTACTCCTTTCGTGCAGGTCAGTATTTAGCCGACAAGGAATTTCGCTACCTTAGGACCGTTATAGTTACGGCCGCCGTTCACCCGGGCTTCACATCAATGCTTCGCAATTGCTAACACCTTTGCTTAACCTTCGGGCACTGGGCAGGAGTCACCCCATATACATCGTCTTACGACTTAGCATAGAGCTGTGTTTTTGATAAACAGTTCCCCCTTACTATTCACTGCGGCCCATTTGTTACAATGGGCATCCCTTCTTGCGAACTTACGGGATGAATTTGCAGAGTTCCTTGACATTGGTTTTCTCGCTCGCCTTAGAATACTCATCTTGGGGACGTGTGTCCGTTCTTGGTACGGGTTTTTATAAACTTAAACGTTAGAAGCTTTTTTAAGAGGTATGGAATCATTTAATTCGTTACTTGGTCGCCCTTTTACTATGCATCACAGCTCCCAGTTAAGTTATGCGGATTTGCCTACATAACCCAGTCACTGCTTACCCCACAATCCAATAAGTGGTAAAACTATCCTCCCCCGTCACTCCATCACATTTATAAAAAGTACAGGAATATTAACCTGTTGTCCATCGGCTACGCCTTTCGGCCTCGTCTTAGGACCCGACTAACCCTGGGTGGACGAACCTTGCCCAGGAAACCTTCCCCAATAGGCGTCAGAGATTCTCACTCTGAATCGTTACTCATACCGGCATTCTCACTTGTAAGCGCTCCACCAGTCCTCACGGTCTGGCTTCAATGCCCTTACAACGCTCTCCTAACGCATTTTCATGCCCGTAGCTTCGGTATTGTGTTTTAGTCCCGTTGAATTATCGGCACAGAGTCTCTCGACTAGTGAGCTATTACGCACTCTTTAAACGATGGCTGCTTCTAAGCCAACATCCTAGCTGTTTAAGAAACTCCACAACCTTTCTCACTTAACACAATTTTGGGACCTTAGCTGACGATCTGGGTTGTTCCCCTCGCGTGCATCGACGTTATCACCGATGTACCGACTGCATAGTAATTCATGATAGTATTCGGAGTTTGATTATAGTCAGTACAGCTAGGCGCCGCCATTCCATATTCAGTGCTCTACCCCCATCACTTAACACTACACGCTAGCCCTAAAGCTATTTCGGAGAGAACCAGCTATCTCCAAGTTCGATTGGAATTTCACCCCTACCCACAAGTCATCCGGGCACTTTTTAGCGTACTACGGTTCGGTCCTCCACTTAGTGTTACCTAAGTTTCAACCTGCTCATGGGTAGATCACCTGGTTTCGGGTCTATATCAACATACTTATAATTAACGCCCTATTCAGACTCGATTTCTCTACGGCTACGCTTTAATCCACTTAACCTTGCATGTTGACATAACTCGCCGGTCCATTCTGCAAGATGTACGCCATCACCCATTAACGGGCTCTGACTAACTGTAAGTAATTGGTTTCAGGATCTATTTCACTCCCCTCTCGGGGTTCTTTTCACCTTTCCCTCACGGTACTAGTTCACTATCGGTGTCTGGTTAGTATTTAGCCTTACCAGGTGGTCCTGGCAAATTCAGACAGGGTTTCACGTGCCCCGCCCTACTCAGGATACTACAAAGAGATTTACACATTTCGCTTACGGGAATTTCACCCTCTTTGTTTAAGCATTCCAACTTATTCTGCTATGTGTAAATTTTTTTAAACTCTAAAATGTAGTCCTACAACCCCAACAACGAATGCTGGTTTGGGCTTTTCCCCTTTCGCTCGCCACTACTTAGGGAATCATTCTTTATTTTCTTTTCCTGCTGCTACTGAGATGTTTCAATTCACAGCGTGTCTCTTCATTCGACTATTGATTCATCGATATGATAATTGAGGTTTTAGCTCAATTAGGTTTCCCCATTCGGAAATCCCCGGATAACAGCTTATTTCCAGCTAACCGAGGCTTATCGCAGGTAATCACGTCCTTCATCGACTTCCAGACCCAAGGCATCCACCAAAAACTCTTATCTTGTTTAATAGTAGTATAAGACCTATTGTTTGTCTTTTTTGTATGATATATTCTATAGGTTGATCTAAACTTTGAAATATTAATAATTTAATTTTTCAATGTCGATATTCAGTTTTCAAAGAACAAAAAGAGAGATAATTCTCTCAAAACTGGATACAAATAATGTTTCCATAACAAAGATGTACTCCGTATGAAAGGAGGTGATCCATCCCCACGTTCTCGTAGGGATACCTTGTTACGACTTCACCCCAGTCACCAGTCCTACCTTAGGCGGTCGCCTCCGAGGTTAGCTAACCGACTTCGGGTATTACCAGCTCCCATGGTGTGACGGGCGGTGTGTACAAGACCCGAGAACGTATTCACCGCAGCGTAGCTGATCTGCGATTACTAGCGATTCCGACTTCATGGAGTCGAATTGCAGACTCCAATCCGAACTGAGATCGGCTTTTTGAGATTTGCTCCATGTCGCCATATTGCTTCTCTTTGTACCGACCATTGTAGCACGTGTGTTGCCCCACTCGTAAGAGGCATGATGATTTGACGTCATCCCCACCTTCCTCCCAGTTACCCAGGCAGTATCTCTAGAGTTCTCGACATAACTCGTTAGTAACTAAAGATAGGGGTTGCGCTCGTTGCAGGACTTGACCAAACATCTCACGACACGAGCTGACGACAACCATGCACCATCTGTCACTCCGTTAACCTCCACTATATCTCTATAGCTTTGCGAAGGATGTCAAGAGTGGGTAAGGTTCTCCGCGTATCTTCAAATTAAACCACATGCTCCACCGCTTGTGCGGGTCCCCGTCAATTCCTTTAAGTTTCACTCTTGCGAGCATACTACTCAGGCGGATCATTTAATGCGTTAGCTGCGTCAGTGAATTTTCCACCGACTAATGATCATCGTTTACGGCGTGGACTACCAGGGTATCTAATCCTGTTTGCTCCCCACGCTTTCGTCCCTCAGCGTCAGTATAGACCCAGTAAGCTGCCTTCGCCTTTGGTGTTCTTCCATATATCTACGCATTTCACCGCTTCACATGGAATTCCGCTTACCTCTATCCAACTCTAGTTTACCAGTATCCAAAGCGAGCCAGGGTTGAGCCCTGGGATTTGACTCCAGACTTAATAAACCGCCTACAAACGCTTTACGCCCAATAATTCCGGATAACGCTTGCGACCTATGTATTACCGCGGCTGCTGGCACATAGTTAGCCATCGCTTTCTGACAGGGTACCGTCAGCTTGGAAGCATTTCCTCAACCAAGTATTCTTTCCCTATAACAGCACTTTACAATCCGAAGACCTTCATCATGCACGCTGTGTCGCTCCATCAAGCTTTCGCTCATTGTGGAATATTCCCTACTGCTGCCTCCCGTAGGAGTTTGGGCCGTATCTCAGTCCCAATGTGGCCGTTCAGTCTCTCGACCCGGCTAAACATCATAGTCTTGGTAGGCCATTACCCTACCAACTAACTAATGTTCCGCACTCTCATCCTTTAGTGGGGCTTTAAAGGCCTCTTTCACAACGAAATCATGCGATTTCATGCGTATCCGGCATTAGCCAATGTTTCCATTAGGTATTCCAATCTAAAGGGTAGATTAAGCACGTGTTACTCACCCATTCGCCGCTAGGTTTAAAAAACCTCGCTCGACATGCATGTATTAGGCACACAGCCAGCGTTCATCCTGAGCCAGGATCAAACTCTTAAATTTGATTTGGTTAGTGTTTTTTTTTTTTTTTTGAATTATTTTTTGTAAAAATAAATTGACGTTATGGTATTTGTATCCAGTTTTCAAAGAACTATTTCAAAATTTAATCTATGCTATTTATTTTAAATTAGCATAGATATAAGTATATACAAAAATAAAAAACTTTTAAAAAAATAAATATTTTTTTTGCTTTTAAATTCTGCAAAATACTTTTAATTGCAACCTTTTATTTAAAAAGGGGTGACAACCTTTAAAAATAATACACTAAAATAATTTTTTTAATAAAAAAACTAACTATTTTTTTAGTTAGTTTCAAATTTTTTCCAATTAATCTAATTTAGAAATTTTTAGTGAGATTTTATTAGTTAAATACTAAAAGAAATTACATAATTGATTCAATTTTTACTTTGTATTTTTTTGGTGCATCAACTTCGAGAACTTCGTCAACTTTATGACTTAAAATTGCTCTTGCTAATGGCGAAGAATTAGAAATTTTATTATTAAATGGATCAGCATCAAGTGCACCAACGATTGTCACACTAATTACTTTATTAGTTTTTAAATCTAGCAATTTAACAGTTGAACCAATTTTAACAATATGTGTCCCTAAGTTATCTTCATCAATGATAATAACATTTTCTAAAATGTTTTGAATTTGCAAAATTTCATTTTCAATAGCAGCTTGCTTATCACGTGCTGCATCATATTCAGCATTTTCAGATAAGTCCCCTTGATTTCTTGCTTCCTTAATTTCTTCAATAACTGCAGGTCTTGCTTCTTCTTGCAAATAAATTAGTCTTTTCTTATATTGTTCAAGACCTTCTTTTGTTAAATAGTGTTTATTATCTTCCATAAACTTCGCCTTCTTTTTCTTCAAGCATTTCTTTTATATTATTTTTTGCTAAAAGTATAACATTTTTATTTTTGAATTTTAATGTTTCATATCTTAAATTAAAGGATAAAGCAACTTCTTTTATCTTTTTAATTTTTAGATTTTGATTATTTTCAATAATTAAAATTCCATCAGAAGCTAAAAAGTCAATGTGCTTTTTAATTTTTTCATTTAAAGTGTCGTTATTATTATTTAAAAGAATAATTAACTGCGCAATAAAATTCAGTTTTTTAGTGTTTTTAATTGCTAAAAAATCTAATTCTTGAAATTCAAGTTGGATTTTTTTATTTAATTCCAAATCAATAATACCATTTCAATGAATTTCTTTTTTTGTAAGATTAGCTAAAGAAAGAGCTAAATAATTATTTTTATCTTCTAAATAGATGTTTTGGTAGTTATTTAAATAAATAGTATTAATAAGAAAACAAGTAAAAAAATCATCTATAGAATGCGTATAAAATTTTTTAATGCCATCTAAAACAATGCCATAGTTAGGATTTCTTTCTTTTAGTTTAGCAATCTCTTCTTCTTGGTTAGGAAGGATATATTTTTTTGTCATTCTTTTTTTATAGATGAAACTTAGAATTAAAACAATAATAGCAATGCTTAAACCAACAAAAAGCGAAATTAACAAACCTAATCTTACATTTGGTGATAATTTTGAGCTTTTGGTTGCAAAAATTGCTGATTGATAAGTTAGTTGGAACATCCCTAATTTACCTTCTTATTTGGTTTCTTCAAATGCTTCGTCATTAAAGTAATTATGCGTAATAATATTACCTTCTTTGTCAACTAGGTCATTTTCTTCAAAGAATTTTTCTAGAACATCAAATAAAATGTCAATGATTGCTTCATCTTCAATTTCAATGATTTCGTCCTCTTTTCTTTGAGCAAAAATTAAAGCTTCATGTGTTGCAAAAACTGCAAAAATATTACCATTTTCTTCTATTTCAAAAACACTATAAATTTTTTCATCATCTTCAAGAATAATTTCTCTTTCAGCTGAAAAAATGTTGATTTTATTTTTTTTAGTTTCTTTTATCATTACTAATTTATCCTTTTTAAATAATCTTCCAAAATCACTTGTGCAGCAATACCATCTTTTAGAGGTTTCATTTTTTTTGTATTATATCCTAAATCAAAAAGAATATTTTGGGCAGCTATTGTGCTTTCTCTTTCGTCTTGTAAAACAATTGGTATATCAATTTCTTTTTGCAATCTTGCATGAAATTTTTCAACCATAACTGTGCGACTGCTTTTTGATAAATCCATTCTTAAAGGATATCCTAAAACAATACAATCAATTTCATTTTGATACTGACTCTCATATAAGTAGTGCTTAAGACGCTTAATTACCTCAACAAAATGCCACTGCTCAAAAAAGAAATTCTCAAGAAAAAAGGCAATTTTAGCTTCTTTATCACTAATTGCAAAGCCACAAGTTTTAACTCCTAAATCAAGGGCAATTTTACGCATTATTTATTTCCTTAAGTTTTGCAATTAAGTCTTCTTCATTTAAATTTGTTGTAATTGAACCTTGGGAAACTAAAGGATTTCCACCACCTTTGCCATTGAATTCCTTTGTAATTTTGTTAAAAATTACTGAAGAATCATGTGTTTTGGATGTCACAAGTAAAAAGTAATTTGTTTCTTTGGTTTGTAAAAATCCTATAACAATTGCATCTTGGTTATTTTCTCTTAATGCAATTGTTATCTTTCTTAATTGGTTAATATCATTATTACTTACAAAGAAAAATTCCTTGTTATTAATTAATTGTGATTGATATTGGGAAATATCAACTGCTTCGCTATTTTTTTGCTTTAGGAATTTTTTGTAATCATTGCGAATTTCTCATTCAATTTCTTCATATTTATCTAAAAGAGCCTCTTTATCAAAAACACAGTTAGGAATATTTAAATCAAATTCGAATTTATAATCTTCTTTTAAGTCTTGGTTATTTTTTATTAAAGTAAATAAAAGATTTTGTTTTTCTTTAATTTCATTAGTTAAATATTCATTAACAAGTTCTTTAGAAGTAATTACTCTTAGACGGTATATGCCACTTCCTTTGGAATCCACAGAAACAATTTTGAAGTTCTCAATCACACCACTACTTGCAACGTGAGTTCCCCCACACAAATCTTTTGTAATCCCTTCAAATTCCACAACTCTAACTTGGTTTGCATCATGATATTCAGATTCTTCGATTGTCATATATGCGCCTAGCTCTTGAGCTTTTTTAACAGAAGTAATAATGTAATTTCTTTTAGCATCCATTGTTATATATTGATTCATAATCTTTTCAATATTACGAAGCTCAGCTTTTGTTGGACGATGATCAAGTCCAAAGTCAAATGTAAAATGGTCAAAGCTAATATTACTTCCAAGTTGTTCAATAACATCATTTTTATATGTTTGTCTTAAAGCATGAAACATAATATGTGTTGAACTGTGATTTCTTGCATAATTAATTCTTTTTTTAGCATCAACATAACAAGAAACTTCCTTATTTTTATCTATTTTTCCTTTAACCATGTGCACATGATTTCAGAATTTATCTTTAAAAACATCAAGAACAATGATTTTGTTATTATCTTGTAGAATATATCCAAAATCATGATTTTGTCCACCACTTGTTGCATAAAAAGGAGTCTTATCTAAAATTACATAAGAAATTTCTTCATCGTTTTTTGTGTTTTTTATTTCATTTTCTTCATCTAATAAATATAGAATTTTGGATTTGGATTCTAAGAAATCGTAACCAATAAAGTCAGATACTTTATTTGGAATTAAAGCTAAGGAATTAATTACTTTTTGCATACCAGCAACAGCTGCTGACTTAGATTTTTCTTGGTGTTCTTTTAGTTTGGCATTAAATTCATCAAGATTAATTTCAATATTTTTTTCTTTTAAAATTTCTTGGGTTAATTCAATTGGAAAACCATATGTATCAAACATTTTAAAAGCAATATTGGCATCAATTTTTTTGTTTTTTTGTAGTTCATTTTCTAACAATTTTTCACCATCTTTGATAGTTTTGGCAAATAACTCTTCTTCTTCTTTGATAATGTTTTCAACATTTTTTATATCAATATCATAAATTAGAGTATCTTTAACAGTTTTAACTAATTTATATAAGAAAGATTTTTTCTCAATACCAAGGGATAACCCTGCACGATATGATCTACGAATTAAACGTCTAATGATATAGCCTCTTCCAACATTAGAAGGTTTTACTCCATCATTGATTGCATTAACACTTGCTCTAATATGATCAGCAATAATTTTAAAAAGGGTGTTAATTTTTGTTTGTTTTATGTCTTTTGTAAAATAGTTATTTATATCATAATGAAATTTTGTTAATGCTTCAATTTCTTTGATTATTGGTAAAAATAAGTCAGTATCAAAGTTGGTTGGTGCATCTTGCAATATTGATACAATTCTTTCAAGTCCAGCTCCTGTATCAATATTCTTAGTAATTAATTCAGTGTAATTATTTTCTCCATCATTATTAAATTGGGAAAAAACAATATTTCAAATTTCAATATAACGGTCATTTTCAATATCATTTTTTAAAAGTTCAATGCCGCGACTGTCATATTTATCTCCACGGTCATAAAAAATTTCCGTATCAGGTCCACAAGGACCTTGTCCAACGTCTCAGAAATTTTGTTCTTTTGTTCCCTTAATTAGATGATCTTCTTTGATGCCAAGTGAAACTCAGCAATCATAAGTTTCCTTATCTTCTTCAAAATATGTTATGTAGATTCTTTCTTTTTCTAATTTTAAAATACTAAAAATAAATTCATAAGCGTAAGTAATTGCCTCTTTTTTAAAATAATCACCAATTGAAAAATTTCCAAGCATTTCAAAAAAAGTATGATGTCTCGAAGTCACACCAACATTTTCAATATCATTAGTTCTAATAGAGGCTTGGGAATTTGTTAGCCTTTTTGCAGGTGGGATTTTTTTGCCACTAAAATAATCCTTTAATGTTGCTACTCCGGAATTAATTCAAAGTAGCGAAGGGTCATTTTGGGGAATTAGTGATTTCGATTCTACTACTAGATGATTTTTAGAAGCAAAAAAATCCAACCACATTTTTCTTATTTCTTTGGAAGATAGCATAAATTACCTCGCTTGTTTTTTAAATTTAAATGAATTTATTTTTAATTTAATTTTATAAATAATCTTTTTTAATTCCATTATAAAAGATTTGGTCGATGATAGCAGCGCCTATTACTTTGTTATCTTCATAAATAACAACTTCTTGACCTGGAGTGACAGCTTCTGTATCTTGATATATAACTTCAATTTGATTATTTTCTAATAATCTTATTTGACATTTAATATCAGCTTGACGGTAGCGAAATTTTGCGCTTAGATTATCCTTGTTATATTCATTTGCTAATGGATTTCAATTAATGCCAATTAGTTTGTTAGACAATAGATATTCTTTGTGGTCTTCATTAGTAACATAAATAACTTTTTTTTCAAGATTATGACCAACTACAAAATATGGTTTTTCATAGCCACCTAGATTAAGCCCTTTTCTTTGACCAATTGTATAATACATAGCTCCCCTATGTTTACCAACAACTTTTTTAGTATGAATATCAATAATTTCACCGGGCTTTGCTGGAATGTAGTTTTCTAGGAATTGTGTGAATCTTCTTTCTCCTATAAAACAAATTCCTGTAGAGTCTTTTTTTGAGGCCACTGCTAAATTTAATTTTTTAGCTATTTCTCTAACTTCAGTTTTTTCATAATCTGCTAAAGGAAAAAGAGTTTTTTCTAGTTGACTATTTGAAAGTTGTGCTAAAAAATAAGATTGGTCTTTGGAGTTATCTTTTGCTTTATACAAAAAACCATCCTTAGTTTTTGCATAATGTCCCATAGCAATATAGTCAGCATTTAATTTTTCAAAAGCATAATCAGCAAAAGCTTTAAATTTAATATATTTATTGCAAAAAATATCAGGATTAGGTGTTCTTCCTTTTTTGTATTCGTCAATCAAATATTGGAATACATTATCCCAATATTCTTTTACAAAGTCAATCCGGTGTAACTTAATATTAAGTTGTTTTGCAACTGCTTGTGCATCTAAATAATCTTGCTCTTGAGGACATATATCATTACTAATATCTTCATTCCCTAAAAAATCATTATTTAGCATGGAATCCCAATTACGCATAAAAAGACCTTCAACATCATATCCTTGCTCTTGAAGTAAATATGCACAAACACTTGAGTCAACCCCACCGCTCATTCCTAAAATTACTTTTTTTGCCATATTTTATCCTATAAAAATATATAAATTATAAAGTTTTTTTAGCACCTAAAAACCATTTTTTTGCTTTTTAAAAAAGAATTAAAAAAGGAACTCATTATTGAGTCCTTAATCAACAAAGGAAGTATCAAATTCCCCTGATATATTATGAATATTAGAAATTGTAATTCAAGCGCTCTTGTCAACTTTTTTAACTTGTTCTAAGATAATATCTCTTTCGAAAAATAGTGCTACTGTTTCGATCTTACCAAATTCATTATGACTAAAACCACCTACACCATTAAAGATATTAAATGGGTGAACATAATTAATTTTCTTAAATTGTTCAGCAATTAATTCTGGATATTTAGAATAAATTTCAATCTTAACTTTTTTGTATTTTGGATAGAATTTATTAACTAAAAATGTAAAGATAAATAAGTAAGCTATTGTTCCTAAGATTCTCATTAAAAATAAAGATGAATCCCAAACGTGGCCTGTAATATTTTTAGTGTATTCTAATGAACCTACAACAATTGTTGAAAATGCTGAGAAACAAATGGAAACTAATAAGAAAGCATTACCAACTGGCTTTTTGTTTTTGTAGGCAATATAGTTAGAAATTACTGAAGCTCCTCCTATAGATCCTCTTTGTCTTCAAGCAACAATAGAAGCAAATCCTTCAGCAATTCCCCCTAAAAATGCATACACAATTACAGGTCAATTTTGTCCATTATAAACACCATAAAACTTAGTTTTTGTTTCTCCGTTTAGTAGCAATGGAATTAATTGATTAATTTGAATACTATGAATTGTTTGGCCTTCTTTTAAACTATCTAATATATTTTCTAAATTAGATATAACTGCTTTTAAATCAGTTTGATTAAATTGATTTTTAAAATAAGTAACAATTTCTTTTCCAGCTAGACTTAAGTTATTAATTCCTTCATTACTATTAGATTTAATAACATTAATTATATTTTTTAGGTTATCACTTTCAGCATACATTTTTGTAACAATGCGTGTGTCTAGGCCAAATGGATCTCAATAGTATTTAGCTTGCCCAATTGGATTATAAAGTGAAATTTTTTGGTTAATGAAATTAACAATTGGATTAGAACCTCTTCCTGCATATTCAACAAAAACAATTTGGACAATTACTTGGAAAATCATTCAGTAATATGTCACAACCATAAACATCCGCGGATTAAGTCTTCAGAATGCAAACATTAAAGGTAAATTAACTAAAACATAAAACAAACCATAATATTGGGCAGTAGTTGGTGCTGTAAATGTAATAATTTGTGATAGTGAAGAAGTTCCTGAAGCAATTGTGGCAGCTTTCTTTAAGAAGACAGTTAAAGCAATGTTATATAAAAATGCACTGACAAACATTCAAAAGATTTTCTTTGGATATTTTTTTCAAATATTAAGAATATTAACTTGTAGTGGATTAAGGGCAGCAATTCTTTCTTCCTTAAGACGTTTTTTTTCTTCAAGACTTAGTTTCTTTTTTGCAATTTTTTTATCTAATATTTTTGTTTTTTTCTCCATTAATTAATCTTCTTTCATTCTTCTTATGCCATCAAGTTGTGATTTTATTTTATCTTTTGGTTCTTTGTCATAAATAAAGCGGTTATATTCAGGTACAAAAAGAAGCTGTATTGTCTTAGTTGCCCCATGACGGTTTTTGGCTACAATTACATTTGTTAAAGATGCATGCACTTTATCTTTAGTGCCATATGCAACAATATCTTTTTCTTGCTCACCTGTTTTTTTATTTTTATAATAGTCATCCCGATGTAAAAAGACCACACGGTCAGCATCTTGTTCAATTGCCCCAGATTCTCTTAAATCTGAAATTAAAGGTGTTTTATCTTCTCTTTTTTCAACACTTCGACTTAGTTGACTTAAAGCAATTACTGGACATTCTAATTCTCTTCCTAATTGTTTTAGAGAACGTGAAATTTTTGCTACTTCAAGTTGTCTATTTTCTTGCGAGCGTTTTGATGAATCTCCTATTAATTGCAAATAATCAACAATAACAAGGTCAACTTTTGCATTTCTTGCAAAACGTTTGGAAAGAGTGGATATATCTGAGATGCTTAAAGTAGCGCGGTCATTGATATAGATTTTTCAATTTGACATCTCTTCAACTGTGTGCATTAAATTTCTTTGGTCTTGGATATCAAGTTCTTTTGTTTTTAGTTTTGCAATTGAAACAGTAGAATCAATTGCCATCATTCTTTGAACTAATTGGGGATTTGACATCTCTAAACTAAAAAATAAAACTGTTTTCCCTTTTTTTGCGACATTGTTAGCAATATTTAATGCAAAAGCAGTCTTTCCCATAGCAGGACGTGCTGCTAAAATCATCAAATCCCCTTTGTTAAGTCCCAATAAAACTTCATCTAACTCAGGGAAACCAAGTTGCAAGCCCACTCCGATATCACTATCTAGTTTTCTTAGAATTTGTTGCAAAATACTTTCAGCAGTATCACCAATTTTTTCATATGTGGAATTAATTTCAGAAATATCAATATTAATAAGGGAAAGTTGAATGTGTGAAAGCAAATCTGAAACATCAAATGTTTTGTTTGCTATTGTATCGCTTACTTCATTTAGTAAATTAGTAAGACAATCAACCTTATATTGGTCAATGATATTTTTTGCATAGATTTCAATTTCTGAATCAAAACCTGGATTTTCCATTAAATAAGCAATGTATTCTGAAGAGCTCATCATAAAGGAAGCTACTTGGTCAAATTGCTTTTTTTGTTCTAAATAAGAAATTAAAATTGGCAAATCGAAGTTTTTTGAATTATTGATAACTTCTGCAATTGCCTCATATAAAATTCGATGGCTAGGAAAATGAAACATTTCAGGACGAATGATTATGCCAATTTTTACATAAGTATCAGGATTGACTAAAAGAAGACCCAATAATGCAACTTCATTATTGGCTATTGCTATCTCTCTTGAACTTAATGAATTATTTTGCATCTTTCCTGCTTTTTCTTATTTTTTATTTTTCTTCGAAAATTTCAATTAATAAAATTGCTGTTACTTCTGGGTGTAATTTCACATTAATATAATGTCTTCCAAAAGTATTATATGAATCTTTTTCAAGTGCATGTGCACCAATTTTAATGTTATTTTTTAAAAGTTCTCTTTCAATTGCTTTGTTAGTAATTGAACCATGAACGATATTTCCATTTGATTTTAAATGGAAATTTAGAGTTAACATTTCAATTTTTTCTTTTAAACTTTTTGCTTTTTCAACTTCGTTTTGATAGTCTTCTGCAATATTATGTTTTACTCTTTCTAAATTCGCTAGAGTTTGTTTATTTACAGGTTGTGCATAACCGTTTTTGATTAAAAAGTTTTTTGCAAAACCATCATTAACTTCAATGATTTGATTTAATTCATATTTGTCATATTTTTTAATTATTATTACTTTCATTTTCCCACACTCACAATTGCTTGTCTTAAATTGTCAACAAAGACTTCAATTTTTTCGTCACTTTCAGCGGCCGCACTACTAAAATGCCCACCGCCATTAACTGCCTCAGCAATAAGTTGCACATTTGTATTAATTCCTCTTGCTGACAATTTGTATTTCTTTTGTCCAACTAGCCCACCAATTACAAACGCTGCTTTTCTACCATTAACTCTTAAGATTTCTTCTGCAGCAATAGAAATTACATCAGGAGAAACTTTGATATCTTTATATGCTAAAAAATATCCTGGTTTGACTTCTTCTAAATTTTCTAGTAACTCAAAAACTTGGCTAAATACTTCTTCATTTATTTTTAAGTTATTGACAGAAATAGAAATTTTTGCTCCCCATTTTTCTAATAAGGCTGCTGCTGAAAATGTTTTTGAGGAAGTTTGTTTTTGAAAGTTATTTGTATCAAGGTAGATACCATCCAATAAACGTTGTGCTGTTTCATTATCTATTTTATCATTGTTATTAGTAATTGCAATAATCTCAGTGACAATTTCAGAAGCTGAGGATGCTAGGGAATCAATGTATAAATTTTCTTTATAAATAAAATCAGGATTTGTACTTAGACGGTGGTGATCAAGAATAATAATATTTTCTTTTTCAATGTTTTTAAAAGCGTTTTTATTTTCAATCCGATTTTCTACAGAAGTATCACAAATAACAACAAGTGTTTGGGCATCATTCATAGATGTTGCTTCTGAAGGACTAATAAAAGCTTGCTTATCAATAGGACTTAGGGCATTATATGATTTTTGGGTTGTTTCATCAAAAGTTTTGTTTTGAATGAAAGCATCTTTACCAAATTCTTTAGCTAGTTTATAGATAGCTCATGATGAACCAAGTGCATCTAAATCTGCGTTTTTGTGTCCATATACTATTACTTTAGTAATGTTTTTTGATTTTAATTTACTAATTAAGATTTTTGCAATGTAAGAGACATTTGTTCTTGACATATCCACATCAATTTCTGATATTGAACCATAAAAACGTGGACTTTCATTTTTTGTTAAAACAGTAATTTGGTCTCCACCACGAGTTTTAGATTGCAAAATCGCTTCTTTTGCTAATTCATCTAAAACACTAAATTTATAAATACCATAAGCAAAACCACCAGAAAGAGTAATTGAAATTTGCTTGCTTAGATTTTTAACATTTAAATCTCTAAAAACATCAAAATTATCTTTTTCAAATTGGTCTAGTGTTTCTTTATTTGTAATGATAAAAAATTGTCCATTTTCATATTGGTGATAAACAATGTTATATTTTTTGGATATCTCATCAAATAAAAGCGCTAAGTTACTATAAATTTTATATAAATCTTCTTGAGGTAAAGATACTTGATATAGATTGATATTATCAATATGCAATTCCCCTAAAACTATGGATTGTTTTTTGTAATCATTTAATAAATTAGTTTGAAATGTAACATCCTTAACAATCACAATATTTTTTTCAAAATTTACATGAATTGAGTATTCATAATTTTCTTTTTTAAATGCAAAATCATAGTTTGATTCATTTCAATCTTTGACGCTAAAAATTTCATTAATATTTTTCCCAATAATTGAACTTCCAAAGCGACTTAAAATAAAAGTTGTCGCTCAAATAATTTCTCCACTATTTAAAAAAATAAAAATTCCAGTTCCTGATTCACTAATTTCATTTTGAATATATTGACTTAGTGTCCTATTAATAAATAAAGATTCTTTTAGAAACTTTTTAATAATGAAAGCACTATAAATTCCTAAGGCTACAATTAAAAATGAATATATTGCAACAATGGGAATTCTTCATTTGCTAGGAAGCACAAAAATACCTGCAAAAAAGATAATTGTAGGAATAATAAAGAATGCCAATATTTTAATAACAAATATAGCTAATCTTTTTTTATCTTCTTTTGTTTTCATAGTTTAAATTATACAAAAAATACATTAAAAAAAGGAATACTAGAAACCTAAGAAATCCCTTAATTTTAATTAAAAAAATAACGCGTCTCAAAAAGATTTTTAAGAGGCGTTATTTTGAAAAAGGAAACTAAAAAAACTATAAATTATAATGTTCAATAATATCATTTAGACCAATAGATTTTGAAGATGAGACTAAAAAGATATTAATTTCTTTTTGAAAACTTAGAGCTTGTTTTTTTACTAAATGACGTTGTGATTGGTTTGCCTTATCTAATTTTGTGACAATGATATCAAAAGGAATATTTAGACTTTGTATATATTCAATCATTTCCAGATCGATGGCACTAAAACCAATTTTTGCATCAATTAAAAAGCAAACTAATTTCTTACTTTTGGCATTTCGAAAATAAAAATCAATGATACCAGCAATTTTTTGTTGGTCTTTTTTTGACATTTTAGCATAACCATAACCTGGCAGATCCACAATGATTTTTTTGTTTGTTGTTTCAAAGTAATTAATTAATCTAGTGCGTCCTGGCGTTGAAGAAGTTTTTGCAATCTTAGTTTTTGATAATGCATTAATTAATGAAGATTTACCAACATTTGAACGCCCTCAAAAAATAATTTCTTCATTATTTTCAAGCATTCAATTTTCTTGTGAAGTTGAGCTTTTTATAAATTTTCACATTGTCTTATTTCCTTACTTTTTCATATGCCATTCTAGCAATCATCATAGCATTATCAGTTGTATATTTCATCTCAGGTAAATACACATTTTTATGCAATGTTAAAAACATATTTCTAATTCCCACATTAGCACTAACTCCCCCAGCTAAAACAATCAAATTAGGATTGAATTTGTTAATTGCTTTTTTTAGGGTATTTTTTAAATATAAAATAACTGTATTTTGAAATTCAGTAGCAATTTGGTTAATGTTTATTTCTTCATTTTTTTGGTTTAAGCTATTAACTCTATTAATAACGGCAGTTTTTATACCACTGAATGAAAAATCAAATTCATTTTCTGTTTTTGGAATGGAAAAATGGTTAGGATATAAATCTTTATTTTCTTGCCAAATTTTATCAATTATAGGGCCTCCTGGAAAACCTAGATTAAGTTTTCTAGCAATTTTGTCATAAACTTCTCCGACTGCATCATCAAGAGTTTCACCAATAATTTCAAATGAATCTTTTTTTGAATAAAGCATTAACTGTGAATGCCCTCCTGAAATAAGCAAACAAAGAGTAGGAAATTGCAATTCTTTTTCAATAAAGGCTGAATAAAAATGTCCCTCCAAATGATTAAGCCCTAAAATTGGTTTTTTATATATCATTGCCATAGTTTGAGCAACTATATATCCAATTTGTAAAGAGCCAATAAGTCCAGGTTCTTTTGTATAAGCAATATAATCAAAATTCTTGCAAATTTCTTTGTTATCAATTTTAGTTTCAATTAATTCTTTAATTAATATAAGAATATTTTTTACATGCATTCTAGAAGCCAATTCGGGAATTGTTCCGCCGTATTTTTTATGAATTTCAGTTTGGGTAATTGTTTTCATTCAAAGAGGTTTATTATCTTGCAAAATTGCAAACGAAGTGTCATCATGTGATGATTCAATGGCAAAAATTTTCATTACAAACCTCCAATTTGTGGATCAGATGCATAAATTAATTCTTCTTCTAAAGCATCTTTAGATTCTTTAAATAAAGATAGATATCCTTTTGTATCTTGAATAAACAATTGGTAATCAAAATGATTGATTTTTTCAATTTCATCAGTTAGATTGATTGAAATTTTTTCATTTTCCTTACTTACTTCATAGGCTTTATATTTGTTTGCTTTGATATAAATTTTATTTGTTTTTAATTGATAAAAATACAAATCATATGTTGGAGTTAGGAATATTTTTAGGTGATTATTTAAAATATGATTGTGCAGCATTCAATTTGTTGAAGCAAAAGTAAAACCTAATCTTGATCCTGTAAAACTCCCTGGCCCTTTTGTTGTATAAATAGAATCAAAATATTCAATTAATAAATTATTTTTTGCAAGTACTTCGTTAATTACACTAAAAAATAAATCAGTTTTTTTAACAAGTTTTTCTTTTATTATGTAATCAGTTACTTCGTTATTTTCAATAATGGCAACAAAGAAATCTTCTAGTGATGTTTCAATAAAAAGACTTTTATTGATTGTTTTTTTTGTTATTTCAAAAACATGGTAAATTTCATTGTCAATAGTTTCAAGTGTAACATTGATAGCAATGAAATTTCTAAAATTATTAGTGATATTTTTGGATCATTCTATAACGACTAATTTATTTTCAAAATATTCTTCATAAGCAAACAAATCACCCTTAAGTTTATATGCATCAATATGCACTAATTTATCATAACAAAGCATCGTATTAAAAGTGGGAGAAACAATTGTTTTTTCTTCGCCAAGCTTTTTAGCAATTGCTGCTGTTAGAGTTGTTTTTCCAGCCCCAAGTTCTCCATCTAACAAAATAGCTTCTAAATTTTTAAAAGAAACTAAGTAATTAACTAGCGTATCTAGTGGTTCATTTTCTTTAAAATAAAATTTATTTTTCATAGTATTTCAAACTCTTATTTCAGTAATCAAATTCAATTTATTTTTCTTATTTAAATAAAATAAAAAAGAAGAAATTTAGAGATTAAAAATCGCTTCTTCTTTTTATTTTTTATTAAGATTTTTTCTCATCAAGATCATTAAGAATTTTTTTCAAATCATAGATTGCTTTATCTAAAATTTCAGACTTTGCTTTATTTATTTCTTTAGAAACTTTTGAAGATTCATCAAATTGTTTTTGTAAATCAGCTTTAATTTTGTTAAATTCTTCTTGAGTTAATTTTCTTTTATAGTCATCATATTTAAGGGATTTTAATTTAGACTCTGTTTCCTTAACTAAATCAGGCAAGTATTTCTTATCAAGTTCAGTCTTTTTCTTTTCAATTTCAGTAAGAATCTTTTGTAGCCCAGCAATGTATTCTTTAGTTTTTTTGTCATCGTATTCAATAGACTTAATTTTGCTGTGCATCTCTTCTTTTTCTTGATATTGCTTAACCAATTCAGCCTTTAAACTATAATAATCTTTAGTTAATCCACTTAATTTTTCATGGCTATATTGTTTAAGTTTGTCAATTTCTTTTAAAACATTATTTTTGTTTTTTTCATGTAAAGACTTTTTATCTTCAGTTTTCTTTGTAACTTCATCAATAACTTTTTTTAGCTGAGCAATCATTGGATTAAATTGTTTATTTGAGGATTTAGGGTCGTTTAAAACTTGGGTTGCTTTTTCAATTATTTCTTTTAGATCCTTTTTAAATTCATCAAATTCAAGAGTCACTAATCTTTCTTGGGCATTTTTAATTTCGTTTGCTAATGTGGATTTTTGATTTGAACAAGAAATTGCAAGAAGTGGTAAAATTGCTGTTGAAATGCTTCCTAATCCTAATAAAATTTTTGCTGATTTTTTCATAGCTTAAAACCTCTTTAAATCTTAATCTTCAATAAAATGAATAATTCATAATTATACAATAATTATGCATATCTGCTAACTTTTGAAACTTAGAAAATGCTAAAAAAACTTATATAAAAAATATGCTTAGCCGCATATTTCTAAATCACTATAAGAAAATTCAGTTGGAACTTTTCTACCAAATTGTTCAATGTTAACAAAGGCTTTTTCTTCACGGTCATTATTTTTAATAATTTCGCCGATTTCATCTTTGTAAATACCACTTTTAATTCTTACAATTGTGCCTTCTTTGAATGCAGTTTCAATATCTCCTGCTTCAAATTTCTCAATCAAAAATCTTTCTTTTTCAACCATTTTATCAAATGTACGTTTGCTAATTGGTGTTGGTTTTGCTCCCTTACCAGATGATCCGATTAATCCAGTTACATATTGAGTGTTACGCACTAAATATCAAGATTCATCAGTCATAATCATATTAATAAAAATATAACCTTTATAGATATTTACATAAGTAACTTTGAATTCTTCGCCCTTAGTTTTCTTTTCAAGTTCTTTGTTTGAAAGATGTGGCATTTTAAAAATTCTTATATCTTTAAAAAAATCATCCATTTTTTGTGAAGAAATTTTATTTCTTAAGGCTTCAATAACATTATCTTCTTTGCCAGATACAGTTGAAACCATATATCATTTAAAATCCATATTTTTTATAATTATCTCCCTTTAAATTAAAAAATTAAACCTTAATTCCAACAACATTTCATAAACTAGTAAATGCTAGTGAGACTAAAAAACAAAATAAAGCCATAACAACTAAAAAAGCAATTGTGATTCCGAATCATTTTCAGCTTTTTGAACTTCTAGGTCAAACAACTCTTTTAATTTCTTTAATTCAATTTCGAAAAGTATAAAGTCTTGATTCTTTTGCTAATTCTTTTTTTTGCATTCTCAATTTCTTTTTTAATTTTTTGTCATACTCTTTTTTTGCTTGTAGTTCTTCTTTAGTTAACTTATTATTTTCATTCATACTTATTTTTCCTCTTTATGCAAGGTTTGAGAATTGCAAAATTTACAGAATTTTTTAATTTCTAGACGCTTTTCATTGCTTTTATTGATTGAATAGTTTTTATGTAAACAAACTTGGCATGCTAATGATACTTTTTTTTGTTTTTTCATAGTACTAAATTATATAGTTTTTTTATTATTATCATATAAACTATAAAACTTAAGAAATTTCATTATTTATTAACTAATGATTTATAGATTAATAAACTAGATTTTTAAGGTTCATTTGATAAAGAAATAATTGATTTTTTTGCTTATTTTTAACCTTAAAATCTAAGAAAAAAATCATTTTTTAATGACTTTGAAATGTAATATAATATTTAACAAAAATAAGTTTATTAAGCTTATTTAAATTTAAAAAAGTATTCAAATTAAGCAAATAATATAAAAAATAATTGGAGAGATAAAAAAATGGAAAGCCAAGTTGAAAAAGAAATTTTAATTAGATATGGTGAATTAACATTAAAGGGTGAAAATAAAAAAGATTTCATTAAACAATTAAGAAAAAACCTTGAGTTTTATATTAAAAAAGATGAAATTAAAATGGAATATGATAGAGCTTTTTGTAAGTATTCGCCTTCTAATTTAGAAGCTCTAAAATACATTTTTGGTATCTCTTCTTATTCAGTTGTTTATAAAACTTCCATTAATTTAGAAGATATTGAAATTCTTATAAAAAAAATTGCAAATGAAAGTAATTTTTCTTCATTTGCAATTAACGCAAGAAGACATAATAAAAATTATCATATGACTTCATCCCAACTTAATATGCATTTTGGACACTATATTTTAAGTAATTTTGCTAATAAAAAAGTTGACTTATCCAATCCAGATTTAATTTTTTATATTGAAATTCGCGACAAATTTAGCTATATTTTTACAAGTTACATTGAAGGTTTAGGAGGTCTTCCTACTTCTTGTTCAGGAAGAAGTTTACATTTAATTAGTGGCGGTATTGATTCACCTGTTGCTGCTAATTTACTCCAAAAAAGAGGGCTACATATTACATTTTTAAATTTCATCACTCCACCACACACTGATAAAAAAACTACAGATAAAATTAATGATATTGTTTCCCTTCTAACCAAATATCAAGGAGAAGCTACCTTATTTCAAATTAACTATACAAAAATAATGAACTACATAGGACTAGTGTCCAACCAAAAATATAAGATTTGTCTAATGCGCCGTAGTTTTTATCGGATTGCACAAAAAATTGCGCAAAAATACAACATAAAAGCAATCTCAAATGGTGAAAATCTAGCCCAGGTGGCCTCCCAAACACTTGAATCCATTTATACAATCCAAGAAGTTTGCAGCTTACCAATTTTGCGCCCGCTTCTTAGCTTTGATAAAAATGAAACAATTGCCATTGCTAAAAAAATTAAAACAATGGATATTTCAATCATTAAAGCTTGTGAAACATGCGAATTATTTGCCCCAAAATTCCCAGTTACTAAACCAAATCGTGAAACTGCAAGGGAACTTGAAAATGAACTAAGTGACCTAATTAAATTAGAAAATGAAATTTTAAATGAGATTGAAATTATTAAATTTAAAATCTAAAAAATACTCTTAATTTAAGCCAAAAAAAGAGTGTTTTTTATTTTTAAAAATCGCCTTTTTCAAAACGCAAATAAAGAGTAGCAGTCATCTAATATTTATAAGAATTCTAATTTATTTTAATTTAAATCAAAATATATATAATTTAAAAAATATGAGTATGTCTAATTATGAAGCAAATGATTTAAAAGTTCTAAAAGGCTTAGATGCAGTAATAAAAAGACCTGGAATGTATATTGGTTCAACTGATTCAAATGGACTGCATCATCTTATTTGAGAAATTTTTGATAATTCTATTGATGAAGCACTTGCTGGATTTGCTGATAGTATAAAAGTTACACTAAAAAAAGATAATTCAATCATCATTGAAGATAATGGCAGAGGCATTCCTATTACCAAGCATGAATCTGGAAAAAGTGGTGTTGAGTTAGTTTTTACTGAGCTGCATGCCGGAGGTAAATTTGGCAATGGTGCATATAAAACAAGCGGTGGTCTTCATGGAGTTGGGGCTTCTGTTGTTAATGCTTTAAGTGCCAAATTAGAAGTTAGTGTATTTCGAGATAAAAAAGAATATTTTACAGCCTTTAGACAAGAAGAAATTACAACCAAAACAACCTTAATTGGACCTAGTTTAAAAAAAGGAACTAGAGTCCAATTTTGACCTAATTATGATATTTTTAAGAAAGCCAAATTTTCTTCAGAAATCATTAAAGAAAAATTAAGAGAGGCTAGTTTTTTAATTTCCAATTTAAAAATCAATTACATTAATGAAATAACAAACGAAAATATTGTTTTTCAAACTAATGAAGGCATTAAAGAATATATAAATTTTGTTGGCGAAGGAAAAAAATTTATAAGCAGTATTTTTTATGCTTCAGGAGTTACTAAAAATAACATTGAGATTGAAATTTCTTTAGCTTATACTGAAAGTTATAGCGAAACTATTTATTCATTTGTTAATAATGTCAAAACAAGAGATGGTGGCACTCATGAAACTGCCTTTAAGGCTGCTCTAACAAAAACAATTAATGAATGATATGCAAAAAATTCCAATTCAAAATCTAAAATAAGCTTTGATGGTCTTGATGTAAGGGAAGGAATCATTGCTGTTGTTTCTTTAAAAGTTCCGGAAAATATTCTTGAGTTTGTTGGTCAAACCAAAGATAAATTAGGATCCCCAGAAGCTCGTGAAGCAGTGGAAGATTTCTTTTCACAAAAGTTTAATTTTTATCTAAATGAAAACAAACAAGAAGCAAATAAAATTCTAGAAAAAATTAAACACACTTATGAAGGAAGAATTGCTGCAAGAAATGCAAGAAACGAAGCAAGAAAAGTAAAAAATAAACTTGATACAAAAAAAATTTTATCAGGTAAACTAACTCCCGCACAATCCAAAATTGCTTCTGAAAAAGAATTATTTTTAGTTGAAGGTGACTCCGCTGGGGGTTCGGCTAAAATGGGGCGTGATCGGAAAACGCAGGCAATTTTGCCTCTAAGAGGAGTTGTAATGAACACTGACAAGGCAAAATTGATTGATATTTTAGCAAATGAAGAGTTAGCTACAATAATTAATACAATTGGCGCTGGTATTGGTGAGGATTTTGATTTAAAAAATTCCCAATATGGAAAAATTATCATCATGACTGATGCCGACGTTGACGGCGCTCACATTCAAATGCTACTGTTAACTTTCTTTTGAAGATATATGAAGAAATTAATTGAAGCTGGAATGATATATATAGCTCTTCCTCCTCTTTATAAGATAACAATTAAAAACGCAAATAATAAAAGTTTTTATGCATGAGATGAAGATGGTTTAAGAGAAATAACTTCCCAATACCAAAATTACGAAATTCAGCGTTACAAAGGGTTAGGTGAAATGAATGCAGATCAACTCTGAGATACAACAATGAATCCCAAAACAAGAAATATTCTTAAAGTAAACATTGATAACCAAGCTTTGACTGAAAGAAATATCACTACTTTTATGAGTGATAATTCAGAAGCTAGAAAAACATGAATTAATGAAAACATTGACTTTTCAAGTATTGATGAATTTGAAATTCAAAAATAGGATAAAAAATCTATGGCAAAAGATAAAAAAAATGAATTCGAAGAAACAATTGAAAACATTATTGAAAAAAACATGATTGATATCATGAATACAAGTTTTTCACGTTTTTCAAAATATGTTATTCAACAAAGAGCAATTCCTGATGCAAGAGACGGACTTAAGCCAGTGCAAAGAAGAATTCTTTATTCAATGTGAAATTTGAAATTAAGAAACAAAGATCAATTCAAAAAGTCAGCAAGAATCGTTGGGGATGTTTTAGGGAAATATCATCCTCATGGCGATAGTTCAGTCTATGAAGCTATGGTAAGAATGGCACAAGAATGAAAAAGTAACTATCCACTTGTGCAAATGCATGGAAACAAAGGTTCAATTGATGATGATCCAGCTGCAGCTATGCGTTATACTGAATCAAGACTTGAAAAAATAAGTGAATATATGCTTATGGATTTAGAAAAAAAAGTTGTACCAATGATACCTAATTTTGATGATTCAGAATATGAACCCACTGTCCTTCCTACTTTATTTCCTAATTTACTTCTAAATGGTGCAATTGGAATTGCTTCTGGATTTGCAACACAAATTCCGCCACATAATTTAAATGAATTAATTGATGCCACTATTGCAATGATTAAAAATAAAAATATTAGTGTGCAACAGTTAATGGAATATATAAAAGGTCCAGATTTTCCAACTGGCGGCGTCATTTATGGAATATCAGGCATTGAAGATGCATTTAATAGCGGAAAAGGAAAAATTAGTCTTTCAGCCAAATATGATTTTATTAAAAATAAAAAAGATAAGATTATAGGCATTGAAATTACTGAAATTCCTTTTGGTGTAATTAAATCAAAATTAGTTTTTGAAATTGATTCAATCATTGCTGCAAAAACAATATCAGGCATTAAAGAAATAAGAGACCAATCTGATCGAGATGGGCTATCTATCTATATTGAACTTGAAGAAGATAGCAGCGCTGAAGCTATCATTACATATCTAATGAATAAAACAAAATTACGGATTAATTATGATTACAATATGATGGCAATCTACAAAAGTGCGCCGACACTTCTTTCATTAGATAAAGCAATCTATGCATTTTTAGAACATCTAAGTTTAATTAATACTAAAGCCATTAAATATGACTTAAAAAAATACAAACTGCGTCATGAAATTATTGAAGGATTTATAAAAGTCGCTGAAATTTCAGACCAAGTTATTAAACTTATTAAAGAAAGTGATAATTCAAAAAAAGGTGTAATTAATGCCCTAATGGTTGAATTTAATTTTTCAGAAATTCAAGCAACTGCTATAGCGGAACTTAGATTATATAAACTATCTAAAATAGACCAAATTGAATTTCAAAATGAAAAAATATCGCTTGAAAAATTAATTGCAAATTGCAAACTTCTTTTAGACAATGAAAATGAATTTAATAAATATTTAATTAAACAACTAAATAACATTAAGAAAGAATTTGGAAGAGAAAGAAGAACTGCAATTCTTAATGAAATTGCAAACAAAGAAGTTGATTATAAATCCTTAACTAAAAATGAAGACTTTTATTTCTTTTTTTCCCAAGATGGTTACATTAAAAAAATTACACCAAAAATCTTTAATTCTAATGACCTAAGTTCATACAAACTAAAAAATGATGATGCAATTTTCTATTACAATAAAATTAATTCTTTTTCAAAAATTCTATTTTTTACAAACAAAGGAAATTTCTTTATTTTAGAAGCGCACATTCTAAAAGATAATATCTGAAAAGAATTAGGTATTCATATTTCTTCTTATATTAATTTAGATATAAATGAAAAAGTTATTCGAATTATGGAAGTTTCTTCTTTTGATAATTATCTTAATTTAATTATGATTACTAAATTAGGATATGCTAAAAAAATTAAATTTTCTGATCTAGAATCAAAAATTTATAATCGTAAAAGAAGTTGCATTTCCTTTAAAAATGAAGATGATGAATTAGTTGATATAAAAATTGGCAATGATGAAAAAGATATTTTTATTCTTTTAAACAATGGCCTTTATTTCTTAATTAATGAAAATGAATTTTCTTCAACTCTAACACTAAAAGCCCAAGGAATTAAATTACTTCCAAAACTAAATAAAACATATGTAGCCGCTTTTGCTACAGTTTCAAAATTTAACAAGATTTTAATGCTAACTCAAGATGGACTTACGAAAATTTGAAATGCATCTGATTTAGCTTATACAAATCGTAGTAACAGAGGAACTTTCTTATTCAATGTTTTAAAGAATGTCAATTGCATTCCTAAAAATCTTGAAGTAATTACTAATAATCTTGAATTTCTTTATACAAATAAAAATAATGAAGTTACTGAATTTAATCTTAATAACATTGAAAATAGCAATAAAAGAATTGATAAATTATCCAATAATTACATTGAAAGCAATAATTCAGGATACCTAATTCAACATTTAAAAATTGAGCAATTAAATGATCCTGATGATAAAGAAAGAAATGAACTAAAAAATTATTATCTTAAAAAAATTGAAGATAATAAAATGCTTGTTTCTGATATTAAAGAAACAATGTTACAAAGATATTATTTTATTGATGAAAATGTTTATGAATTAAAATCAAATTCAGCAATTTCCAACCTCAAATCTAATGAAAAAATCAGTATTTTTGATTTAGATAAAAATGAAGAAAATTTTGCAAATAAAATAGATTTAATGGAACACAATTTAGAAAATAAACTAAGAGCAATGGAAGATTTAGATCTTGATTCTATAGAAGAAAAAGTCAAGCAAATTACAAAAAAATAGTTATAATTAATAATTATCTTTTTTGTCTTTTTTAAGTTATGAAAAACAATTTTTGAAAGGAAAGCTATGAGAAAAGATGTCAGACTAGCTAACAAAGTTAAAGCTGAAAAAAGAGCACATAAATTAGCTAAAGAAAAAGCTAGAGACCAAAGAAGAGCAGCAAGAAAAGCTGAAGCTGAAATGCAAGCATAAAAATTCCTGATTTTTTTAATTTAAGAAGTGCAACAAGGCACTTTTTTGTTTTTTTCCTTAAATATTGCTTGTTTTAAGACAACAAAACAAATCTAATGAATTTTTAGAATTTTTACTGCTTAGTTTTTTTCTTTAATTTTAAGACTAGAAATACAATAACTAAAATGAGACTTATTACTAATAAAGACCCAAAAATTCCTAAGATAATTCTTAATGTTTTTTTATTTTTAGGCCTATTTTTATCAGCATTATTTTTATCTTTTTCATTTCTATCTTCAGTGTTACCATTTGGATTAAATGGTTTAGCATTTTCTTCTAGACTAAAAATAAGTTTGATAGTTCCAAAATAATTTGTATTATTATCCTTTATTTTTAAGGATACTTCATACTCATTTTTTTCATTAGGAATTTTATTAATTGATTGAAATTCAAGATCATCAAAAGCAATATTGAAATTAGGATTCTTATTCTTTAAGGCTTCATATAAACTAACAAAATCACTAGATTTTAATAAGCCTAAATTTGGATTTTTAATTAAAAAAGAAATATCTTGTTTAGCTTCTTCATTTGTTTCTTTATTTACTATTTGTTGAATGTAATTTAAGTCATACAATTGGTCTTGATTCTTATAAATATCTTCTTCAAAAAAAATATCAGGTTTAACACCAAATTCAATATTATTGAAGTTCTTATCGCTAAAAACATGGTTACTACTAATCTGAATAATATCTCCAGTAGGAAGAATTGCATAATTGATTGCAGAAGCTCCCCCATGAGTTTTATAACCTATTACTTTGGCTACTTTGTTATCTTTTACCATTTGAGCCAAAATATTGGCAGCTGAAAAAGAAAAGGGCGAAGTTAAAATAAAGTAATTAAAGTCATACTTTTTATATTTGGATTTGATTTCTTCAACACTTTTTTCTTGCGATAAAGGATTATATGTGTAAGAATAAAAAGGTTTATTTGTCATAAATCCCATAATCTCAAAAGCACTTCCAACATAGCCACCTGAATTAACTGTTATATTGAAAACAATGTTTTTAATTCCTTCATTTTTAGCTATCTCTAAACTTTTCTCAATTCCACTAGCTGTCATTTTATCAAATGCCCTAAATGAAATAATACCTGTTTTTCTGTCAGGTGTATATGTAATACTATATTCAATTTTTCCAAAATCTCTTTTTCCTAATTCATTTTCAATCTCAGCTCTTTTTCTTATTCTTCTTATTTTCCTAAATTCTTTTTCAATGTTTTTAATGGCATCATTATCATGATTATAATAGCCATCAATAATTGAAGTTGAATGCAAATCACCTAGGTCATTAATAATATCTTTGGTTGCTAAATAATGATTATCATTTTCAGCTAATATATCATCTTCATAAGTAGCAAAAAAATTCTTGTAAGATTGATTATTTTTATTCTTAATTCCATAGTAATAATCAAATAAAAAAGGAAAATATTTATATTGAAATTCTTTTAGACCTAAAGGTATATTTTCATTGTTTACATTTGATTGTTTCAGCAGTGCAGGACCATAAGAACTTCCTAATGTTTCAAAATAATTAAATAAATTAAAGTATTCACCATTGAAATATGTTTGATAATTTGATTCATTTAAAAGAATTTGATTTAGGAGTACTACTGGTAGATATAAATCTTTTTTGTCTTTTAAAATTTCAATGTCATACTTACTTAAATCATAAGAAAAATGAGTTTTTTCATTGAGATTTTTTTTGGACAAAAATTCAATTTGTAGCTCTTCTTCACCTCTTTTGTAATCTTTTAAAATTTCAGTAAAAAACTTATAATTTGAAACATTGATTTTCTTTGTTTGAAAATCAATTTCAATGCTGTATTTATTTTGAATTTGGTCATCTGGATCGCTGTCATTAACAAGTTTATTAATAACATTAAGAGTAACTTTATTATCTTTAAAATTATGTTCCAAATACTTTTGTTTTTTGTATAGTTTGTTATTTAGTTTTATTCAACTAAAACTATAATCATTGAAATTAGTAACTGTTTTTGTTGCTTTAAGGAACTCTTTAATTCCAATGTAAGCTACATCATTATATAAACCGAGTTCAATCTTTTTTAACTCATTTGAATTATTTTTTGTTAAATCAGAAAATTCATATTCTTTTAGTTTAAAAGTTGAACTGGAATTGTTCTTTAAAAGCTTATTTTTATTATTCAGACGTTTATTTGTATTCTTATTTTGAACAGAAAAAGATAAAAGAGACATTGGTAGAATAGCATTTACCAACAAAGAAAAGATAAAAGTTTTTTTACCTAATTTCATTAATTAAAATTTTACAGTAAAAATTAAACTGTATTAATTAGCAAGTCATTTTACTAATGTTATTTATGTAATTAATTGAAGTCTTGAGAATAAAATTACAATAAAATTTAAGAATTTTTATTAACTATGTTTTCGATGTAGTTTAAATCGAATAAGTTTTTATATGAGGCATTTTTATCATTTGCAAAATTAATATCAGGTATGACACCATTTTCATAGGAAACAAAATCTCTGTTGGTTAGAACATTATTACTACTTAATCGCAATATGTTGCCGCTTGGTAAACATGCAAATCTTACAATAGAAGCGCCACCTGCTGATTTATATCCAATAATTTTAGCTAACTTATTTTCCTTTGCAGTGGCGGCTAACATGTTACTTGCAGAATAGGTTTTAGGAGAAATTAAAATAAAATACTTAAAATCTTGTTTACCAACATTTGATTTAATTTGTGTGACAATTTTTTCATTTGTTAAAGGATTATACTCAAAGTATTTAAAGTATTCATTGCTCATAAAACCAAGTAATTCATAAGTAGCTTGAACTGAGCCACCTCTATTTAGTGTTAAATCAAAAACAATATTTTTAATTCCATCTTTTTCGGCTTGCTCAAGATCTTTTTTAACTCATTCTTTTGTTTCTCTTGTGATGACATCAAAACGAATAATTCTAGTTTTATTATCTTGTGTATTTCTAATTCATTTTCCTTCTAGTTGTAATTGAGTTTCCAAGTTATATAATTCATCATCTACTAAATAAAATTTCTTAACTCTTTCTTTAAAATTTTTTTTCTTAGTATCAATATCAACTGAAGACATGTAGCTTTCTTCTTTTTCATATAATCCTTGCATCAATACTTTAGTGTGTAAATCATCTAAACTATTAATTAAATCATGCAGCGCTAAATAATGCTCTTTATTATTGCCTAAAAACTTATTTTTATAAGAAGATAGCAATTTCAAATATGATTCATTGTTTTTTGGTTTAATGCCATAAAAATTATCAAGTAAGAAATGCAAATAATTAAACTGAAATTCTTTAAGATTTTTTGGCATTTCTTTATTATCTAGATTATTTTTAGTAAGAGTTTCTTTAATTCTTTTAAATGAATTTCCTGCAGAATGTATGTCATGGTAACTAATCAAAAAGACTTCTTTTTCATTAAAATAAAATGCATTTTCATACTCATTTAAAACAATTAAATTTAACAAACAAAAAGGCATATAAATTTGATTGTTAATTTCAAGCATTTTAAGATTGTATTTATTTAAATCAATAGTTATTTGTTTTTTAAAATCTTGGTATTTAAAATCTAAATTAGATTCAGTTTCATAAGGATTAATTTGCTTAAAAAAAGAATAATCTGAAACAATTATTTGATTATTTAATGCATCAAATTTGATTGATGAATTAAAAGAAAAATCTGAATTTTTTTTATTTTTTGATTGATATCTACTTAATAAATTAATAAGCAATTCTTTATTCTTATTAAAATAAGTCAAATGCTTTGTTAAGTCATATTTATTTTCATTAAACTTTAGATTCTCAATCTTTTGTGCAATGAAAGTAACTTCCTTTATTAAATTAAAGAAATCCTTAATTTCAACATAACAGATATCATTATCTTTAAGCATTTTTAAATTTTTGGTTTTAGGTTTAATTGTATCTATCAATGAAGTAACTGAATAGTTAGAATATGGAAAATATCTTAAATACAAATTTAAGTCTTGTGTTATAACTAAGTTATTTGGTAGTTTATTCTTAAAATATTTATCCAAATAATAAGAATCAAAAAAATAGCCTTCTTTTTCTATTAGTTCAGGTTTAAAAATACTATTAGATTTAATTTTTTCAGATTTGAATAACTTATCATTAAAAAAGTAATTTACATTATAAAATTCTTGCTTATTTTTATTTTTATTTGGAGTAGGATTAGAAGGAATTGAAGGAATTAAATTGGTTCATGGAATTTCGTGATGTGAATGGTTATTATAAATATTTTGATTATTTGTATTATTACAAGATACTAAAGAAATTGGAAAGAAACTCAAGGCTATTGCTGAGCTTAATCATCAATGATTTTTTAATTTATTCTTCCTCATCTTTTAAATAACATAATTATAAATAAGTTAGATTATTAGTACTTAAAATAAGTAAAAAAATAAGAAAAATAAAGCTAATCAAATCTTATTTTTTAGTTATTTTAATTCTCTAAAACTTTAAAAATTGTTTTGCTTTCATGTCAAAGATAGTTATTTATCCTTAGTAGCAAATTCAATTTATTTTTTGATGAATTTTTAGTTTTTTAAGTGAGATAATTTTTATTTTAAATGTATTGTTTTAGATGAGAGGAATGTAGATGTCTGACAATGACCACTCAGTTATTTGAGATGGACCTAAGGAACCTAATCAAAGAAGAAACGAACCAAATAACTGAGAAGAATATGAGTCTGATGAACCAAAATATAACGGACGTAAAAATAAGTTCGTTATGGCTATTGAGTATATAGTTATATTTGTTGCAATTGTTACTATTTTTTCTTCAGGATATGTTTTAGCAACTTGAAAATCACTTGCTACTCCTGAAGAATTAAAAGTAATTTCACCTTTTGCAATCAAAAGTTTTTTAGTAGCATTTCAATTACTTAGTATTGCAGTATGTATATTAATGATACTGTCATTGACTAAGAAATATTGTACAAAAACGCCAATTGTATTAACGGCATGAATACTTGCTATACCATTTATAATGGCTGCATCATTTATTATGATTTTTATTTTATTTATATGATTATTTTCAAAATCAGCAATAAGAAATGCAGCTAATTCTTAATGAAACTAAAAAATAATAGACCACCTTTTTTAAAGTAGTCTATTATTTTTTTTCTAGAATTAATTTCTTTTATTTTTTAAATATCTCATTTCCTAGTTTAATATATTCATCAACTTTTTCATTTAAAAGAGAAAACGCTAAGTCATAAATTTCTTTAGAATAAACATCAATTCCTGCTTCTTTTAGAATAACTGCAGGTCAATCTCTATCTCCAGCACTTAGAAACTTATTAATGTAATCTTCTAGAGCTTTTGTTTTATCTTTTTTATATTTTTGGAAGAAAACATTAGCAACAATATAGCCAATTGCATACTTATAAACATAGAAATAATAATAGAAATGTGGCACCATAATGCTATATACATTTGCTACATCATTGATTTGTGGTTCTTTGTTCGTAATTGCATAATCTTTTGAAATATTTACATACAACTCTTCAAGAGCCTCATAAGAATTAAGAGGTTCGTTTTTATCAATTTGGTTATATAGTTCAAACTCATAATTAGCTCATTGAGTTTGTCTTAAAACAGTACCAATAAAATCATTAATACTTTCATTTAATAAAAAGAATTTTTCTTCTTTAGTTTTGGCTTTGGAAATCAAATAATCATTTAATAATAACTCATTAAAAATTGAAGCAATTTCAGCTAGAAAAAGTGGATATTGGCTTCGAAAAACACTTTGGTTCTTATTTGAAAAATATGAATGCATCGAATGTCCCATTTCATGGCATAAAGTATTTATTGAATTAATTGTGTTATCTCAGTTCATTAGAATATAGATTTTATTAATTCCATGTGAGCCACCAATGGAATAAGCGCCGGATCTTTTCGAAGGCACATTTATATAGTCAATTCAGTTTTCATTGATTGCTTTATCGACAATTTCTTTGTATTCAAAAGGCATAATAGCGCTTATTTCTTTAAGAATTTTTTGACCATCTTCAATTGAATATTTATTTTTGATTTTAACTAGATCAATAGCACTATCTCAAAGTTCCATTTTCTTATTAAATTTAGCTTCAAAGAATTTTGCATGTGCGTTTCAATATTTCCTAAAGATAGAAATGTTATTTTTAACATTAGAAAAAAGAATTTCTAAAAGTTTTTTATCAATATTATCTGATATTAAGATTGATTCAATTGATGAAGAATAATTTCTTGAAAGAGCATCAACAGAAATTGATTTAATATGTTGATATAACATTTTTGCAAGACTTTGTTTATGTTTTAGGTATGCATTTGCATAATTAAAATATGTTTCTTTTCTTACTTTTTCATCAGAATTTTTTAAAAGATTAAGTCTACTTCCTTCAGTAATTTTAAATCTTCTACCCCATTTATTTGATGCGTATCCATAATCAATTTCACTATCTGTTAAAACACTAAAAAGCTCTTCAACATCAGGTTCGCCATTAGCAGTAGCTGCTAAATAGTTTTCAATTTTGTCATCTAATTTGTGATCAAGTTCATTTAGCAATGCTTCAAGGTCTTTTTTTACTTCTTTAAGCTCAAGTAGCTTAATTCATTGCAAAATTTTTTCTTTGTTTTTAGCAATTCGATTAATTTCGGAGCCAAATTTCTTATCATATTCTGATTTTTTTGCATCAAATTGCGAAATTAATTTATTGATTTTTGGATCAACTAAATTTGTATTCAATTTATTTGATAAATAATTATCAATCTTATTGGCTAAAAGAATGCTTTGCTTAGATAACTCAAGGGAGGCTACATATTCTTCTAGACTATTATATTTAGAATCTTTGATTTCAAGCTGTTTATCTAGTAATAAGAAATATTCATCCTCTAAGTCACTTAGTTTTTTATTTCCTAAAATATCCTCTAAATCAAAACGATATTTTTCTTCAATATCTTCATATTTTTCATATTTTTTCATAAAAAAAATCTCCTTATTAAATAAAAAAGTTCATAAAGAACTTATTTATCTTCATTTTCATCCACAAAAATTAAACTTTCGATATCACAATTTAATCTTTCTCTTGAATTAAATCCGCCTAATTCCATTAAAACTATTATCTTAAGAATTTCTACACCTTGGTCTTTTAGTAATTTAATGATTGCTTCTAGTGTGCCACCAGTTGCTAAAACATCATCAATGATAACGGCTTTTTGTCCAGGTTTTACAAGGCCTTTTTGAATTTCAAGAATTGAGCGACCATATTCAAGTCCATATGCATAACTGATAACTTCGCCAGGTAATTTTCCTTTTTTTCTTACCATAATAAAAGGCTTAGATAGCTTTGCAGCAACTGGAGTTCCAAATAAAAACCCTCTGGCATCTGGACCAACAATAATATCAGCATCCTTCGCTAATTCCGACATCTTATTTATTGTGTAATTTAAAGCTTCTCCATTTGCTAAAAGCAATGAAATATCTTTAAATTTCACACCTGGTTCAGGAAAATCTTTGACGGTTCTTATATATTTTTTTAATTCCATAGCAATAATATTATATTACATTTTATTAACTAAAAAAGTACTTGATTTTTTAGTATTATCTAAATTAAAAAATGCCTTTTTTTAATTGCAAATTTATTTTAAAAACTTCCTTAATTTCAATAGAAAACGTATAAAAAAGACTGCATCATTCACTAGGTGTTTTTAGTTGTTAAATGTTATAATTTTTAATATGAATATCAATAAAAATTATATATACATTGATTTTGAAGCTATTTCTAATCCTTTCGCAAGAATTCTAGGAATTCCTGCGAATACGCCTTTTGCTTATTCGCTTGGTGGAATTAATTCGGATAATAAACTTGAAACAAAAACTTTTATTATTGACTTTCACAAAACAAAATCAATTAAAGAAATTTGGTCGAAACTCAAACAAAATATTATCAAACATATCTACCAAATTAATTCACATTTAAAAATTAATGAAGTTGTTTTTATTGGACATAATCCAATATTAGAAAAACAAATTCTTTCAAGATTATTTCCAAAAAACCAAATTCAACCTCTTATTGATGATAAAAATAATCCAAACTTATCACTTTCAAAATTAACTGGAACAATTTTTAAGGATGAATACTTTTTAAGAACTAAAAAAAGTATCATTGAATCGAATATTCCAACTCTTAAGAAAATTATGTTAAAAAATAACGGCTTTATTGCTTCTTTTGTTGGTTTTTGGTTATATGTAAACTCCCTTAGCAATCTCCGGTTAAATGATAAAAGAAAAAAATATTTCTTGCCTTTGCAAAAAAATTCTTTACTTAAAGAATTAAAAGCATATTCAAAAGATGATGTTAATAAAATGCTTTTTTTAGCTCTTAATCCTAATCAAACAAATATTTTAATTAAAAGATATCTTTATAAAAAAGAGCTACTACGATTGCTTAAGAATATTGATTTTGATTCTAATTTAACAATTGCTGAAATTAAAGAAAAGATTTGAAATCTTTAGATATTTTAGTTACTTTTAACAAAGCTACTTCTTATAACAAATATATAAAATAAATGAAAGGAGATAAAAATGACAAAAGAAACAATAAAAAAGAAAAATTATTTTAGACGTATTTATCCACAATCTAAATCTGATTTTAAAATGTATTTTTCAATGACTTGACCAATTGTTATTGGTGAAATTCTCTTTTGTATTAATGGTTTTTTAGATAATTTTATGGTAAGCCATATCCCTTCTGGTATTGATGCTTTAACTTATTCAAATACATATACGAATATCATTTATACAATCTTTTTTGCCATTCAAGGGATAGCTGCGATGTTTGTGGGGCAGTATTATGGCAAAAAAGATTTTGATAAAGTTAAACAGATTATTAATTTAAGAATTCTTCTTTATTTAATTATTGTGCTGCCTTTTGCTTTAAGTGCTTGAATTATTCCTAACCAACTGATTTATTTAGTTGGAGGATCGAAAGTTAAAGAAGATGTAATAAGCGAAGGCAGAATGTATTTAATGCTTATAGCAGTTTCTTGGTTAATAACTTGCTTTAATTTCAATACGAATATGCAACTTAATGAAACTGGGCATTCAAATTTAGCTTTTATTTCAGCTAGTCTAACATTGGTTTCAAATGCTTCTGTCAATGCAATCTTATTATATGCATTTAAGAGTAATGCTTATTATGCAGCAATTGGTACAATTGCAAGTGCCCTTGTATGTCTTACTTCAGATTCACTCTTAACTTATTATAAAGATAGAGCTATATTTGTTAATTTCTTTAAGATTTTTCATGTTTCAAAACCTATTGCTATTCAGATTCTAAGAAGAATTCCTGCAATGCTAATTACAATTGCTGCTATGATTACTATTCCAATTAGAATGATAATTTGGTCTAGAGGTTATCCAGATGATTTAATTCATGGCTCTAATATTGGACATTTTTGAATGGGAATTGGGGCAATTACAATTCTTGGATTGGTTGAAAGTTTAGCAACAATTGCATCTGCTATAACTTCTGCATGCTCAACAAATGTCTCATATTTTGTTGCTGGTAATTTAGGAAGAGATAATTATGAAGATGCTGAAAAACATGCTTATGCATTAAGAGGTTTTCATGCATTTTTTGGTTTTTGTTTATCAATCATTATGTTATTTGTTGTTTTAATTATTGCCTATAGTAAAACAACAATTAAAGGGGCTCAAGATAGTATTATTAAAAACCTTGATTTCTATTACAAACAAAAAAATGCTGCTTTTTTATTTAATGATATTTTTAATGACCAAAAAAATTTAATTGAGCAAGGCATTCTTAATGAAGCAAAAAATCAAATTTATATTTTTGGTTACAATAAAAGCCCAGAGCAATTCAATGATTTTTTAATTAATTCAAATAACAAAGCAATAACTAACTGAATTTCCCAGATGAAAGACCAAATTGGCATTGTTTTTAGAAAAACATTCTTATATTGCTGTTTATCATTTATTTTATTTAATCCACTTTGATGCTGATTTTATACTGCCGCTGCTCTTCCTAGAGCAGGAGGAAGAAATATCATTGGTTCCCTAACAATTCTTGGTGCTTTTTGGTCTTCTTTTATTTGGTTAAATATTCTAATCTTTGGTATTTCTAAGCCATACCATTTAAGTTTAGAAATTACATATTTCTTATTCTATAGTTTTGATATAGTAAGACTATTAATTTTTGAAATCATTGCTTGAAAAACAAATTGAAAAAGAAATGTCACAGTTGAAATTGAACACATTCACAAAAAACTAAATGCAAAAAAAATTTCAGGATAGCCTGAATTTTTTTATTCATCATATTTAAAATTAATTCCAATAGTAATCTTATCGAGTGGTTTGCTTTTATCTTTTAATTTTGTTATAGAAATAAGAATATTTGATTCCTCATTAGTTATTTTTTTATTAGAAAGTTTATCTTCAACAAATTTTTTTACTTGCTTAAAGAAATTATTGATTTCAATGCCAAATAATTTGTTTTTTGTATCATAAAAATATCAAGAATCATTTTTTTTAAATGAATAAGTAAAAGAAAGCTTTAAATTCGAAATTTCTTTAATGAAATTTTTAAATTCCAGTTTTTCAAAACCAGCTGGTCTAGGTTTTTTATTAAATTCATTTAGTCTTTTAACTAAATCTAAGTTAAGAATTTGAATTTCATTTTCTTTTTTTCAATCTAAATTAGCTACTTTTGTTGCTTCTTTATTATTAAAAAATTCTTTTAATTTGTATCCTGTAGTATAAAAAGTAAATTCTTGCTTTAATTTAATCTTAGAATTTACCTTTTCGTCTACATTTTTGCTATTTTTAGAAGGAATATTTTTGTAGGCAATTTCTTTTTCAAAATTAAATAATTGCGAAGCATCAATTTCTTTAGTTAATTTAATTTCAACTTGTTTTTTATTGTTTTTTTTACTTATTTCTTCTTTAATTTCTGTATTTGCTGCAACATCAGAAATTGATTTATTTTTTTTAGGTTGTTTTGATGAAAAAAAAGTTGAAACAATTGGAATTGTTGCCATTGAGCCAATTATTCCTGTAAACATAATGGTAGCAAGAGCTATATTAAGCTTTTGTTTTTTTGTTCTTGGAGTTTTTTTTATTGTATCCTCAGAGTTTTTAGCATTATTTTTTTTCATCAAAAACCTCCTTTTTATTTGCTAATTTTAATTTTATTCTTGTTTATTATCAACTTTATTTTTTTGCTTAAGTTTTTGCTTACTTTTTTATCTTTATTAGTTAATTCATTTTTTAAATAACTAATAAATAATGCAATTAATTGGTATTTATAAAAGTCTTTAGGAACTTCTAAATTATATGCATCTCAAAACATTTTTTTATAGTATGCACTAAGCTGCAAATTTTCAAACATTAAAGCAATATCAAGAAATTTAGAACCTAAAGAAGCCATTGCCCAATCTACAATAAAAAGATTATCAATCTCATCCCAAAAAATGTTTTGAAAATTCAAATTATGATGGCAATTGGCATCTAATTTGATATTCGAAATCCATTTTAAAATTAAATCTATGTAGGCTTTTGAGCCAATGTCTTTGCTTAAATCATTAATATTGATATCTAAAAGTATCTTTTTAATTTGTTTATCAAGTAAAAAAGAAGGAAAAAGTACACTGGCAGAGTGGTATGTTTTCATAATTTTTGCAAGACATTTGATTGCTTTGGAATTAATTTCAAATGGACTAGAGCTATTTGATCATTTTCAAACAATATAATTGTCATCCTCATAAATATAAGGAGGTACAAAATAAAAGCATTCAAGTTCTTGGATTTTTAATCTGTAATTGAAATTTGTATTTCTTTTAAATGTAATGAATTTTGAAGAATAAAGGTCTTCTTTAAGAGTATCTTTATTTTTTGGATTTGAGTTATTTGCGATGGCTTCTTTATTTTTTGCATAAAGGTTTTTATATTCATTATCTTTATATACTTTATACAAATAAATATAATCATCAAATTTTTCTTTTTCTAGTTTAAAGTAATTAATGATTTTGTCTTTTCTTATGCCCATATTAAGATGTAAACACACTAAATCATAATAAGAAGAATTAAGACAAACTGCTTCAAAATCAACTAATTTAACAAAGCCAAATTTGTTAATTATTACATTACTTTTTCTTATGTTGTTATGACTAAAAACTAATTCGTCATTTTGATATTTTGCAACTAAAGATTGATATTTTTTGTCTTTAATTTTGAATCTATTTCAATCAAATTTGCTAACTTCTATATTTTTTTTGTGAAATCTTGTAATTGCACTAAAAATTTTTTTAATTTGATAATCGCTAATTTCAATCTGGTATAAATCAGAACCAGGAAATCATTTTTTAATAAAAACACCGTTTTTAATAAACAAATACTCATCAACGTCGTTAACTAATTTAAATTCATTATCAAATAATGATGTTGAATTTTCAAGGGGGATTCTTATTTGAACTCAAATATTATTATATTTAGCAATAAAATAAAAATTATTACTTTTTTCTAGCTGAAATTTTGCATGAGTAATTTGGTCGGCCACTTCTGCTGAAAAAGTGCCTAGGATTCTTTCATACATCAAATTTATTTTTTCAATATTTTCTTTTGTGTTTGTATTTTTTGCTATTTTAATCATAAATTACTCATTAAATTAAATTTAAAACTAGGAGTTATATTGCTTATTATACTCATTTATTAATTGATCTACTCTTTTTAGATAATGACTATCATCAAAAGGATTAATTTCATGCTTGTTAATTCAAAGCACAATTAAGGCATTGACAATAATTTTATGGGCTAAAAGAAACTTTGGCTCAAAGTCATCACCATAAGCTTCTAAAAATATTTGTTCTTGTCTTGCATCTAATTCAGATGATTCAATAAAGTAAGCTAAATCAAAATGCACATCGCCCATTGTTGCATATTCTCAATCAGTTATATAAAGTCCGTTTTTGCTTTCAATAAAATTAAAAAGTCAAAGGTCATTATGCACTGGTGCTGAATTATCAATATTCTTAAGAAATAAATTGATTTTTTTATAATGCTTATCTAGAAGCGGGATTTTTTTTCCATACTCTTTAATTTTTTCACGATAAACTTTGAAACGGCGCGCAATTTGGTTTTCTTTATAAAATTCCAATTTGGAATTATGTAGCGTAATTAATTTTTTGCCAATTTCTTTTAATTTTTCATCAGTAAGAGTTTGGGGACTCATAATTGGCCCATCAATTCATTCGTTAACTACTTTTGTTTCATCTTCATAAATTGTTTTGGGAACAAAATCTAGAGCATTAAAAATTATATTTGGTGTTTTATGATTAAAAGTATCGTAATTTTTTATTTTAATAAATTGATTTTTTTCTTCGTCATAATACGTTTTATTTGTAAAACCTTGGTTTTTAATTAGTTTCATTTTTTAAATTAGTTCCTTATTAAAAATCAATATTTGAAACATATTTGGCATTTTCTTCAATAAAATCATGTCTTGCTTCAACTTCTTCACCCATTAGCGTTGAAAAAACTGAATCACAAATTGCCATGTCATTAATTTGCACTTGCAACATCTTTCTAGTTTCAGGATTCATTGTTGTTTCTCATAATTGTTCTGCATCCATTTCTCCTAGCCCTTTGTAACGTTGGATAGAAATGTTTTTATCATCTAATTTAGCAAGAATTTCTTCTTTTTGGGCATCGTTATAAGCATACTCAACTTTTTTGGAAGCCATAATTTTATATAAAGGTGGCATTGCAATATAAACAAATCCATATTCAATCAATGGCTTTAAATAACGATAGAAGAAAGTTAATAGAAGTGTTGAAATATGTGCCCCATCAACGTCAGCATCGGTCATGATAATGATTTTGTGATATTTTAATTTGTTAATATTAAAATCTTCGCCAATACCTGTTCCTAGTGCATGAATTATTGTTTGAATTTCTTGGTTAGATAAGAATTTTACACGGTCATTTTTTTCAGCATTAATAACTTTACCTCTAAGTGGTAAAATCGCTTGAATAGCACGGTTTCTGCCTCCCTTAGCAGAACCTCCAGCAGAATTCCCTTCGACAATAAATAGCTCTCTTAATTCAGCATTTTTCGAAGAACAATCAGCTAATTTTCCAGGAAGTCCACTAAATTCCATCCCATCTTTTTTTCTTGAAGCTTCTTTAGCGGCATTTGCTGCTAATCTTGCTCTTTGGGATTGAAGACATTTATTAATGATGCTTTTAGCAATAACTGGATTTTCGTTTAAATATCTTTCTAAAACTTCAGAAACTACTTTGTTTGTTGCATATCTTGCATTAGCTGACCCAAATTTTGTTTTTGTTTGTCCATCAAAAACAGGATCGCTATGCTTAATTGAAATAATAGCAACTAATCCTTCTTTAGAATCTTCTTTGCTAATTTTTTCATTTGCTTTAAATAGTTTGTTATCTTCAGCATATTTATTAAAGATTCTTACAATGGAATCATAAAAACCATTTTCATGTGTGCCACCATCAGTAGTTTGAATATTATTAGCATAGGAAATAACAGTTGATTGGTAAGCTTCATTATATTGAAGAGCAACTTCGACAAGAATATCAACTCTCTTTTGGTTTTTATTTGGATCTTCATGAAAATTTTTGGATTTTTCCAGATCAGAGATTTCACCATGGGCATAAATTACATCATGGTTAATTACTTTTTTACCCTTATTTAATTCTTTAACATAATCAATAATACCACCATCGAAACAAAAGCTCTTTTTGATATTTTTAGTAATATCAGTTAGATTGAATTTTAAACCCTTATTTAGATATGCAACTTGCTTAACATGGTCACTGATTGTTCCAAAATCAAAATCGATGTGATCCATTACTGAATAATCAGGTTGAAATTTAATTCTAGTTCCAGTTTCATTAGTTTGCAGTTCACCAATTACTTTTAAATCATCAAGAGGTTTTCCACCATGTTGATATTTTTGGTAATATAGTTTGCCATTTCTTTTAACTCATACTTCAAATGATTCACTTAAAGCATTAACAACAGAAGCCCCAACCCCATGAAGTCCACCACTTACTTTGTAGTTACTTGAATCAAATTTACCACCTGCATGTAACACAGTTAAAATAGTTTCAACAGCAGACTTGTTTGTTGATGGATGGATATCCACAGGCATTCCACGACCATTATCTTCAATTTCAATAAAGTTGTTAGGATGCAAAACAATGCTTATTTCATTAGCATATCCAGCCATTGCTTCATCAACTGAGTTATCTAGGATTTCTCATATAAGATGATGGATCCCACGATATCCAGTGGAACCAATATACATCCCAGGTCTAACTCTAACTGGATCAAGTCCTTCAAGAACTTGAATATCACTAGCTACATATTTTTTTTCATCTGACATAAAAAACTCCTTCAGTTTCCTCAATAAGATTTAGCAATAATATAATTATTAAATTATACCAAATATCTTTTTTACCTTACTTATATAATAAGTAAGGCAAAAAAAGTTAGCAGAATTTGTCTTATAAAAGTCTTAATTTCTTGGTTTTTGAAAAAGAAAACATAAAAAAAATTCTCTTATGCTTTTTTTGCTAAGAGAATTTATCAAGGATAGTATTTTTAGACTTATTTTTTAGTGTGATTTACTAATGTGGTTAGCTAATGAACTTGTATCAATATCCGCCCTTTCTTCTTCACTTGCTTGGAATAGAGGTTGGTTGTATACATTCATTTTTTTAGCTAAAACATTTGTTCAAAATTGGTAAATATCTGAATTAAAATGTCTTACAATTGCATTGTAATTTCTAATTGTTGCATAGATTTCATCTTCTTGGATGGCAATTTCAGTTTGAAATCTTAAGAATGATGTATTTGCTTTTAAATCTGGATATTGTTCAAATTGAATATTAATCGCCGCTTGGATTTTGTTCAGTTTTGATGCTAAAACTGTTGGGTCAGTTTCATGTTCCAAATCAACTAATTGGGAACGGAATTTAGCAACTTCGGTTAATGTATCATGTTCAAATTCAGCATATCCTTTAACCGCATCCATTTGTTTAAGCAAAATTGCTCTTCTTTTCTTTTCAGCAGCTTGAATTAGAGAAGATGCTTCTTGAATACGATTAATTCTTGCTAATAATTCATTTTTTCTAATAATCACTGCAATAAAAAAGAAACCTAAAGTTAGAATGAAAAATAAGACATATAAAAATTTTTGTCCACCAGTAACTTCAGGAATTTTAATTGAGTTATCAACGTTAGGTTTAAAACCTTCTTTTGATTGTTCTGCTCGGGAGTCAAATAGCATATAATAATCCTTTATTTTAACTTCTAATCTTAGTATTTTTAAACTTATTTTATTTTTAATTTGAGTAGAAAATTTTTTAATTATTTAAATTATATATTTGAAAAAAACTTTTAGTTATTAGTTTCAATATTTATTGAAAAATAATTTAAAAGTCTATTCATCTCTTCTTCATCTAGTTCTCTGTTTATAAAAATAAATAGACCATCAGAATCAAAATACATCTCAAAATAAGCATCAATAAGTTTTAAATCACAGATTTCATCAAAAGAAGTAACTTTAGTTAAAGAAGTGATTGCTTCTGGTTCAAGTTCATTAATAATTAAATTTAAATTTGAAAGTAATATTCTTTTGTCATTATAAAAAATATATTTTGAATATAACTCTTTTTTATTAGTTTCAAAACGGTAATTTCTTATATAAAGCAATTGTTTTTTTTCTACTAATGGATGATATTTTACATATGGAACATCAATAACTTCGTTATTTTTTCAAACTGAATCAATAAGTTCTTCTTTTCAGTATGAAAACATTCTTAAAGTTAACAAGGCTGAATTAATATTTTCTTTTTCATCTGTTATATAGCTATCTAATCCAATTCCAATATGTTTAGCTGGTGATGCTGTCGTAAAAAAATAAGGGTTTAACTTAATTGTTTTATTAATAAGATCATAAATATTTAAATAGGTATCTGAACTATTATTTTTAGGACTTTTTTCATAATAGTAATCTGATAGATATCTATCGTTTCCTTTATAAACTTCAGAGGCTATGTTTATATTTAAATAGGCTTGCGAAATTGATTTAAAAATTGGAATTATTGCTTCTTTAATTAAGTTGCACATGATTTTAAAAGTATAATCAAGTGTAATTGGCTTATAAAGGTTTACTAAATTTGCTTTTTCAAACCAATTTTTTTCTTCTGAATAAGGAAGAAGACTTGCTTCATAATTTCTTGAAGCAAAAATTGCATTTTTAATTTTTCCAAATGGATATCTAGACTTAAGATGCTTTGCATACTCAATAAAATTTTCTTGTGTTTTTACCTTGAAATAATCAATGAAACCAATTTTGTCATTGTATGCAAAATTATAGTATTGGTATAATTCTGGATTTTCTAAAAGAAATTTTCCTTCTTTTAGAAGTTTATCGTAATCTTTTTTTGATAGATTTTTATCATTTTCTAAGATATTTAAATTAGGTTTGTAATTAGTGGGCAAAACAAAAATATGTTTCTTGTAACTAAATGGCGTAGGTTCAACATGACTTGCTGAAATAAGTCTAGTAATTGGGCCATCTTTTGTTTGGATAGTAACTCATTTTTGGTTGGAAGTAATAACGTTTTTTCAATATTCTTTGGTGTATAAAATATCATAATAACAAGAATTGCGCACTTGGTATTTTTCAATTGCATCATATGAATAAAAGCCATCTTTTTCAATTAAAAATTTAAATTCATTGGGGTTAATTTGGTTTATTTTATTAATATCTAACTCTTCTAGAATTTTGCTTTTTCATTCTGTAAATGAAAAGCGATTAAAAAGGCTTACAAAACTATTTTTGTTTTGATTTATTTTTTCATATATGACTTTCATTCTTGCATTTTTAAAGTCATTAAATTGGTGAATAATTTTATTATTAGAAATAAAGAATTTTAAGAAAAATAGACCAAAAACTAAAAAACAAAAGAATAAAATGAAACCATTTTGAATTTGTCTTTTGGTTATTTTTAGTCGATTTTTTTCATTTGAAATTTCTTCTTGTAACCTATTTATGTCCTTAACATTGTTAGCAACTAAATTATTAGTTTCTTCATTATTTTGCACAATATATTTTTGAAATACTCTTTCACAAGCATTTTCATATTCACCAACAAGTCTATCATAAACTTGTTTAACTGGATTATCAAAAATATTATTTCAATCCAAATTACTTGTTGTTTTTTTTGTTTCAATATTTTCTTCCATCACAATCACCCAATTAGTTAATAAACTACCCCCACAGATAAAAAATTAAGGCTTAAAACAAATCTTCCTTATCTTCAATTATAGAAAATTTTGTTGGTTTCGAATTCGTTATTTTTTCTTCTTTTTTTCCTGTTTCATCAAAGAAATCTAATTCATTATTTTCTATATTATTTAGATTATTATCCGTAGTTTCAATTTCTTTTTCTTCTTGAATTTCTATTTCATTTTGCTTTGCAATTTCATCTGGAATTAAATCCTCTTCATTTTCTTCTTTAATAAATGAAAGATCAAATTCTTGTGTTGAAAAATCCAGTTCATCTGGAATAATTTGAATATTTTTTTTGTTAAGATTTGCTTCATCTTTTCTTGCTTCATTATTTTCAATAGTTTTAGAAACAAAGTCATCTTCTTCGATTTCTGGTTTTATTTGTTCATTGGTAGCATTCTTTTCAATATAAATATCATCTTTAGATTCTTCAAAAACATTTTGCTTATCAAGATTAAGATTAATATTTGTTTGGTGTTTTTCTTGATTGCTTTTTTTATTAAGGATTTTTTTAAAAGTGTTATCACTAATAAAAAATGATGCACATGCAATTAAAAGAAAAATAATAGAAATAATAAAAGACAAAACAAATCCAGTTGTTTTTCCAGGAAAAGCAATTAAAAAATAAATAAAACTAAAAAATAAACCTGGTGTCCATTTGTTAGGTAAAAGGGGTTCTTTGTTTGCTATAAAATCTTCATACCATTTTTGTGAGATTACAAAAAGGGCATTTTTATATGTATAAGCTTCTGGTTTTAGTTTGGCATAATAAATGGAGGTTCCTAAAATCATAAGAGCAAACAATAAAAGTCCAAGCCTTAAAAAACTAAAATGAAAAACACTTGCTGAATAGGTGTTTTTCATTTTAAAAATATTTTTGATTGCAAGAAGAAAAACAAAAACAAAAATAGCAATGGAAAATAAGCCAAAAATTAACCCAAAAGTATATGAATAAATGGATGTTAAGCCCTTAATATCTAAAAAAGCAATAATACTAAAAAAAACCATTGAAAAAGCAATTATAGTTCAGATAAAAGTTTTATCTTTAAGAAAAAAATATGTCTTTTTTTGCTTAATTTTTTTTGTTTCTTCTTTTGTTTGTTCAATGTTTTTTTTATCTATCATATTCTAAATTTTATAACCTTTTTTAGATTTCATATAGTGTTACAACAATAATTGGTTCTTTGTTTAGAGTCTTAAAAATTTTTCTTTTTACTGTTTTTCTTAGATGCTCTTGAATTTCTTTTAAATCAATTTGACTGGAGTTTTTATTATCAAATTCTTTTGCAAATAAATTGTTAACAATTTTAAGAATTAAATCCTTGTTATCTTTTGAAATAATTCCATATGAACTAATATGAAGTTTACCTAGAGGTTTTCTTGTTTTATAATCAATTAAACAACTAAGCGCTATTACTCCATCACGTGATAAATTTTCTCTTTCATTGATTACTTCTTGGGAGATATCTCCAATTCCAAAACCATCAATAACAACATCCCCGACACTTTTTATTCCTTGTTTTTGGGAGTGTAGTTCATTATTATGAAATTCCGCAACTCTACCATTTTGCAAAACAATACATCTAGATATATTCATCCCCGCACTTCTGGCAATTTTAGTTGCTAAAACTAAATAACGGTATAACCCTTGAATTGGAATAAAATATCTTGGTCTTAGTTCTTTTATTATGTTATAAATATCATCTCTTGCTGGATTACATGGATAAAGTTGGTCCGAACTTAATTCAATTAAATTCATTGCCCGGCGGGCAATTTCATCAAGTGTTAAAGCATAACTAACTTCAAGTCCATTGATTGGGGGAGCAATAATAATTACAGTATCATCTTTTTTTAATTTTAAATAAACATCGTTGTTCGTTGCAATCCGCATTAATCTTGAATAAAGACGTTCAGTTGAAGAAGTAACTAAAACAACAGCGTTATTTATATCATTGATAGCTCGCATATCAATAAATTGGGGAAATTGTAAGTTGGGATTAATCTTGGAAACTAAATCAATTAAGGCTGAATAGTTTTTTCCATAAATCATAACAGGACGTTTATATTTATAGGCTAATAGAAGAATTTCATGGGCAATAATCATATCTTCATCATATAGACCAAAAATAATACGTCTATCATTTGGAGTATCACTGAATTTACTTTCAATTTTTTTCGTTACTCAGATTTTATCAATACTTTTTCCTGAATAATTTGCTCTAGAAACATCCATAATTAGCATTTGCAAGGGCTTATGATTGTTAACAAGTTTTTTAATCTTATACAAATCAGTTTTTCCATATGAACCAAGATCGCCAATAACAAAGTTAACTAAAAATAAAATATTTCCTTCACTATATTCAAAATTTAGTCCAATTTGCCCAGGGAGACCACCAGCAACATCAAAGTTTGAAACAATAACATCATTAAATTTAAGAGGTGAATTAAATGTTTTAATTTCAAAATTGCGATTTTCAACATTGTATTTGGCAATACGATTCATAATGACAATACGATTAAAAACACTGGTATAAATTTTTAACCCAGGGATTTTCATTATTAATCAAGGGATAGCTGAAAAACTTGAATCTTTAACATCTGTAATAAAAAGACCAACAATGTCTCTTTTTCTTCTTTCTAGATATTCATAATTGCAAATTAATGTATCAACACCATTATGTGTGTTGATTGGAATTTTAGTTCCGCAGTTAATAATAAATAATTTGCCATTAATATCTAAAACATAAGAATTCTTACCATTTTCATCTAGGCCTCCTAATGCAAAGAAATTAATCTTATTCATAAATACCTCTTTAATCTAATTAATTAGTGTGTTGGAATGAAATATACTTTCAAATATAAGAAATTAAGTAAAACTTAAATATAAATATTTTAGCAAGTTTTTTTCTATTCAAACCAAATAAAAAAAATAAGCAATTATTGTTTAATTGCCTATTTTATTATTGAACTTGAAACTCTGCTACTGTGTATGTGTGGTCACTTAGAATGTTTTGATTTCTTATTTTTTTACCATCTTGAATAGTTACACCATGTTTCTTAAATAATTCATATAAAGGATCACCTTGTTTAGCTACCTTATATATGTCAAAAATAAATGAATTAGTTAATTTGAAATCAGTTTTATAAAACATTTTATCATAAGGATTTGCAAACCCACCTCTTGTACTTAAAGACGAACTATATTTCTTATCATCTTCAAACACTGATTTGTATCCAAGGTTGCCACCGTATTTATCAAGTCAGTCAAAAGTCTTTTTTTCTCGACCAGTCTTAATATTGGTATCACCAGCAAAAAAGATATTTCCAGCATTATTGCCTAAGCTATCAAATTTTTGCAATACATTTCCAAGATGTTTAGCTTCGCGATATTCAAATGAACCTATACCATCAATCATTTTTTCACCCAAATCTTTTTTAGGCTTTCCAGGCCCATCAAAATGGTCAAATACAAAGGTCATTTTAGTATTAGGTTTTAATTTATATTTAAATTGCACACCATATGGAGGTCTTGCATATTGTGCAGCACTATCTCCAAGATTATCATTAAATTTATCTTTGTAGCTATATCCAACTTGGCCATTATTAAATTGAATAGGCTCAAACTTATTTTTGTTGTAAAGAATTGCTACATATTCAGCTGAACCAGCATTGAACTTATCACCTTTTTCTTTACCAGATATTGTATAAGAGTATAGATTTGAATTAGTTAATTTATTAATATCTTCAACTAACTTCTTTATTCCGTTTTCTTCTACTACTTCTGTTAATCCAAGAACATCAAATTTTTCTTCACTGATTAGTAAAGAAATACGTTTTGCCTTGTCTTTTTGTTTACTTTCATTTCCAGTAAAATTCAAAATATTTCAATGACCTCATTTGAAAGTTGAACTATTGCTATTTGAACCTGGATTAGGTTTAGGAGAAACTGAAGGTTGTGGTGTTGGTGTTGGTTCAGGTGTAATTGAAGGATTTGGATTAGAATTACCACCCGGATTATTATTACCTTGCAATTTCTTATTAATCTCAGTTAATAATGCTTCAATTCTTTCTAATATTTTTATCTTTGGATCTGTTTTTTTTGATTCAATGATTGAAAGAGCTTCGTTATTAAATTGATCTTGAATATCTTTGTCTTCAATTTTTTTAATATTATTCATTAATTCAGATAATTTTGCGTTATATTTTTCTTCATTTTGAGTGTTTTTAGGTGCATTTGTTTCACATGAGGCTGCAATTAAAAATGAAGGGATAACTAGTGGTGTTGTAACTAATAATAAAATGTTTCTTTTAGATTTCATAACATCTTAATTTTATTACATTATTGAAACTTAAATTTTGAAGATTAATTATTTTGAAGGTTCCCATCCTAAATCAGATAAGTAATTTTTAATTTCAATAGCCTTATCAAAATCTAAATTTTTGGCTGCTAATTTCATTTCTTTAATTAATTCTTGGATATATGATTTATTGATTGATGCTTTATCTTTCTTTTTAAATTTGATATTTGAAGCTATATTTAAATTCATTTTAGAAATTGGTTTAATAATTGTTTTTGGAATAATGTTATGTTCTTTGTTATATTTTTGCTGAATTTCTCTTTTTAGTTTGTTATCAGCAATAGTAGCCTCCATTGCTTTGGACATCATATCTGCAAAAAAGATAACTTTTCCATGGTCATTTCTGGCTGCTCTTCCAACAATTTGGATTAAAGATTTTTTATCACGACCTAGCCCTGATGAATCTGCATCTAAGACTAAAATTAAACTAACTTCAGGTAAGTCAATTCCTTCTCTTAGTAAATTAATTCCAATTACAACATCAAATTTTCCGAGTCTTAAGTCTGTTAGAATTGCATTTCTTTCAAATACTTCAAATTCCTCATGAATATAGGCTGCTTTGATTTTGTATTTTTTTAAATAGTTAGATAACTCTTCTGCATTTTCTTTTGTATGTGTAAGAATAAGAGTTCTTTCATTATTTTTAATTTGGTTTTGAATTAAATCATGAATTAATTCAATTTGTCCCATTTTAGGTTTAATTTCAATAACTGGATCAAGAAGTCCTGTGGGGCGAATGAATTGTGTAATAATTTCACCGCCAGCTAGATCAATTTCTTCATCAGCTGGAGTTGCTGACAAATAAATTCTTGGAAAATCAATTTGGCTATATTCATCATAACGCAAGGGACGATTATCCAAAGCGGAAGGAAGTCTTCAGCCATAATCAACTAGTTTTTCTTTTCTTGATTTATCCCCTTCATACATACCTTTAATTTGAGGAAGCATCAAATGGCTTTCATCAATATATAAAATGGTGTCTTTATTTAAATAATCAAAAAGTGTATAAGGTTTTTGTCCAGGAAGACGATTATCTATATATCTAGCATAGTTTTCCATGCCAGATGTATAACCAAATTCCTTAATTGAATCAATATCTGAAGTAATCCGAGATTCAAGTCTTTGGGCTTCTACTAATTTGTTGTTATCTTTAAAATACTTAATTCTTTCTTTTAAATCTTGTTCAATTTCATCACAAATGCGCTCAACATAACTTTGTTCAATTAAAAAAGAAGTACATGGATAGATTACAATTTCACTTAGTGATTCTTTTATTCCCATTGTAATTGGTTCAAGCAATTTAATACCGATAATTTGATTATCTTGCATTTCAATGCGAATAAGATAATCAAATTTATACCCAGGCACTAGTGTAATCATATCCCCTACACTTTTAAATTGCCCTTGTTCAATTTCAGGAAAAGCTCCCATATTTTGATAGTGCATTTTTACAAGTGCACTCTTGATGCTTTTTTTGCTAATTTCTTGGGATACATTTAATTTTAAGAAGTGTTTTTTATACTCTTCTGGATTAAAGGCGCCATAAATAGCTGCAACTGATGCTACTACAATTGTGTCATATCTTGTAATTAAAGAATTAAGAGTAGATATTCGCATTGCTTCAATTTCTTTATTTGTAATTGAAGATTTTTCAATATATAAATCTTCAGCGGGCTTATAGGCTTCTGGACGATAATAATCAAAATATGAAATAAAATATTCCACCTTATTATGCGGAAATAATTCTTTAAGCTCTAAATAAAGTTGACTAGCTAAAGTTTTATTATGACTAATAACAAGCGCAGGGCGGTTTGTTTTTGCAATCACATTTGCAAGCGTAAAAGTTTTTCCACTACCAGTTACTCCTAAAAGCACTTGGTGTTTTTTATTTTGTGCAATTCCTTCTACTAACTTTGCAATTGCTTGCGGTTGGTCGCCACTTGGTGAAAAATTTGTAACAAGTTTAAATTTATTCATGTTTTAAATTATATAAGTTTTAAAAACTGCCGTTTTTATAACCTTGTATTTTTATTAATTTTATTAATAAAATAAGAAAGAAATGTTAAAAAAAGAAGACATTTTGTATGTCTTCTTTTAGTCATTTTTTAATGATATGGTACGCGAGGAGGGACTTGAACCCTCACGCCAAAGGCATTAGTGCCTAAAACTAACGTGTCTGCCAATTTCACCACTCGCGCATAATCTGGTGCCGTTTATAGGACTTGAACCTACGACCTACTGATTACAAGTCAGTTGCTCTGCCAACTGAGCTAAAACGGCTTTTTTTATATGCCTAAATAATTATATAAACTTTTTTTATTTTGTATTAAATTTTTTTAAAACATCATTTTAGGGAAGTTTATTTGATTAAAATGCCACTATTTTCCATAAGTTTTAAAGCAAACTTATGAAATTTTTTTCCATTATGGTTTTTTGAATGAAATGTGTCAACTAAATTTTTAAAGACAATAATATCTTTATTGATATTTTTGGCATTAAAATAAGTTTTTAAATTAATGGCAAATTGCAAAATACAAATATCTGTACAACAACCAAGAATTTCAAATGATTGATAAGAATCCAAAAATTCTTTATTTTGCAGATTTAAAAATGAATTAGTTGTATTTTTTTTAATGATTGTTTTAGCATATTTTTCTAATTCAGAAACTATTTGAGATTCCGGTGTTCCTTTTAGACAATGTGAGGGATATGAAAGCATTTCAATATCATTTTCACTATGGGCATCACAAAAAAAGATATTATCAGCATCAACATTTTTTTGCAAATAATTAGCAATTTTAGGAATTAGTTTATTGATTCTTTTGCTTGCAAGGTTACCTTTTTTTGCAAAGCCATTTAGCATATCAATAACAAAAATTAATTTTTTCATTTTTTTGCCTCCCTAATTTGCATATATAAATCCAAAAAATTAAATCCTTAAAACTTTTAGAAGTTTCCTTAGGATAATTAAGAATTATTATATTGATTTTTAAAAGAAATTGCATAATGTTTTTAATAAGTATAAAAGTTAGTTTTTCATTAAGAAAATAAAAAGGATTGTAATAAAGAATTAAGACATAAAGAAAAAAACACTTCTTTTTTAAAAACTTAAAATTAAGTCTTAAAGAAGTGTTTTTTAAAATAAGTTTTTTTGAATTTTTATTTTAGAAGTTTTATTACTAATTAAATTAGTTTAAAGTAACTTTTGTACCAACTTTTTCGGCAATGATATCTTCTAAATCTTTTAGATCACCAATGAATGCGGCCTTGCCACCTTCTTCAACAAACTTAATTGCTGCTTGAACTTTTGGTAACATGCTACCTGGTGCAAATTGTTTTTCTTCAATGTATTTTTCTAATTCAGCTTTGGTTGCTGATTTTAGGTCTTTTTGGTTTGGTTTTCCGTAGTTTACTTTAACAAAGTCAACTGCTGTTAAAACAATAAAGTAATCTGCATTGGTTAATGAAGCCATTTTTGCCAAGGCAAAGTCTTTATCAATAACACCATCAACACCTTCGATTGAACCACAAGTGTGTTGGATTGTAGGAATTCCACCACCTCCACCAACAATCACAGTAGCACCAGCATCAATAGCTTTTTTAATTTGGTTAATTCCAACAAAGTTTAAAGGTTTTGGAGAAGCTACAACTTTTCTAAATCCACGACCTGCATCTTCCACGATTACACTATTTGGATTTGCAGCTTCAGCTTCTTCTTTAGTTGCAAAGAATGGGCCAATAGGTTTGGTTGGATTTTGGAATGCTGGGTCTTGTGCATCAACTAATGTTTGAGTTAGGATGTATAAAACTTCTTTGTTGTATAGTCCTTCTTTTGTAAATTCATTAGTAATAGCATTAACCATGTGGTATCCAATGTAACCTTGTGACATAGCACCTGCTTCTGGCAATGGTACTAATGGTGATTTTGGATTCACTGATGCAGCACTTACAAAACCATTGAAAATCATTCCAACTTGTGGACCATTTCCATGTCCAACAATAACTTCGTGTCCAGCTTTAACTAATTCAGCAATTTTTTTGGCAGGAATTTTTACTAATTCTTTTTGTTCAGCAGGAGTATTTCCTAGCGCATTTCCACCTAAAGCAATAACAATTCTACTCATAATTAGTATCCTAATGTAGCTAGAATAACTGCTTTAATTGTGTGCATACGGTTTCCAGCTTGTTGAATTGATTTGTTGTATTTTGATTGGAATACTTCGTCAGTAACTTCCATTGCACCTGTTGAAACAACTGGGTATTTAGCACCAAGTTTTTCTTTAATTTCTGCTGAGAATAAGGTTTTGTCATCGTGGAATGCTGGTAAGCAGTGTAAGAAAATAACATTTTCTTTAGCAGCTTTAATCATAGCCATATCAACTTGGAAAGCACCTAATTCTTGAATACGAGGTTCAAATAATTCAAATGGTTCTCCTAATGATACTCATACATCTGTATAAATTGCATCAGCATCTTTAGCAGCTTCTAATTTATTATCTGAGAAAGTTACAGATCCACCATTACGTTCAAATAATTTTAGAACTTCTTCGTAAACATGTTTGTGGTCTGGACCATTTTTAACAATGTCTCATTGTGCTTTTGGACCACACATAACGATGTTAACACCGAAGAATGCAGCACCAATCATTAATGAACGAGCAACGTTGTTTTTAATATCACCAGCAAAAACAATTTTCTTGCCTCTTAAGTCTCCAACAAATTCTTTGAATGTTAAGTAATCAGCTAACATTTGTGTTGGGTGTTCAGCATCTGTTAATCCGTTTCATACTGGAACACCTGAGTATTTAGCTAGAGCTTCAACGTCTGATTGTTTGAATCCACGGAATTCAATACCATCATACATTTGTCCTAAAACCATAGCTGTATCTTCAACTGATTCTTTTTTACCAAAGTTTGATCCTGTTGGTCCGATGTATGTACAACTTGCTCCCAAGTCAGCTGCTGCAACTTCAAAAGCACAACGTGTTCTTGTTGAATCTTTTTGGAACATGATTACGATGTTTGAGCCAGTTAATGGTCGGTTATTAACATGTAATCCTTGCATTTTTGCCTTTTTTAATTCTAAAGAAAGATCTAAAAGATAATTAATTTCATCGGTTGTAAAGTTTAGAGCTGAATCTAAACTACGACCTTTTAAATTCATTGGCATTTTTTAAAGTAAATTCTCCTATGTATAAATTCTTTTTTTATTTTATTTCTAAAATTTTTAAAAGTTTTAAGTGGAATTATTATTCTTACTATTTATCTTTTTTTTATGATTAGTTAAATAAATAATAAAACTAATTAAAACTCGTTTAAATTATAGCATTATCAAAGTATATTATTGATATATTAGAACTTATTAAAGTAAATAAAAAAGTTAGGTCTTATAACACTAACTTTTTAGTATTTATTTTTGAGGTCTATCTTGCTTTTCTTGGCTTTTTATTTTGGCAAGTTCCGCATTAATTTTCTTAAGTTCTTCTAGAATTTGCATTTCAGTTGTAGGAGCTACTACTTCTTCAACTTGAGGTTCAACATTCTTTTGTTTTTTAGCTTTATGCATTTCAATTGCATTCTTGATTAAATAAAAAATTAAAGCTGAGAAAAATATAAAGAATGAGATGATTATAAAGCTTAAAAGTGCTGCTAAAAATTTTCCAATTAGAATATTTTTTCCAGGGCCAACTTTTCAGTTTTCAAGATTTTCGAAGTTGAAAGCAGGTGAGATAGCTTGCATAATAACATCATTTGCCAATGAACTAACAACATTTCCAAGTACTGTCCCTAGTAATACACCAATAGCAAGTAATAAAATATTTCCACGCTTTAGAATTGACCCTGCATCTTTTCAGGATTTCTTAGCATATTTTTTAGCTTCGTCTTTTTCTTTTTTTGTCATAAATAAATCCTTTTTTTATAACTCTATTTTAGTCTTAAAAATAAAATATTTTTATATGTACTAAAAAATAGTTTAAGCATTTTCAGGATATATTCTTTTTTTAACTGCAATGGCAATATTACCAAAGCCTGAAATAATTCAAAGAATGGGAAGAAGTGTTGTAATAAATAAAATTACTTTTCCAAAAGCTTGCGATTTTCAACTAGCAATTGATAAGATAATAAGATCTAAAATATATGTAAGAATAGCAAGAAAAATTCCAACTCCTAGAATTATAAAAATCATTTTTTTGTCAATCAAATTTTTTAATAATTCAACAATTCTTCCAATTGTTTCTTTAAAGCCTTCTTTTTCAAAATTATCAGTAATAACCTTAATATCTTTTGCTGTTGCTTTAACAAACAAATAAATACCTGCTGCAATAAGGGCAATTGCAATAAGTTTAATGATTATTGATACAATTGAAATCTTTCTTTCACTTGTCATACTTTTGCCTCTTTTTTTGTTTTAATAGTAATAGTTTGGAAACTAATTTTTTATCAAAATTATTAGATTATTATAACAAATTTGCTAAAATAATCTCTAATAAAAGTCTATTGTTATTTTCATTTTATAATAATTTTTAAACATATTAAACACATGGAGAAGGATTATGAATCCAACAAAAATTTTTGGTTTAGGGGGGATGCAGGAGATTGGAAAAAGTACTCTTGTGATTGAGTATGATAAACATATTTTCATAATTGATACTGGAATTAAATTTTCTGATACATTCATCACTGGCGTTAATGGTTCAATCCCTGACTTTAGTTATCTAGCAAAAAATCAAGATCGCATTGAAGGTCTTTTTATAACTCATGGACATGAAGATCATATTGGTGGAGTGCCTTATTTAGTTCAACAAGTTAATGTCAAAAGAATTTATGCTCCAAGAATTGCCATTCAATATTTGAAACTGAAATTTACAGACATGAAAATAAAAACCCATGTTGAATTTATTGAAATAAACAAAGATTTAGTTGCTGATTTTGGTGATTGTAAAGTTGACTGATGAACAGCGCAACACTCCATTCCTGATGCTTTTGGAATTCGCATTAAAACACCCAATGGCAATTTAATGATGACTGGTGATTTTAGATTTGATTACACACCAATTGGAAATCTAACAGATTTTTCGAAGCTTAAAGAAATTGGTAATGAGGGACTAGATGTACTTTTTTCAGATTCTACAAATGCAATGCGTCCAGAGCATTCTCCTTCTGAAAGCGATATTCTAAAAGACATAAAAAAATACATGGTGCAAGCTGAAAGAAAAATCATTGTAACAGCTTTTGCTTCTAATCTAACAAGAATTAAAGCTATCATTGAATTAGCTGCAAAACTTGGTAAAAAAGTTATTGCTTTTGGGCGTTCGATGGTTGATAATATTGACATTGGAAAAAGACTTGGATATATTAATGCTCCTGAAGAGATTTTCATTGATAAAAAAGCAATGTCAAAATACAATGAAAATGAGCTTTTGATTTTAACTACTGGATCCCAAGGCGAAGAAATGGCTGCCCTTGCAAAAATGTCATATGCCAAACACCCAAATGTAACAATTAAGCCGAAAGACGTTGTAATTTTTTCATCTAGTCCAATTCCTGGAAACCGTTACAAATGTGAACTTTTAGTTAACCGTTTATATAAATTAGGTGCAACTATTTATGAAAATGGAGTGGACGGATATCTTCATACTTCTGGACATGCTTATAAAGATGAACACAGAAAAATCTTTGAACTAACAAAGCCAAAATTCTTTATGCCATACCATGGTGAATATCGAATGAGCGTCGTGCATGGCCAAACTGCCATTGAATCAGGCGTTAATCCAAATAATGTTTTAATTGCTAATTTAGGAGATGTTTATTACTTAGATCGCCACCATCTATATCTTTCTGATGAAAAAGTGTATTTTGGTCCTGTTTATATTGATGGTAATGTCCTTTCAAAAGCCAATACACAGCTAATCAAAGAAAGAATGGAATTAGGTGAAAATGGTTTTGTGCATGTTGTAATTGCAATCAATAAGAAAAAAAATATTATTCTAGGAAAACCAAGAATCGTTTCACGTGGTGCATTTTTTGTTAAAGAAGAACTTCATCTTATTGAAGAAGCAAAAAGATTAGTTCATGGAGCAATCTTGTACACAATTAAAAATGAAAAAGAATGAGAAATTCCAAAACTAAAACAACTTATCATTGATCGTTTGGCGCCATTCTTCTATAAAATCAAAAGAAGAAATGTTGTTATTCTTCCAACAATTCTTTTTACTGATGCAAAAAAAGATGAACCCCAAATTGATTAAATTGCAATATTAAATATCAAGCATCTATTGCTTTTTTTAAGAAGCATGCTTGATATTTTTTTCTTGAATAAAAACAAATTTCATGTAAAATTCATTCATTAAATTTAGGTTTGTAGTACTTGTAAAATAAGGAGAAGAATTGGTATGAAAAAATCAAATAAAATGCTTTTAGGAATGCTTTCTTTAAGTTCATTTTCTTTATTTCCTATTTTTCTTTCAAGTTGTGAAAAGAGAAATGAAAAGATTAATGAAATTATCAATAATCGCTCTGAAAATAATTTTGCTGATTTCAATTTAAATAAGAATAAAAAACCAAAAGAAAAAGAAAATTACATTGAAAAATCTCCTACCACTAAGACAAAAATAATTCCAGCTTTGCCTCCAAAAATTAATGAAACTATTTCAAACAATTTTCCTCAAAATAATTCATCTACACACTCTTCAAATTCAATTGAAAAACCAATAAATAACCCTTCTGCAACTTCTTTACCAGCTAATGAAATAAATAAAATAGAAACTAAAGAAATTAACGAAATTGCTGAAAAAAATGAAGTTATTGAAAGCCCCATTGATAATAAAATTGAAGTTAATAATCACATTGAAAATATTGAAGAAGATACAAATAAGATAGAAATGAGCAATGAAGAAATCAGCAATTTCTATCCTTCTCAAAATAATAGCCATATTGAACCCAAAAAACTTAGTGTTGATGAAATTAAAGATCTAATTATCAATAAAATGTATGCTTCAAATTACTATGAAAGTCCTGATTTTGTTTTAGAAAACAACACTGTTAGTTTGAATAAGAAACTCGAAGAAAACGAAACAATTAAACTGAAATTATTAGACGCTAAAACTAAAAATGAAATAAATAATGTAAGATGATTTCAAAGATTAAGATATCTTAATGACTTAGTTTTAGAAGAAAATCAAGATGATCCTAATTCATCAATAACTCTTACAAGTAATGGAATGATTAAAAAGAAAAAAACTCCAGAAGCACATAAAAATGATATTGCTGAACTTTGAGGTGAGCATCAGGGATTTCTATACAAAGTTTTAGTGCATATTGGCGGTGAGGATGAAGAAAGAAGAGTTTTTGAAGAAGAAGAATCTAAAAAGAAAGCTAAAGAAATTACTAAAGATTGAACTTCTTTACCAATTTTGCAACAAATTAAAAAAGCTCATGATTGAATTGTCCAAAATATTATGTATGTAGATACTAAAGATATCTGAAAAGACCAAAGTGCTTATTCAGCATTAGTTCAAATGCAAGCAATTTGTACAGGTTATGCAAGAGCATTTAAAATGCTTATGGATGAATTAGGCATTCCAAGTAGCATTATTACTGGAGAAATGGACCAAAGTTTATATCCAAACTACCACACACGCCATGCTTGAAATCTTGTTGAAATTGATGGACAATGGTATCATGTTGATACTACCACTGACCATATTATTTATCAAACAAATAAAAAGAAGAAAAGAAACAATAGTGATATACCAATGAGCTATAAATTCTTTTTAATTCATGATAATGATTTTGGTAAAGGTAATTCTTATTTTAATTATTTTGAAAAAAGAATGGGTCAAGATTTTAGAAGTTTTTATCATTTAGAAAATGGTTCTTTTGTAAAAAACAAAGAGGAAGCTTTAAAACAATTTGATAGATTATATAGCCCTGAAGATGCTAATAAGTTGCCAAAATGATTAGATTTATATGGCAATGAAAATCTTTTTGAAGAAATTAAAGAAGCTTTTTTATCTAAAGGATATAGAATAAAAAATTCTGCCTTAATTAGAGCTAATGATGAGAAAACCTGAAAAATGGGATATCGGAAATTTAGATTTGAATTTGATAATGAAGAATTAAAGAATAAACTAAATAAAGAAAATATTGATTTTAGTATTGAAAAACATTCAGAATTGATTTTAAAAGTTACCCTTGATAAAAGTAAAATTAAGAATGATAAATTAGATGCAGCCAACTTTTTAACAAACAAAGGATTAGTTAAAAAAGTAGAAGAAACTAGCGATGGTTATTTAGTTTATTTAGATCATTTTGAAACTTATGGAAAAAAAGAAGTTAAATTAGAAATTAAAAAATTTGGTTACAAATTTAATTCAAAAAATAACTCAATTGAATTAAATATTGAAAAACATCAAACTCCGCAAGCTAAGCTTATAGCAATTGATTCCAATAAAGCAATTTTAACTAATGTAAAAGAAGGAATGGAGTATCGTAATAATTCCTTAGAATGAAAAGAAATTAAATCTGATAATTTTGAAATTTCTGATTTAGTGCCAGGAAGTATTTCTGTTCGTTATAAAAAAAATAATAATAAACTAGCTTCAGATATTCAAACTATACAAATGCATAAAGCCTCAGATATTGATAACCAAATCAAAACCCAAAATAACACATTAATTGGTGTTAATGCAATGATGGAATATCGTCTGAAGAATACACAAAAATGAATTCCAATTCAATCAAATAAAATTACAAATCTAAAACAAGGAACTTATCAAATTCGAACAAAAGCAAATAATACAACACTAGCTTCCCAAACTTATGAAATAACAGTTAGTTAAAGAAAAATAAAATTACGAAAACTGCAGTTTTTTTCGTAATTTTTTTTTTAAATTATTGAATTAAGAATTTCTATCATTTGTGCATTGATTTTGATTGAAATATTTTCATCAAATTCATTTACAAATCTAAAAAAATCATGCTCAAGTCAATATAAGGCTCTTAGATAATTCGGATCTTTATAGTTACTTGAATGTTGCTTGCAAAGAAAACCTCCCTTATAAAATTCAAAATCAATAATGTTATTTTTATTTTTGCATTCAACACATGCATCAAAATTAGGTTTCATACCGTAAACTCTTAATAATTCAAGCAATACAAGACTAAAACTTTGGTTAGGATATCTTTCAAGATTATCTAAAAAAATTTGATACTTCTTAAAATCTAAATTTTTATTATTAATGTAATTTAAAAAATGCAAAACTGAATTATAGATATATTGCAAAAGTGGATTTAGTGGAAAAAAAGAAATTATCTTTGCTTTTTTTAGTGTACTTATTTTGTCAATGAACTTGGATTTAATTATTTCAAGATTAACTAAGGCTAAAATTGGCATATTAAGTTTATTTTTAGATTGGGGTTTTTGAATGCCTTTTGCATACAAAAACTTAATTCCACCATCAACTAAAACCTTAATAATTCCATCATTATCTTGATGATTTCTAACTTCTAGAATAATTCCTTTAGTTTCATATTCACGATTTTGCATATTAATATTAATTTTATAGCAAAAAAAGCATAAAAAAAAGAGCAACGACCTATTTTCCCTTGCGGTATCGTTGGCACTGAAGGTCTTAACTGCTGAGTTCGGAATGGAATCAGGTGGGCCCCTTCGTTATGGTTGCTATGCATATTATTATATATAAAAATTTTTTATTTACAAAAAATATTTTATTTTTTTTAAAAAATATTAAGCTTCTTTTTTTAGAGATACTTGAAATAGAAACTTACACAATTGTTATTTAATATATTAAATACTTCTTTAATTAAGTCTCATCTAAATAAACAGATTTTTATTAAATATATAATTTAAATCACAGTTATAAAATTTAACAATATATAAATAACAAATTATTTTAATTATCAAGGAAATAACGTGGATAAAAAAAAGAAAATTATTTTAACAATCATTGATGGTCTTGGACTTAGAAAAGAAATTCAGGGAAATGCTTATGCACAAGCATATCATCCAATTTTTGATTATTTATTTGCAATGTGCCCTAATTCAGTATTGCAAGCTTCAGGTGAATATGTTGGGCTTCCTAAAAATCAAATTGGAAATTCCGAAGTGGGACATTTAAATATTGGGGCTGGAAGAGTTGTTTATACAGGACTTTCATTAATCAATAAAGAAATTGAAGATAAAACTTTTTATAATAATAAGATTTTAAATTTAGTAATTGATGATTCAATTAAAAAAAATAACACTCTACATTTAATGGGGCTTCTAAGCAATGGAGGAGTGCATTCTTTAGATAATCATTTATTTGAGATAATGAAATTAGCTAATAAAAAGGGCTTAAAAAAAGTTTCAATTCATATTTTTGGGGATGGAAGGGATGTGAAACCTCAATCCATTAATGACTCACTTATTACATTAAAAAAATTATCAAAAGAATTTGGTTATCCAATTTCAAGTATCAGTGGGAGATTCTATGCAATGGATCGTGATTGAATTTTTGAACGTAATGAGTTAGCACTAGAAGCAATCCTAGGAAAATCCAAAAATATATTTAATGATATTAATGCATACATTGAAGACCAATATGAAGAAAAAATTTATGACGAATTTTTTGTGCCAGCACAAGCTAAAAATGGTGTTTTTTTAAAAAATGATGACAATCTTTTATTCTTTAATTTCCGCCCTGACCGAGCACGCCAATTAAGCCATTTAATTTTAGGGAGCAATCTATATTCATATGAACCAAAAAATAAGATTAATATTGGACTATTTGTTTCAATGATGAAATATGAAGGTATTAATTCATTAATTGCTTTTGAAGAGATGAAAGTTAATAACCCTTTAGGTGAGGTGCTTGAAAAAAATAACTTTAAGCAACTACGTTTAGCTGAAACACAAAAATATGCCCACGTTACTTTCTTTATGGATGGTGGAAAAGAAATCTTATATCAAAACGAAGAAAGAATACTAGTAGATAGTATCAAGGCAAAATCTTTTGCTGATTATCCACATATGTCAGCAAAAGAAATTACTGATAAATTACTTGAAAAAATTAATGATTTTGATTTTGTGATTATGAATTATGCAAATCCTGATATGGTAGGACATACTGGTAACTTGCAAGCCACAATCAAAGCAATTGAATTCCTTGATTTACAATTTGAAAGAATTCTTGATTTTGTTTCCCAAAATGCTGATGAAGTAACTTGATTTATAACAGCAGACCATGGTAATGCTGAAATTACTGAAGATATAAATAACAAACCTGCAACAAAACATACAACTAGTCCTGTAATGTTTATTAGCAGTGATAAAAGTATTGAACTTCAAAATGGCTCTCTTTGTGATGTAGCACCTACAATTCTAGATTATTTAGGAATTTTTCAACCTAAAGAAATGACTGGAAAAAGTTTACTTGTTAAAAGTTAAATCAAATAAAAATTAAGGTTTAAAAATAACAAACCTTAATTTTTTTGTTTTAGAATCTTAGAGATAAGCAGCTAAGTCCACCATCAAGTTTCTTAAATTCAGAAGTATCACAAGTTATTACCCTATAGATGCCTAAATCCTCAATTTTTTTTAGAACTTTTGGATAACCTTTTGGAACTATTACTGTTTCATTTACCCAAATGCAATTTGCTGCATATCCTTCATCTTTTTCAACAATAATTTGGTTGAAGTCTTTAAATGTTGGATAATGAATAAATTCACCAGAAATCAATAAGTTATTGTGTTCTAAATAATTAACGCCACTTTTTAGATGAAGCATTTCAGTCATTGGTACTGGAATACATTTCTTGTTAACTTTCGCTAAAATATTATGAAATTGACGAATACCTTCCCGATTACTTCTTTCAGACATACCAACATAGTAAGTGTCTTTTACCATCATCACATCTCCACCATCTAAAGTTCCTGGAGATTCAATTTTAAAAATATGTTCTTCGTCAAAAAATTGTTGTAAGTAAGGTAGCATTTCATACTTTTCAGCATTCCGCGAAGGCGCTCCTGGATTAGTTAAAATTGCAATTTCACCAGTTACTATAACGGCGGCATCTTCAACAAAACATGAGTCTGGAAAATCTTCATTTCTTTTTGCAATTGTTACTTGTACATTACAACTTTTTAGAGCCTCAATATATTTGCTGTGTTGTTCAAGTGCTAAAGAATAAATAGGCTTTCCTAATTCAGGAGCTGAAGTAATTCCATTTACCATGGAAGCAGCAGGAATTTTTACAATAACATTTTTAAACTTGTTTTCAAATCTTTCCATATCTTCTAAAATCTTCTTTCTTTTTTAGTTTGATGAACATCAGTTTTTTAAAACTTTAGTTCATATCTTTATTTTAACAAACTAAAAAAAGGCAAAATAAAAAAACACATCGCTGTGTTTTTTAAAGGAGGGCAATTTTTTTGATTTGGCGCGCCCGGCAGGAGTCGAACCCGCAACCTTTTGGGCCGTAACCAAACACTCTGTCCAATTGAGCTACGGGCGCAAATTTGGAGCCACCAACCGGATTCGAACCGGTAATCAAGGTGTTGCAGACCTATGCCTTGGCCGTTTGGCTATGGTGGCGCAACACTTATTTTGTTACGCCTATAATTATATTACTTTTTAATTTAATTCATAGTTTTTGTAGCGAATTTTTTAAAAAAAATTCTTTTTATTTTTGCATGCTGAAATTATTTAACAAATTCTTTAAAAAGTACCTCAAATTGTTTAACATTTAGACTTTCAGCACGCGCATTTATAGCAATGTTATTTGCTAAAAAAATAGCTTCTATTTCTTCTTTTTTGTATTTAGTTAGCAAGTTATTTAGCAGTTTTTTTCTTTTAAATTGGAAGCATAATTTTATAAAATCTAAATACTTATTTAAATCAAAATTAATTTGGTTTTTAAAAGTAATTTTTAGCACCATTGAATCTACTTTGGGAGCTGGATTAAAATTGGAAGCCTTGACAATTAAAACTTTTTTAATCTCAGCCACACTTTGAATTGCAACACTTAATTTACTATATTCTTTGGAATTCGGATTTGCAATTAAACGCTGACCAACTTCTTTTTGCACCATAATTACTGCATGTTTTAAATAAATAAAATTATTGATTAACTTAAAAATAATTGGCGAAGTAATATTATATGGAATATTGCCAATTATTATTCTTTTATTAGATGCCTCTAGATTTGCTTCCAAGAAATCTTGATTTAAGAAATTAATATTATTAGGTAGTTTTTTATCAATTCAAAGTTGATAAATTTCTTTATCTAATTCATATGCGCTTAAACTCTTAACTTCATTTATAAGTAAATTAGTTAAAGCCCCAAGTCCTGGACCTATTTCAATAACATCTTCATTTGCAACACAAGCGGCGTCTACTATTTGTTTTTGAATATCTTTATTTATTAAAAAATTTTGCCCAAAGCTTTTTTTTGCTTTTATTTCCATAAATTAAACTCCAAAAACATTTTTAATATTATCCCTTATTTGCTTAACAAAATCTTCTTCACTTATTTCCTTAAGAGTTGCTATATATGCATATGTATATTTGACATATGGACTAATATTAGGTTTACCACGCATTGGTGTAGGCGCTAAATAGGGAGTGTCAGTTTCAACAAACATCCGGTTTATTGGAATTTCTTTGACTGCTTCTTGTAAGCTTTTGGCATTTTTAAATGTCACAACGCCAGAAATTGAAAAAAAGATATTCTTATAAGGAAGTAATCTTCTAACAAATTCCGCATCGCCACTGAATGAATGCATTACAATCTTAAGATTTTTATATTCATCTTTAGTAATAATCTTAAAAGCATCTTCAAGGGCATCTCTTATATGAAGCATCGCAACGATATTATTTTTTTTAGCTACTTCTAGCTGAGAGATAAATGATTCTTTTTGAATTTCTTTCGAAGGAGAATCTTCATAATGATAATCAAGTCCAAATTCACCAATTGCAATTACATCATCATTGATTATTGATTGCAAAAATTCGCCATCTTCTTTCCCTTGGGCTAGCGTTGGATGAATGCCAATAATTGGATGCATAAAATCTTTATCCTTGGCACATAATTCAAGTAGTTCAATTGAATCTTCTTTGGATGTGCCAACAATAAAGATTTTTTCAAGATCTTGCTTTTTTCAATCGCTTACTACTGCATAAGGATCTGAATAATATTCTTTAAAAGGATGTGTATGAATATCAATATATTTAGGCATTTAAATCTCCTTAAGAGTTGCTAAAAAAACTTCTAAGACTTGCTTTTTTCAATCATTCATTCTTGTTAAATAATAATTTTCAGTCGCAAATAAATTATCAGAAACAACTTTGATTGCAGCTATTTCAATATTAAGGGAATTTGCAACTTTAATTAAAGAACAAACTTCCATATCAAGTAGCGAAGTGCTACTAAAATTAATTTCAATAGTTTTTATATCATTAAAAGCAAAAAATCGATCAGCACTTAAGATATTACTAAATTCCAAATTTAAAAATTGCTTAAGTTTGGAATTTAGGTTTTTTGATGTTTGAAACTCATATTCATTGTCAGGCAGCTGACCTAATTTATAACCTTCAATTGCCCTTAAGTCAACATCAAAAAAATAAGCTTTATCAATTAAAAAAGTTTGTGTTATTTTATTTTCTTTTTTTGAGCTTCCCACTGGACCTATATTAATGATATTTGTAACACAAAATCCTGCTTCTTTAAGTTTTCAAATTGCATTAGTTAAAGCAAAAGAAGCATTAGTTTTGCCAACTCCACAAATTAGTAGTGCATAGTCTTTTTGAAAAACTAGGTTAGTATAAATAGACAAGCTAATTTGTTTATATTGATAAAGAACTTGATTCAAAATATTCGTCTTTGAATCAAGGTTAATTTCAGTTTGTTCAGCAAAAATAAATAATGTAATTTTCTTCATAAATTAAGAGTGATTTTTTATTTTTAGAATAAAAAATTCTTGGCCTTTTTTATCCAAGAACTTATTATATATTGAAATTAAGCTACTAAACCATATTTTTTTAAAGTACGTGCATTCTTTGCAGTAACTCTTACAGTTTTTTTAGATCCATTGTCAGCTAGAACGGTTACTTTTTGCAAGTTAAGATCAAAAGTTCTTTTTGTGGTGTTAAGTGCATGTGATCTTTTGTTACCACTTAAAGCTTTTTGACCTGTTAATTGATCTCTTCCTGGCATGATTTCTCCTTATAAAGTATTACATAAAAATAGTTATCTTAATATTTTATATTAAATTGATTTTATTTTAAAAATTAATTTGATTTTGAAATGTTATCTTGTGGCGCTTTTTTAATGATATAAACTTGGTCATCAATTCAAACTACATCACCAACTTTTATTTTGGCATTTCTTCCTGGCGCTTCTTTGTCATTAATTCTTACATTGTGGACTTTTAAAAAATATTTTGTTAATCCTCCTGTGCGACATAAGGAAGTTTTTTTAAGAAATTGACTTAGTTTAATTTCTTCTCCGTATATTTCAATTTTCATCCTAGAAACCTCTTTGTGGTGTAATTAAATGAAATAAATTTGGATTTGATTCTGAAGTAATAACAATCCGCATTTTATCGGCCGTTAAAGATAATTTAATTTCATCATCAAAACTTTGAATTGCATCTTTTAAAAATCTTGAATTAAGGGCTAATTTCAATTCAGGTTCAGTGTAACTGAAGTTTTTAGATTTAATTTCTGCATTGGCTATTTCTTCACGTGTAGATAAAATAGTTAACAAATCATCTTTGATATAAAGTTTGATTTTATTGTAATTTTCAGAAATAATAACAGAGGCTTTATTTAACAACTCATTTAACTCTTTTTTAGAAATTAAAAGTGTGCTAGCAAAGGTTTTTGGAATGATTCTTGAAACATCCAAATAAACTTGGTCTACCACTTTTGATTCAATGATAGAGCCATCCATTTCAAACAAGATTTTTTGGTCTGAAATGTTTAAAATCACATCGCCATTATAATCAAAGTTTAATAAATCTTTAAGATTTTTAGCTAAAACACTAATGTTGAAATTAATATCGCTATCAATCTCAATAACTTCTTCAGCATAACGATATTTATCAGTAGCTATTAGTTTTAGTTGTCCATTTTGTGCTGAAAGATTAATGCAGCATAAAATGATATTCGTTTCAAGCACACTTGCAGCAACAGCCACATTTTTAACCATACTCTTAAACTTTTGTCATTTAATTTTAACTTGATCTCCATAGATTGAAAAATCAATCACTGGATATTCAAATGCATTGTAAAGATTCAAAATATAATGGTCATTTTCAGTTTTTACTTCAAGCTTTGTTTCGTTTGCTTCTAATATAATGTCATTGTCCAATTTTTTAATGATGCTGCGAAACAAATGTAAGTCAATTAAAATTTTCCCTGGCTTAATAATTTCAGCTTCCAAAAAAGTTATGATACTATGTTTTACACTAATTGTGCCATTGGAACCAATTAGAGTAATTTGGTTGCCTTCAGCAACAATTAAAATACCTTTTAATTCTGGAATAAATGGATTGGGATCAATTGCTTTTGCTACTCTTTCAATAACTTGGTCCAATAGCAGTTTATTAATTCTTAATTTCATTTTTTTATCCTTTTTAGATTATTTTCTTTAATATGTTTTGAATCTTATCAATTGCATTTTTTAATGAAGAGTTGCTTTGCATATTTGCCTCAATTCAATTTAGCGAAGCTATAATTGTTGAGTGTGCTTGGTTACCTACCATTTTGCCTATTTCTTTAAGTGTAAAATCAAAATTATTTTTTAAAAAATAAGTAATGATTTTTCTTGGAATAACAATTTCTTGAGTTCGACTACTACTCATGATTTTTTTCTTATCAACATTGTAGTATTTGCAAACAGTTTCAATAATTCGCTCAGGTGTAATGCTTTCTTTTGATCTTGTGACATTTTTAAAAATGCTTTGCATTGTTTGTAAATCATAAGTAAAGAAATCATCTCCTTCAGCAAATAATTTAATCCGACTAATGGCTCCTTCAATAGAACGAATGGAAGATGAAAAATTTCTTGCGATATATCTAAGAGCATTATCTTCCCAAAGTTCCACATTAATATTATTCTCTTTCAGTTTGAACTTCAAAATTGAAATAACATCTTCAAGCTGTAGATTATTAATTTCAATTGTTAGCCCGCCTTCAAATCTCGTTAGAAATCTTTGTTCAAAACCCCCAAGGTCACTAGGTCCTTTATCTGCACAAAAAATAATTTGTTTGTTATTTGTTTTCATTATGTTTATCACATTAAACAAAACATTCAGTGTACTTTCTTTACTACCATATTGCTGTACATCATCAAACATCAAACAATCATAAGAGGTTAATTCATCAATAATCTTATTAATTTGTTCTTGGTTTTTTTGTCTTAATTGTTCTACTAGTCTTCTTGTTAAAATATCCGGATTAATATATAAACAAGTTTTATTTTGTTTAGCAAACTCATTTCCTATTGCATGTAGTAAATGCGTTTTTCCAAGTCCACTATTTGAATGAATAAAAAGCGGATTATATTCATCAGTATATTGTAAACAAATTCTTCTAGCAGCCTTTAGTGCCATCTTATTGAAATTTCCCACAGCATAATTATCAAAAGTTAGATTGTTTTTTACATTATTATTAATCTTTGTTTCAACTTCATTTGCAACTATGAAACTCGAATTTTCTTTATTATTAAGTTCTTTAATTTCATCAAGTGAACTAACAAAAATAATAAAAACTTTTTTTTCTAGAGCATTAGTAATTGCGCGCTGAATTGTTTCAAGAAATCTAGACTTTATAAAATCAATAATGTGGCTTGGAACTAAAACATAAGCATTACTGTTTGAAAAATAAACAAGTTTTAAGCTTGAAAAAAAACTGTTATATGTCATTTCATCACTTGCTGTATTTTTTAGTTCATTTTGAAAAATTTGATTACTAATATTTAGATTTAATTCTTCATCTTTATATTTCATATCTTAAAATTATATTTTATTGATAAGTATGCGAATTTAAATGTGAATTAATTAACTTTTTAAACATAATTATTAACATTTTATTAACACTATAAAAACTTATTTTTATTCTTAAATTAAGTTGAAAAAATATACCTATTTACTTAATTGACATCGCTTTTGTTAGTTACTTAAAAAATGTTAAAAAGTAAGTTAATAAATGTGTTATTTATAATAAAAAAACAAAATAGCAATAAGCTAAATTAAGTTAATTTATTTTCCTTTTTAATTTGTTTTTTTAAAATGAAAAATGACAAAAAAACAACTGAAACTGAAGTGAATTTATTGAAATTAAGTCTTGTTAAGTCTAAAAATAACTTAAGACTTTTGCTTAAATTATTTGGTGTTTTTTTAAGATTAAAATACCCTTTTAAAGCAATATAGAAATCCTTAAGTTAGATTTCAAATAATTAGTTATATTTCTAAGTGAAATAATTAATTTAAGAGTAATAAATTTATGATGAATTTGATAAAATACTTTTACTAGATTTTTGGTAAAATATTAAGAAGTATTTTAATCTAATAAAAAATCTTAATTAATAATTAAAAAGGAGAAGGATTCATATGAAAAGAACATATCAACCTAAGAAACGTAAACACATTAAAGTGCACGGTTTTATGGCTAGAATGCAAACTAAAAATGGTCGTAAAGTCTTAGCTGCTAGACGTGCTAAAGGTAGACATAAATTAACTGTATCAGATGAAAAATAATTAGAAATCCAATTTAAAAATTAAATTTGAATTTTAATAAGCTTTATGGACAAAAAAAACGTTGTCAAAAAAAATTGGGAATTTCAAAAAATAATTGATAGTCGCAATCAAATTATTTCAAGAAATCTAATTGTTTATTTCACTAGATCTGACCATTTTAGAGTAGGAATTTCAATCCCTAAACAATTTGCAAATGCAGTTCAAAGAAATCACTATAAAAATCAAATAAGAGCAATCTTAAGAAAAATGGACACAAATAATATCAACTATGATACTGTCATCATTGCAAGAAAAAATTTTCTTAATTTATCTTGAGAGCAAAAAATATTGGCAGTTCACAAAATTTATGAAAGGATAAGTAATGGCAAAAAATCATAATTCTAAACATTATGATGCGTTTAGAATTAACAAAACGCCTGAAGACAAGCAACCAAAATATATTTGGAAAAAAGTTTGAAAATGAATTAAGATTGCTTTCATTATCTTTTTTATTTCAATTGGTCTTGTAGGTTGCGTCCAATCGTTTGCGACAAAATCAGGAAACAAAGTTGGTAGCGGGCATGAAATCTATACTAAAGCTGACTATGTTTCACCAAATATTGCTACTCTAAGATGAAATGAAGATCGAAACGAATTTATTGTTCCTAACACTAATTCAAAAACAGGTATTGTTGCCAATACATATCTTGGTTTAGAAGATAAAAAGCAAATTGAAGCCTTAAGAGAACAAGATAAAAATAATGGTGGAACTTATGGCATTTATGGTGGAACTTCATTTGCTCTTCAACTACAAAAACCAAACCATTCAAATTCCGCAAACAAAACAAGTTGACAAAATATTTCCAATATTAACATCACAAACAAAGACGGAGAAAGAGGTGTTGTTTATGGAAATGGAAAAAACCATATTTATGTTAACTTTGGTGATGCTAAAGGAAATGGAAAAACCCAAACATATACACCAGTAAATGAAATAAAAAACATTTATATTCCATCTTCAATCGTCTTTGAAACATATAATAAATACGAAAAACAAGAAGATGGTAAAGAAGATAAGGTTATTTTTAAAACAGATTACTCGCATATTAAGAAGTTAAATATCTCAAAAACTTCTCTATCAACAATTGCAACTAAAAACATAGATAACATTCTTCTTTCAGATATTTTTACAACATTAGTTGGCGAAACTTTTAAAATTTGAGTTAATGATCCAAATAATCGTTCTGGTTTTGCCCAAGCAATTGCAAAGAAAAATAACAAATCAATTGAAGATTTAAAGAAACTAAGCAATGCACAATTAATTGATGAATGAAATGCCTATATCTTAAAGTTTAAAGATTCAGTTGGCCCTGGAAAAATAAGTAAAAAAGAAGGATTTGAACTAAATAAAATCTTTAATGCAACTGCTGCAATGTTCAACAGTTACACTCAAATTACTTCTTTAAGTAAATCTAACTATAAGATTAAAGATGAAAAATTAAATGCTGAAGTAAATCTTTATCAATATTCACCAATTAATCCATCAGGTAACTATAATGAAGCAGCTTGAAAAAACAACTTGTTGTCAGCTGATTCATTAATTCCTCAAAAGCATATCATAACATATAAAGATCACTGAAGCTATGGACCATTTTATGGATTCTTTATGTATCCAGTATCACAATTTATGAATGCTATCATAAGAAGTTTAGGTACGACTGGTTGAAGCATTGTTTTAGCATTAGTTATTACTGTTATTATTGTTAGACTTATTACTTTCTTTTTAACTGCTAAATCTGTCTTTAGTACACAAAAAATGGAAGAACTAAACCAAAAGAAAGCAAAAATTGATGCCAAATATCAAGCATACAAAGCTGATAAACAAATGCAACAAAGAAAACAAATGGAGATAGCTGAACTATACAAAAAAGAAAAAATTTCTCCTTTTTCACAGCTTGTATCTTCATTTATAACGCTTCCTATATTAATCGTTGTCTTTAGAATTATTTCAACGCTACCAGAAATTAAGCAAGCATTTCTATACTCAGTGCAACTTTCAGCAACTTCACTATATAGAGTATTTAAAGCTGGTGAGATGCAATATCTACCTATCTTAATTCTTTCTGTCGGAGTGCAAATTGTAGCGCAATTTATGCCTAAAATTCTGCAGCTGCGCAAAAAGAAATTCTTACGTGTCGATGCTTACCAAAAAGCTGAAATGAAAAAGGCAAGTAAAAAAACAATTCTTCTCCCTATAATTCTTTCATTTATTGGTGTCCTATTTAGTGCCGGATTGCAAATTTATTGAATCATAGGTGGTATATTTACTATTATTCAAAGTGTCATTGTCCATTACATTCAAAAAACAAAATGATACAAGAATAAATTAAGTCCATGATTGTTTAAAACAGTATAAATGAAAAATCAAGCAATTAAATTAAGCTTGATTTTTTTATTTTTATTTTTCTGGAAACTAACCTACACAACTAATTGAGTTGAGATTGCTTCATTTTCATATTTTTTATAATGAATTAAACTGATTGAAGAAGCAAATATTGCATAGATTGAAACAAAAGGAATAATTAAAATTACAGCTAAAAGAAATCTAACAAACATTTTTCTATCATTTTTCTTTTTTGCTAGCAAAATGCCTTTAATTGAATTAATGATTACAAGCATTGCGCTAATAAAAAATATTCCAAAAACAACACTATAACTTATTCCATAGGGAATAAAATTAAAACCTTCTTCACTTTTTAGTTTGATATATAATGCAATTGCAACAGAAATAAGCATCACTAAACTAACAAGGAATCAAAGTCCGCTTCAAAATTGGAAGCGGCATATTACATATTCATCTGTCTTTTTTTGTTTTGGATTTTTTTCCATATTTTTTCCTTTTATAGCAATAAAAAAAGCTATTTATTTGTGGCTAAAATTACTATTATTACAATTAGTTATTAATTATATAATTATAATATTAAATAATCTTAATAGATTGCTTAAAAAGCAATTACTAAGTAGGTATAAAATGAAATTAAAAGATTATATTTCAATATATTTTTTTAAGACAAATAAGATTTCAAAAATCTACAAAAAAAACGACATTGTCACACTGCAATTTTTTCAAAGACATGATAATGTCAAACTGTGTGGGATTAATGAAGTTTTAAATTTGCTAAAAAAACATACTGATATTAAAAAATACACAATTAGATATTTAGAAGAAGGTAGCATCATTAACAATAAAGAAGTTGTCCTTGAACTAGAAGGACATTATTCTTTATTTGGCATTTGAGAAGGAATTATTGATGGCATTCTAGCGCGTCAAACTTCGATTGCAACAAATGCCTACTATATAAAAAAAGAAGCTAAAAACAAGCAAGTTGTAAGTATGGCAGATCGAGCCGACCATTACATTAACCAGCTTAATGATGCCTATGCACTTGAAGTAGGAGGTATCGATAATCACTCTACTTTAGCTGCTTCTTCTTTTAATTACAAAAAAACATATGGCAGTATGCCACATGCTTTAATTCAAATGTTTAATGGTGACACTCTAAAAGCAGTAGAAGCTTTCCATGAAACATTTCCAAATGATAATCTAATTGCCTTAGTTGATTTTAATAACGACGTCATTAAAGACTCTTTAATTTGTTTAAATAAATTTAAAAAAGATTTATGAGGAATAAGAGTTGACACCTCCCAAGGTGTTTCTGACAAAATGTTTGAAAATGAAGAGCAAAAAGAATATGGCGTAACTCCAAATCAAATTAAAAGATTAAGAGAAGCACTAGATAAAAATAATGGTCGTCATGTAAAAATTATTGTTTCTTCTGGTTTTAATGCTAAAAGAATTAAAGAATTTGAAGACCTAAATACACCTGTTGATATTTATGGAGTGGGCGCTTCTTTACTAAAAATATGAATTAATTTCAGTGCTGATGCAACAAAATTAAATGGTAATTTAGTAGCAAAAGTAGGTAGACACTACAGCCAAAATAAAAGATTAAAAATCTATAAAGGAGAAAAACTCTAATGAATGAAAATGAAATCAAAAGAAAAAACATTAAAGATTCCATTTTAAATATTCTTGGTTTTTTTGTCATTTTTGCTTTTTTAGCAATTGGGATCATTCTTTTTTTAGGTGCCACTAAAAAACTTGGGAAAATTAATTTAGCTGGCATTATTGCTTGTTATATTTTTGGAAGTTTATTTTTACTTATTTTTCTTTTAATTATTATAAAAATTATTTTAATTCTTAAATCCCAAAACAAATATGCCAAACAAGCAATTGATGTCAATAAATTATTTGAAGATATGCCCCTAAATGATGAAGAAAAAAAAGTCAATGCTCTATTCCTAGATGCTTTTAGTTCTGAGATAAATAATCTAAATATTTTGTTTGGTGCATTCTATGAAATTGAAAAGAAAAGATATAAAAAAGAAATTGATTTAACTTCTTCAAAAATCAGGATGCTAATGCAAAAAATGATTATGGAGGGCATTGAAGAATTTGGTTTTTTTGATTTATATTTAGTCATTGATTTTGCCAAAACAATCAATAAAAAATTCATCTGAAAAAGTGATTTTAAAAAATATAAAACTTACTTTACTTACATAAGAAATATTCATCAAACAGCAGATGATTATATTTATGATAAATATATCAATGTCCAACAATAAAGACTTTTAAAAACTAATAAAAGATTGCCCTTTAAAAATTAGAGCAATCTTTTTTTTATTAGTTTTTTTAGATTAAAAAAATGCTGAAGGTGCAGCATTTTAATTGTCATAATTTTCTAGAATTTTAATTTCTTCTTCTAAGTCTTTAATAATTAAAGGAATTAAATTTGGATCTGAAATTTGGGCTCCAGAAGCTCGATGATGTCCACCACCACCTCATTTAATGGCTACATTTCGCACACAAGCGCCATTTGATCTAAATTCGCAGCGGATTTGGTTTTCTTTTTCTTGGGTAAAAAATACTCATGCTTTATTATCATCAATAGAAGATAAAAGAAATGGCCGATTTGCCTTAAGAGGATCATCAATACCAAATTTCTTTTGGTCTTCTAAACTAAAATAGAATGAAACAACACCATTTTTAATTTGCATATTTTGTTGCACAAATGAATTGATTTTAATGTCAGCAAAGCTGCGAATTGCCATGTTTTCAAAAATCAAATCTTTTTTTGCCCCCTTAGATCAAAGTCAAGCAACTAAAAACATGGATTTTTCATCTGTTAAATTAGTAGTTAATCTTACTGAATCAGTATAAATTCCTAAAAATAAATATGTTGCTGCATCAACATTTACTTTTCAATCTAAAAAATAAGCTATTTCAGCAATTTGTTGGGCTGCTGCAGGAGAAAAAGGGTCAACTCAAACAAGTGATGCATTTAAGTCATCATCATTTGGATGGTGGTCAATTCTTATTACTTCATCAAAAACATTATTATCTAAAAATTCTCGGCATTCTAGTCTTTCTTTAAAATTAGCATCAACTATTATTCCTAATGAATCATCGATTTTTTTAAGTTCTAGTTTGTCCATTGCAAAATCTAAAAATGGATAACTATTTTTTGAATCTCCAATTGTATAAACATTTTTATCTGGAAATGTTTCTTTAATTAGATTCTTAAGTCCAAATTGTGAACCTAAACAATCTCCATCTGGGCGAATGTGATGAAAAATAACTATGTTTTTGTGTGCTTTGATTTTATTTTCAATATTTTTAAAAATTGCAAGTCTTTCATCACTAATTTTTATCATACTTTTCAACCTCAGCTTTTAAATCACTAATGATATTTTTCATATCAGCCTTTGATCTTGCTGTAGCGCCAGCGGCAACTTCGTGTCCACCACCTGGTTTGTATTTTTCACAAATATGATTAATTCAAATACCATTTGATCTCACACGCACTCTAATAGTTCCATCTGGCATATCAATAAAAAACACTCAAACTTTGCAATCGCCAATGTTAGCTAAAATGTTTACATCATTAGCTTCATTATCCTTGAGATTAAATTTCTTTTGAATTTTTTTAGTTACATAGAAGTGTAGTACTTTGCCATCTTTTTTGTAGTTAAGTAAAACATAAGCTGCAAATCTAACTTTTCTTTCGTCTCTTTTAGATAAATCAAAGTTAACATCTCAAACTCTAAAATTGTTATTTTTATGCAAGTAAGCCATAACTTCAAATGTTCTTTTTTGCACATATTCATATTGGAATCTACCTGAGTCTGTGTTAATTCCTAAATAAATATATCTAGCTGCTTTTTCAGTTACTACTCATTTAGCTTTCATTGCAATATAACCAATTTGTTCAGCAGAAGCTGCATAAGTTGCATCTTCTCAAGTGTAATCATAAGGAACATCTGGATCAACAGGATGGTGATCAATTCTTAGAAGGTGTGTAAAGTTTTTTTCTTTAATGTAATCTGAAAGTAAAATTCGGTGATATGAGTTAGCATCGACAACAACTCCTAAAGAATTATTAAAGTATTCTTTTGGTACATCTTCAAATTTATCAAAGTCTCATTCCATAAATGGAAATATTCCACCAGTATCTCCAAAAACAAATACTCTTTTTTCTGGAAAATTCGTTTTAATTAATTCTCTTAATCCAAATTGTGAACCTAAACAATCTCCATCTGGGCGAATATGATGAAAAATAAAAATATTATCATGAGATTCAATTGCATTCTTTGCAATCTCTCAAGTATTTTTGGCCATTTTTTCTCCTAATTAAATATATTTGACTTATAAAGTAATCTTTAGAATTATTAATATATAGTATGAAAAATTATAATACCAAAATTAATAATCAAAGGCAATCTACACCAATAAAGAAGTACAAGTGGTATGCAAGATTGAATTTGATTGAATCTTATTGAGTATTGAGAATTAAAAAAGATTAATTAGTATAAAAAAAGTAGGCTTCTAGGAAGTGCTACTTTTCTTTAACTAGATTTTCGAGGTCGGTAATTGCTTTTTTAATGTCTTCTCTACTATCTTCGTATTGTTTTATACCAGAAAGTAAATCTTTTCTTCTTTTTTCTTTATCTTCAAAACCTTCTTTAATGTCTTTTTTGACTTGTTCTAGATCTTGTTGAAATAGAGTGTAGATTTCAGCAATTCCTTTTACTATAGAACCAAAAGCAGCATATTTCTTAATAATTTCTTCACCTTTCTCTTTATTTTTATCAAGTATTTGAGTAATTAGGTCGAGAAGTTTTTTTGCTTCTGGACCATATTCTTTTATCTTGTTTAAATAGTCTTCAACTTCTTTTTCTATATCATTTGGTGCATCACTTGGCATTCCTTCTGATGGATTTGATGGATTATTATTTTCTGGATTATTAGAACTACTGCCCCCAGAGCTATTGCCATTTGCATTGCCATCATTGTTTGTATTGTCGTTTTTGCCACCTTCATTTGGGTTAGTAGCATTTCCATTACTATTAGAATTACCGTCTTTATTTCCGTCTTTATCTTTGTCAGTTTTATCTGTATTGTTTTCAGTTTTTTCTTTCTTACATGACACTGCAGCTAAAGGAATTAAGCTTCCAAATAAAGTTGCACTTATCAATAAAAATTTCTTTGCTTTCATAACTCAAAATATAACACAAAAAACTAAAAAAACAAGTTAACTACAATAATTAACTTGTTTGCATTATTAAACAAAGAATAATTTTAAATACTTTTTTTAAACTAAAGAAGCCTTAATCAAAGTGTCGTTTAAATCTTTTAAAGACACGAATTGCTGATTGGCTTTGATTAAGGAATCTATAGTTATATCTTTCTTTTTCTAATAAATCCAATACAACAAATTTAAGAGCGCCGCTACCATTTCCTGTAATAATATCAAAGAATTCGTAGTTTCTATTTTGCTCAAAAGAAAATAAAGCATTTAATACAGAAGCCGTTGCTTCAGTGGTATCTTGACCATGAAGATCAATACTAAATGAATAATCAAAATTCATAATGCTTAATATCTCCTTTGGCAACTGCTGCATAAATAAGTTCCCCGGCCACTAACTTTGATTTTTTCTACTTCATCGCCACAAACCTTGCATCATTCAAGCTTATCATTATGAATTTTAAGATGTTCTTGGTAAGATCCTATTTGTCCATTAAAACTTTCATATGTATGAATAGTAGAACCTCCCATTAAATAACTTTGATCCATAATTTCTTGGGCATTTTTAAGAATTTCTTCAAGTTTTTCTTTGGGAATGTTTTTAGCTTTACTCAAAGGGTGTACTTTTGAAGCAAAAAGAGCTTCGTCAACATAAATATTGCCAAGTCCAACTACATAAGATTGGTCTAATAATTTTGATTTAATAGATGAACCTGAAGTAGATAGTTGTTCATACAATCAATCAATATCAGTATCTTTAGGCTCGGCTGCCATTTTTACTAGCGGAGATAAAAATAAATAGTTATCTTTGTTTCTTAGATGCATTGTTCCAAACATTCTTGTATCTAAATAATGCAGTTCACTTCCATCATAAAAAACAAATTTCACCATTACATGCTTATTTGGCTCTGTTTCTTTTTCAAAGAAACGGTATTTTCCTTCCATACGAAGATGCGATAGCAAAATAGCATCATTATCAAAATGAAAAATAATGAATTTTCCTATATTAGTTATATCTATAATAGTTGCATCATGCAATCTATCTTGAAATTCTTTTGGACTATATTCTTTAAAAAGTTTTTCTTTGAAAATTTCAATCTTTTTAATTTTTTTAAACAAGATTGCTTCTTTTAAGTTTTTTATGACAACTTTAACTTCTGGTAATTCAGGCATATCTTATTTATTATATTATCTTTATTTGCTTTTAATTACTTAAAAGTGTATAAGTTATATAATAAAACTATGACAAATAAATACAATAAACTTTTTATTTCAACTACTGATACAGTTCTTGGAATTGGAGGACCTGTAGATAAAGAAACTCTAGATCTTATCTATGAAATTAAGGGTAGAGATAGAAATAAAAAATTAATTATTTTAGTTTCATCAATTAAACAAGCAAGAACATTTAAAGAATGAAATATAGAAGCTGAAAAACTAGCTAAAATATATTGACCTGGTGCTGTTACTTTAGTTGTTAATGACCAAGGTTTTCGTATGCCAAACCAAAAACCTCTTTTAGATTATTTGGAAGCAAATGGGCCAGTTTATATGTCAAGTTGTAATCTTTCTAATGCCCCTGTTTGCAGAAGCATTGAGAATGCCAAATTAATTTTTCCTGAGATTACAAATATTTATAATTTTGGACCAATGAGCCAAAAGCCAAGCAAAATCATTCGAGTTGAAGATAAAGAAATTTTAAGGGATTAAACTTATGAAAATAAAAATCACAAGTGACCATGCTGGTCATGAAGCAAAAATGGAATTAGCGCGTAGATTACAAAAGGAAGGGTATGAAGTAGAAACTTTTGGTTCTATGGATCCAAATACTTCTATTTCATATGCTGATGTTGGCATTGAATTTGCTAAAGAAGCAAAAAAACATATCAATGAAAAAGATACAAAATTTGTTGCATTTTGCGGATCTGGTATTGGTATTTCAATTGCTTTAAACCGTTTTAAAAATATCCGCTGTGCGCGTGTTTCATCAAAAGAAGAAGCAAGACTTGCTAAATTACACAATGACGCAAATATTTTATGCATGGGAGGCCGCCTTTTAGAAGCTGATGCTGTTGAAGAGATGTTTCATACATGAGAACATACTGAATTTGAAGGTGGTAGACATTTAGCTAGAATAAATAAACTTGATGAAGTTGGCCAAGATAAATAATAAGCATAACCTTTTTTTGTTGCTTGCAGAATAAAATAAAAATCAAAGAAACTTAATTTAGTTAACTCTTTGATTTTTTTATTTGCTTTTTAAATTCCAGGATTTTCTTCAAAATATTTGCTTAAAATTGAGTTTTTATTTTCTTTTAATAAAAGAATTTCAATGTTTAATTTATTAAGTCTTGCTAGTAGATTTTTCTTTTGATTTTTATCAAGTTGTAAAAAAAGAACATTATTTTTAATTTCAAAAGGAATTTTGTTGACTGTTAGAAATAAAGTTATTTCTTCATAGCTGCTTAAAATCATTTTTGTGTTATATGTTTCATCAATTGCATCATCAATATAACCTGAATAAAGGATATTCCCTTGGGAGAGCAAAGTAAAGCTATCAATATATTTTTCTAGCTCATCAAGAATATGACTAGAAATAAAAATAGTTTTTCCTTCGTTGTGCAGCTGTTTTAGGGTTTTATATAAAATAACTCTAGAACTTGGATCTAAATTCGCAGCAGGCTCATCCATAATTAAAAGTTGTGGATCATTAAGCAAAGCTTGGATTAAAAGAATTGTCTTTTTTTGGCCTGAAGACATATATTCTGGACTTTTATTTAAATCAGGAAGTACAAAATTATATTTCTCAATGATTTCTTTAATTTTTTTGTCTAAATCTTTTTTCTTAAGCCCTGACATAAGTCCAAATGTGTGTAAGTATTCTTTAGCACTTAGTGTTTTAGGAAAAATTGCAATCTCAGGAACATAACCGATTTTTGTTTTAGATTTAGGGCTTTTGCTATCAATGCCATTAATATAAATTTTGCCAATGGCATTTGGATAAAAGCCTAAAATTGAACGAATTGTTGTTGTTTTTCCAGCCCCATTATTTCCTATAAAACCATGAAATTGGCCTTGTTTAACTTCAAAACTAATATCATTAAGGACTTTTTTATATCTAAGAAATCCTTGTTTAAAAAAGACATTTAAATGCTGAATTGCTAAAGCTGCATCAAAAGATGGATTTTGATACGTATGTTTTTTTGCTTGGACAAACATTACTTTATTTTCTTTTAACATTTGTAAAATCGATTTTTTTAGCATTATTTAAAGTTCTTTCTTTGAAATTTTAGATATCCAATAACTATTAAGAATAATGAAAATAAAGAAGTAATTAAAATTGCTGTATGAGGTTCTAAATAAGGTTTTCTTTGAAATTCAATTAGATTATTATTTAATTTAATCGCCTTAATAATTCCTCATCTATAGTTAACATATTTATTGTAATTAGCTTTGGAAGCTGCTAAATAATCAAGTAAGCCATCAGTGGAAAGTTTTGTTGCAAAACTGCCATCTTCTTGGATTCCAATGATTTTAAAAACATTAATTGTTCAAAGAAGTTTACTTAGCTCTTCTGCTGCTTTTTCTTTTATGGAAGCTAGAGTGTGTTCAAGTCTTGTTTTTTGAATATTAGTTAGTTTTTTTGTATCAAAGTTAGCTTTTATATACTCATCCACAAAGCCACTAATATTTTTTAAATTAGATCTTTCTTTAATTGCTTTAAGAGATAATAGGCTTAAGGGAAGACTGAATTTTGCATTAATTTTCTTTAATTCTTCGTTTTTTTCATTTTGAAACTCATTTTGTAGTTTAGTCTTTTCTTCATTGAATTTATTTTCATCATCCAGGATTACATATTTAGTTAAACGACTTAGAATATCAATAATTTGATGCACTCCAATAACACTTGGATTTTTGTTTTTATCTTTTGGGATTAGAAATTCTGAAAGTCCAAGTCCACTTTGTTGCGTTAGGGATATACCATTTAATAATAGACCTTTAATTTTTTTAGTATATTCTTCATTTAAAATGAAATTAATAACTTTGTTATTGAAGTCTTTAAACTTATCAAAGTTATTATTTTGAATATCCTCAGTTGCATAATTTAAAAATGATTCAAATTGAGGATCAAATGATTGATTTGTAATTTCAAATATACTTCTAAAATTATCCACATTGTAACTTAAAGCAAAAACATCGCCATTATTAGTCTTAAAAAGAATTTGTTTTTTTAAATCTAAGCTATATTTTTCTTTAAGTTTTTTTAGTGTACTTTCATTAAGCTTACCATTTCCATCTAGAACCCTATAGTATTTGTTTTCTTTGCCATTTAGTTTGTGATTATAATCAACATAAACACTAGCATTTTGTAAACTTCTATTGTGCAATGTTACTAAAGGAAAATAGTATTCTTTGAAGTTTAAAAAAAAGATGCTTGAATATAAAGAATTTCTTGAGTTATTAATAATATCTAAAGTTGTATCAATTTTATTAGTTTGGAATTCTTTTTCAAGTGGATTAAAGATAAGTTCATTATCATTTTCAAATTTATTACCAATACCTTCATTGACAATTAATAAATCATCAAGTGAAGCAATTCTTTTATTTAAATTATCAACTGCATCATTAGCATCTTTTACATCCTTATTTGGAATTAAAAGCGCTGGATTACTAGCTACTCTAAAGCCAACCTTGACTACATTAATCCCTTGGGCAAATTTAACAAAATTCATCACCAAAACGCCAAAAATTGGAATTATTCCAACAATGATTTGAAATACTTTCATTTCCACAAAATTTTGGACTAATGAAGCAATACCAAGTCCTAGCAGTCCACATAAAAGTCCTGCTCATGTTAATGATAAAGATGAAATTAAAGCTTGTTTTGCTTCAATTGGAACAATTAATTTACTAATAAAAAAAGTAAATCCCATAAGAAACATAGAAAGCAGTAGTCCTATAATACTAGCAAAAACATTACTTAAATAAATCTCAAAACGTCTAATTGGTTTGGAATATAAAATATATTCAATACCTTCTCTTCGATAACGGTAAAAAAATGTTTGTGTCACAAATGTACAAATAATAAACGAAGCAATCATACAAAAGTTTCCAATTGCTTCAACATAGTTGTTGCTATTTACTAGTTTATCTACTTCATTAGCACTTAATGCTAACTTAATTAGACCAATAAGAATAATATAAAAAATTCCAATTGCTAGGGGAGTAATATACGAACTTCATAATCTAAAATAAATTTTTAGCTGCATTCTAAAAAAAGCTCCCATAAATCCTCCTTTTAAATTTAAAAATATTGTTTATAACGTTTAGATTCCTATTACTATTTTTCAAATAATTACTCTAAACTCGATTTAAACCATAAAAGAATTTAAAAATCATGTTCTTGAGACTTAATTAATTAAAATATCGCTTCCTATTTTTTATCTTATTTTTAGTTCATTAAAACCTTTATTAATAAAAGTTAAACGTTATATTAATAATTGTACTTGAATAAAAATAATAATCTTTTCTTACTTCATAATATAAGAAATTTGATTGCTAAATTCTTATTTTTTATTGATTTTTTATAAATAAAAAACTTGCAAATATTTCACATGCAAGTTTTTAAGATGAGATTTGTTTAAGATTCAATTTTAGATGTATCAAAACCACCATAAATCTTGTGGACACGCGTAATTGTAACTCAAGCTTTTGGATCAGCAATTAGAATTTCATTTCTAATTAGACTTTGTTCTAAATATAGTGCATAAGTTTCAATCTTAGCTGTTTCAGTATTAGTATAACCACCGACAAGTTTTTCAATGTTATAGCCATGTCAGTAATTGATTTCTTTGAATCTTGCAATAATTTTTTCAGGTTCTTTTGTATAGATTTCAATGCGAATCTTGCGGTATTTAGGATAAATAAATTCAAGCATTGAAATATATATAACAACATATAAAGCAGAGCCTAAAAATCTAAGTAGTAAGCCTCCAAAGTTAAATGGTTTATCCACAGTAACACCCAAAGCTTCCACGATTGTAATTAAAATGAAAGCAAAACTACCAAAGATAATTGAAAGAATTAAAGAAATGTGTCCAATGCTTTTTTGTTTTACTCTTGATAAATAATAAACAACAAAGTCAGCCCCAGAAGTTGAAGCAGAATTCTTTCAAGCCATTCCTCCTGCAATTCCAGCCATAATAGCTCCAATTGCCACATAAACTATAATTGGCCAAGTTGGGTTATTATAACCATTTTCAATTAAGCTTTTAAAATGCGCTAATTGGAAATATTGATTTTGGGTAATAAATTTAATTTTTCCTAATTCCAAAGAAACACTAGCTTCAAGAGGATTAGATAAATTAAAGTTATAAATAGAATTTGCATTATCAAATAAAATCTTATTCTTATCAACATTTCCATTCATTCAACTAAATAAATTCTTATATGAATTACTATAAGCTCCATATGTTTCTCATGGAATTAGGCCACGAAATTCATTTTTAAATTTAGGAGAACCAATTTTATCAGGTGAATATCAGTTAACATAGTAAATAGAAATACGTTTAAAAATATCAGATACTTGAGGAACTAAAAGAAGCGTTTGGAAAGCTACTTGCCATAGAAGTCAATAAGTTGTTAGGATCATAAACAACCTTGAATTTTTCTTTCAAAAAATAAAGATAAAAGGTAAGTTTAGTCCTAAATAAATATAAGCAAAATAAGGCGCAGCTTTTGAAAGTGTTAAAGTAACTGCTTGCACAATTGCAGATAGCCCTGTAGCTACAGCCGCTGCTTTTCCTAAAAAAATTGCTACAGCTAAGTTATATAAAATAGCTGAAATAAAGACCATAAGCATCTTTTTAGGAAATTTCTTTCAGACATTTAAGAAATTCACTCCATAAGGGTTGATGTTATAGCCTGCTGGTTGCTTGCCTTTTTTTCTTTTTTTAATTTGGTTAGAAAGAGCATTAAATTCCTCAGAAGCTACATTGTTACTTAAGGAATCTAGTTGCATATTATTCTTTTTATTTTTCTTCATAACTCTCTTATTTCCTCCTTTGCTTATTAATTACTTATTAAATATATTTATATCACTAATTTTAAGAAAAATAATAGCACAATTTATTTAATCTATAACACTAAAAAATAGAGATTTTTGATTGAAGTGAAACTAAGAAAAATTACATTATTTTTTAGTGTTAAATTATTCTTATTTTTAGGTCAAAATTAAGACAATTTTACTTATTTAAACAAAAAAATTCCCTTAATTTCAAAAGAAATTCAATATTTAGCCTCAATAATAACATTGAGCGTTTAAATTTTTAGTATTATTTTTTTGTGAATGTTTTTGAATAAAAGATTATTTGTTTCAATTGCTTTTTATTGGTAATTGAAACAAAAAAGGAATGAAAGGGTGTTTTAATAAATGCATAAAAAAATTAAAATACTAACTAGCTTGTCACTTTCTCTAGTTAGTTTGCCGCTTATTGCAGCATCCTGTAAAAAGCGGATTAGTGAACCTGAAAATAATCTAAAAGACAAGAATAATGAAACTCGAAATGAATCATTAGAAAGTAAACCAAATACTACACCTATGACAAATGATTCAGATACATCCGGAATGCAAGCTGACCAACCTTCAGAAAATGCTGAAGAAGGAAAAAAGGAAGCTGAAAAACCTGAAGAAAAGTCTTCAGAAAGCGGTGCTGGTGGTGCTGGTGGTACATATTCAATGCCAACTCTAAGTGAGCCTATACTTACAGAAACTGAAAAGCAACAATATAGAGACGAAGTACAAGATGTCCTAAAAGTTAGAAATTTAGTTAGAGGCATTAAAGATAAACTAAATAAATCTAAAACCCTAAAAGAAATTCTTGAAGAAATAGCAGAATATGCTACAAAAGACGGTATTCAAGGATTACAACTTCAAGACCCATCAAAAGGCGAATCTAAATTAGAAGAAAATAAAGATGGAAAAGGAAATTATAAAATACCATTAAAACTAGGCAAAACTTACTTCGAAGTAGAATTTAAATAAACTTTATATAAACAACAACCTAATCATCCTCTCAAAGTTAAAGCCAATAAAGATTCTAAATAAAAACTTAGTTATCGGATATAAAACAACAAAGTTTCAATAAATTAAAACCTTCTAATTTTTCTTTTAACACTAAAATAATTAAAATATATGCTTTTTGAATCTAAAGTGACAATTGATAGTTCCCTTAAAATCTATAAAAATAATCTAAGCATTTCTTTTAATTCTTTGGTATTTCTAAATAACAATAATGTATCCCTTATATATATCCATAAATCTAAGTAATAAAAAGAAATCATAATTTGCTTAACTTAAAAATGCATATCTAAGTTTTTACTTTAGATATGCGCTTTTTTTGTTTTTAAAAAATGCCTCACAGGAAAAAGAAAGTTGTTTTAACGCATGAAATAAGGCAAGCTTACCTATTTTTCATCTAAAAAAGCTTATTTTTTAGTAATATTTCTTTTATTAATTCAAAAAATATTGTTTTGTAGTTTTTAATTTAGATTATTTAATTTTAGGAATAGTAATTCATTTAACTTACTTAGATGTAAGTGCTGATTTATGAAAGGAAAATAAACTTATGAATAAGAAAATAAAAATTCTAACTAGCTTGTCACTTTCTTTAGTTAGTTTACCTTTAATTGCTGCTTCATGTAAAAAAAGAGTAGATAATTCAAAGAATAATACAGAGCTATCCAATAAGGATTCACACACACACACACACACAACGAAACAATAAACAATGAAATGAGTGATTCTTCATCATCTAATATTAATGAAGAATCTTCAAATAGTAATATTCAAGGGGATGAAGGAAGAGCTGAAACTGAAGTAGGTCCTACTCCTATTGTTCCTGAAACTCCAGGTTCTTCATCAGATAGTTCATCTTCAAGCAACTCTTCTTCAAACAATAATGGTGGTAATAGTGGAAACTATTCAGGTCATGCTAATGTAGATGGTATGATCAGTGATTCTCCTGCTGCTTCTACTAAAGAAGATGAAATAGCTAAAAAAGAAGCAAAATATGTTGAAACAGTTAAAGAAATTGTTAAGGAACACAAAGATGCTTTTGCTGCATTCCATACACAAGGTGATTTTTTAGACCAAATTGCAGTTTATGCTAACGAAAAAGGAATTAGTGGACTTCAACTTCAAAATGAAGGTGACAAAAAAACTAATTTATCAGTTGATGAAGAAGGAAAAGGCAATAATAAGATCGCATTAAAATTAGGTTCACATGATTTTCTAGTAGAGCTAGGAAGAGTATTGGAAAAAGCAGTTGTGACAAAATACTATGTTAAAGGTAAACTTAATGATATAAAAGATAATTACCTTGGCAGAGGAGAGACTAAAATTGAGGCTAATTGAGGCTTTCAAATGAAAGATCACGAAGTTGTTATTACTCAATTAGGTTATCATAAGGATCATACCGGAATTAAGCTAACTACAGTTGGAAAGAAAACAATTGAAGTTCCAAAGCATTTACCACTTAAAATAGAATCACTTAATCTTTCTTTTTATAATCTTGAGTCAGACAAAATCCAAAACTTAGACCAATGGGACACTAAAAATCTTAAAAGAATAGATGATGCGTTTTTACAAGCTTCAAATTTCTCACAAGATCTAAGTAATTGAGCTATACAAAAAGGCATTAAGGTTAAAGGTGCTTTCAAATCTGCTAAGGCTATAGAAAACAAGTTAGACAAAATTGCTAAATCATGAAGCATTGAAGATAAAAATATCCTTACACAATAACACTAACTAACTAGGTAACAAACATATCTAATGGCCTATATAGATATGTTTTTTTGTTATTTTTCCTTAATTTCTTAGCTTCCATCAAACTCCATTTTGGAACTAAAATCAGCAATAAATCTCCATTTTCAGCATAAAAATATTAAAAATTCGTGCTTTTCTATAAAAAAAAAAAAAAAACGGTTTTTTCTAGTAATATTTTATTTTTTTGAATTCAAAACCCTATTTTTGCTATCTTAATTTTTTAGAATTTATCGATTAATCATAGAATAGCAATTACTTTTGCTTACATTAAGTGTAAGTGATAAACAACGAAAGGAATATAAACACATGAAAAAGAAAATCAAAATTCTAACTAGCTTGTCACTTTCTCTAGTTTCACTACCTTTAATTGCAGCTTCATGTAAAAAAAGAGTTGAACCTAAGAATGATGGTAATTCTAGTGTTACAACTGAAGAAAATGCAAATATGCAAAATGATAGCATAACTCCCCCAACTACTACCGATACTATGATTGATTCTTCATCTACTCATTCTAATAGCGAACAAGGCGACCAACCAAGTGCTTCAGAAAATGGCGGTAATGGTGGAACATATGCTATGCCACAAGCGATGGCAAGTGTTGAGAAAGATGAAGCTGTTAAAAAGCAAAAAGAAGAAGAAAAAGATAAAGAAAATGTTGAAGTAGTTAAGAAAATTGTTAAAGAACACAAAGATGCATTTGGTTCTTTTCACACCCAAGGTGATTTTCTAGAACAAATTTCTTTATATGTTAATGAAAAGGGAATTAGTAATTTAAAATTAGAGGATGAAAAAGATAAAAATAAAAATCTTAATGTTGATTCAAATGCCGAAAATAAAAATATAATTAAATTACAATTAGGAAATCAAAAATTTAGTGTAAGCTTAGGTAAAGTTCTTAAAGATGCTGTTGTAACTAAATATTACTTTGAAGATGAAAATGATAAAATTTTTGATAATCATAAATCTAATACAAATGATATAGAACGTAATTGAAAAAATATACTTACAGGAAATAATAAAAGTAAAAAAACTATAGTAACTCAACTTGGGTATTATAAACAAGGATCACATATACATCTTACATTAATTCCATATCATACATCAAAAGTTCCTGACCATTTACCACTAAAAGTCAATTCATTATTAGCTTCGTTTCTTAACCTAGAATCTAGAAAGATTGACAATCTTGACAAATGAGACGTTAAAAATATAATAACATTTGAACAGGCTTTTTGAAATGCCAAAAACTTCGAACAAGATTTAAGCGAATGAAAATTAAAAGACAAAGCTAACATTTCCGGAATATTTCAAGATGCAAACAAAATGCAAAATTACGTTGATAAAATCGCTGCAAAATGAAATGTTCAAAAAAATAAACTTTTAAAAAAATAGTTTTTCTCTTATAACTCCAATATAAACAAAAAATGCAGCTAATCCCTGCATTTTTTAATTACTAACTATTTAACTTAATTGTCTTAAGTTTATCCTTAATTAATTTTTCTTTTAGTCCATCAATGATATGTGGAGATTTATTTTTTTCTTCATAATCATCAGCTAAACTTTTAAAAAGCACTATCCCATTTGTTTGTTCACGTACAATAATTCCATCAGCGCCATTAATTACTTTTCCAAATGGAATAACCTTATATTCACCAGCTGGACTTTCAATTCTTGTATTTAGAATACCAATAACATTAAAAGAAGAATCAATTACCATAGAACCGGATGCTCCTTCTTTAAGATTTAAATGCCCAAAAGGAATATTTGTATATAACATGGAAAATTGATCAATTGTTGTTAGTGGCATGCCATGTTCATTTGCATCTGGTTTGCCATTTTTATTAATAAAAGAAGTTTCATATTTTTTTCAATTATCATTAAAGGAATTATATTCTTTGTTTAATTTTTGGTTATATCTAACTCAGATATCTCTTGCATAGTATTCATCAATAATACGTCTTTTGGTTGAAATGATGCCACCTTCTGATTTAATGCCCCGAAATTGGGCATGTTTTTTATGAAAAGGATTTCAGTGTTTTGAATAACCAGCATAAAATTGGGTCTTTAGCGGACTAAATTTATTATTTGAAAAATTTACATACCAATCTTTTTCTTGGGGTTTTTCAATTACTTCTGCTAATTTAGGAAGAATATCTTTTAGTTTATTCTTTTTAATCTTAAAACGCAGCGTTAAGAAGTCAGCTCCCGAGTTATTTGTATCAAAATAACTATAGTTATTTTTTACAAAACTAGGTGTTTTATCTGCTTTTATATAAGTGTGATTGTTTTTATATCTTGGAGTGTAATATGGGGCATTTAAATATGAAGAATAAGCATCAAATGCATCAATGGCACCTGCAAAACCAATTTCATATTTATCCTTAATATGTTCAAAGATACCAAAATTTAGATCAAGTTTATTTTCTTTAATTCGATTAACTTTGAAATATGGTTTATTTTTATCATTTCTATTATCTTCAGAGGATGCATTTTTACTTCCATCATAAAAACCAGGGGGAAATTGGTATCAAGAATAATCATTTTTTTTGTCATGTAATCAAAACTTATCATAATGCAAGGTCTTATCAAATGCATTTCTTAGATTAAATACATGCATATTTGTTCCAAGAAGTAACTCATAGTTTTCTTTATCATTATCATTCTTAATACGATCAATTACTCAAGCTGTTCCTAGAAATCTAGAAAAGGTTAACCTTTTTGTTATATTATTTGGATTTCTTTCGTCATTTTGGTCATTAACTCAGTGCTTGACATTGACATTTAATTCAATGCTTCGATCATTGATATATGAATAAAAATCAATATTTGATTTTAAAGAGACATTTATCTTATCTTCTTTAGATATCTTAAAGTAATGTTTTTTGTTATTGGAAATAACTAAAAGTTCAAAAATCCCATTAATATCATTTCATCTTGTCTTAATTTGATTAATACTAGATATTTTTAGGAGCATAGCAAGAGAGGGTAGTGATGCATAAGAAAAAAGTTGGGCTAAATTTGAAGGAAGATAGCCAAACGGATTATTTTTAATTATTTCATTAAGATTAATATTTTGCGCTCTTAAATTTTGAATTTCATTTTCAGCAAATAATTCTAGATACTGAGGTTTTAAATAATGCCCAAGTGGAATTCTTGGATTATAAAATTGGCTTTTTTCATAGATATTACTACCTTTATTGCCATATTCACCTAATTTTTTTGCATACTCTCAATATTGTTTATCAAGATCTCTATCATAATTTTGGTTATCTTCATAAATGAAATTGATATTTTTATTGTGCAAAAAATCTTCAAATTCTTTGTTTGTTTGCAAATAGTTACCTGTTTTTTGATGAATGTCTCGTACATTCATCTTTAAAAGGCTTCCAAGGTCTAAAAAATGCCTATTGATTATTTCTTTTTTAGGGTTTTTATTAGAATCTGCATGAGGTAATTTGCCTTCGTGATTATCCATCATGTGGGCATTATCAAAATTATTTTTATTTTCTTGATTATTTTTATTGGCAGTATTTCTATTGTTATTTCTTATTACACATGAATAAAGAAATAAAGGAATAGGCAAAATACTTCCTATCAAACTAAAATGGATAAATTTAATTTTTTTGCTGCTTAATTTCGCCATTTAAAAAACTCACTAAAGAATTATTGGATTAAATTATGGTTTATTTGAATTTATAAAAAATATTTTAATAGAAATTAATCTCTATTGTTTCTTATATGTGTTATATAACTCAACTAAAGCCTTATTTTTTTGCAATTCTAAATCAATTTTGCTTAATAACTCTTCATTTGCAATAATTTCTTCAATTTTATTTTCAGCATCTTGTGCTTCTTTTTGATACTTATCTAAATAAGAATTCATAAGTTTTTTAATTTCTTCTTCAGATGAATTTTCATCTAATCCAGCTTTTTTTAGTGCTTCTTCAATTTCATTTTTAATCTTAGCAATTCAGACCTTAAAGGAAGAATATTCATTTCATTCTTTATCTATAAAAGAATAATTGCGATTTCTATCATCCCAAAGTTTTTCTATTTCTTCTTTTTTGCTATCCTTATCAGATCATAATTTATTAATCTTTTCAGAAGCTTCATCCACTCTTTTAGATGCCTTAAGTCATTCACCAAATAACTTTTCTTCTAGTTGTTTAAAAAACTCTGATAAGTTATTTTTATATTTAAGAAGTTTGTATAACAAAATTTCATAGTAATGATATTGTTTTGAAGCTTCAAGAAACTTATTTCTTCAATAATCTAAATTTCCATTATTACTATTTTTAAAAAATGTATCCAATTCTTTCTTTTTATCTTCTAGATTCGCAATTTCTTTTTTTAGTGGATCTAGCATTAAATTCACATTGATAGCATAATTAATGGCAACATTTTCTTTATTATTTGGAATATTGGTATCCAATTTTGTTTCAATAATTTTAGTATCGCTATTTAAAGAAGTATTGTTAGCTTCATTAATAATGTTTTTATTTTCTTCAGATACATCTCTTTTATTACTTGCATCATTTGGGATTTTATTATTCTTATTATCAATGTTTCTATTATTTATATTATTAATATTAATTTTTCTTGAGCTATTGCTTTTTTTAGTTAGCAAAACAACAGCTAGCGCAGCAGCACTTAAAATAAGTGCACTACTAATTCCAATTCCTAGTCCTATTTTTGTCCTTTTTTTCATTTTTTTATTTTTAATTCCATTCATAACTTTTTTTAATTCAAAAATGACATAGTAGTTTATTTATAAAAAAATAGCTTATATATTAGCTATATATATGCTAAAATAATTAGAATAAATTTTACTCCACTTTTTATATACCTTTTTATAATCTAAAATAAAAATTAATAAATCAAAACATATATGAAAGGAATTATGAATTATGAATAAGAAAATTAAAATTATTTCAGGTTTATTTAGTTCAGTTTTGTTTTTACCTTTAGTTGCTGCTTCTTGTAAAACTAAAAAAGTTGAAGATGATAAGATGCAAGGTGATGAAGCAGAAAATGGTGAAGGAAACAAGGAACAAAAAAGAAGTTGAGATTCACTTTGAAATGATAGTCCATCTGGTCTAGATATTGGAAGAGATAATGCTGATTATAAAGAAGTAGAAGAAAATGCAGAAACAAGAAAATTAAATAAGAAAAATGCTGAGGAAGTCAAAAAAATTGTTGCTGAGTATAAAGATTCATTTGCAACATTTCATACTTTCAAAGATTTTGTAGACCAAATTTCAGTTTATGCTAAAGAAAAGAAAATCGAAAATCTTTTCCTTCGTCACAAAAGATATGCAAATAGACACTTACTAAAAGATGAAAATGGTGGAAAAAATAAAATAACTCTTAGACTTGGTAACCATATTTTTGATGTTACATTAGGAAAAGTTGATACTTTTGTTCCCACAAAATATTACTTAAGTGAAGATAGTAAAAAAACCATTATTGAACACAAAGAAAAAACCTTTGAGACTTTAAATAGAATGATGAAAAAAGTGGTTGTAACACAAATCGGTTACTCATTAGAAGATCCTTTAAAAAATGGAAATAAGCAAGTAAAAATAAGCACTATGCCTAAATATACAGTTTCAGTTCCAAAAAATCTTCCTCTTAAAATTCAAAGTTTAAGTGAAACATTCAAATATTCAGAATCTGAAAGTATTGAAAATCTAAATCTATGAGATCTTAAAAACGTTTCAAGTATTTCAGAAATGTTTGCCTATGCTAAAAAATTTAATCAAGACATTTCAAAATGAGATACAAGAAATGTAAAAAATATGGCTGGTTTATTTGATGCTGCTGAAAAATTCGATAAGCCTCTAAATAACTGAAATGTTTCAAGTGTAACTCAAATGGGTGATATGTTTGCTGGAGCTGCTTCATTCAATCAAGATTTAAATGATTGAAATACAGGTAATGTTATTGATATGGAATCAATGTTCCATGAAGCTTCTAAATTCAATGGAAAAATTGATAGATGAAATGTTAAAAAAGTTAAAGTAATGTCTTTAATGTTTTCAGATGCAAAAGAATTTAAACAAAATTTAGAAAATTGGACAATTAACAAAAACCTAAATGTATATAACATGTTTAAAGATATAAACTATCAATTTTTAGACAAAGTAAGTAAAAAATGAAATATTGATAAGTCTAAATTTTAGAAGGGAAATTCGAAAAATAACTAAATAAAAACTAGGCCTCGCAAGTCCTAGTTTTCTTTTTTTCTTTAGAGTTGTAGACAGTTATTTTTTAGCTAATTCAACAATTGAAGCAAATGATTCAGGATAATTGATTGCTAATTCAGATAGCATTTTTCTATTAATATTAATATTTGCTTTCTTAAGCCCTTCAATTAATCTTGAATATGTAATACCATTTGTTCTAGCTGCTGCATTAATCCGTGCAATTCATAGCTTTCTAAATTCACGTTTAACTTGTTTTCTGTCTCTAAATGCATATGTTCATGATTTAACAACTGCTTGCTTAGCTACTTTGTAACCAATTGATTTATGTCCTCAGTAACCTTTAGCTAGCTTTATTCATTTTGCACGTCTTCTTCTTGTAACAATTCCGCCTCTTGTACGCATGTTTTATCCTTCCTAAAATTAAATTAGTTCTTTATATCTTTTGAAATCTGATGCTGAAAGCATTGATAATTTACGAGATTGACGTTTTTGCTTTGTTGTTTTATTTTGTGCTAAATGTGAACGGTATGCATTACCTCTTTTTACTTTACCAGTGGCTGTAATTTTAATTCTTTTTTTCAAACCACTTTTGGTTTTCATTTTTGGCATTTTTTTAATATCTCCTTGTTTATTTGGAAGTTTAGTTATCTTTATTATTCAAATTGCCAACTTTTTTCTTATCTTTTTCTAAATACATATCTAGAAAACGATCGTTAACTAAAGTAGCTTCTTTTGTTATCTTTGCAACGTCTTCTACTAAAGCAAAAAACTTATTAAGAATTTCTTCACCAAGTTCGGTTCGACTTCTTTCTCTTCCTCTGAATTTGACAGAAATTTTTACCCGGTTACCTTCTAAAATAAACTCACGAGCTTTTTTAGCTTTGGTTTCCAAATCATGTTGACCAATTAAAGGAGTTAATCTAATTTCCCGATTAATGGTTACTGATTGTTTTTCTTTAATAATTTTTTGTTTCTTTTTCTTATCATATTTGAATTTACCATAATCCATAATTCTTGCTATTGGCTTATTGTTTTCAATAGAAATAAGAACAAGATCCATCTTATTTTCTTTTGCTTGTTCAAGAGCTTCTTCTTTTGTTAGAACACCAATTTTTTCATTATCAGGACCTAAAACAAAGACTTTCTTATAAGGAATTTCGTTGTTTATTACATGTTCTGATTTGGGTCTTTTACTTTGGGTGTTTGCAAAGTTTGAGTTATCTTTTGGTATAACTTCCTCCTTAAAAATAAATAAAAAAGTGGACTTCGACCACTTCTCCAAAACTACAAGATAAAAAAGTTCTTTATGTGTAGCTAAACCCAGCAAAAAATCACTTAGGTGAGAAATGCATCTACTTATTGCTATTAAAGCGTTTATATTATAATACAAACACTTTTATATTAATATAAAATTAGAAATTAATTCATAAAGATTTTTTTAATTTTTAATTTTGGTTATTCAAAATAAACTTTTAGTTAATTGCTTATTTTTTTCTTTAATTGCTTTAAACAACTAAATACTAAAAACATATTTTATAATAGCTAAATTAAAAACTTGTTTTCATTCTTTTTTCTTCAATTTTTCTTTAAAATAACAAAACAAGTTTTTTTATGTTCTAAAATGCATATAGGTAAAAGGAGACAAAAAGATAATGGCATTTAAAAGTATTGAACTTTTTGCAGGAGCCGGTGGACTTGCACTTGGACTAGAAAAAGCTGGTTTTAATCATATTGGGCTAGTTGAATTTAATAAGGATGCATGCCAAACTTTAAAAAATAACCGCTCAAATTGAAATGTTTATGAGCAAGATATAAGAAAAATTGCTCTTAATGATCTAGAAGAAGAATTCAATATAAAAAAATATGAACTAGATTTATTATCTGGTGGGGCTCCTTGCCAAAGTTTTAGTTATGCAGGGAAACGTCTTGGTCTTGAAGATACAAGAGGAACGCTGTTTTATTACTATGCACTTTTTTTAAAAAAACTGCAACCTAAAATGTTTTTATTTGAAAATGTTAAAGGAATGTTATCACATAATAAAGGTAAAACTTTTGAAACAATTTGCCAAGTATTTAAGGAACAAAACTATCAAATTACCTATAAGGTACTAAATGCTTTTGATTATAATGTTGCCCAAAAAAGAGAGCGTCTTATTGTTATTGGAATAAGAAATGACTTAGCAGATAAAATCAACTTTAGTTTTCCAAAGGAAAATAAGACAAAATTACTTTTAAAAGATATTTTATTAGATGTTCCAAAAAGTGAAGGGGCAAAATATTCTAAAACTAAAGAAGATATTTTTAAACTAGTACCTCCAGGAGGCTGTTGAAGAGATATTGATCCAAAAATATCTAAAGAATATATGAAAAGCACTTGAAATATGGCAGGAGGTAGAACTGGAATTTTGCGAAGACTTAGTTTAGAAGAACCTAGTCTAACAATTCTAACAACTCCGCAAATGAAACAAACTGAAAGATGCCATCCAATTGAAACAAGACCTCTTACAATTAGAGAAACAGCTAGAATTCAATCTTTTCCTGATGAATGACAATTTTTTGGCAGCATTGCTAGTCAATATCGCCAAATTGGCAACGGAGTTCCTGTTAATTTAGCAAAAGCAATTGGAAATAGCATTATTGAAGCTCTTTTTAAAAATGAAATTTATAAGTAAGCTATTTATTCTTAGTTATATATCTGAATTTAATTTTAAAAAACATATTTTAAATAATTATGTAGCCAAAAACCCTTAAGTAAAAAATCAAGTAGCAACATTATTTTTTGTCTTTAACTAAATTTAAAACAGCTAGGAATTAATTTAAATTAGTTATATAACTAACAAAAGTATTTTTGTTGATAAATCAAAATAACTAGTGTAAAGTAAGTTAATTCTCACATTTTTTAATGCACTTTCAGCATAAATTAAGCCTTTAAACTTTGTTTTAAATGGAATTTTTGCTTTTTTTTTTTTTTTTTGCTTTATCCAATAAAATAAAAATGATATAGATAAAAAGTTAAATTAGGAAGATAAGAAAATAAGAAAATAAAATGAAAAAAAGTCTTGCATTATTATTAAGCGCAACAAGTGTTGCAACAGTAACAACCCCATTTTTAGCAATTTCATGTGGGGAAAAAATATCTAACGAAAAGAAAGAATTTAGGGCTGAAATTGCTAAATTAGAAGCTGAATTAAAAACTGAAGGAAAACTAAAACCACAACAAAAACAAGCATTAGAAAAACTTCTTGAAGAAGCAAAAAAAGATGAAAAAACACTAAAAAAACCTGAAGAATTTAAGAAAGCATTAGAAGAGTTAAAGAAAAAAGTTGAGGAAGCACATAAGGATACTTCTGGAACTACTCCTGGAGACCAAAATAACCCAACACCAACTCCATCAGACCCAATAACTCCTGCTCCTGTTACTCCTACACCTACTCCTATTACTCCTACCCCAGCTCCAAAAAAACCTGAAAATAGAAAAGCTACTTGAGATTCTATTTTTATAGATAGTCCAACCGGAGAAGATCTTGGCTGAATTTCAGCAAAAATAAATAAAGAAGAAGAAAACAAAGCTATGAAATTAGCAGATGAAGAAATAAAATTAATCGACCATCTTGTGTCTTCTTCAGACAACACTAAATTATTATTTGATGATGATATTCGTGTCAATTATATTAAAAAACTAAACAAAAATCTTACTTTAGTCTCAGCAGCAGCTGCTAAATTAGAAAAAGAAAATGATAAGGAAATAGATTATAAT
>NZ_AORI01000013.1 GCF_000367765.1 Metamycoplasma auris 15026
TAGTAATTTCCCAATAATAACGCATATGTTTTAATTATGAGATACTAATTTTTAATTCTTTTAGAAGCTGCTCTTTCTTCTTTGTCGATATACTAGTAGTTCATTTTCCATTACGATATGTCTTATAGGTCTTTGATAATTCATCAAGAAATCTTTCTATTGACATTCCCTTTAGAGTTTCATGTTCATTAATTACTTTCAAAATTCTTGAATAAATAATCATCTGAATTTGGATTATGAAATCATGTCCTAATATTGTTTTTAGATCATGTTTTCTAATTGCATCTTCATCAAGCGAAGTTTTTTGAAGTCTTATATTTGTTTCAATTAATCATCTTTGCTTGTACATAAAATAAGGTTTTTCAATATCGAAATTACAATTAGATCTCATTGTAATAATTCCTGAATATTTGCTGCGCTCTTCGTTTTTTTCTAGAGTATAACCTTCTTTATTTCTGTGTATATTTGCTAGATAATTATTTTCTTGAACTGCTGCTATAAAAGGGTCTTTATAGCAATACAAAAATTGGTCTAATTCATTAACCTTAAAGGCCTTAATAAATTTGTCTTCAAACTTAAAAGTTGTATCAAATGAACTCTTAGAAATCAAACTCTTAAGCATTTTTGAATTGTCATTTAAAGGCATAATAAACTTAATGTTATTTTCTAAAAGGTAATTAATGTTTTCTTCTGAATTAAAGCCTTTATCAATGATAATTACTGTATTTTTAAGGTTAAATTTACCTAAAACTGAGATAAATGCCTGTTTATCAATGACATTTCCAGGAATTACTTCCGAATAAACAGGTTCTAAATTATTAAGATCGTATACCTTGATTTTGTTAATTTGCTTTCTTTTTGTCTTTTTATAATTTCTTCCATATTCAGAAAATTCATTATTTCCATCATTAACAAATGTAGTACCATCAAAGATTAAAATTTCATGATTTTTAATTCTTTGGATTAGGAATTCTTTATTAAGAGAATCATAGGTTCCAAGCTCTTTTATAAAACTAGCAACACTATTTTTAGAAACAGCTATATTAGGGTAATCTTCAGAAATAAAGCTATGATAATAATTATCTTGGAATCATTCATATCTATTTTCAAATAGAATTCCAAGTAATGAATAAACATATATTTTTAGTCCTGTATCAGGTCCAAAAAATTTTATAAGATCATCTCTGATATCTTTAGCTAAGTTATCAAGGAATTTATAGTTACCATAAGTCTTTATTGGAGCTATATCTTCTCTTGCTCTTTTAGGATCTTCGACATATACAAATTCACCATTTATTTCAACTATTGAACCAATATAAGGAAGAGACTTTTTAGCTGGTCTCTTCTTTTGTTTGTCTCAATAACTTATGTATGGAACTACTCTATACTTGTCTCCATACAAACGAATTTCAGTTTTTTCAGGTCTTTTAACTTTTTTAATATGTTCAGGGATTAAACTCATATTTACCTCTATTTTAAATATAGCCTTTACATATATATTTTAACATTTTAAAGCTTTTTTTGATTATAAAAACCAATAAAAAATATTAAAAAAAACACCAATTTTGGAGTTGCATTCTGCCAAAATCAGTGTTTTAATATTAAATTGAACATTTTTTTAAGAAAATTACAAATTTTTC
>NZ_AORI01000014.1 GCF_000367765.1 Metamycoplasma auris 15026
TAAAATAAACGATAATTTAGTTTATTAATCTTCTATAGTAACTTGGCCATTCATAAGTAAAGGTAATAATTTGTCTTTTAATTCAATCAATATTCTATTCTCACAAATAATTCCAGTAATTTTAGAGAAGAGTGGTTTTGTAATCCTATGATATTTTAGTAATGTATTGTCATCTGGAATTATAAGTTTTATATTTATCAAATCTTCATTGTTAATAGATTGTTGAGTTGCTCCATGAGAAATATTATTCTTTTGAAGTTCAAAGTTAGGATTCAAGATAAATGATGAAATATATTCAAATGAAATATCACTACATTTTAAACCACAAAAACCTGTAGATAATATTCCGTTATTTAACATGAAATGCATATTTTCTGTTACAAATAAATGTTTTACACTATTCTTCATTTTTGCAAATCATACTGAATTAACGATAGGTTGCATATTTGCTCTGCTTTTTCTACTATTATAGGTTGTTTCCTCACCATATTTGATATCTAAATTTTGTACTTTTCTAGTTTCATAATAAATTTTTTTATTATTGAATTCATTTATTCCGGAAGGTAATATTTTAGAAAGACCATTTTTAAATAGTGATTCAATTTTTCAGTTTATAGGTATTTCGCTATTTACTAGTTCATTAAAGGCGAACTGTCCACCATTAATTTTGAATGGTTTTCCATTTTTATTTGGGAAATTAAATTTTATAAATCAATTTTCATAGATTTTAAGTATTTGCAAAACTAAATTATCGTTTATCTTA
>NZ_AORI01000015.1 GCF_000367765.1 Metamycoplasma auris 15026
TTATTAAGTTCGATTTTGCTTTCAATATAATTAAAAAAAGATACTATTCTGTCTTGTTTTATTTTATTTGGAATGGGTATAGCTATATCATAATAATCGCGAATGGTCATTTTTGGTTGTGTTGTTTTTGAATGTTTACTTGAAAAATCAATTGTTTTTAAATAAAAATATAGATATTTAGGATTTACTATATTATCATAAATCTTTGAATAATACATATTATCAGTCACTCAAACCTTATTATCAACATAAAAAATACTATCCAATGTCCCTACTCTAGGCAATAATACACTAGGAAAATCAACCATATAGTCATTAATATATGAAATAATACCACCTGAGCTATAAACAGGAGTTCAACCTATTGATTTATTTTTAAATTCTTTACCAGTTTTTATTTCTAATACATCTTTAAGTTTATATATTTTCATATTTTCCTTCTAGCTAATATATTTTTTGTGTGATACTTTTACGTTATTTTGCTTAACCATTGCATATTTTAATGTTGTGTCTATTTTTTCATGTCCAAGAAGTCTTTGTACCTGTTCTATTGGCATTCCTTTATCTATAGCTACAGTTGCTAATGTCCTTCTAAATTTATGGGGATGAACTTTTTTTATGCCAAGATTATTTCCTATTTTTTTTAATCTATTTTCTATACCATTAATTGATATTCTATTAAAAGGGTATTTTATAGAAACAAATAGCGCATTATTCTTATCAATTCTTGAATCTATATAGTTTTTTAGATGTATTTTGGTTCTAGCATCAAAATAAACAATTCGCTCTTTATTTCCTTTACCTAAAACAACACATTCTCTTTCATAAAAATTGATATCTTCTATATTTAATTTAACCAATTCCCCTATTCTCATGCCAGTCGAACTTAAAATATCAATTATTGCTAAATCTCTTATATTTGTAGTACTATCCCTCATTACTTCTAGTTCTTCATCAGTATATGTTTCTTTAATTGTTGTTGGTGTTTTAACTTTTTTAATTCTTCTTACTGGACTTTTAATTATATAATTTTCGTCTTCTAATCATGAAAAAAAACTTGAAAGGATTCTTCTAATATTATCGATTGTAACTTTGCTTGATTTTTTAACATTTTGAAAATCTGCTAAATAATTTCTTAAATCATTAGTATCAATTTCATTAACGTTTTTTCCTACGCAATTAAGCATAGCTATAATAGTTGAAACATAATAGTTTAATGTATTTTCAGAACAACCTTCTAATTTCTTGGCATTTATAAATAATTCTAATATTGTTTCATTAGTTAATTGATATACATCTTTATCAATTTCCGATAAATCAGAAAATTCAACCTCTAATATTTTTCTTAATTTGTCTAATTGACTATTATTTAATGTTGATTGCATTTTCTGTAATACGTTTTTTATTATTTTATCTCTCATGGTTATATTAATCTCCTAAAAAAATAAAGAACAGCCTATGACTGTTATCTTATTTTAATATAACCCTAGGTAAACTAATATTAGA
>NZ_AORI01000016.1 GCF_000367765.1 Metamycoplasma auris 15026
ACTTCTTCCTTAGTACCATCGCAGCTTGCAGCAACTAAAGGTAATGATGCTAATGAAGCAACTGAACCTAAAGCTAATAATATTTTGTTTATTTTTTTCATAATATTAGATTGGATAAATTACTTTATTTTCCTTTCACTAAATTCAGCATATTTCATATGCTCAAATTACATTGTACTTTTTTTTTTTTTTTGTCAAAAATCGTAAAAATTGCCAGGAAAAATGGTAAAAATTGCCTAAAAAACACTATTTTTGACCAAAAAACACACTTTTTTTTAAGTTTTAACCTAACGATATAAAAACTATAAGTATTAATAAATAATAATGAAATTAGTATCTTCTTATACCTCTTAAATAATCTAAATAAAATAGAAAAATATTGGCCGCAGCCAATATTTGTGTATGAATAAAATAAATTAATTTATCCAATAATTATTATTTGAAATTCAATGATTGATATTTATATTATATATATTAGATATGGAAAACAAATATTACTTATTTTAATTAGAAAGATTATCTAGATTCTTCGGTTGCTTCGTTTTCATCATCAGGAATATTTCTTAGAATAGCATCTGCGACGCTAGCTACATGGTCAATTTGTTGTCTACTTAATCCCCTAAAATCTGCACCATTTGCTACAGCTTCAGAATTCTCTAAAACTCTAGATGAAGTTTCAGCAACTTTTCTTTTTGATACTTCTATATTTTCTTTTCTATCAGTTGAAATGGCATTAACTAGATCTTCTAGCTCACCAGGTTTTAATCCAAGATCATATTCTTTTCTATGAGTTGTTGATCCTTGTGGTTGGTCAGCTTGTTCTCTTTCTGCTGATGAAGCACTTGGAGTAGGGGTTGCTGGTGCTGTAGTTGAAGCTGAAGCATTCTTATTTTTTTCAGCACTTTCAGTTTCCTTTTTCTTTTCTTCTTTTTTAGAGTTATCACAAGCTGCAGCAATTAAAGGTAATGCTGCTAGAGAAGAAAGTGATCCGATAGCTAAGAAAAGCTTGTTTGTTTTTTTCATAGATGTTTATGAATAAATTACCTTTCAAAAAATTAATAAAAATAAGCATGCCTAATTATTTAATTTTGGGAT
>NZ_AORI01000017.1 GCF_000367765.1 Metamycoplasma auris 15026
GTTCTGTAATTAATGTAATGGATAGAAACCTCTTTGAAAGTCTATTTGAAGTAGACAATAAATGAAATGATGTCGAATTGGATGCCAAAATTTATAAAGATGTAATGTCTAAATTACGCTACACACTTAATTCTAAGAAAACTAAATTTTATCAAGTAGTCGGTTTTAGCAAATATAAAACTAAATTTCTAAAAGAAAAAAAGATTGATAGTCAAATTAAAACTGACGCAATAAACTTTATAGATACATATTTTGAATTATTTTATACTCCCCTAACTAAAATAGATGAAACATTATCTAAACTTCCTAATGAATATTCTTCCCTTAAAAAACACTTTATGCATTTATTTAAGATAACTGAAGAAGAACTTAATAATGAGATTCAAAAACAAAATAAACAAGAAAATAATGCTAAAGAATATGAAGAAATGTTAAATATGTTTTCTAATAATGAATTAAAAAAAGAAGATAACAAACAAAAAACAAAAGAGAAGACTAAAAAGAGTGGTCTTGAACTCTAGAATTCTTTTATTTAAGCAAATAAGGCCTTTTTAGGCGCTTCTTGCTTAAGGATGATAAATTCATTATTTAAGTGAAATGATGTTATTTGAAGGCCTTTTTACTTATTCTTGAATTAATAAAAAAAACAAAAAAATTT
>NZ_AORI01000018.1 GCF_000367765.1 Metamycoplasma auris 15026
CACTAATTCTAAAATTTATGTTAAAATGAAATTGTTCCTAATAAGAACTATATTGGCAGTGTGGTTCTAGCTGGCCCTGTATGACTTAGAGATTACGAAATCACGAGATAGAACTAAAAGTATAGGTTATTACCTATACTTTTTTGTACTATAATTTCTAATATGAGTAAATTATTAATAGGTAGAGTATATAAAGAATGTAGGTAGAGTATATAAAGAATGAATAAACAATACTCTAGAAGATGATGATGGCTTAATTCTCTAATATACTTCATTAAAAAAAATAAAACAATATAAAAAAATAAACAAAAACAAAAAAATTTCACTAACTCCAAAATTTATGCTATACTAATTGCATAGAAAACATAGTTTTCTTGATTATTGGGGTATTGGTTCTATCCAACCATAATTATCGTTTGTATAATTGAAATTTAAAGTATAACTTTAATAGGAGAACTATATAAGCAGAAATGCTTATATTTTTTATACAATTTTTATTATGGAAAATAAAATAGTGTTTGGAAAATTATTTAAAGTTAGAAGTAGTAAAAATAACTTACCTATTTCAAAAAATTATAATAATAATTTTATTACTACTAAACTTGGGAAATTAAATCGTCCTTATGTAGTCTTTTATTCAAATGACTATGTTTATTATTTATCGGTTAAATCAATTACTAAAAAGAATCAATATAAAACAACTAATGATGATAGAAATGTAATAATCCCTAATATAAATATCTATGGCAATGAAGCTCCTATTGGCAATGCCATTAACT